>NZ_JARXYJ010000001.1:8742012-9356890 GCF_029894425.1 Streptomyces sp. SAI-127
CCTGCACCGACAGCAGCGCCTCGAGGCCCCGGCCGAGCTTTCCCGGATCCAGCCGCAGCTGATGACCGAGGATGACGCCCGAGCGGCGGAGCCGGGTCACCCGGTCCAGACAGGTCGACGGCGCGACACCGACCTGCGCGGCGAGGTCGCGGTAGGTGGTCCGGGCGTCGTTCTGCAACAGCCGCAGCAGATGCAGGTCCACCGGGTCCAGTACGACAGATTCGGCCATCGGCCGAACGTAGCACGGGGTGCGGCACGAGAACGCCGGTCGGTGTTCACCCTTGCGGGCATGGACTCAGCGCGCACCGCCACCGCCTCCCGTACGCCGCTCAGAGCACTGGCCACCGAGGCCGTCCACGCCGGCCGCGACGACCTCGCCCGGCAGGGACTGCACGCCCCGCCCATCGACCTGTCGACGACCTACCCGTCCTACGACAGCCGCGGCGAGGCGGCCCGCATCGACGCCTTCGCGGCGACCGGCGCCGAGCCGGACGGCCCGCCCGTCTACGGACGCCTCGGCAACCCCACCGTCGCCCGCTTCGAGACCGCCCTGGCCCGGCTGGAGAAGACCGAGGCCGCGGTCGCCTTCGCCAGCGGCATGGCCGCGCTCACGGCCGTCCTTCTCGTACGGGGTTCCCTGGGCCTGCGCCACGTCGTCGCCGTACGCCCTCTGTACGGCTGCAGTGACCACCTCCTGACCGCGGGACTCCTCGGCACGGAGGTCACCTGGACCGACCCGGCGGGGGTCGCCGACGCCCTGCGCCCGGACACGGGCCTGGTCCTGGTCGAGTCCCCGGCCAACCCCACCCTCGCCGAGATCGACCTGCGGGCCCTGGCCCACTCCTGCGGCTCCGTGCCCCTCCTCGCGGACAACACCTTCGCCACGCCGGTGCTCCAGCGCCCCGCGGAACAAGGCGCCCGCCTGGTGCTGCACAGCGCCACCAAGTACCTCGGCGGCCACGGGGACGTGATGGCGGGCGTGGTGGCCTGCGACGAGGAGTTCGCCGGGCACCTGCGCCAGGTCCGCTTCGCGACGGGCGGCGTCCTGCACCCCCTCGCCGGCTACCTGCTGCTGCGAGGGCTGGCGACGCTTCCCGTACGGGTGCGGGCGGCCTCCGCGAACGCCGCCGAACTCGCCCACCGCCTGGCAGCCGACCCCCGCGTCACCAAAGTCCACTACCCGCGCATCGGCGGCGCGATGATCGCCTTCGAGGTCGACGGCGACCCGCACGGGGTGATCGAGCGGGTCCGCCTGATCACCCCGGCGGTGAGCCTGGGCAGCGTGGACACCCTCATCCAGCACCCGGCGTCGATCAGCCACCGCATCGTGGACGCGCAGGACCGCAGGGGCGCGGGCGTGAGTGACCGACTGCTCCGTCTGTCGGTGGGCCTGGAGGACGTGGAGGACCTGTGGACGGATCTGGACACAGCACTGGAGCGTCCGGTCAGGGGCGCGGGCCTGTATTGACCTGTGGCTCCGCGGCTCCCATGGCGGGCTCCGGCTCTCCCTGCGGAGCGATACGCGCGGTGATCACCAGGGTCCCCTCCTCGATCTGGTAGTCGAGGGGGAGCCCCAGCCCGCGCATCGCGGCGACCATCCCCGTGTTGGAGGACTGGGTCACGGCGTACACACTCTCGCACCCGGCCTCGACAGCCAGCGCCACCAGCCGCTCCAGCAGCTCCGCGCCGATCCCACGCCGCTGCCACGCGTCCTCGACGAGCAGCGCCACCTCGGTCTCGTCGCCGTCCCACAGCAGATGCCCGAGCCCCACGATCCGCCCAGACGCCGTCTGCACGGCGAGGGTGCGGCCGAACCGCGGACTGAGCAGGTGGTTGAGATAGCGGTCGGCGTCACCGACGGGCCCGTGGTAGCGCATGGTCAACGTCCGCGGCGAGCACCGCTCGTGCATCGCCACCGCGGCTTCCAGGTCCCCGGTGTCGGCACGGCGCACGGTGATGTCGTGGCCTTCCGGCAGCGTCAGTACGTCCTGGCTGCGCGGCACCCGCGGACCCAGCCGGGCGTCCAGCTCGACCAGAGCCCGGGCCCGGGCGAACTCCGTCGGCGTGAACGGCAGATACGGCCGCTCCACGGTGATCACTCCGCCTTCCGGCGCCCGCAACCGCATCACGGTGTCCTCCAGAACTCCTTCCACGGGCACGCTCTCCGAGCCGCGACCGCCTCCCACCGCAACGGCCGGCAAGGACCGGATCGTGCACCGGCCCAGCAACTGCCGCAACGCCAGCGGCAGTTCCGCCGCGTCCAGCGCGGTCCGGGTGGCCAGGCCCAGCACCCGGGTCGGGGCGTCCACCAGATCGTGCGTGTCGGCCCGCTCGATCCAGGTGTCGGCGCCGCCGGCCAGTGCGACCGCCCGGGTGATCTCGGAGCCCTCCAGCGCACCGGGGGCACGCAGCAGGAACTCGTCGACCGTGCCTTCGGCCAGCGGGTGGGTCTGCAGGCTGAGGATGTCGACCCGGTGCGCGGCGAGAGCCGTGCAGAGGGCGGCCAGCGAGCCCGGTGCGTCCTTCACCGTGGTGCGCATCCGCCACAGCGTGCTCTCCGCGGCCACGGGGTCCGAGGTGCGCGACGGCTGCTCCGACGGCCCGGCCTGCTCCCCCAGGGGCAGCGGCCGGGTGCCGGTATCACCCGTCGGGGGCGCGTGACCGTGGCGGCGTGCCCACCATGTGTGGAATCCGGCCGTGGCGGCCAGGGTCACCGCCGAGATCACCAGCAGCGCGGAACCGTCGGGGCCGTGCCCGATCAGGTTCGCGACGGTGTCGGCCACCGCGACGGCCGTGAACAGGGCCGCGAGTTCGATCACGTCGCGCCGCCAGTGGTGCACGGGGCGACCGTGTTTTGCACGGGTCACGTCAGTCATGTCTCGAGTCATGCAGCCACTGTGGAGGAACGGTGTTGCGTGATCACGAACGCATTGTGACTGATCGGTAAAGCGTGGTTCTGCGCTTTTTGTACCTTTTTCAACTGTTCGGTCTTGAGCGACGTCGGCGGTTACTGGCCCACCTGGCCCGGCTGGAGCACCTGCGTGAACAGCACCGTGCCGTCCTGCTCGCGCAGACGTACCGTCAGCTCACCGCTGTGGCCGTCGATGTCGACCTCGCCGAAGAACTGGTAGCCGCCCGCGGGGGAGACGTTGGCGGCGGTCGGCGCCTTCACGAACACCCGCTCCGGGCCGAAGGTGCCGTCGAGCGCGCTGGCCGGGAAGGCTCCCGCGTTCAGCGGACCCGAGACGAACTCCCAGAACGGCTCGAAGTCGGTGAACGCGGCCCGCGACGGCTGGTAGTGCTGGGCCGAGGTGTGGTGGACGTCGGCGGTCAGCCACACCGTGCCGGTGATCCGCCGGTGCTTGATGTACCGCAGCAGCTCGGCGATCTGCAGCTCGCGTCCGAGCGGGGCACCCGGGTCGCCCTGCGCCACCGCCTCGATGTTCGCCTTGCCTTCCGTGGTGTCGGGCACGACCAGGCCGAGCGGCATGTCGGAGGCGATCACCTTCCACACCGCCCTCGAGCGCGACAGCTCCCGCTTGAGCCACTCCAGCTGCTCCCGGCCGAGGATGCCCTGCGGGTCCACAGTTTGGTCGTCGGGCGAGTTGGCGTTGCGATACGTCCGCATGTCCAGCACGAACACGTCGAGCAGCGGACCCTGGCGCAGCACCCGGTACACCCGGCCGTCCCGGGCCCCCGGCCGCAGCGTGGAGATCGGGAAGTACTCGCTGAACGCGCGCCGGGCCCGGCCCGCGAGGACGTCGACGCTCTTCTCGGTGTAGCGGGCGTCGGAGTCGAGGATCGTCTGGCCCGGGTACCAGTTGTTGCGCACCTCGTGGTCGTCCCACTGGATGACGGACGGCACCTGGGCGTTGAAGGCCCGGAGGTTGTGGTCGAGCAGGTTGTAGCGGAAGTTGCCGCGGAACTCGGCCAGGGTCTCGGCGACCTTGGACTTCTCCTCGGTGGTGATGTTCCGCCAGGTGCTGCCGTCGGGCAGGGCGGCGGTCGCCGAGATCGGGCCGTCGGCGTAGATGTTGTCGCCGCTGCACAGGAAGAAGTCCGGGTCGAGCTTGGCCATCGCCCGGTAGATCGTGTAGCCGCCGAAGTCCGGGTTGATGCCCCAGCCCTGCCCGGCAAGGTCGCCGGACCACAGGAACCGCAGCCCGTCACGGCGCTTGTGGGACACCGTGCGGAAGGTGCCGGCGACCGGCTCGCCGGTGCGGCGCGGGTCGTTGGGGTCGGCCAGCAGCACGCGGTAGTGGATCTGCTCGCCCGGCGGCAGGCCGCGCAGCCGGGTCGTACCGGTGAAGTCGGTGTCCGCGCCGAGCAGCGGGCCGTGCCATCTGCGGGGGTTGCGGAACGACTCGGTCGCCGACGTCTCCACGATCATCCGGGCCGGACGGTCGGAACGCACCCACACCAGGCCGGAGTCGGAGGTCACGTCTCCCGTCTGCACCCCCCAGCCCGCCCCGGGGCGCCCGGAGAGGGCGAAGGCCGGTGCGGCTCCGGACACCGCGGGCAGGGTGAGGGCGGCCGACGCGGCCAGGGAGCCGCGCAGAACGCTGCGGCGGCCGGGGAACGGACGGTGTGACATGGATGCGCCTCCAAGGACGGGATTCCGGCCGGTGTGCGATGCCAGAACTACTGGGACACCGCAGCGCACACGCAAACCCCAAGTGAACAACTGGCCGCGGGAACAAGGGAACCCGTGTGCGAAATGGCCCGGGTCAGTCGCGCGCGGCCTCGGCCATCAGGCGTACGCCGTCCCGGATCCGCGTCTCGGGCAGGTGCGCGTAGCCGAGGACCAGGCGCACACCCCGCTTCTCGTCGGGCTCGGCACGCGCGTGTGCGTAGTCCGTCAGCGGGCGGACGGTCACACCGGCCGCCGCCAGGCGCGCGAGGAACCTCTCCTGGGGGCCGTACCGGGGCGGCAGCGTGGCGATGACGTGCAGCCCGGCGGCGATGCCGGACACCTCCGTGCCGGGGAGGTGCTCGTCCAGCGCGGCGACCAGCGCGTCGCGCCGCTCCCGGTAGGCGCGCTGGCAGCGGCGCAGTTGGCGGTCGTAGTCGCCGCGCTCCACGAACCGGGCGAACAGCGCCTGGTCGATCGTGGGATGACCGAGGTCCATGGTCCGCTTCCGCTCGACCACCTCGTCGGCCATCGCTTCCGGCACCAGCAGCCAGCCCAGCCGCAGACCGGGAGCGAGGGACTTGCTGACCGATCCCGCGTAGGCCACACGATCCGGGTCGAGCCCCTGGAGCGCGCCGACGGGGGCCCGGTCGTAGCGGAAGTCGCCGTCGTAGTCGTCCTCCAGGACGAAGCCGTCGACCGAACGTGCCCAGTCGAGCAGTTCCGCACGGCGCCGCGCGGAGTAGGCGATGCCGGTGGGGAACTGGTGGGAGGGCGTCGTCACCAGGGCCCGCACGCCCGAGTCGTACAGGTGGCCGAGGGAGATTCCGTCCTCGTCCAGCGGTACGGGAACGGTGGCGACGCCCGCCGCCGCGTACAGGTCGTCGTGCTGCGGGCTCCCGGGATCCTCCACGCCGACCGTCGGCAACCCGCGCGCGTGGAGCGCGAATCCGAGCAGCGTCGTCGCCTGCGCCACGCCGGAGACGACCACGAGCCGCTCCGGATCCGCGACCACGCCCCGGCGGCGGGCCAGCAGCTCGGCCAGGGCGGCGCGCAGCCGGGGCAGCCCGCGCGGGTCGGGATAACCGAGGTCCTGGTGCGGCAGTTCCGCCAGCACACCGCGGTGTGCCGTGGCCCAGGCGGTGCGGGGGAACAACGACAGGTCGGGCGTCCCGGCCACGAAGTCGGCGCGGCTGCCCGGAGTGCGCGGGGCCAGGTCACGCGCGCGTGGGTGGGCGGCCCGCACGGCACCGCCGACCCAGGTGCCCGCACCCCGGCCGCTGCGCAGATAGCCCTCCGCCGTCAGCTGCTCGTACGCCTCGGTGACCAGCCCACGGGACACCCCGAGGTCGGCCGCCAGATCCCGGCTCGACGGCAGCCGCGTCCCCGGCACGAGCCGTCCGGACCGCACCGCCTCCCGCAGTGCCGCCTGCAGGGAACGGCCACGCGTGCGTGCCGGCGCGGAGACGGCGGGCAGGAGCAGCTCCCAGGCGGGCGACCCGGCGGATTCCGATACGGTCGGCCGTCCCTGCGGATTGGTCCGCGATGACGTCATGGGAATGGACCTTAAACCGGACCGCCGCCCTTCCTAGCGTCACTCCCATGAACACCACCACGCGCGGTTCCCTGCTCGCCGCGTTCGCCTGCGTCCTCGTCGGAGCGTCCTTCACCGCCAACAGCCTGCTCGGCGACTACCCGTACGCGGGCGGCCAGTTCCTGCGCTACGGTCTTGCCGCGCTGTTGCTCGTTCCGCCGGCCGCGAGGGGCGCCGCGTCACGGTTGCGGGCACTCGGGCCCCGTCAATGGGCTCGGCTCGCGCTTCTCGCCGCCGTGGGCATGGTCGGCTTCAACCTCGCCGTGATCGCCGCCGAACGCACCGCGGAACCGGCCGTCCCGGGCGTCTTCGTGGGCTGCGCGCCCGTGCTGGTGGCCGTTCTCGTGCCGCTGCTCGACGGACGCCGACCCCGGCGCCGCGTCCTGCGGGGCGCGTCGCTCGTCGCCCTGGGCGCCTTCGCCGTGCAGGGCTGGGGCCGTACGGACGGCGCGGGCATCGCCTTCTCCGTGTGCGCGCTGGCCGGTGAGGTCGGCTTCGCGGTGCTCGCCGTACCCGTGCTGCGGCCCCTGGGGCCACGGCTGTTGTCCGCCTCCGTCTGCGCGGTCGCCGCCGTCGAGGCCGCGGTGGCCGGACTGCTCCTGGACGGCACCGCGTGGCTGCGCCGCCCCGACACCGCCGAGGCCGCCGCGCTGCTGTGGCAGGCGGCGGTCGTCACCGTCGTCGGGTTCGTGTGCTGGTACATGGGCATGCAGCGGATCGGCGCGGAGCGCGCCACGCTGTTCTCCGGGCTCATCCCGGTCGCGGCCGCCTTCACCGCGCCCCTTGTCGGAACGGGCTCCTACGGCGCCGCCCAGGCCGTCGGCAGCGCTCTGGTAGGCACCGGAGTCGCCCTCGGATCAGGCGCGTTGAGCCGACGGCGGACGGACTCAGCGGCTGCCGTCGAGGATGACGCGCGCGACCAGAGCGGGGTCGTCGTTCATCGGGCAGTGGCCGCAGCCGGGCAGCCGCACGAGACGGGCCCGGGGAATGATCTGCTTGGCCCGCACCCCCTGCCGGCGCACGAGCAGCATGTCCCTGGTGCCCCAGGCCACCGTGACCGGAAGCCCCGGGACGTCGTCGCCGAACTGGACGGCGGTACCGGCCCGCAGGGTCGCGTCGAACCCCGTGGCCCGCGCCAGGGCGAGCGTCTCGGCGACCACGGCCTCGGGTGAACGCAGGCCCGGGCGCGCATAGATGGTGCTCGTGAGCACCGTGCGGCCGGCCGCGCTGCGCGACAGCTGCTCGACCATCGGCAGCGGCAGCCGCCGCGAGATGTGCCGCATCGCGAGCAGCACCCCGAACGCGTAGCGCCGTTCGGCCCGCGACCAGAACCCGGCGGGGGACAGCGCGGTGACGGACCGTACGAGCTGCTCGCGGCCCAGTTCCAGGGCCAGCAGACCGCCGAGGGAGTTGCCCGCCACGTGCGGGCGGTCCAGCTCCAGGGCCTCGCAGAACGCCCCGAACACGGATGTCGTGGTGGTCAGGTCGTACGACAGCCCCTCGGGCAGCCCCGGCGACGCGCCGAACCCCGGCAGGTCCACGGCGATCACGTCGCGCTCGGTCGCCAGGATGTCCACCACCGGGTCCCAGGCCTGCCGGTGGTGACCTATGCCGTGCAGCAGGAGCAGCGGCTCACCGCGGCCCACGCGCGCGTAGGAGACGGTCACGGGCTGCGGCCCGGCGGCGGAGGGGACTTTGAAGGAGACGGTGGTGGACATGAGGGCTCCTTGACGGCGGCTCACGGGCTGAGGCGGGCACACGGCGGACGCGCTGTAGACAGCTTGTCAGCAATTGCTACTGGCGGGTAGACCCTCGGATCCCTCGGGGCCCGCCGCTCGCCGATATCGCCTGGACACGAACCGGTGTCTGGGTTGGGATGAACCCGTGGCCACTGACACCGAGACCGATGTCTTCGAAGAACACCGTCCCGTCCTCATGGGCGTCGCCTACCGCATGCTCGGACGCGTCACCGACGCCGAGGACGTGGTGCAGGAAGCCTGGCTGCGCTGGTCGGCGGCCGACCGGAGCGAGGTGCGCGAACCGCGCGCCTACCTGGTCCGCGTCACCACGCGCCTGGCGATCGACCGGCTGCGCCAGGTCAAGGCGCGCGGCGAGACGTATGTGGGCCCCTGGCTGCCCGAGCCGTACGAGACCGACTTCGGGGACACCGTGCCCGACACCGCCGAGCAGGCCGTCCTCGCCGACTCGGTCTCCCTCGCGGTCCTGGTCGTCATGGAGTCGCTGTCACCGCTGGAGCGGGCGGTGTTCGTCCTCAGGGAGGCCTTCGGCTACCCGTACGCCGACATCGCCGCCATGCTCGACCGCGGCGAACCCGCCGTACGGCAGCTCGCGGGGCGGGCCCGCAGGCACGTCGAGGAACGGCGGCCGCGCTACGAGGTCGACCCGGCCCGGCGCCGCGATCTGACGGAGCGTTTCCTCGCCGCCGCGGGCGGGGGCGACCTGGACGGGCTGATGTCGCTGCTCGCCCCGGACGTCCGGCTCGTCGGGGACAGCGGAGGCAAGACCAAGGCGCCGCTGCGGGTCCTGGAGTCGGCCGATCACGTGGGCCGCTTCCTCGTCGGCATCGCCGAACGGGGCGTCACGGACATCACATGGCGCTTCCTGGAGCTCAACGGCGGACCGGCGGTGCTCGTCCTGTCGGCCGGAAAGCCCGACTCCGTCTTCCAGCTGGACATCCTGGACGGCCGCATCCAGTCCGTCTACATCATCCGCAACCCCGACAAGCTGCGCGCCCTGTCTGCTGCCTGAGGGATCGAGGATTGGTCTTGACCAAGGGTGGGGGCCGCCCTATGGTCGCAGAGAAGTGCAACAACCTTTAATAAACAAGGGCGCTAAAACGCCGCGGGACCACGGCGATTGCGGAGGACAGGGTGGGGACCACCACGCAGCTCGAAACGGTGCCGGAACCGAAGTACTGGCATCTCAAGACCGTGCTCAGTGAGGCACTGGACTCCGAATTCTCCGTGGGCGAGATCCTGCCGAACGAGCGCGATCTCGCCGCCCGTTTCGGCGTCGCCCGCGCCACGCTCCGCCAGGCTCTGGAGCAGCTGGAACTGGAAGGCAGGCTGCAGCGCCGCCGCGGTGTCGGTACGACCGTCGCACCGCCGCGCGTGGGCGTGGCCGTCGGCACCGAGCAGCACGCCTGGCCGGGTGCGGCCGGAGACGACTGGCAGACCGTCGACTGCGCCGCCGCGGTGCCGCCCGCGGCCGTCGCGGACGCCCTCGGGACCGACCGCGAGCAGCCGGTGCACACCGTGCGCCGCTCCCGTATGACCCACGGTCAGCCCGTCGCCGCCGAGCTGCTGTACATCCCCGAGGCGTCGGTGCCGGAGCTCTCCGCCATAGACACGCCGTCCGGGGCGGCACGCGCGCGTGCCGTGCTGCGCGAACTGCAGCGTCTGGAGCTGGAGAGCCGGGAGAACGCCGTCGAACTCGGCTCGGCCCGCGCGGACGACGCGAAGGAGCTGGACCGCCTGCCCGGAGCCCCGGTCCTCGTCGTCACCACCCGCTACCTGGCGGGGGGCCGCACCGCGGCCGTCTCGGTGGCCACCTACCGTGCGGACACCTGCCGGCTGACCTTCGGGGACTCCGGCGCGGTGGAGATCCACGAGGGCCCGGAACGCCGGGCCTCCTGAGCACTGCGGCGGTGCCCCGGACCTCGGTCCTGGGCACCGCCGCTTGTCGTCGGCCCGCCGTACGGGACCGGACGGCTCACCGCCGCGCCGTGACCGTGCCCTCCACCGCGAACAGCTGCTCCTCCACGTGGTCGAGAGCCAGTCGCAGCGCGCCCGTCGCCACGGCCGCCTCGCCCAGGAGCGACAGGGTGACCTTCGGCGGCCGCAGACAGTAGCGGTCCAACTCGCGCCGCAGCGGCTCCAGTACGCCGTCCAGGCCGGCCGCCCAGCCGCCGACCACGACGAGTTCCGGGTCGAGGGCCAGGACGAGCGCCGCCACGTCGTGGACGAGCCGCTGGATGAACCGGTCCACGGCCGCCCGGGCCCGCTGGTCGCCCTCACGGGCCTGTGCGAACACCGCGGCGACCGCCTGCTCGTCGAGCGGGTGCAAGGGCTCGTCCGTGGTCGACAGCAGCGTCTCGGGGGTGACCTCGCGGCCCAGCAGATGCAACGCGCCGATCTCCCCGGCCGCCCCGCCGTACCCACGGTGCAACCGCCCGCCGATCAGCGAACCGGCCCCCGGGCTCAGCCCGGCCAGCACGAACACCACGTCGTCGGACTCGGTGGCGGAGCCCTTCCAGTGCTCGGCGACCGCGGCCGCGTTGGCGTCGTTCTCCACCAGTACCGGGCACTTGAAGGAACGGCTCAGCCGCTCGCCGAGCTGCAGCCCCGTCCACTCGGGCAGCGCCGCGCACAGCCGTATGGTCCCGTCCGCCTCCACGATCCCCGGCGAGGCGACCCCCACGGCCCACAGCGAGTCGCGCGCGACCCCGGCCCGGCGCAGCAGTTCGGCGACAGCGGTGCGCAGCCGTTCCAGACGTTCGTCGGCGGACGCCGCCTCGTCGACGTCCTTGGCCACGGCGCCGAGCACCCGGCCGTCCAGGTCGGACAGGAGCGCGGCGACCCGGTGGGGCCCGATGTCCAGGCCCAGCAGGTGTCCGGCCTCGGCCCGGAACCGGAACCGCCGCGCGGGCCGCCCCTGCCGACGGGCGACGCTCTCGTCCGCCGCCTTCTCGACCACCAGGCCGCTCTCGATGAGCCCCTCGACGACCCCCTCGACCGTCGGCCGGGACAGGCCCGTCACCCGGGTGATCTCGGTCAGCGTCGCGCAGTCCGTGGCGCGCAGCGCGTGCAGCACCACCGCGGAATTGATTCTTCGCAGGAGCGAGGGATCCCCACCGGTCAGTCGCCCCAACGTCCGTCCTCCCAGCTCGCGCGCGTGTGGGGCGGATGGTACAGGTCGCTCCGCCACCCTGCCGCCCTGCCGGCCGATTCACCTTTCACCCCGGCGCCACGAACCCCGACTCGTACGCCGCGATCACCGCCTGCGTTCGGTCCCGCGCCCCCAGCTTCGCCAGGACGGCGCTGACGTGCGACTTCACGGTCTCCGTGCCGACGATCAACCGCGCGGCGATCTCCGCGTTGGACAGACCGCGCGCCATCAGCCGCAGCACCTCGGCCTCCCGCTCGGTCAGCTGGGCCCGCTCCATCGCGGCCCGCGCAGCACGGTTGCCGCCCTCCTCGCCGTACTGGGCGGCCAGCTGCCGTACCGAGGCCGGGAACAGCAGGGACTCACCCTCGGCGACCAGCCGCACCGCGTGCACGATCTCGGCCGGCCGGGCCCGCTTCAGCAGAAACCCGTCGGCACCGGCCCGCAGCGCCTCGTACACGTACTCGTCGTTCTCGAACGTCGTCACCACGAGGATCTTCGGCGGCTCCTCGACCGTCCGCAGCACCGCGCGCGTGGCCTCGATGCCGTCCAGCAGAGGCATCCGTACGTCCATGGCGACCACGTCGGGCCGCAGCTGCCGCACGAGGGGGATCACCGCCGCCCCGTCGGCCGCCTCGCCGACGACCTCGATGTCGGGCTGCGCCTCGAGCACCGCCCGCAGACCGGCGCGTACGAGGGGCTCGTCGTCGACGAGGAGAACGGTGACCGGCATCCCGTCAGCGTAGATCAGCGGAGCGGCAGCTCGGCATGCACCTGCCAGTCACCCCGGTCGGGCCCGGTCTGCGCGCGGCCGCCGAGCAGGGCCGCCCGCTCGCGTATCCCGCGCAGCCCGCTGCCCCGACCGGGGCCGGGTATGTCGGCCGTCAGCGGATTGCGGACCTCTAGGGCGAGGGCCTCGTCCGTGACCTCGATACGGATCCGGACCGGGACGGCCCCCGCGTGCCGCAGCACATTGGTGAGCGACTCCTGGAGGATCCGGTAGCCCTCCCGGGAGACCGGCCCGGGCACGGTGTCCACCGGGCCGGTCAGCTCGGCGTCCACCTTGGCGCCGGACGCGCGCGCGGACTCCAGGAGCCGGTCGGCGTCCGTCAGCGTCGGGCGGCCGCTCACCGGCCGGTCGGACTCGCGCAGGATGCCGAGGACGCGCTCCAAGTCCTCCAGCGCGGCCCGGCCGGTCTCCTCGATGGCGTCCAGGGCACGCTCCGTGAAGGCCGGATCGCCGGCCGCCCGCGCGGCGCCCGCCTGGACGACGGCGACGGTCAGGGCGTGCCCGATGGAGTCGTGCAGCTCGCGCGCGATACGGGTGCGCTCCAGGAGCTGCTCGGTGCGCTCCTCCATGGCGGCCAGGCGCTCGGCGGGGGAGGGGCCGAGCAGCCGCAGCGCGAGCGCGGTGATCAGACTGCCCGAGCCGACCACCGTCCCCGCCAGCGCGGCCAGCGACAGCGGCGCGAGCAGGACGTGCCACCACCGGTGGCCGTCGAGGAGGATCAGCACGCCCTCGTCGACGTCATGGCCGAAGGCCGACGCCACCAGGTCCACCGAGCTGATGAGCAGTTGCATGCTGAGCATCGCCGTCGCGTAGCCGAGCAGCAGACGCGCCTCCAGCCACACGACCAGCCGTCCCCGGTCGCTCCAGGACGCCGACGGCGCGACGACGATGTCGCTGCTCTCGCTGTTGTGCCGGTGCCCTGTCAGCAGCAGCCTCGCCTGCAGCCCCTCCACGGTGCGCATCGCGGGCACCAGCCCTGCGGGCGCGAGCGTCACGGCCGCCACCAGCCAGGTCCACCACGCTTCCTCGACGAACATCCACATGGCCGGCCACACGACGGCGATGAACAGATGCAGCCATCGGGTGTACGTCACCGCCCGGCCGAACGGGCGCAGCAAGCGGACCATTTGGTCATCGTGCCAGCCGCCACCGACAACGGGCCTCCCCCGCACGGGGGAGACGATCTCCACACGTGGGGGAGGCCCCGCCCCCGCGGCACCGGACAGGCTGCTGCCATGACCAGCATCGAAGTCCAAGCCCTCACCAAGGAGTTCGGCACCCGACGAGCCGTGGACGACGTCACCTTCCGTGTCCTCCCCGGCCGTGTCACCGGCTTCCTCGGGCCCAACGGCGCCGGAAAGTCCACCACCATGCGGCTCGTCCTCGGCCTCGACCGTCCGACCTCCGGGACGGCCACGATCGGCGGCCGCGCCTACGTCACACTCGACGAACCCCTGCGTCATGTGGGCGCCCTGCTCGACGCCCAGGCCGCGCACGGCTCCCGCGCCGGCCGCGACCACCTGCGCACGCTGGCGGCGAGCAACCGTATTCCCGACCGCCGGGTCGAGGAGGTGCTGGAGCAGACGGGGCTGGCCTCGGTCGCGAGGCACCGGGTGAAGACGTACTCCCTGGGCATGCGGCAGCGGCTCGGCATCGCGGCCGCCCTGCTCGGCGACCCCGGCGTGGTCATGCTCGACGAGCCCTCGAACGGCCTCGACCCCGAAGGCATCGTCTGGATCCGCGAGTTGCTGCGCCGGCTGGCCGGGGAGGGCCGCACGGTGCTGGTCTCCAGCCACCTCATGAACGAGACCGCGTCCTTCGCCGACCACCTCGTCGTCCTGGGCCGGGGGCGCCTGCTCGCCGACACACCGATGCGGGAGTTCATCGACGCACGCGTGAAGCCCGGCGTCCGCATCCGCACGACGGATCCCACCGCCCTCAAGAGCGCCCTCGCCCGGCACGGTCACGACGCCGTGGAGCACGAGGACGGGCACTGGACGGTGCAGCACGCGCGGGTGGACGAGATCGGCGGCATCGTCTCGGCCGCGCGCGTGCCGATCCTCGAACTGGCCACACAGGAAGCCACTCTGGAACAGGCCTACCTGGATCTGACCGCGACCGAGACAGAGTTCACCGCACAGCCGCAGGAGGCCTGACATGTCGTCCCCATCCATCCCGCGCTCCTTCGCCCCGGTCCTCCGCTCCGAGTGGCTGAAGATCCGTACGCTGCGCTCGCTCCTCGGCGCGCTGCTCGCCCTGTTCGCGGCGACCACCGCGTTCTCCGCGATCGCCGGGGTCTCCGAGACCTCGGACCCCGAATTCGATCCGCTGTTCATGGCGCTGTCCGGGGTCGGGCCGGGCCAGATCGCGGCCATCTCCTTCGGAGCGATGGCGGTGTCGTCGGAGTTCCACGGGGGTGGGCTCCGGCTGTCGCTGGCCGCGGTGCCGCGGCGGGGGCGGTGGTTCGCGGCGAAGGCGACGGCCATCGCCGTACCCACCCTCGTGGTCGGCCTGGTGACCGCCCTTGCCGCCCTCGTCGTGGCACGTGCCGGGCTGGGTGAGGCGGCGAGCGGTCTCAGCACCGGTGAACAAGTACGCGGTGTCGTCGGCTGCGCGATCTACCTCACCCTGATGGCGTTGCTGGCGGCCGGTCTCGCGGCAGTGTTGCGCAGTGGGGTGGCAGCGCTCTCGCTCCTGATCCCGTTCATTCTGGTCGTCTCCTTCGTGATCGGCGATGTGGCCGGTGGGGCCACCGACTTCATGCCGGACCGGGCGGGACAGATCGTCCTGTACGAGACGCATGACGGACCTCTGGGACCGTGGACGGGACTCGCCGTGACGGCGGCTTGGGCGGCCGCCGCCCTGGCCGCGGGGGCCTGGAGCCTGCGGCGCCGGGACGCCTGACCACACGAGTCGCCTGACGCTCCGCCAAATGTCAGTGGCGGCCGGTTTACTGGATCACATGGACGGTGCGAAGTACCTCGCCGCGATCGACGCGCTGTGCGCCCGCGACCTGGCCGCGGCGGACGGCGCGTCGGACGCCTACCTGTCGGGGCCCGGCTACCGCATCGAGTCGCTAGAGGTGAGCCATGGGATGCGGGACGGCGACGCGGCGCCGCGGATGGCGATCGTGGGGGACTTCTACGCCCTCAAGGGCCGTATAGCCCAGGAGTTGGACGACCGCTGGGGCAGGCAGCAGCTGCCCTGGGGAATGGGCACGCTCAGGCTGCGCTTCGAGCGGGGCGAGGAGATACCGGAGCCCTGGATCACGACGAGCATCATGACGGACGACCTCGACCTCTGGCAGCCCCCGGGCTCGGAGCGCTGGATCGCCCTCGGCGTGGGCTACCGGGACCACACCGACGAGGTCCACGTCCTGGCCGTGGCCTCGGACATCGACCCGGTCTGACCCGCTAGCCGTCCCCCGCCGCCAGCCGGAGCCGGGCGAACTCCTCCGCCATCGTCGCCGCCGTCCAGTGCGCGTTGAGACCACTCGGATTCGGCAGCACCCACACGCGCGTCTCCCCGATCCTCCGCTCCTGCGGCCCGACCTTCGCCTTCCTGTCGTCGAAGGCCGCGCGATAGGCGGTGACCCCCACCACGGCCAGCCAGCGGGGCCTGAGCCGCGCCACCTTCTCCGCCAGCCGCCGCCCGCCCTCGCGGTACTCCTCGGCGCTCAGCTCGTCCGCCCGCGCGGACGCCCGGGCGACGACATTGGTGATCCCGAGCCCGTACGACAGCAACTCCTGCTGCTCCGACGGCTTCAAGAGCCTCGGGGTGAAGCCGGACAGATGGAGCACCGGCCAGAACCGGTTGCCGGGCCGGGCGAAGTGATGCCCCGTCGCGGCCGTCATCAGACCGGGGTTGATGCCGCAGAACAGCACATGGAGACCGTCCGCGACCACGTCGGGTACGAGACGGTCGCGGGCGGCCTCCAACTCCTCGGGGGTGAAGCGCGTCATCGCGTGAGAAGTGTCAGAGGATCGCCCCGGGCGCGTAACCCGCGGCGGCCGGATGCTGCTTGACGATCTCCTCGATCCGGCCGACGACGACGGCGACCTGGTCGGCCGCGGCGCCCGTGAAGGACAGCTTGTCGGCCATCAGCGCGTCCAGCCCGGCCCGGTCGAGCGGAATGCGCTCGTCCGCGGCCAGCTTGTCGAGGAGTTCGTTGCGCTCGGCACCCTGCTCGCGCATCGCGAGGGCGGAGGCGACGGCGTTCTCCTTGATCGCCTCGTGCGCGACCTCACGGCCGACACCCGCGCGCACCGCGCCCATCAGCACCTTGGTCGTGGCGAGGAAGGGCAGGTAGCGGTCCAGCTCGCGCGCGACGACAGCCGGGAAGGCGCCGAACTCGTCGAGGACCGTCAGGAAGGTCTCCAGGAGACCGTCGAGAGCGAAGAACGCGTCCGGCAGCGCGACCCGCCGCACCACCGAGCAGGACACGTCGCCCTCGTTCCACTGGTCGCCCGCCAGCTCGCCGGTCATCGAGGCGTAGCCACGCAGGATGACCATCAGGCCGTTGACGCGCTCGCAGGACCGCGTGTTCATCTTGTGCGGCATCGCGGAGGAGCCGACCTGGCCCGGCTTGAACCCCTCGGTCACCAGCTCGTGCCCGGCCATCAGCCGGATCGTCTTCGCCAGCGACGACGGGGCCGCCGCCACCTGCACCAGCGCGGTGACGACCTCGTAGTCCAGGGAGCGCGGGTAGACCTGCCCGACCGAGGTGAACGCCTGCGAGAAGCCCAGGTGACCGGCGATCCGCTGCTCCAGCTCCGCCAGCTTCGAGGCGTCCCCGCCCAGCAGGTCCAGCATGTCCTGCGCGGTACCGACCGGGCCCTTGACGCCACGCAGCGGGTAGCGGGCGAGAAGCTCCTCGACCCGGCCGTAGGCCACGAGCAGCTCGTCCGCCGCGGTCGCGAAACGCTTGCCGAGGGTGGTGGCCTGCGCGGCCACGTTGTGGGAGCGGCCCGCCATGACCAGCTCGCCGTACTCGCCGGCCAGCTTGCCGAGACGCGCCAGGACGGCCACGCTGCGGTCGCGGATCAGTTCCAGGGAGAGCCGGATCTGGAGCTGCTCGACGTTCTCCGTGAGGTCCCGGGAGGTCATGCCCTTGTGGACCTGCTCGTGCCCGGCGAGGTCGTTGAACTCCTCGATCCGCGCCTTCACGTCGTGCCGCGTGACCTTCTCGCGCTCGGCGATGGAGGCCAGGTCGACGGTGTCCAGGACCCGCTCGTAGTCGGCGAGCGCCTCCTCGGGCACCTCGATCCCGAGGTCCTTCTGGGCCCGCAGCACGGCGAGCCAGAGCTGACGCTCGAGCCTCACCTTCTGCTCGGGCGACCAGAGCGTGGCGAGCTCGGCGGAGGCGTAGCGTCCGGCGAGGACGTTGGGGATGCGGGGCTTGGCGGGAGCGGAAGTCACGTGTACGGATTCTACTGGCGATTCGTGCAGGCCAGCGCCCGGGCCCCGTTCGTGGGAACCTACGAGAGGTCTTCCGCGAGCTCCGCCAGCACATCGGCGTGACACGGTTCGGGCGCGCACCAGCAGGCCAGGGCCCTGCCGCGAAGGCCGGGCAGCAGAGCGAGCAGATCCGGCCGCTGCAGCAGATACACCCGGTACTTCGCCATGACCTCGGCCCGTGTGCCGTCCCGGCGGCGCGAGGGGGTGTCGTAGGCGAAGGGGTTGTACAGCGGGTGCCTCGGCAGGTCCCAGCCGCCCATGGTCCAGCGTCGGCCGACGTAGACGAGGTCGGCGGGCGCGTGTTCGAGACGGGGGCCGTACTCGTGGATACGGCCCCTGACGTTGACCACGCGCGTGTGCACGGCGTCCTACGGCTCGTAGGGCCCGAGGTCGGGCCGCTTGGGCGGCAGGCCGTCGCCGGAGGACCGCCCCGTCAGCCGCCGGCCGATCCACGGCAGCAGGTGCTGCCTGGCGAAGCGGGCGTCCGCGACGCGACGCGCGACCCACTTGGGTGGGACCGTCGCCGGGATCGGCGTACGCCACTCCGTGTCCTCGGGGTCGTAGCCGAGGGTCTGCCACACGGCCTCCGCGACGCGGCGGTGGCCCTCGGCCGTCAGATGGAGCCGGTCCACGTCCCACAGGCGCGGGTCGGAGAGCGAGGGGGCGCCGTACAGGTCCACGACCACCGCGTCGTGGCGCGCGGCGAGCTCGTCGACGACCGTGAACAGTTCCTCCATGCGCGGCCGGAATCGCTGAAGGACCGGGCCCTGGCGGCCGGGGCTGCGCATCAGCACCAGTTGCTTGCAGGACGGCGCCAGCCGCTCCACGGCCTCCGTCAGCAGGTCGCGGACCCGGACCATGTCGCACTTGGGCCGCAGGGTGTCGTTGAGCCCGCCGACCAGCGTGATCACGTCCGCCTGCATCGCCGCCGCCACGTCGACCTGCTCGTCGACGATCTGCTGGATCAGCTTGCCGCGCACCGCGAGGTTGGCGTACCGGAAGCCGGGTGTCACCGCGGCCATCCGGCCGGCGAGGAGGTCGGCCCAGCCCCGGTAGGAGCCGTCCGGCAGCAGGTCCGACATGCCTTCGGTGAAGGAGTCGCCGACCGCGACCAGGCTGGAGTAAGTGGGATTAGTCTGCATGGCGGAAGAAATGGTAACCGGTGCACATACCCGGCGGTCGGTCACCCTGGGCCCTGAAAGGCCAGTCAGGCCCGCCGCCCGCCCGAACCGCCCCTCACACCTGCCGTCCGAACAACTCCCGCAGCACGTCCTCCATCGTCACCAGCCCCGCCAGCCGCCCGTCCTCGCCGAGCACCGCAGCCAGATGGGTACGGCTGCGCCGCATCGCCGTCAGTACGTCGTCCAGCGGTGTGCTCTCCCGGATCCGCGCGATCGGCCGCATGTCCCGCACCGGGAACGGCAGGTCCCGCGGTGAGGCGTCCAGCGCGTCCTTGACATGGAGGTAGCCGACGATCCGCCGCCCGTCGTCCACCACCGGGAACCGTGAGAACCCGGACTCGTTCGACAGCGCCTCCAGCTGCTCCGGCGTGACGCCCACGCGCGCGTAGACGACCCCTTCCAGGGGCAGCACTACGTCCCGCACGGGCCGTCGCCCCAGTTCCAGCGCGTCGTGCAGCCGCTCCCGCGCCCGCTCGTCGATCAGGCCCGCCTCGCCGGAGTCCCGCACGATCCGGGCCAGCTCGGCGTCCGAGAAGGTCGCCGTGACCTCGTCCTTGGTCTCCACGCGCAGCAGCTTCAGCAGGGCGTTCGCGAAGGCGTTGATCGCGAAGATCACCGGACGCAGCCCGCGCGCCAGCGTGACCAGCGGCGGCCCGAGCAGCAGCGCGCTGCGCACCGGCTCCGCGAGGGCGATGTTCTTCGGGACCATTTCGCCGAGCAGCATGTGCAGATAGGTCGCCACGGTCAGCGCGATCACGAAGGACACCGCGTGCCCCGCGCCCTTCGGCACCCCCACCGCGTGGAACACCGGCTCCAGCAGATGCGCGATCGCCGGCTCCGCGACCACACCCAGGACCAGCGTGCACAACGTGATCCCGAGCTGTGCGGCCGCCATCAGCGCGGAGACGTGCTCCAGCCCCCACAGCACGCTCTTCGCCCGCCGGTCGCCCTGATCGGCGTAGGGCTCGATCTGGCTGCGCCGCACCGAGATCAGCGCGAACTCGGCCCCCACGAAGAAGGCGTTGACGACGAGAGTCGCCAGCCCGATCAGCAACTGGACGACGGTCATCCCTCGGCCCTCCGCTCGGACGGCCGGGGAGCGGGCGTGTCACGGGTTGCCTCGGGCGGTGGCTGGGCGGTGGTCGTGGCGCGGGTTCCCTCCGGGAGCGGAGCGGCGGTCATCGCGCGGGTTGCCTCCGGCGGTGGCTGGGCGGGGTTCGTGGTGCGGGTTCCCTCCGGCGGTGACTGGACGGCGGTCGTGGTGCGCGGCCCCTGCTCGGCCGGCTGGACGGCGGTCATGGCTCGGGCCCCCTCCGGCGGCCGGGCGGCGGTCATCGCTCGGCCCCCCTCCTCCGCTGACTGGACGGCTGTCATGATCCGGTTGCCTTCCCTGCCGAGGGGCGCGTGCAGCAGCACCCGCGCCTCGGGTGGTCGGGGGATGGTCGTGGCGCGGGTCCCCTCGGGCGACTGGGCGGCGGTCATCGCTCGGACTCCCTCCGGCGGCCTGGCGGCGGCCACCGCGCGGGCCCCCTCCCCCTGCGGCTGGACGACGGTCATGACTCGGTCGCCTCCCCGGTCAGGGGTGCGTGCAGCAGTACCCGTGCCGCCCGGCGGCCCTGCGCGTCCAGCACGTCGAGCTGCCAGCCGGCGACCCGCACCGAGTCGCCGACGGCCGGAATGCGGCCGAGCTCCGTCGCCAGTAGTCCGGCCAGCGTCTCGTACGGGCCCTCGGGCGCCCGCAGCCCCACGCGCGCGAGCTGGTCCGTGCGCGCCGAACCGTCCGCCTGGAAGAGCTCCCGGCCCTCCTCGTCGGTGCCCGCGGCGGCCAGGTCGGACGTCTCGTGGGGATCGTGCTCGTCCCGTACCTCGCCGACGACCTCCTCGACGATGTCCTCCAGCGTGGCCACGCCCGCCGTGCCGCCGTACTCGTCGATGACGACCGCCATCGTCCGCTTGCCGGACAGCCGGTCCAGGAGCCGGTCCACGGTGAGCGACTCGGGCACCAGCAGCGGCTCGCGCAGCAGCTCGGCGACCGAGGCGCGGGGCCGGCGCTCGGCCGGTACCGCCAGGACGTCCTTGATGTGCGCGATCCCGACCACCGAGTCGAGACCGCCGCGGTAGACGGGGAACCGGGACAGCCCGGTCGCGCGCGTCGCGTTCGCCACGTCCTCGCAGGTCGCCTGGACGTCCAGGGCGATCACCTGCACCCTCGGGGTCATCACGTTCTCCGCGGTCAGGTCGGCGAGATTGAGCGTCCGCACGAACAGCTCGGCGGTGTCCGCCTCCAGCGCGCCCGCCCGGGCGGAGTGCCGTGCCAGCGCGGCCAGCTCCTGCGGCCCGCGCGCCGAGGCCAGCTCCTCGGCGGGCTCCAGACCGAAGCGGCGCACCACCCGGTTGGCCGTGTTGTTGAGGTGCGTGATGAAGGGGCGGAACGCCGCGCTGAACCAGCTCTGCGCGGTGCCCACCCGCTTGGCCATGGCCAACGGCGAGGAGATCGCCCAGTTCTTGGGCACGAGTTCGCCGACCACCATCAGGAACACCGTCGACAGCGCGGTGCCCAGCACCAGCGCCAGCGACCGGGAGGTGGATGGCGAGATCCCGAGCGCCTCCAGGGGCTCGGCGATCAGCGCCGCGATCGACGGTTCGGCGAGCATGCCGACGACCAGGTTGGTGACGGTGATCCCGAGCTGCGCCCCGGACAGCTGGAACGTCAGATGTCGTACGGCCTTGAGGGCGCCGGACGCGCCCCGTTCGCCGCGCTCCGCCGCCCGCTCCAGCTGCCCGCGCTCCACCGTGGTCAGCGAGAACTCCGCCGCCACGAAGGCACCGCAGGCCAGCGAGAGCAGGATCGCCACCAGCAGGAGGAGCACTTCGGTCATCGGGTCACCTCCGTCCCATGATCGGACAGGGTCCCCAGGATCGCCCGTCCTACCCGGCGAAGGGTTTCACCCAGCGCCGCCACTTTTCCTCGGGCGCATACCCCGCCGCGCGCCACGCGTGCTGCGCGGTTTCGTTGCGCACCAGCACCATCGCGTCCCCGCGCCGCCCGCCGAGCCGTACGAACCGCTCCTCCGCGGCCTTGAGCAGCGCCGCCCCGATGCCCCGACGCCGGCGCTCCGGGTGCACCGCGAGACGGTACAGATGACACCGCCAGCCGTCGAAGCCCGCGATCACCGTGCCGACCAGTTCGCCGTCGAGCTCGGCGAGGATCAGCGCCTCGGGGTCCCGGGTGACCAGCCGCTCCACGCCGTCCCGGTCGTCGCTGATGCTCGTCCCCTCGGCGGCCTGCTTCCAGAAGGCCAGCACGGTGTCGAGGTCGTCGGGCGTCGTGGCCCGTATCCGCAGGTCGGTCATGCGGTGATCCCACCACGCCGGCCTCGCCCGGGACGGGAAATTCCAGGATCCGGACGGTTACCGGCCGCGCAGCCGCGCCATCACCGGTGCGAACGCCTCCATGGAGGCCTCCAGCACCGTCAGATAGGTGAAACCGTACCGCTCGCGCTGCGCCAGCACCTGAGCGACGATCTCCTCGACCGTGCCGATCAGCATGATGGGCAGATCCAGCGCCTGCTGCAGGGTCAGGTCCGGGACGCGGTGCAGGAACGGCGTGGCCGCCGCCTCGCGGTCGCCGGTGACCACCACCATCTGGATGAGCAGGTTCAGTTCGGCCGGCTCCTTGCGTCCCTCGGCCAGTTGCAGATAGCGCCCGACGCGCTCGTCGAGCTGCTCGGCGGTGGTCGGGGTCAGCTTGCCGGTCGTGTTCCCCGGCACCAGGGTCGCCCCGGTGAAGGCCGCGATGTCGGCGTGCTCGGCGGACAGTTGCAGCATCCGGTTGCCTATGCCGCCGATCAGCAGGGGCACCCGGGGCCGCTGCACCGGCTGCGGCACATGGTCCTCCGAGGACAGCAGCCGCTCCAACTCCTCCACCGTGCGCCGGAGATGGTCCACCCGCTCGCCCGCCGAACCGAAGGGCAGCCCCGCCTGGTCGTGCTCGGACTGCACATAGCCGGTGCCCAGGCCGAGTTCGAGGCGGCCGCCGGTGAGGGCGTCCACCGTGGCGACCTCGCGGGCGAGCAGCGCCGGATTCCAGAAGCCCGCGTTGAGGACGAACGTGCCGACACGCGGTCGCTCGGTGACCTGCGCCGCCGCGACCAGCGCGGGGAAGGGCGCGACCTTGCCGAGATGGTCGGGGACCAGGATCACGTCGTAACCGAGTTCCTCGGCCTGCCGGCACTTGGCGCGCCAGTCCTCGTCGGTGGCGGCGGCGGTCAGGTTGACGGCGAAGCGAAACGGGCGGGGCATGAACTCTCCTCAGCGATAAGCGACTTGAGTTTCCTGCCCCGCGATTCCATCACTCGTGCGCGATCGCCGCCAGTACGTTCATGCGCGATGCACGCAATGCCGGCAGCAGCGCCGCCACGATGCCCACCACCGCCGAGCCGACGACCACCGCCACGATCGTCCCCCAGGGGATGGCCAGCGCGTTCATGCCCTGAAGCGCCAGCACCTGCTGGGTGCACACCCCCCACACCAGCCCGAGCGCGAGCCCGAGGACCGCGCCGAACACGGCGATCACCACCGACTCCAGCCGGATCATCCGGCGCAGCTGACGCCGGGCGAGCCCGATGGCGCGCAGCAACCCGATCTCCCGGGTGCGCTCCACGACCGACAGGGCGAGGGTGTTGACCACACCGAGCACGGCGATGACGATCGCGAGCCCGAGCAGCGCGTACACGAGGTACAGCAGGACGGCGATCTGGTTGTGGACCAGGTCCTTGTAGTCGGCGAGGTCGCGCACCTGGACCTGCGGATACGGGTCGAGTGTCTTCTCCAGGGCCGCGCGCAACCGGTCGGCGCCGGAGGCGGCGTTCACGTACAGCGCGGAGTCCTGGCCGCCCGGCGTGAACCGCTCCAGCGTGGACAGGCCGAAGTAGATGCCGCCCTGCGTTCCGAACCCGTCCGCGGAGTCCTGGTCGGTGAGGGCGCCCACGGTCAGTTCGGTCCGGCGCCCGCCCTGGAACTCCACCGGGATTCTGCTGCCGACCTTCACGTCGTGGTCACGCCCGAAGTCCAGGTCCATGGCCAGGTGCCCGGACGCGACGGCTGCCGCGGTGTCGCCCTGCGCGTAGGTGATGTGGGCGACCTCGTCGAGCTGCGGGTCGTAGCCCGCGGCGGTGGTTTCGACGCGCTTGCCGTCCGGCAGCCGTACGGCGACGGGGGCGAACCTCGACCGTACGACGAGCCCGGCGCCCTCGGTCTTGCGCACCGCCTCCGTGACCTCCTGCGGGAACGGCAGGAAGTTGCCGTTCTGCACGACGAAGTCGGCGCCCAGCGTCTTGTCGATCTGGTCGTCGAAGGACTTGGACATCGAGGCGCTGGCCACGGACATCCCGCCGACCAGGGCGAGGCCGACCATCAGGGCGGCCGCGGTGGCGCCGGTACGGCGGGGATTGCGCAGGGCGTTGCGCTGGCTCATCCGCCCGACCGAGCCGAAGAGGGCGGGGAAGGCGCCGCCCAGTACCCGGATCACCGGCCGCACCAGCAGCGGGCCCGCGATGACGGTGGCGAGGAGCGTCAGGACGACACCGAGGCCCAGCAGGGAGGCCGCGGACGCCGTCTTCGACGAGGTGACACAGCCCACCAGCGCGGTCGCGCCCGCCGCGCCGACGATCCCGCCCACGATCGCCCGCATGCGCAGCGGCTTTCCGATCCCGGCGATCTCGGCGTCCGCGAGGGCCGCCATGGGGGAGACGCCGGCCGCGCGCCGGGCCGGGAGATAGGCGGCGACGAAGGTGACGCCCACCCCGACGACGTATGCCGCTACGGGTGTTCCCCAGCCGATGACCATCTCGCTCGTCTCGATGTTCATGCCGAAGGCGTTCATCAGCGAGATGAGCCCGACGGCCAGCCCGATGCCCGTGCCGAGCCCGACCGTGGAGCCGACCAGGCCGAGCAGGGTGGCCTCGGTGAGCACCGAGCGGCGGACCTGGCGCCGGTCGGCGCCCAGTGCGCGCAAGAGACCCAGTTCACGGGTGCGCTGGGCGATCAGCATCGAGAAGGTGTTGACGATGAGGAAGACACCGACGAGGACGGCGATCCCGGCGAATCCCAACATGACGTACTTGATGACGTCGAGGAATCCGCCCAGTTGGTCGACGTCCGACTTCGCCTGCTCGTCGGCGGTCCGGTACTCGTACCTGCCCGTCCCGAGCGCGGCGGCCACGCGCTGCTTGAGCTGGTCGTTGCTGACGCCCTCCGCTGCGTCGATCGAGATGCCGGTGGCGGCCTTCGAGGAACCGAGCAGCTTGGCCTGCGCGGTCGGTGGATCGAGGAACAGCAGCGTGGCGCCCGGGTTGGTGGTGGTGAAGGTGACGATGCCGACGATCCGGACCTTGAAGGAGCCCGGTGCCGCGATCACGGTGAGCGGGTCGCCGATGCGCAGGTCCTTGCGGTCGGCGGTCTCCGAGTCGAGCAGCGCCTCGGACGGGCCGTGCGGGGCGTGGCCGGAGGTGAGCTTCACGGGGCTGCGCGAGGTGGGGTTCCAGTCGGTGCCGATGGTGGGGGCGCCGGTGGTCGAGCCCACCGACTCGTTCTCGGAGTCGGCGACGGTGATGCCGTCGTCCTCGGCGTCGAAGCGTGCGGCGGCGACCCCCTCGACCCGGGACACGCGGTCCGCGAGCGCGGCCGGCAGGGTGGCCGTCGTCCCGGACGGGATGGCCTCGCTCAGGTCCTCCCTGGGGCTGATCGTGAGGTCCGGCGCGGTCGAGGCGAAGAGCCGGTCGAAGGTGCGGCTCAGTGTGTCGGAGAAGATCAGGCTGCCCGAGACGAACGCCACGGACAGCACCACGGCCAGCGCGGAGAGCACCAGCCGTCCCTTGTGCGCGAGGAAACTGCGGAGCGTCGCCTTCAGCACGGCGTCAGGCCTCCCCGGCCTCGGAGGCCCCTTGGGACTGGCTCCGGATCACGTCGAATCGCTTCATGCGTTCCAGTACGGCCTCCGCGGTGGGCCGCTCCATGCGGTCCACGACCCGCCCGTCCCCCAGGAACAGCACCACGTCCGAGTGGGCCGCGGCGCCCGGGTCGTGGGTGACCATGACGACCGTCTGCCCGAGCTGGTCGACGGCCTCGCGCAGGAACCCGAGGACCTCCAGTCCCGCCCGTGAGTCGAGGTTGCCGGTCGGCTCGTCCGCGAAGATCAGTTCGGGCCGGGAGGCGAGCGCGCGGGCACAGGCGACGCGCTGCTGCTGACCACCCGAGAGCTGCGACGGCCGGTGCCCCAGCCGGTCCCGCAGACCCAGGGTGTCGATGACCTGGTCCAGCCACTTCTCGTCGGGCTTCTTGCCCGCGATGTCCATGGGCAGGGTGATGTTCTCCGCCGCGTTCAGCGTCGGGATCAGGTTGAACGACTGGAACATGAACCCGATCCGGTCCCGGCGCAGCCTGGTCAGCTCGCGCTCCTTGAGCCCCGTGATCTCGGTGTCGCCGAGCCACACCTGCCCGGCCGACACGGTGTCGAGCCCCGCCAGGCAGTGCATCAACGTGGACTTCCCCGAGCCCGAGGGCCCCATGACCGCGGTGAAGCGGCCGCGCGCGATGTCCACGTCCACCGAGTCCAGGGCGAGCACGGCCGTCTCGCCCGAGCCGTACGCCTTGGTCAGACCGCGGGCGCGGGCCGCGATCCCGTCGGCCGGAACGGCACCGGGAGCGTGCTCGGCAGCAGCTGTGGACAAGGCTCTCTCCTCGCTCGTGGACGGCGCTCGCGGACCGGCTGGCCCCATCCGGCCGAGCGTAATGTGATCCACCCCACACCCGGTATCCCCCGTGCGATCGAGACGGTCTCCACCCCAGGTCGGGCCCCCGATACCGATGTAAGGGACACATTCCACCCCGGGGTGGACCCTCTTGCGGGTGCTAGCGGTTCGGCGCTAGCTTCGAAGCATGGCGAAGACTCAGTTGAACGTGCGGGTGGACGAGGGCACCGCCCGCGCCGCCCGTGAACGTGCCCTCGCCCGTGGCGTGAGCGTCAACCGCTACATCGAGGAGCTGGTCATGAAGGACACCGGTGAGGCGGGCCAGGCCTTCGTGGAGGCCGCGGCCGACTTCATGAAGCAGTACGAATCCGTCTTCGCGGAGGAGTTCGGCAAGGATCACGAGACTCGTTGAGCGATCTGCACATCGATCTCGCCTGGCTTCTGATGCTCGCCGAGCAGAAGACCCCGGGCGATCCCCAGGTCATCGACTGGGGCGCCCTGGTCGCCGCCGTGGCACGGCACCAGGCCGAGATATTCGACATCCCCGTATACGACAGCCCGCACCTGCGCGCCGCCGCACTGCTGCAACTCCTCATCCACGTCCCGGCCTTGGAGCGCACCAACGCGCTCTTCGCGTGCGCGGTCGGCTACGCCTATCTCGTCGCGAGCGGACTCAGGGTCGTCACCTCGCCCGAGCTCGTCCGTGACCTCGCCAAGGTGGCCAAGAAGGGCGACGCCTCGTTGCACGACATCGCGCGCGAGTTGCAGAGGTGGACGCTGTGATCAGGCGGACCCTGTGATCAGCGCTCCGCCGACGGTGGCCGCCAGGCGGTGCCGAGCGCGCAGAAGGACGTGGGCAACGTGGGCCCCTTCTCCGGCATCAGCACCCGTCGGTAGGGGCCGAGTTCGAACCCGGCGTCCCGCAGCGCGGCGACCGGGTCGCGGGCCAGATGACAGCCGCCGTTCAGCGGGGGCCACACCGTGCGGTCCAGGGCGCGCTGGGTGAAGCGCATCGCCGGGCCGCCACCCCTGCCGTGCTCGAAGAACCGTACGGTGCCGCCCGGCCGCAGTACCCGGCGCACCTCGCCGAGCGCGCGCGGCACATCGCGCACACTGCACAGCACCAGAGAGATCACCACCGCGTCGAAGGCCTCGCTCTTGACGGGCAGCGCCTCCGCGGCGCCGGGCACCACGTCGACCGGCACCTCGCAGCGCAGGGCGGCCTCCACCGCCAGCTGCCTGAGCCGGCGCTCCGGCTCGATCGCCACGACCTCGGAGACCGTGCCGGGATAGTGCGAGAAGTTCAGGCCGTTGCCCGCGCCGATCTCGATCACCCGCCCGGACAGCCCGCTGAGCAGGCGTTCACGCACCCCGGCCATGCCCCACCTGCTCTCGGCGGTGACACTGACCCGGGCGTAGTACCGGGCGAACAGCGGATGGTGGACGGGGTCCCGGGACACCTTGCCGGAACCGGCGGACCGCGGCGCCATGGCAGCCTCCCTCACCGGACAGGACTGACCTCACCGCAATTGTCCCCCGCGGAACCCCGTCGCACCCCTGCGGAGGCTCACTGCACGAAGTCGCGCACCTGCTCGTAGACGCCGTGGTCGTTGTTCATGTCGGTGTGCGAGACGCAGCCGACCTCGACGTTGGTGGCGCCGCTCAGGATCGCCGTGGTGTCCGGGGTGAGCGCGTCGTCGCAGTTGGACCAGTAACTGGCGTACGCGACGCTGCCCGGCGTCTCGTCACCGGAGTTGAGGGCGGTGAGGAAGGAGCTGCCGGTGTACATCTCGGCGCACGAGGTGTAGAGCCAGGAGCACCAAGAGGCCGTCGTGGTCCCGTGGTTGACGCCGGCGGCCGAGACGAAGTCGTCCACGTACGCCGTACCGCCGAGGTTCTTCAGGTAGTAGCGGGCGCTGAGCGCGCCCATCGAGTGGGTGACCAGGTCGACCTTCGAGGCGCCGGTGGCGGCGAGCACTCTCTTGACCTCGGTGGCCAGCTGCTGGGCGGTGGTCACGTTCGACTGCGACCAGCTGTACGACCAGGCGTCCAGCTCGGAGGCGCGGTAGCCGTCGGCCTCGAAGTCGGCGATCCAGTCGTCCCAGCTGCTCGCGTCGCTGCTGAGACCGTGCACGAAGACGACGGGGTTGTGGGTCGCCGCGTGTGCGGGGACCGCGGCGAAGGAGAGTGCCAGAAGGAGAGAAGTGACCACGGCCGTGGCGGCCGCGGCGATGCGACGCCCGAAGCGCTGCATGATGCCTCCTGAAACGGGTGGGGTTGTCAGGAGTGTCGGGCGGGTCTACGCGCGCCGCATCGGCGAAATCGCCGGTCTTTACGGGTCAATTAACTCGCCAGTAACGTGAATGGCGTGGTGACTCCGGTGAACCCCCCGCATCAGACCCGCACTTCGCCACCGCAGCACGTGATCTCGGCGCTTCCCGAGGGCGTCAGGGTACGGCTGCTGCATTCCGTTCACGGCGATCCGCGCGCCGCCGCCGAACTCGTGACGCTGCTGACCGACCGTCAGTCGGCCGGCCTGGACCCGCTCCCGACCGAACCCGCCGACCTCGCCCCGGCTCTGCTGCGCGTGCTCCGCGCGCAGATCCGGGCCCTGCCCGACGACACCCGGCTCCTGCTGCTCCTCGCGGCGGCCGACCAGTACCCGGTGGCCACCCACGCCTTCCTCCGTGCCGTCACCGCCGCCCGCCTCGACACCCGCCCGCTGGAGACCGCGGAAGCGGTCGGTGTGGCGCACTCGGGGCCGGGCGGGGTCGTCTTCCGGGACGCCTGGACGAGGATCGCCGCGTACGAGTCCGGCTCCCCGGCCGACCGCCGTGACGTCCACCGGCTGCTGGCCCGTGTGCTGCACGGCGACGGCGAGACCGCTCGCCGGTCCTGGCACCGGGGCGCGGGCGCGCTCGGCCCGAGCGGACGGCTCGCGGCGGAACTGCGCGGATCCGCGGAGAAGGCCCGTCGCACCGGCCAACTCGCCCTGGCGTGGGCCCTGCTGGAGCGCTCTGCCGCCCTCAGCCCGGACCCTTCGGACCGTTCCCGCCTCCTCACGCGCGCCGCCGTGGACGCCTGGAACGCCGGTGACGGCGACCGGGCCCGCCGCCTCGCGGCGAGCGGCACGGCCGACGACGCCCTCGGCGGGGTGATCGCGCTGCGGGCGGGGAACGCGACGGAGGCGTTCGACGCGTTGCTGACGGCGGTGACGCACCGGGCGAGACCGACCCACCCGGTGAGAGGGAACGGTTCTTCAGATGGACGTGAGCCGGCCGATACCGCCCCCCACCTCCTCGCCCGCGTCACCGAGGCCGCCATCTACACCGGCGACCTGCGCCGCTGCCGGGAGGCCGCGAGGGTGGCGGGGCGGCTGGGGATCGAGCCGCCCGGCACGCTCGGCGGACTCGCGGCCGCCTTCGAGGGGCGGTACGAGGATGCCCGCGACCTCCTCCGGGCGGCGGCCGGGCGCTGCGGCCCCGGCGGCGACCCCACCTTCCTCGTCCACGCCGGCATCGCCGCCCTGATGCTCGGCGACCACACCCGCGCCGCCACCGCGACCCTCCGCGCCGCCAACTCCGCCCGCGCCCGGGGCGCGACCGCCGTCATGGCACAGGCCACGGAGTTCCGCGCCTACGCCGACTTCTGGACCGGCCGTCCACAAGCCGGACAGGCCGCGGCGACGGAGGCCCTGCACCAGGCGTACGCCACCGGGCAGGACAACGGCGCCTGTCATCTCCAGGCCGCCCTCGCCATGTTCGCGGCGATCACGGGAGACGCCGACGTCTGCCGCGAGCGCGCCGCAGCCGCACGGTCGTACGCCCTCGCCCGGGGCCTCGGCCTGCCCGCCGCCCTCGCCCAGTGGGCACTCGCCTTCCTCGACCTCACCGACGGCCGCTTCGCGGGAGCGGCGGCCCGGCTGCGTGCACTCGCCGGATTCGGCCCCGGCCACGGCCACCGGGCCATCCGGCACCTGGCCACCCCGCACTACGTCGAGGCCGCCGTCCGTACCGACGACACCAGGATCGCCCGCGGCGCCCATGCCGACTACCACCGCTGGGCGACGGCCGTGCACAGCCCCGACGACCTCGCCCTGAGCGCCCGCTGCCGTGCCCTGCTGGCCCCCGGCGAGGAGGCGGTCGAGCACTACCGCACCGCCCTCGACCTGCACGCGCGCGGCACCCGCGACTTCGAACGCGCCCGCACCGAGCTGCTGTTCGGCAGCGCCCTGCGCAGGCTGCGCCGCCGCACGGAGGCACGCGACCGCCTGCACAGCGCCCTGGCAGCCTTCGAACACTTCGGCGCCCCGCACTGCGCGGCCCGGGCCCGCGCCGAACTCCGCGCCCTGGGCGCACCCGCCGCCCCGACGCACGCCGTGAATCCCACCGCACGCCTCACGGCCCAGCAGTTGCTGGTCGCCCGCATGGTCGCCGAGGGTGCCACCAACCGCGAGATCGCCGCCCGCCTGGCCCTCAGCCCGCGCACGATCGACCACCATCTGCGGGGCGTCTTCACCCGGTTGGGCATCCGCTCCCGTATCGATCTGGTACGGCTCCTCGCGGAGAGCGAGGCCTCCTAAAGGCCTCCTAGAGGCCTCCGGGGGGAGCCTCGCGCACCCCGAACGCCTCCGCGTCCCACGTCCCGTCCAGTCGCGGTGCCAGCCAACCCGGCGCCGCGGCACGGAAGTCGGCCGGGGCCAGCCGGCCGGCGTCGGCCGGCAGGGCGCCGAGCAGCGGAGCCCCGGAGACGTCCGGCAGGTCCGCGAGGTTGCAACGGGAGGCGAGATCGGGGGAGTCGGGCCAGCTGCCGATCACCACGCCCGCCAGGTCCAGCTTCCGGCGGCGCAGTTCACGGGCCGTCAGTTCCGTGGTGTTCAGCGTGCCCAGGCCCGCCGACGCCACGACCAGGACCGGCGCCCGCAGCAGCTCCGCCGCGTGGGCCAGTGTCCCGCCCTCATGGTCGAAGCGGACGAGCAGTCCGCCGGCCCCCTCCACGAGCACCAGGTCGTGCTCGGTGGCCAGCTTGGCGGCGGCCTCGGCGATCTCATGAGGGCGCACCGGTTTCAGACCCGCCCGCCGAGCGGCCGTGGCCGGGGCCAACGGCTCGGGATAGCGGGCGACTTCGGCCTTTGTCACGGCACCCGCGAGCCGCCCCACCTCGTCGGCGTCCCCGGGCTCGTCCGGCCGTACGCCGGTCTGCGCGGCCTTCAGGACGGCGACCGTCCGTCCGGCGGCGAGCGCCGCGGCGGCGACAGCGGCGGTGGCGACGGTCTTGCCGACCTCCGTGCCCGTCCCCGTGATCACCAGTACCGGCATGTCATCCCTCCCGAGCGGCGGCGCACACCGCACGCGCGATCCGTGCCACGTCCTCGTCTCCCGTGACGTACGGCGGCATCGTGTAGACGAGGTCGCGGAACGGCCGCAGCCACACGCCCTCGCGTACGGCGGCCTCCGTCGCCGCCTTCATGTCGACCTCGTGGTCCAGCTGGACGACCCCGATGGCGCCCAGGACCCGTACGTCCCGCACGCCCGGCAGCTCACGAGCCGGCTCCAGCCCTTCCCGCAGCCCCGCCTCGATCCGCTTGACCTCCGCGAGCCAGTCCTGCCCGAGCAGCAGCCCGATCGAGGCGCAGGCCACCGACGCCGCGAGCGGGTTGCCCATGAAGGTGGGGCCGTGGGCCAGTACCGGCACCTCGCCCCGCGAGATGCCATCGGCCACGCGAGGCGTGCACAGGGTCGCCGCCATCGTCATATAGCCGCCGGTCAGCGCCTTGCCGACACACATCACGTCCGGCGTGACCGCGGCGTGCTCCGCGGCGAACAGGGCGCCCGTGCGCCCGAATCCGGTCGCGATCTCGTCGAACACCAGGAGCACGTCGTGCGCGTCGCACGCCTCGCGCAGCACCCGCAGATACGCGGGGGAGTGGAACCGCATCCCGCCCGCACCCTGCACCACCGGCTCCACGACGACCGCGGCCAGCTCGTCGGCGTGCCGCCCGATCGCCGCGCGCAGCTCGTCGGCGTACGACTCCTCGTACTCGGCGGGAGGGGCGTCCACGAACACCTGGCGGGGCAGGACCCCGGACCACAGCTCGTGCATCCCGCCCTCGGGGTCGCACACCGACATGGGCTGCCAGGTGTCACCGTGGTAGCCGCCGCGCCAGGTCAGCAGGCGCTGCTTGCGCGTGCGGCCCAGTGAGCGCCAGTACTGCAGACACATCTTCACCGCGACCTCGACCGACACCGACCCCGAGTCGGCGAGGAAGACATGCTCGAGGCCGTCGGGAGACATGTCGACAAGGAGCTTCGCGAGCCGGACGGCGGGCTCGTGGGTGAGCCCGCCGAACATCACATGGCTCATCCGCCCGAGCTGCTCCCGCGCCGCCTCGTTCAGCACCGGGTGGTTGTAGCCGTGGACGGCCGACCACCAGGAGGACATTCCGTCGACCAGCTCCGGGCCCTCGGCGAGCTTCAGCCGCACCCCGCTCGCCGACTCCACGACGAGCGGGTCGACCCGGCCGGGCATCGGACCGTACGGATGCCACACGTGCCGCCGGTCGAGCGCCAGCAGCTCCGTCACCGGCAGGCCGGGCAGATCAGGCATTGGGCGCGAGATCCGTTCCGGCGCCCCGGCGGCGTACGGCGACCAGATCGGTCCGCGCCTCGTTGGCGGCGGTGGCCGGGACCGCCGTACCGCAGACGCCTCCGCTCTCGTGGCTCTCGTGCGATCCGCACCCCGCGCCCTCGTGAGAGCCGCAGCCCGCGGCCTCATGGGACCCGCAGCCGCCCGCCGCCCGGTGCTCCGGCAGCGTCACCTCGCCCGCGCCCTCCACCTCGAACCCGGCGTCCGCGATCATCTCCAGGTCGGCCTGGCCGGCCTGGCCCTCGGTGGTGAGGTAGTCGCCGAGGAAGATCGAGTTGGCGAGGTTGAGGGCGAGGGGCTGCATGGTGCGCAGATGGACCTCGCGGCCGCCCGCGATGCGTACCTCGACGTCCGGGCAGACGAAGCGCACCATCGCGAGGATGCGCAGGCAGCGCTGCGGGGTGAGGTTCCACTCCTTGGCCAGCGGGGTGCCCTCGACGGGGATCAGGAAGTTGACCGGAACGGAGTCGGGGTCCAGCTCGCGCAGCGAGTAGACGACGTCGACCAGGTCCTCGTCGCTCTCGCCCATGCCGGCGATCAGGCCAGAGCAGGCGGACAGACCGGCCGCGTGCGCCTTGGTCACGGTGTCGACCCGGTCGGCGTAGGTGTGCGTGGTCGTGATGTCGCCGTAGGTCGACTCGGACGTGTTGAGGTTGTGGTTGTAGGCGTCCGCGCCGGCCTCGCGCAGCCGCTCGGCCTGGCCGTCGGAGAGCAGACCGAGACAGGCGCACACCTCGACGCCCTCGTTCTGGTCCTTGATGGCCTTGATGGTGCCCGCGACCCGGTCCACGTCGCGGTCGGTCGGACCGCGCCCGGAGGCCACCAGACAGACCCGCTTGGCGCCGCCCGCGAGGCCGGCCGCCGCGGCCTTGGAGGCCTCGTCCGGCTTGAGCCAGGTGTACTTCAGGATGCCGGTCGAGGAGCCGAGCCGCTGGGAGCAGTACGAGCAGTCCTCGGGGCACAGGCCGGACTTCAGGTTGACGAGATAGTTGAGTTTCACCCGGCGTCCGAACCAGTGCCGGCGCACCTTCCCGGCCGCGGCCACCACATCGAGCAGCTCGTCGTCGGACGTGGCCAGTACGGCCAGCGCCTCCTCGCGGGTCGGCAGCTCGCGCCGAAGCCCCTTGTCCACCAGCGTGTTCAACAGGTCCATGGGAGCCGATCCTGTCCTACGGACCCGCCTCGGGCCAAGGTAGGGATCGCACAACACACCCGTTGTGACGTGTGGGTATTGCCACACCGTGGGTAGCGTTTGCTGCCGCTAGGGTCTGTCCGTTGTCTACAAAAGCACCGGAGGACCCATGGCGTTCGGCTGGATCGACGAGCAGGCGGCGGCGCGCCGGCGGGCCGGACTCGTACGGACCCTGCGGCCGCGTCCGGCCGACTCGCCGCTGCTCGACCTCGCGAGCAACGACTACCTGGGCCTGGCCCGCCATCCCGAGGTCGTGGAAGGCGCCGCGGCGGCCGCGCGGACCTGGGGCGGCGGTGCGACCGGGTCCCGGCTCGTCACCGGCACCACCGAGCTGCACGGCGAACTCGAACGCGAGCTGGCCGACTTCTGCGGCTTCGAGGCGGCGCTCGTCTTCTCCTCCGGATACGCGGCGAACCTGGCCGCCGTCACCGCGCTCGCGCCGCACGGCTCGCTGATCGTCTCCGACGCGGGCAACCACGCCTCACTCATCGACGGCTGCCGGCTGGCCCGCGGTACGACCCAGGTCGTCGCGCACGCCGACCCGGACGCGGTGCGCAAGGCGCTCGGTACGCACGACGGGCCCGCCGTCGCCGTGTCCGACACGGTCTTCTCGGTCGACGGCGACGCGGCGCCCCTGGCCGGACTCGCCGGGGCGTGCCGGGAGCACGGAGCGGGCCTGGTCGTCGACGACGCCCATGGCCTGGGTGTGCTCGGCGCCGGCGGCCGCGGGGCCCCGCACGCCGCGGGACTCGCGGGCGCCGACGACGTGGTCGTCACGGTCACGCTGTCCAAGTCGCTCGGCAGCCAGGGCGGTGCTGTCCTGGGCCCCGCACGGGTCGTCGAGCACCTGGTCAACGCGGCGCGGACGTTCATCTTCGACACCGGTCTGGCCCCCGCGTCGGCGGGAGCCGCCCTCGCGGCCCTGCGGCTGCTCGGCCGTGAGCCCGAGCGGGCCGCACGCGCGCGCGAAGTGGCGACCGGACTGCACGCACGCCTGACCGCCGCGGGTCTGGAAGCGGTACGTCCGGACGCCGCGGTGGTCTCGGTGCGCGCGCCCTCCCCGGAGGAGGCCGTTCAGTGGGCGGCCGACTGCCGTGCCGCCGGGCTCTTCGTGGGCTGTTTCCGGCCCCCTTCCGTGCCCGACGGCATCTCACGGCTCAGGCTGACCGCCCGCGCGGACCTCTCCGAGGAGCAGATCGAACGCGCTGTGCGTGTGATCGGCGAAACACGACCATGAGTCGGCGTGACACGGCCGTGCTCCTGATGGACTGACGGTCAGAACGCGGCTGTGAAGCCCGCCCAGCTCTCGGGGGAGAAGAGCAGCGCGGGTCCGTCCGGATTCTTGGAGTCGCGCACGGCGAGCAGCCCGGCACATGGCCCGGCCCACGGCCTCGCCGTCTCGACGCAGTTGTTCGCTCCGGTGCTGTAACTGCTGCGCAGCCAGCGCACCTCGGGCAGTTCGGTACTGGAGATGACGTTCCGAGGCAGTGCAGACATGGTGCCTCCTTACGCGCCGGCACCCATCCCGGCGAGGTAATCCAACGAGTCCTCGGGCGAAAGGGCGCGGACCTGAAGGGTGTTGAAGGCCTCGGTGTAGGCCTGGAGGTCTTCTTTCCGCTCGAGATAGAGGCTACTCGTCAAGTGGTCGAGAACAACCACATCCAGATCAGAAGTGCGCGCAAATGAGAAGATTACGAAAGGCCCGGTGATCCCCACATGCGCCCCGGCCGTGAACGGCAGCACCTGCAGCCGCACTTGAGGCAGCCGCGCCGCCTCCACGAGCCTCATCAGTTGACGGGCCATCACCTCGGGACCGCCGACCTCCCGCCGCAGCACCGCCTCGTCGAGCACGGCGCTCAACTCCAGTGGCGGCTGCGCACGGAGGATGTCCTGCCGGGCCAGCCGGACCTCGACCAGCGCGTCGAGACGTTCGTCGTCGAGGCCGTCCACCGCGGCCCGGGTCACCGCTCGGGCGTACTCGGGCGTCTGCAGCAGCCCGGGCACGACCGAGGTCTCCAGTGTGCGCATCGCGCTCGCCTGGGACTCCAGACTGATGAAGTCCCGGTACGTCGGCGGCAGGACACCACGGTACGCGTGCCACCAGTGATGCCGGCCACCGCTCTCGTCGGAGCCCGCCAATACCAGCAGCAGCTCCCGCAGATTCGCGTCCCCCACGCGGTAGGCGTCGAGGAGTAACCGCACATCGGCCGGTTTCACCCCGCTGGCACCGGTCTCGATGCGGCTCACCTTCGACTGGTGCCAGCCCACGAGCCGGGCCGCCTCACCGCTGGTGAGCCCCGCACTCGTGCGCAGCGCGCGCAGTTCGGCGCCCAGTTTCCGGCGGCGCACCGCGGGACCGTGCTGCATGGGCTACTCCTTACTCCTTACGAGCCGCCCAAATACGGTCTCGCGTCGCAGAGTTCACCGCTTTGAGCGACAGATATATGCACATCTTGGTGGATCGGCACTCGTCACAGCCTCCGTAATGGCACTCTGACGAAGAACCACCAGTCCGGGACCGTACTCGAACCCTCCGCACCGTGTCGGGCTTCGGTCCCGTGGGAAAGGGACGACGTCGCCATGGCAGACCACCTGGAAGCATCCGTCACCCTGCCGAGCGAACCCGCTTCGGTCTCCGCGGCCCGCACCTATGTCCTGAGCACACTGGCGGAGTGGGGGCTGCCGTCCACCACGGACGCCGCCGAGACCGTCCGGCTCATCGTCTCCGAACTCACCACCAACGCCGTACAGCACACCTTCGGGCAGTCACCCACCTTCACGGTGGACATCGAGCTGGACCGTGACGAACACCTGCGCATCGGGGTGACCGACAGCCACCCCCGCTTCCCCAAGCGCCTCCCGGCCGCGGTCCAGCAGGACAACGGACGGGGGATGGTGATCATCCGCTGGCTCGCCGCCGAGTGCGGCGGCAAGCTGAGAGTCAGGCCCACCAGGGAAGGCGGCAAGACCGTCTCCATCGAACTCCCGTGGACGGTACCGGTGCAGCCGGTCACGGCGGCGGGGCAGCAGGAGCCGTAGCAGAGCTCACACCGGCCGCGCGCGGCCGACCCCCCCGCAGCAGCGCCCGGAAGGCGTCCGACGCAGGTGCCGCCTCACCGGTCCGGTGGACGACCGAGATCGTACGGCGACGCGCCGGCCGCCAGCAGTCGCGTTCCCACCGGAGTGGCCGCCGTCAGAGCCACCATCTCCGGCACCACCCCGACCCCGAGCCCCGCGCTGGCCAGCGCGCACACCAGGGCGTATCCCGGGGTCGCCACCAGCACCGACGGCGTGGCCTCGGACCGGGCCAGCACCGCCTCCACCTCCCGCCGGGCCGGATGATCCGGCGCCATGCTGATCAGCGGCTCACCGGCGAGTTCCGCCAGCGGCAGCCGCGTCGAGCCGCCCGCGAGGGCATGCCCGGAGGCCGTGACGAGGACCAGCTCCTCGGTCATCAGAGGCTCCGCGCTCAGGGTGGCCGGCAGGGAGGGGGGCTCGCCCGGTTCGTAGGCGTGCGTCAGCGCCAGGTCGATCTCGCCGGCCGCCACCGCGGTGATCCCGGCCGTGGGTTCGTGGAAGGCGACCGACAGCTCCACGTCCGGGTACGCCCGGCGGAACGTGCTCAGCACCGGCGGCAGCAGCTGAATGCCCGCCGTCTGGAAGGTGCCCAGCCTCAGCGTGCCACCGGACAGGCCGGTCAGCCGGGCGAGTTCATGCCGGGCCCGGTCCAGCTCGTCCAGCACCCGGCGGGCCCGCGCCACCAGCAACTCACCCGCACCGGTGAGCCGCGCGCCGCGGTGGCGACGTACGAGAAGCTTGGTCGGCCGTCGGGAGAGGGTGGGCGCATTCTGTAGCCGAGGCGCTCGGCGGCCCGGGTGATCGAGCCCGTTTCTCCGCGACGGCATCCAGGGCGGCGAGCCGGACCGAGGCCTGCCCAAAGGGGTGCTTGAGGGAGACCCAGGTGATTCGACATACCTGCTGACGGCTCTCTCGCGGCAGGCCGGCCCGCATAAAGGGACGGATCGTAGCCCTCGCCGGGGTTGCCGCGGTGCTCACGGCCGTGCCCGCGCTGTTCCGGGCGCTGCCCAGGACGCTGCTGCTCGCGCTGATCGTGGTCGTTCTCGCGCTGGTGTGGTTCCCGGGGGTGGCCGTGCTCGTGGACCGGCTGGGGAGGTGGCTGCGCAGGCCGCGGGCGGCCCGGGCCGTCGCCGGGGTCACCGCAGGCGCGCTGACGGTTCTCGGGGTGATGCTCCTGGCCGAGCCGCTGCTCGCGGCCTGACCACCTCGCGCTTCGCCGACGGAGGCGCCGGGTGCGGCTGTGCTGTCCTGCGTTCTTCGGCGAGTCCCGCCCGCCGGACCAGCCGGGGGAGCAGCCCCCACAGGCCCAGGCACACCAGCAGGGTCGCCGCGCCCGCGGCCACTCCGCCGGCCCGGCCCGTCGTCACGTCCACCACGAGCAGCACCGACCCGGTGAACGCGAGCACCAGAACCCCCATGCCGACCGTGGCGAGCCGGGAGGAGACCTGCACGATGCGGGCCTTGGCACCGCGTTGGAAGAGCGAGCGGTGCAGGGCGGCGGGCGCGGTGAACAGGGCCGCCGCGAGTACCGCGAGGAGCAGTGTGGTGACGTACGTGGCGCGCTGGAAGGTGTCGAGGGACGGGAAGCGCTGGGTGAAGGCCAGGGTCAGCAGGAAGGCGAAGAGGATCTGCACCCCGGTCTGGGTGACGCGCAGTTCCTGGAGCAGCTCGCCGAAGTTGCGGTCGGCGCGCTCCAGCGGGGTCTCGTTGCGGGCGGTGCACGGGCGGTGGTCGGCCATGACGCCACGGGTAACCACCTGAGCCCGTGTCACGCGTGCCGGGAGACCCGAGGGGGCGGCGGGAGGTCAGGTCGCCGCCACCCCCTCGGGGGCGTCACTTGACCCGGCCGTACCAGACGCTCTTGGTCCAGATCTTCTGCAGCCTCACCACGTCCCCGGTCTTCGGGGCGTGCCAGATCTTTCCCTTCCCGGCGTAGATGCCGACGTGGTAGACGTTCGAACCCGAGTGGAAGAACACCAGGTCGCCGGCCTTGCGGCTGCCCGCGCCGATGTGGCGGGTCTTGTTGTACTGCTGAGCCGCCGTACGAGGGAGCTTCTTGCCCGCCTTCTTGAACGAGTACAGCGTGAGCCCTGAGCAGTCGAAGCGGCGGGGTCCCGTGGCGCCGTACTTGTACGGCGAGCCCTTCTTGGAGGCCGCGACCTTGAGTGCCTTCGTCGCCGGCGTCGCGGCGGCGGCGTCGGCTGCGACACCCGGGACCACGACGGAGCCGCCCACGGCGGCGATGGCGAAGGCCGAGGCCGTACCGGCCCGGACCATCAGCGACGGGACACGATTGAGCGCAGTCATGCGCAACCCTTCGTCAGCCGCCTGTGAAGGATGACCTGTCGGATTCGGGCTGGCGAAGTTGCCCGGCCGCTGACGCGGCTTCACCCCAAGGGCTGCTCGGCCCGGTCATGGCGTGACCGTCCCGGCGACCCGTCGTGCCTGGGTCCTCCACTCCTGCCGATCCACTTCTGTCGACCGGTCATCCGGGCGGCGGCAGGACTCGGCGTCCGCCCGGACCGCCCCGCCGCTGTGGCGGGGGCTTGTCGTCAGACAGGGATCTTGGCGCACGGATGTCCCAAAAACCCAACGGAACCGGGGGTTTGTGTTGTTACTCACCACTCACCCGTTCGGGTGGACACCTCTTCGAACGAAGGGGTGTCGAGGGCCCCGGGGCCCCCCGGACCAGCACAGAAACTCCTCATTCCGCTCCCGTACTACGCGCGTTGCGCAACTTGAGGGGTCGCGAAAAAGGAGCCGCGCCTCCTGCAAATGGTGGTACGTCGTTTGGTCCGTTTCAAAGGCCCTCCGGACGCCCCGTCAGACCGCGGGACGCCCGGAAAGGCTGTCGGTGCGTCAATTGCCGGGTTCCGGCGGCACGGTGACCCGGGACGTGCGCCGCTCGCCGTCCAGAACCCGAAGCGCGCGTGCCAGCGTCGCGGCGTGCAGTTCGCGCTCGCCCCGGCCGTGCATCAGCACGAGCGCGTCGCGCAGCTCGGCCGCCCTGCTCACCAGCGCCTGCGCCGCGCGCAGTCCGCCATAGGTGTCCTCGCGCCGGGCCGGGTTGATCCGGCCCAGCAGGTCGACCACGTCGAGATAACGGTCGATCAGCTCGCCCTCGGCGCGTGTGAGCGCGGGCAGCGGTGGAAGGTCCGGCACCATCTACGGCTCACCTCGCGTCCGGCGTGGGGCGCGAGGACTTGCGGCTCGGGACGATCGCGTCCGCGAGTCCGTAGTCCAGGGCGCCCTGCGCGTCCAGGATCTTGTCCCGCTCGATGTCCACGCTCACCTGCTCGGGGCTGCGCCCGGTGTGCCGGACGAGCATCTCCTCCAGGCGGGCCCGCACCCGGACCAGTTCGTCGGCCTGGATGGCCAGATCGCTTGCCTGTCCCTGGACCGGCTCGCTCAGCGCCGGCTGGTGGATCACCACGCGCGCGCCCGGCAGCACGGAGCGCTTGCCCGGGGTGCCGGCGGCCAGCAGCACGGCCGCGGAGGAGCCGGCCTGCCCGAGGCACGTCGTCTCCACGTCACAGCTGACGTACTGCATCGTGTCGTAGATCGCCGACATCGCGCTGAACGAGCCGCCGGGGGAGTTGATGTACAGCGAGATGTCCCGGTCCGGGTCCTGGTACTCGAGGTACATGAACTGCGCCATCAGATCGTTCGCCGAGATGTCGTCGATCTGGGTCCCGAGGAAGACGATCCGCTCCTCCAGCAGCTTCGAGTACGGATCCATCGTCTTGTGCCCGGAGCTCGTGCGCTCGTGGAACTCGGGCAGGACGTAACGGGCGGTGGGTCGGGCCATGGCGTACCCCTCCTCGCGGCAAGCTGTCTGTAAAAAATGTACAGGACGTACGTGACGTTATGATGGGGGTATGGCCTACGAGATTCCGGTGACGCAAGCCAGGGCTGAACTCGCCGACCTGATCAACCGGGTGGTGTACGGCGGTGAGCGCGTCGTCGTCACACGGCATGGAAAGCCGCTGGTCGCCCTGGTCTCCGCGGCCGACCTGGAACAGCTGGAGGAGCTCCAGAAGCCCGTCGAGGAGCAGGTGGTGAGCGCGGTCTCGACCGTGCGGGAGGTCGCGTCCGCTCCCCGCGAACAGCAGCGGTTCGGCATCGCGGCGCATCACCGGGGGACCGGCGCCTCGTAGCGACGCGGGCGCCCCCGGCCGTCGGGGCCGGGGGCCTGGAAGAGCGGGTTCGGTCAGCCGACGGAGGTGAGTTCACGCTCGGTGGCGGCACGCGTGGAGCCCTTGGCCCGCACCTTCAGCGCGTTCCCGAGGATCACGGCACCCAGGCCCAGCGCGGCCCACCAGGTCAGGGTCAGGACGGGCCCGGGCGCCGTCGCCCCGTCGAAGAACGACACCGAGCGCAGCAGGCTCGCGCTCGCGCCCGGCGGCAGCCACTGGCCGATCGTGCCGACGGGGTCGGGCAGCAACTGCGGGGCCGTGGCGGCACCCGAGAACGGGTTGCCGAGGAACATCACCAGGAACGCGACCACGCCGATCCCCGCGGGGCCGACGAGGGCGGCGAGTCCCGCCACGGCCGCGCTCACCGCCAGGCTCGACAGTGCGAACGTCCCGGCCTCCGCCCACCAGTTCCCGGTCAGGACGCCGAGCCAGCTGTGGGCCAGTGCGGCCGAGAGGACGCCCACCAGTGCGGCGCTGACGACCAGCGCGGTCACCGCGCGGAATCCGCGCAGCCCGAGAAACGTCACCATGGCGCCCGCGATGATCCCGGCGAGGGCCAGCGGCAGCACGGAGCTGCTCAGGGCTGCCCCGCGCGGGTCGGACGCCGGGGCGGGGACGACGTCCACCGTCCTCACCTCCGTGCCGCTCGCGGCCGCCTGCCGGCCCACGGCCTGCTGGAGGAGCTGGGCCACGACCGGGCTCGCGGCCGATGCCGTGAGCAGCTCCGGGCCCTGCGCGGTCACGACGACCGCGCCGTATACGGTCCGGTCCCCGATCGCCGCCCGCGCGGCCGCCTCGTCGGCATAGCGATGGATCTCGAAGGCGCCCTCGTGCCGCCGCAGCTGTTTCTCCATCTGTGCGGTCGCGGAGGCAGGCCCGGCCACGCCGAGCGGCAGGTCGCGAGGGGCGGTGCGGGCGGCGGGCCAGGCGAAGGCCCACAGCGCCAGGGCGGCGAGCAGCGGCACGAGGACGACGACCGCGATCGTGCGACGGGTGGACATGAGGGTCCTCTCCGGGGTCTGGTGGTCCCGTTAAAAAGAAGGATCGTTCGTTTTGGCTTCGGTTCACACCGTCCCGCCGTCGCCGCGCCTTGTCAAGAAGGAATGTTCGTTTTAGTTTGTGGACCATGGCTCGCGTATCCCAGGCACACCTCGACGCCCGGCGTCGGCAGATCCTCGACGGCGCCGCGGTCTGCTTCGCCCGCAACGGCTTCCACGCCACGTCCATGCAGGACGTCCTGAAGGAGGCCGACCTCTCGGCCGGGGCCGTCTACCGCTACTTCAGCGGCAAGGAGGAGCTCATCGCCGCGATCGTCGGGGAGGTGCTCGGCCAGGTCCACGAGGGTTTCGAGGAGGCGACGCGCAGCAGCCCGCCCCCGCCTCCGGACCTCCTCGTGGCGTCCGTGCTCAGCCGCGTCCTCGCCACCAAGGAGTCCCTGACCGTGGACGGGCGTCCGGCGTTCCCGCGGCTGGTCGTCCAGGTGTGGACCGAGACCCTCCGCAACGACGAGCTCGCGGCCCTCCTGCGCGAGGGCTACGGCGCCGTGCGCGAGACCTGGACGCGGATCGTCGGGGCGTACCAGGAGGCCGGAATCATGCGGTCGGACGTGCCCCCGGAGGACGTGGCCCGCACGATGATGGCGGCCGCGATGGGCTTCCTCGCACAGCAGGCCCTGTTCGGACCGACGCCCGCCGAGGCCCTGGGGGACGGTCTACGGGCGTTGATGAGCATGCGGGATCACAGCTTGGTTAACGTGCCTGAAACCGGATCCAACTAGCCTGCGGATCCACGCCACCAGGGACTTTGCCCCGGGGCTGCGGCAGCCGGACCCCGCACGGTCCGGAGCGAGGACTGTGAGGTGGGACGTGCAACTGACCCCGCACGAACAAGAGAGGCTGCTCATCCATGTGGCGGCCGACGTGGCCGAGAAGCGCCGGGCCCGCGGGCTCAGGCTCAACCACCCCGAGGCGGTCGCCCTCATCACGTCGCACATCCTCGAAGGCGCGCGTGACGGCCGTACCGTCGCCGAGCTCATGGCCTCCGGGCGCAAGCTGCTCACCCGGGACGACGTCATGGAGGGCATTCCCGAGATGATCCATGACGTCCAGGTCGAGGCGACCTTCCCGGACGGCACCAAGCTCGTCACCGTCCACGACCCGATCGTCTGAGGGGCCCCATGATTCCCGGAGAGATCCTCTTCGCCGACGGGCCGATCGCCTACAACGAGGGCCGCGAGGTCACCCGGCTGACCGTCCTCAACGCCGCCGACCGTCCCGTCCAGGTCGGCTCCCACTACCACTTCGCCGAGACCAACCCGGGCCTGGAGTTCGACCGCGCGGCAGCGCACGGCAGGCGGCTGAACGTCGCCGCCGGCACCGCCGTGCGCTTCGAGCCCGGCATCCCGGTCGAGGTGGAACTCGTCCCGCTCACCGGCGCCCGCGTGGTGCCGGGGCTGCGCGGGGAGACCGGAGGTGCCCTCGATGCCTGAGATCTCTCGTGCCGCCTACGCCGACCTGTTCGGCCCGACCACCGGCGACCGCATCCGGCTCGCCGACACCGATCTGCTGGTCGAGGTCGAGGAGGATCGTTCCGGCGGTCCCGGACTCGCCGGTGACGAGGCCGTGTTCGGCGGCGGCAAGGTCATCCGCGAGTCGATGGGCCAGTCGCGTGCCACGCGCGCCGAGGGCACCCCGGACACCGTCGTCACCGGCGCGGTCATCATCGACCACTGGGGCGTGGTGAAGGCCGACGTCGGCATCCGCGACGGCCGGATCACCGGCATCGGCAAGGCGGGCAACCCCGACACCATGGACGGGGTCCACCCGGACCTGGTGATCGGCCCGGAGACCGAGATCATCGCGGGCAACGGCCGGATCCTGACCGCCGGCGCAGTCGACGCGCACGTCCACTTCATCTGCCCGCAGATCGCCGACGAGGCGCTGGCGTCCGGGGTGACCACCCTGGTCGGCGGCGGCACCGGCCCCGCCGAGGGCTCCAAGGCCACCACCGTCACCCCCGGCCCCTGGCACCTCGCCCGGATGCTGGAGGCGATGGAGCAGTACCCGCTCAACATCGGCTTCCTCGGCAAGGGCAACACCGTCTCGCACGAGGCGATGCTGTCGCAGATCCGCGGGGGCGCCCTCGGCCTGAAGCTGCACGAGGACTGGGGATCGACCCCCGCCGTCATCGACGCCTCGCTGACCGTCGCCGAGCGGACCGGCATCCAGGTCGCCATCCACACGGACACTCTCAACGAGGCCGGTTTCGTGGGCGACACACTCGCCGCGATCGCCGGGCGGGGCATCCACGCCTACCACACCGAGGGCGCGGGCGGCGGGCACGCTCCGGACATCATGACCGTGGTCTCCCAGCCGCACGTGCTGCCCAGTTCGACCAACCCGACCCGCCCGTTCACCGTCAACACCGCCGAGGAACACCTCGACATGCTGATGGTCTGCCACCACCTCAACGCGGCGGTGCCCGAGGACCTCGCCTTCGCCGAGTCCCGCATCCGGCCCACGACCATCGGCGCCGAGGACATCCTGCACGACCTGGGCGCCATCTCGATCATCTCCTCCGACGCCCAGGCCATGGGGCGCGTGGGCGAGGTCATCATGCGGACCTGGCAGACCGCGCACGTCATGAAGCGGCGCCGGGGTGCGCTGCCGGGGGACGGGCGCGCCGACAACCATCGTGTACGGCGCTATGTCGCCAAGTACACGATCAACCCCGCCGTCGCTCAGGGGCTCGCCCACGAGGTGGGCTCGGTGGAGACGGGCAAGCTGGCCGACCTGGTGCTGTGGGAGCCCGCGTTCTTCGGCGTCAAGCCGCATCTGGTGATCAAGGGCGGGCAGATCGCCTACGCGCAGATGGGCGACGCGAACGCTTCGATTCCGACCCCGCAGCCGATCCTTCCCCGGCCGATGTACGGGGCGATCGGACGGGCGCCCGCGTCCAACTCCTTCAACTTCGTGGCGCCCCTCGCCATCGAGGACGGGCTGCCGGAGCGGCTCCAGCTCGGGAAGCGGTTCGTGGCGATCGAGTCGACGCGCGGGGTCACCAAGGCCGACATGCGGGAGAACGTCGCGCGGCCCGACGTACGGGTCGACCCCGACAGCTTCGCCGTACACATCGACGGGGAGCTGGTGGAGGCCACGCCGGCAGCCGAACTGCCCATGGCCCAGCGTTACTTCCTCTTCTGATGTCCAGGGCTGCACTTCTGGTCCTGGCCGACGGCCGGTTCCCCGCCGGAGGGCACGCGCACTCCGGCGGGGCCGAGGCGGCCGTCAAGGCGGGGCGGGTCACCGGGGCGGAGACCCTGGAGTCCTTCTGCCGGGGGCGGCTGCACACGACGGGCCTGGTGTCGGCTGCGCTGGCCGCGGCGGCCGTGCTCGGCGTCGCCCCGCGGCTGTTGGACGAGGCCGCGGACGCCCGCACCCCGTCCCCCGCACTGCGGACGGCCGCACGCAAGCTGGGCCGCCAGCTGATGCGGGCGGCCCGTGCGACCTGGCCGTCGGCCGAACTCGACGCCCTGGCAAGGGAGTTCCCCAAGGGAGCACACCAGCCGGTGGTCCTGGGGCTGGCGGCCCGCGCGGCGGGCCTCGAGGCCGTGGACGCGGCGTACTGCGCGGTGTACGAGAGCGTGAGCGGGCCTTCGAGTGCGACGGTCCGGCTGCTGAGCCTCGATCCTTTTGACGCCACGGCCGTACTCGCCCGGTTGGCGCCAGAGCTGGACCGGGTCGCGGATCGGGCGCTGGAGGCAGCGCGGAGGGTTGCCGACGAGGGGGTCGAGGCATTGCCGTCGGCGTCGGCGCCGCTGCTGGAAATCGGAGCAGAGGCGCACGCGGCATGGGCAGTACGCCTGTTCGCATCATAAGAGGGCCACAGCAGCCTGCTTAGGGGCGCGGGGAACTGCGCGACCAGCCCCACGGACCCGCACCCGACCATGACCCCCCCCAGGAGCCGTACATGCATCTCGACCACCATCACGACACCCCCGCCGCTCTCAGCGCGGACGCCCACCGACCCGACGGCACCCGCAGAGCCCTCCGTATCGGCCTCGGCGGCCCCGTCGGCTCCGGCAAGACCGCCACCGTCGCCGCCCTCTGCCGGGCCCTGCGCGACGAACTGTCCCTCGCCGTCGTCACCAACGACATCTACACCCGTGAGGACGCCGAGTTCCTGCTCAGGGAAGCCGTGCTGCCCCCCGAGCGGATCACCGCGGTGGAGACCGGCGCCTGTCCGCACACCGCGATCCGGGACGACATCTCCGCCAACCTCGAAGCCGTAGAGGACCTGGAGGACGAGGTCGGCCCCCTGGACCTCATCCTCGTGGAGAGCGGCGGCGACAACCTCACCGCCACCTTCTCCAAGGGGCTCGTCGACGCGCAGATCTTCGTCATCGATGTGGCGGGCGGAGACGACATCCCGAGGAAGGGCGGCCCAGGCGTCACCACCGCCGACCTGCTCATCGTCAACAAGACCGACCTGGCCCCGTACGTCGGCTCCGACCTCGCACGGATGGCCGCCGACGCCAAGGCCCAGCGGGCCGAACTGCCGGTCGTCCTCCAGTCGCTGCGCGGCGAGGCCGGGGTCACGGACGTCGCCGACTGGGTCCGGGCGCAGCTCGCCGCGTGGACGGCATGACCGCGTTCGGGGCGGGGGTACGAGCCACCGCGCGGATCGTCGCGCGGGACGACGGACGCGGCGGTACGGCCCTGCCCGTGCTGGAGAGCGACGGGCCGCTGGCACTGCGGCGGACCCGGGGGAGCGGGACCGAGACGCGGGTCGTGCTCGTCGGCGCGATGAGCGGGCCCCTGGGCGGCGACCACTTCACCGTGGAGGCCGACATCCGGGAAGGCGCTCGACTGCGCCTCGGATCGGCCGCGGCCACCATCGCCCTGCCGGGACAGACCAAGGGCGAGGCCCGCTACGACGTCCGGCTCACCGTCGCCGAAGGGGGCGAACTCCACTGGCTGCCCGAGCAGTTGATCTCCGCCGGTGGCAGCGATCTGTCTGTCACCACGCGGATCGACCTCGGGGCGACGAGTCGGCTCGTGCTGCGCGAGGAGCAGGTCCTCGGGCGGGCGGGGGAGGAGCCCGGGAGGCTCAGCAGCCGGCTCGTGCTGCGCGTCGCGGGACGCACCGTGCTCGATCAGGAGCTGGCCTGCGGTCCCGGCGCGCCGGGCGGCTGGGACGGGCCGGCCGTACTCGCGGGACATCGAGCCGTCGGTCAACTTCTCGTCGTACGGCCCGAGTTCGCCGACCAGCCGGTGACGGCACGGGTGCTCGGTGAAGGCGCCGCCGTCGTACCGTTGGCAGGGCCCGCCGCGCTCGTCACCGCCGTGGCCCCGGACGCCCTGTTGCTGCGCCGGGTGCTGGACGAGGCACTGGCGGCTCTCAGCGCCTAGTCCGCCCAGCGAACGACCCCTTCCGTTTATCGGATTGGCAAAGAAGAGGCGCATCCCCTGTTCACAGAGTCTCCATAGCCAGGAGGATCCCCGTACGAATCGAAACGACGTACGGGGAGGGGTCCCTCTTGAGGGAGACGAGACCGAAGTGGCGGACGACCGCACTCGGTTCGGCCGGAGTACTCATCACGGCCACACTCATATCCGGTGCCGTCGCGGCACCCGCGTCCGGCGCCAACACGCAGGCGGGTGCGAGCCGGCACGGACAGGACCGTGCGTCCGTCGGTGCCGCGATCGCCGCCGCCCGTGCCGCGAAGGCCGGTATCGACTGGGCCGACTGCCCCGCCGACTGGGGGATCGCGAAGCCGGTCCAGTGCGGCTGGGTCAGCGTGCCGCTGGACTACACCAAGCCGAACGGCAAGCAGATCAAGCTCGCCGTCGACCACATCGGCAATACCGGCACCAAGGCGGAGCGTCAGGGCGCCCTCGTCTACAACCCGGGCGGACCCGGTGGCTCGGGCATGCGCTTCCCGCTCCGCGTCACGAACAAGAACCCGATCTGGGCCAACGCGGCCAAGGCGTACGACTTCGTGGGCTTCGACCCACGCGGTGTCGGCCACTCCGCGCCCATCTCCTGCATGGACCCGCAGGAGTTCGTGAAGGCGCCCAAGATGGACCCGGTGCCGGACTCCGAGGCCGACAAGCGCGCCCAGCGCAAGCTGGCCCGTGAGTACGCCGAGGGCTGCGCCGAGCGCACCGGCAAGGCGATGCTCTCGCAGATGACCACGCCCAACACCGTGCGCGACCTGGACGTCATCCGCGCCGCGCTCGGTGAGAAGAAGCTCAACTTCCTGGGCGTCTCCTACGGCACCTACATCGGCGCCGTCTACGGCACGATGTTCCCCGGCCATGTCCGCCGCATGGTCGTCGACAGCGTCGTCAATCCGTCCCGGGAGAAGATCTGGTACGAGGCCAATCTCGACCAGGACATCGCCTTCGAGGGCCGCTGGAAGGACTGGGAAGACTGGGTCGCCGCCAACGACGCCGCCTTCCACCTCGGCACCACCCGTGCCGCGGTCCAGGCGAAGTGGCTCGAACTGCGCGCCACCGCCAAGAAGAACCCCATCGGCGGGGTCGTCGGCCCGGCCGAACTGATCGGCTTCTTCCAGAGCGCCCCGTACTACGACTCCTCATGGGTGCCGGTCGCGACGGTGTTCAGCAAGTACGTCGCCGGTGACACCCAGGCGCTCGTCGACGCCGCCGCCCCGGACCTGTCGGACACCGCGGGCAACATCTCCTCGGAGAACGGCAACGCCGTCTACACGGCCGTCGAGTGCACCGACGCCAAGTGGCCCACCAGCTGGACGAAGTGGGACAAGGACAACACCGCGCTCAACAAGAAGTACCCGTTCATGACGTGGGCCAACGCCTGGCTGAACCTGCCCTGCGCCACCTGGCCGGTCAAGCAGCAGACCCCGGTCGACGTCAAGACCGGCAAGGGCCTGCCGGGCGTGCTGATCGTGCAGTCCGAGCGTGACGCGGCCACCCCGTACGAGGGCGGCGTCGAACTGCACAAGCGCTTCAAGGGCTCCCGCCTGATCACCGAGAAGGACGCGGGCTCCCACGGCGTGACCGGTCTGGTCAACCCGTGCATCAACTCGCGGGTGGACGCCTACCTGCTCACCGGCAAGCTGGACAAGGCCGACGTGACGTGCACCCCGCACGCCACGCCCAAGCCGTAGCACGCACCACGGGAAAAGGCGGCCGGAGCCACCGGCCGCCTTTTCTCATAGGCCGATCCTCACGCGCCGAGCGAGTCGAGATACGCGTCCTCCGCCGCGTAGTCGAAGAGGTCGCCGTAGGTCTGGAACATCTTCGGGTACGCCTCCCGCCAGTCCCGTCCGGCAAGTTGCCGCTCGATCCAGGCGACGGTCTCCGGCAGCCGGTCCGCGTACCGCGCCACCACCGGGCGGTACCCCAACTCCCGTTCGGCGGCGGACATGTCGAAGACGACCGGCGCCGGCACCGACCACGGCGTGTCCCCCACCGTCGGCGAGGGCGGAGGACCGTCGATCAGCACGCTCTCCGTCTCGACGCCCATCACAGAGTCGATCGCGGCGGCGATCTCCGCCACCGTCGGGGCGTCCGGGTCCACGGCGTTCAGGGCCCTGCGGCCGGGCTTCGCGGCGGCCAGCCGGACGAGTTCGGCGATGTTGTGGACGTTCGCCGGGTGGAATCGGCTCATTCCGCCGTACGGCAGGAGGCGCCGAGGCCGGCCGTCCAGGTTGCGCTTGACGAAGTACAACTCACGCGGGGTCCGGCAGTGCGGTCCGTGGATCGCCCCGGCGCGCAGCAGAGTCGTGGGCAACCGGTCGCCCGCGGCGAGGAGTTCACGCTCCAGGCCGGCCTTGCGGGTGCTGTACGAGGCCTCGCCGGGCGCGATCGTCCGCTGGTCCTCCGTCGCCCGCACCGGGAACTCGGGGAAGCCCTCCGGCTCGCCCTGGGTGTCGAAGCTGCGGCCCTTGTCGTCCTCGTACACCGACACGCTGGAGATCACCACGGCCGAGCCCACCCGGTCTGCCAGCGACACCAACTGCCGTGCGTGTGCGGGTCCGTAGGCGACCATGTCCACCAGGACCTCGCAGCCGTCGCCGACCGCTGCGGCCAGCGCCGAGTCGTCCGCCCGGTCGGCCCGCGCGGTACGCACCTGCGCGGGCCAGCTCTCGTCCCGTCCGCCGCCCCGGGAGACGGCCGTCACCTCCCAGCCGTCCCGGGCCAGCGCGCCCACGGCCGCCCGCCCGATCTGTCCCGTCGCTCCGATCACCACTGCACGTCGTGTCATGCGGCGACCGTACGGCGGTCAACTCCGGTTCTTCCAGGGGGCTCTGCCGACGGCAGACCTCAGCTCAGCGGAATCCGGGGGAACTTGCGCTCCTTCTCCCGGCGCGCGGCCGTCTCCTCCGCCTTCACCACGGCCGCGTACTGGTCGACGTACTCCTGGTCGGACAGCTTCAGGATGGCGTACATGATCTCGTCGGTGATGGCCCGCAGGATCGCCTTCTCGTTCTCCATCCCGGCGTAGCGGGAGAAGTCGAGGGGCTTGCCGAAGCGGATCACCACCGGGTGGACGTTGGGGATGACCTTGCCGGGCGGCTGTGCCTCGAAGGTGCCGATCATCGCGCAGGGGATGACCGGTACCTGGGCCTTGAGCGCCATCACCGCGACGCCGACCTTGCCCTTGTAGAGGCGGCCGTCGTGCGATCGGGTGCCCTCCGGGTAGATGCCGAGCAGTTCGTCCTTGCGCAGTACGCCGAGACCCTCGCGGATGGCGGCCTGGCCTGCTTCCTTGCCGGAGCGGTCGACCGGGATCTGCCCGGCGCTGCGGAAGAAGAAGGCGGTCAGCCTGCCCCTGATGCCGGGGCCGGTGAAGTACTCGGCCTTCGCCAGGAAGGTGATGCGCCGCTTGAGCACCGCGGGCATCAGGAAGTGGTCGGAGAACGACAGGTGGTTGCCGGCGACGATGGCCGCACCTGACTCCGGGATGTGCTCAAGACCCTCTATTCGAGGCCGGAAGACCAGTCTCAGCAACGGCCCCAACAGCACGTATTTGAGCAGGTAGTAGAACAAGAGGGGGCGCTCCTCGGTCGGGCGGACGGCTCAACTCCGCGTTCTGGCTGGTCAACCGGCGTGAGGCGGGGCTGTCAGTGTAGGCGCAGGGCCCGACGGCTGGAACAGGGCCGAACGCCGGACCAGCTTGGTGCCGGCGGGCGGGGCACGGCAACCCGACCAGGCGCTGTGGCGTGAACCGCGGGGGTGGTCGGCCAAAGGGCCGCTCTTGATTCCCGGGACGGATCCTGTCGCGTTCACAGCCGTACGATGACCAGCGCCGTGTCGTCCGTGGCGCCGCCGGGCGGCAGCAGCTCCAGCAGGACCGCGTCCGCGAGGGTCTCGGGGTCGTCCTCGCGGTGCCGGGCGAGGGAGTCGGCGAGCCGGGTGAGCCCGGTGTCGATGTCCTCGCGGCGCCGCTCCACCAGGCCGTCGGTGTACAGGGCGAGGGTGGCGCCGCTGGTGAAGGTGGTCGCGGCCTGCACCCGGGGCATCGGGTCGGGAAAGGCGTCGAGCGGCGGGTCGGTCGCCTTGTCCAGGCACTCCACCCGGCCGTCCGGGTGCACCAGCATCGGCGGTGGATGCCCGGCACTGCTGTAGGTGAGGGTGCCGTGGTCGAGGTCGATGAACGTGGTGACCGCGGTCGCCGACTCGGCGCCGTCCACGACGTGGGCGTACCGGCCCAGCACGTCCAGGGCCTCGGCCGGGCCCCCGGCCACCCGGGAGGCCGCGCTCAGGGCGCTGCGCAGCTGGCCCATCACCCCGGCGGCCACGAGCCCGTGGCCCACCACGTCACCGACCGAGACCCCGACGCGGTGACCGCCCACCAGGTCGACGAGGTCGTACCAGTCACCGCAAACGTTCAGCGTGCCGACCGCCGGCCGGTAGCGCACGGCGGCCCTGTGGTGCAAGGTCTGCAGGCCGGCGGGCAGCATGGCCTCCTGGAGTGTCAACGCGACCTCGCGGTCACGGGCGTGGGCCCGCCGCAACCGTTCGTTGACCTCCTGGAGTTCACGGGCGCGGGTGTACAGCTCGGCCTCGAGGACCCGGTTCCGGTCGGCGCTCGGGCCGCCGCGGGCCCGGATCAGCTCGGTGACCTCCTCGACCCGGTGCACGAGCAGCTCGACCTTGCCGTCCGCGCCGAGGATGGGGGCGTTGCAGGGACTCCAGTACCGCTCCTCCCATTCCCCCGGCCGATCGGGTGCCTCGACGTCGTACCGCTGAAGGGCCATGGAGTCGCGCTCCCCGGTCTCCAGCACCCGGCGCAGGGAGGCGGCCAGATTGCGCATACCGGTCGCCGCGGGGTCGTTCGGGTTGTCCGGGAAGACGTCGAAGAGATAGCGGCCCACGAGCTCCTCGCGCCTGCGCCCGGCCATGCGCAGGAACTCCTCGTTGACGTCCGCGTACACCAGGTCGGGCGTGAGCAGCGCGACCATGCCGGGCAGTGCCTGGAACACGGCTGAGTAGTCGATGGAGTCGGTGTCGCTGGATCTGTCACTCATGGCTGCCGCCTCGCCGCCGGGTTCGCACCATCTTCACACGGTATGTACAGGTCGTGAGTCAGTCCGGTGGCTCCTCGAGGGACTGCTCGGCCCAGATGATCTTCCCTTCGGGCGCGAACCGCGTGCCCCAGCGCTGGGCGAACTGGGAGACCAGCAGCAGCCCCCGGCCGCCCTCGTCCGTGGTACGCGGGTGGCGCAGATGGGGCGCGGTGTCGCCGCTGTCGAACACCTCGCAGACCAGGGACCGCCCCCGGATCAGCCGGAGCCGGATCGGGCCGACCGCGTGCCGGATGGCGTTGGTGACCAGTTCGCTCACGACCAGTTCCGTGGTGAAGGCGAACTCCTCCAGGCCCCAGTCCGTCAGCTGCCGGGACGCCGTCTTGCGGGCCTCGGCGACCAGGGACGGGTCGACGGGCACGTCCCAGTCCGCGACCTGGTCGGGCCCCAGCAGCCGGGTGCGGGCCATGAGCAGGGCCACGTCGTCGTGCGGCCGGTCGGGGGCCAGGGCGTCGACCACGGCCCGGCAGCGCAGGTCGAGCGTGGGCGCGGGCCTCTCCAGGGCCTGGCGCAGCCGGTCCCGGCCCGCGTCCACGGCCCACTCCTGGCCGTGGGCGAGCAGCCCGTCGGTGTGCAGTGCGAGCGTGCTGCCCGCCGCCAGGGCCATCTCGACCGACTCGAAGGGGGGACCGCCGACGCCGAGCGACGGCCCCTGCGGAAGGTCCACGAAGGCGACCGTGCCATCGGGAAGGATCACGGCGGGCGCGGGATGGCCGGCGGCGGCCATCGTGCACTGCCCGTCGACCGGGTCGTAGACGACGTACACACATCCGGAGCCCTGGGCGCTGTCGGTGTCCTCCGTCTCCGGCCCCACACCCTCCTCGCGCGCCGCCCGGGCGACCAGGTCGTCGAGGTGACCCAGCACCTCCTCGGGCGGCAGATCCAGCGCCGCCAGCGTCCGTACGGCGGTCCGCAGCCGGCCCATCGAGGCGGCGGCGCCGATGCCGTGCCCGGGTACCTCGCCGACCACGAGAGCGACCCGCGCGCCGGAGAGCTGGATGAGGTCGTACCAGTCGCCGCCCAGTCCCGTCAGCTCGTCGGCGGGCCGGTAACAGGCGCTCACCTCCACGGCGTCCTGCTCGGACAGCCGGTGGGGGAGCAGACTGCGCTGCAGGACCAGCGCGGCCTCGCGCTCGCGGGTGTAGCGCCGGGCGTTGTCGACGCAGACGGCCGCCCGCGAGACGAGATCCTCGGCGAGGTTCAGGTCGTCCGCGTCGAAGGGTTCCTGGCGGCGCCGGCGGAAGAAGGTGGTGACGCCCAGAGTGACGCCCCGGGCACGGATCGGCACCACCATCACGCTGTGCAGGCCCAGATCCAGAAAGGTGGCCTGCCGCCCGCCGGGCAGGTCGGTCGCCCACTCCGCGGCCAGCGGGTCCAGGCGCTCCTCCCGCCAGGGCTCGCCCGAGTCGAGACAGCGCAGCGGGGGCGACCCGGGCCGGTAGGCGGCCACGTCACCGACCTCGACGACGGCCTCCGGAACACCCTCGTCCACCGACTGCTGCCCGGCCCGCAGCAGCGGCACGTGCGTGGTGGGTTCCGCCCCCCGCAGCACCGACTCCAGCAGGTCCACGGTGACGTAGTCGGCCAGCGCGGGCACCGCCACATCGGCCAGCTCCTGCGCGGTGCGCCGGATGTCCAGGCTGCGGCCGATGCACTCGCCGGCCCGGTCGAGCAGAGCCAGGCGCTGCCGCGCCCGGTGCCGCTCGGTGATGTCGACGACCGTGTAGTAGACGCCGATCGGGTGACCCCGGTCGTCGTCGATCCGGGTGAACGACATCGTGTGCGCGGTCTCGCGGTGCGGGGCGGAGCGGAGCCGGCCGACGTGCTCGTACTCCACGACCGGTTCACCGGTCTCCAGCACGCGCCGCATCTGCGCCTCTATCGCCTCGGAGTCCAGGCCGGGCTGGATCTCCGCGAACCGCAGTCCCAGCCGTTGCTGGGCCGGGGCACTGCCGAACTGTTCCAGGGCCGGATTCGACCACACACAGCGCAGGTCCGTGTCCACGACCGCGATGCCGATGGGCGAGCGGGTGACCATCTGCTCCAGTACCCGGCGGCTCATGTCCCAGCCGGGGGCCTCCGCCATCTCGGACAGCAGCACCAGCCAGCGTTCCGAGGAGTCGGAGTCGGCGGCCACCGTGATCCGGACCATGACCGGGACCGGCCGGCCGTGTCGGTGCAGGGCGGTCAGCAGCCCCGCCCAGCTCCCTTCGGTCCGGCAGCGCGCGGTGATCTCCGGCAGCCGGCGGGCGTCCTCGGGGGTGAGAAGGGCTGCGACGCTCCGGCCCACGGCTTCGGTGGCGGGGTAGTCCAGCAGGCGCTCGGCGTCCCTGGTCCAGCCGGTCACGGTGCCGTGGGCGTCGAGCAGCAGGGGCGCGGCATCGGCCACGTCGAACCGGTGCCGCGCGGTGTCGTGCTCCTCCTGAGCGCCCACGGCCGACCTCTCTGTCGCTGAGAGTGGTCTATCACCTCTTCATCACATCTTCACCCGGTCTGGTGGAGTGCGCGGCCGGGGAGGGGGTTCTGTCGTAGGGCCGGTGCGGGTCAGCGCCTGAGCACCTTTTCCAGTACCTCCAGTGCCGATCGCAGTTCCTCCGCCGTGATCGTCAGTGGCGGTGCCAGCCTGATCGTCGAGCCGTGGGTGTCCTTGACCAGGACGCCCTCGTCCATCAGCAGCTTGCTGACCTCGCGGCCCGTGCCGAGGGACGGGTCGATGTCGACACCGGCCCACAGACCCCGGGCACGGAAGCCGACGACCCCCTTGCCGACCAGGTCCGCCAGGCCGTCCCTGAGGACCGTGCCCAGGCCGGCCGCCCGGCGCTGGAACTCGCCCGTCTCCAGGAGCTCGACCACCGCCGTGCCCACCGCCGCCGCCAGCGGGTTGCCGCCGAACGTCGAACCGTGTTCGCCCGGGCGCAGTACGCCCAGGACGTCACGGCGGGCGACCACCGCGGAGACCGGGACAATGCCGCCGCCCAGTGCCTTGCCCAGCAGCAGGACGTCCGGGACGACTCCCTCGTGCTCCACGGCCAGGGTGCGGCCCGTGCGGCCGAGACCCGACTGGATCTCGTCCGCGATGAAGAGACAGCCCTTGCGGCGGGTCAGCTCGCGGACGCCGGTCAGATAGCCGTCGTCCGGGATGACCACGCCCGCCTCGCCCTGGATGGGTTCGAGGAGCACCGCAGCCGTGGTCTCGTCGACCGCCGCCTCCAGCGCCGCCAGGTCGTTGTACGGCACGATCCGGAAGCCCGGCGTGAAGGGGCCGAAGCCCGCCCTGGCCGTCTCGTCCGTGGAGAAGGACACGATCGTCGTCGTACGGCCGTGGAAGTTCTCCGCCGCCACCACGATCGTGGCCCGGTCGGCCGGCACGCCCTTGACCTCGTACGCCCACTTGCGGGCCACCTTGATGCCGCTCTCCACCGCCTCCGCGCCGGTGTTCATCGGCAGCACCATGTCCAGGCCCGTCAGCTCGGCCAGGCGCTCCGCGAACTCGGCGAGCCGGTCGTTGTGGAAGGCCCTCGACGTCAGTGTCAGCCGGTCCAGCTGCCGGTGCGCCGCCTCGATCAGCGCCGGGTGGCGGTGGCCGAAGTTGAGGGCGGAGTAGCCGGCCAGCATGTCGAGGTAGCGGCGGCCCTCCACGTCCTGCACCCAGGTGCCCTCAGCCCGGGCGACGACCACGGGCAGCGGGTGGTAGTTGTGCGCGAGGACCGGCTCCTCGGCACGGATGAGATCGGCGGAGGAACGCGTGCTTACGGGTGCGGTCATGAGCGGATCTCCTGGGTGCAGCACTTGATGCCGCCGCCGGCCTTGTGGAACTCGGAGAGGTCGACGGGGACGGGGACATAGCCGTGGTCGTCGAGGCGCACGGCGAGGGCCTCGGCCTGCGGGGCGATGAAGACGTGCCGGCCGTCGGACACGGAGTTCAGGCCGAACGCCATCGCGTCGTCCCGGGTCGCGAGCACCGCGTCCGGGTACAGCCGTGCGAGTACCTCGCGACTGCCCGGCGAAAAGGCCTCCGGGTAGTACACGATGTTGGCGTCGTCGAGAACGAACAGCGCGGTGTCCAGGTGGTAGAAGTGCGGGTCCACCAGCGTCAGGCTGATCACCGGGTGGCCGAAGAACTCCTGCACCTCGCGGTGCGCGTCCCGGGACGTGCGGAACCCGGTTCCGGCCAGCACGTACCGGCCCGTCCAGACGAGATCGCCCTCGCCCTCGCAGACGGCGGCGGGACGGTGGACGTCGTAGCCCGCCGTCTTGAACCACAGGTCGTAGTGCGTGGACTCGGGGCGCCGCTGGGGCGCGTGGAAGAGGGAGCCGAAGACGCGGCCGCCGACGACGACCGCCGAGTTCGCGGCGAAGACCATGTCCGGGAGACCGGGCACCGGTTCCACGGCCGCGACGTCGTGACCGTGCGCCTCATAGGTGCGGATCAGCGTCCGCCACTGCTCCTGCGCCAGGTCCACGTCGACATGGGTGTCGGGATGCATCCAGGGATTGATCGCGTACTGCACGGCGAAGTGTCTGGGTTCGCAGACGAGGAAACGCCGTCGGCGCGGCACACGGGAGTCGGACACAGAGGGGTTCCTCCGCTTCCTGCGGTGTCTACTGAGGGTTGACACCAAGGTAGAAAACGGGTGGCAGGCCCGACAAGCAACAAGAATTGCGTGTCTGTGCAGGAATGCTGCGTGTTCGTGCGGTGAAACGCATGGTTGGTGCGTTTAACGGCTACGCCTCCGGTGCGGGCTGGCTCGCCCCCGCCTCGGGGCTTTCCGGGAGGAGGTGGGACAGCACCATGACGCTGATCGTCTTCCGGATGAACGGCTCCACGCGGATGCGTTCCAGCACCTCCTCGAAGTGCTCCACGTCCCGCGCCCGCACATGCAGCAGGGCGTCCGCGCCGCCGGTCACCGTCATCGCCGCGGTGATCTCCGGATGGTTGCGGACCACCTCCGCGAGCCGCCGCGGCGGAGCCGCGCCCTCGCAGTACACCTCGACGTACGCCTCCGTACGCCAGCCCAGCGCCGACGGCTCCACCGTGGCCGTGAACCCGGTGATGACCCCGGTCTCGCGCAGCCGGTCCACCCGCCGCTTCACCGCCGTGGACGACAGCCCGATCGCCGAACCGATCTCCGCGAAGGACGTCCGCGCGTTCGCCATCAGCGCGGTGATGATCTTCCGGTCCAGCTCGTCGAAGGCGACGGTCCTGCTGCTCATGTCGGCACTGTATCCAGCGAGGGCGTCCACACCTCCGCACGTGTCCAGTCGTACGAATTACTCCTACACTCCGGGTTCATGCTGCGCGCCCTGGCTGTCGACGACGAACGCCCCTCGCTGGAGGAACTGCTCTATCTCCTGAGCGCCGACCCCCGGATCGGCAGTGTGGAGGGCGCCGGTGACGCCACCGAGGCGCTGCGCCGCATCAACCGCGCTCTGGAGTCGGGACCCGGCGGGCCCGAGGCGATCGACGTCGTCTTCCTCGACATCAACATGCCCGGCCTCGACGGCCTCGACCTCGCCCGGCTGCTGACCGGGTTCGCCACCCCGCCGCTCGTCGTGTTCGTCACCGCCCACGAGGACTTCGCCGTCCAGGCCTTCGACCTCAAGGCCGTCGACTACGTGCTCAAACCGGTGCGCAAGGAACGCCTCGCGGAAGCCGTCCGCCGCGCCGCCGAACGCCTCGGCAGCGCACCCCGGATACCCGTGCACGAACCCGACCCCGACCACATACCCGTCGAACTCGGCGGGGTGACCCGGTTCGTCGCCGTCGACGACATCACCCACGTCGAGGCCCAGGGCGACTACGCCCGCCTCCACACCGACAAGGGCAGCCACCTCGTCCGGATCCCGCTGTCCACCCTGGAGGAACGCTGGCGCTCCCGAGGCTTCGTCCGCATCCACCGCCGACACCTGGTCGCCCTGCGCCACGTCGGCGAACTCCGCCTGGACGCGGGCACGGTGAGCGTCGTCGTCGGCGGCGAGGAACTCCAGGTCAGCCGTCGCCACACGCGAGAGCTGCGGGACCTGCTGATGAGGAGGCCGTAGTCATGCCCCAGGACCCCGCCGAGCGGCGCGTCGTCGTCACCGGCCCGCCCCGCCGCAGCCGCCCCGCCTCCGGCTACTACCGGCCGCGCACCGAGATCGACGAACAGACCACCCTCGGCCACACCTACGTCCGCTCCCTGATGCGCACCCAACTGCGCGCCGCCCTCGCGGTGTTCGCCTTCCTCGGACTGCTCATCGGGCCGCTCCCGCTGCTTTTCGCGGCCATGCCGGACGCCCACCGCCTCGAATGGGGCGTCCTCGGCTTCGGTCTCTACGTCCCGATGGTCCTGCTGGCCCGCTGGTACGTGCGTCGCGCCGAACGCAACGAACGGGACTTCGTGCGGCTGGTCGAGGACCGATGAACTCCAGCTACTCGGTCCCCGCCGTCGCGCTCGTCGTGGTGGCCACGGTGCTCGTCGGTGCGTTCGGCCTGCGCATCTCCCGCACCACGTCCGACTTCTACGTCGCCTCCCGCACCGTCGGCCCCCGCCTGAACGCGGCCGCCATCAGCGGCGAGTACCTCTCCGCCGCGTCCTTCCTGGGCATCGCGGGCCTGGTCCTCGTCCAGGGCCCCGACATGCTCTGGTACCCCGTCGGCTACACGGCCGGCTATCTCGTGCTGCTCCTGTTCGTCGCCGCCCCCCTGCGCCGCTCCGGCGCCTACACCCTGCCCGACTTCGCCGAGGCACGGCTCGCCTCCCAGGCCGTGCGACGGCTCGCGGGCGCCTTCGTGGTCGGTGTCGGCTGGCTCTACCTGCTGCCCCAGCTCCAGGGCGCCGGACTGACGCTGACCGTACTGACCCGGGCGCCCCAGTGGTTCGGCGGAGTGATCGTCGCGGCCGTCGTGGTCGCCACCGTCGCCGCGGGCGGCATGCGCAGCATCACCTTCGTGCAGGCCTTCCAGTACTGGCTCAAGCTCACCGCCCTGCTCGTCCCCGGGCTCTTCCTCATCCTCGCCTGGCAGGGCGACGGCGCCCCCAGCCACGCCTTCGAGGAACCGGCCACCTTCCGCGAACAGCGCGCGGTCCGCGTCGACTCCACCCTCGACCTCAAGCTGGAGAGCCCCCTGACCGTCAGGGTCACCGGCACGGTCGACGGCCGCCGCCACGAGGACCAGGAACTCCGACTCCCCGCAGGCACCCACCGCATCGACCGGGGCACCGAGCTGACCTTCGCCAAGGGCACCACCGTCCCCGCCGCCGACCGCGGCACCAGCGACGGCATGTCGACCTCCCTCGCCGCGGGCCGCGAGGAACGGCCCCTGTACGCCACGTACGGACTGATCCTCGCCACCTTCCTCGGCACCATGGGCCTGCCGCACGTCGTCGTCCGCTTCTACACCAGCCCGCACGGCGTGGCCGCCCGCCGCACCACGGTCGCCGTCCTCGGCCTGATCGGCTGCTTCTACCTCCTGCCCCCGGTCTACGGCGCCCTCGGCCGCCTGTACGCCCCCGAACTCACCCTCACCGGAGACGCCGACGCCGCCGTCCTGCTGCTCCCGGAGCGGATGATCGGCGGCCTCGGCGGCGACCTGCTGGGCGCGCTGGTGGCGGGCGGGGCCTTCGCCGCGTTCCTGTCGACGGCCTCCGGACTCACCATGGCCGTGGCGGGCGTGCTCACCCAGGACGTCCTGCCCTCACGCGGCGTCCGGCACTTCCGACTCGGAACGGTCCTCGCGATGTGCGTCCCGCTGGCCGCGAGCGTCCTGGTCGGCGGGCTGCCGGTCGCCGACGCGGTCGGGCTCGCCTTCGCCGTCTCCGCGTCCTCCTTCTGCCCGCTGCTCGTGCTCGGCATCTGGTGGCGGCGGCTGACCCCGCCGGGCGCGGCCGCGGGCATGCTGGTCGGCGGCGGCTCCGCGTTCCTCGCCGTCGCCGCGACCATGGCCGGCTTCCCGGCCGGCGGCCCGCTGCACGCCCTGCTCGCCTGGCCCGCGCTCTGGTCGGTGCCGCTCGGCTTCCTCACCATGGTGCTGGTGTCCCTGGCCACCGCGAGCCGGGTACCGGCGGGCACGGCGGCGATCCTGGCCCGCTTCCACCTGCCGGAGGAACTGCGGGCGGAGGTGAAGGCATGAGCGGATTCCTGGCCGGACTGTGCGTGGCGATCCTCCCGCTGCTGGCAGCCGGGTTCTGGCTCGGTAGGCGTACGGCCCGGCCGCAGACACTGGGCGGCCTCGGCACCCCCGTCGAACACGCCACCTTCGAGACCCTGCACACCGCCTCCCTCGCGGCGCCCCCGCTGCGGGCGGGGCTGACGGAGGAGACCGCCCGCAAGTCGGCCCGCAGACTGCGCTCACTGCTCGGCACGGACGCGCTGTGCCTCACCGACCAGAAACAGGTCCTGGTCTGGGACGGCGTGGGCAGCCACCACCGCACCGAGATCATGGAACGCCTCGCGGGCCCGCTGGAGACCGGCCGCGGCGAGGCCTTCCCGCTGACCTGCGACGCCCCCGACTGCCCGGTCCGCTGGGCGGTCGTCGCCCCGCTCACCGTCGACGACCGCGTCCACGGCGCCCTGGTCGCCTGCGCGCCCCGCGAGTCGGCCGTCCTGGTCCGCGCGGCCGGGGAGGTCGCCCGCTGGGTGAGCGTCCAGCTGGAGTTGGCGGACCTGGACCAGTCCCGGACCCGCCTGATCGAGGCCGAGATCAAGGCACTTCGGGCCCAGATCTCCCCGCACTTCATCTTCAACTCGCTCGCGGTGATCGCCAGCTTCGTCCGCACCGACCCCGAACGCGCCCGCGAACTGCTCCTCGAATTCGCCGACTTCACCCGCTACTCGTTCCGCAGGCACGGCGACTTCACCACCCTCGCCGACGAACTCCACGCCATCGACCACTACTTGGCGCTGGTCAGGGCACGCTTCGGCGACCGCCTCGCCGTCACCCTGCAGATCGCCCCGGAGGTGCTGCCGGTCGCCCTGCCGTTCCTGTGCCTGCAGCCGCTGGTCGAGAACGCCATCAAGCACGGCCTGGAGGGCAAGACCGAGAAGTGCCGGCTCCAGATCACCGCCCAGGACGCCGGCGCCGAGGCCCTGGTGGTGATCGAGGACGACGGCGCCGGAATGGACCCGGTCCTGCTCCGCCGTATCCTCGCGGGCGAGGTCAGCCCTTCGGGCGGCATCGGGCTGTCCAACGTCGACGACCGGCTCCGCCAGGTGTACGGCGACTCCTACGGCCTCGTCATCGAGACCGCCGTCGGCGCGGGCATGAAGATCACCGCCCGGCTGCCCAAGTACCAGCCGGGCGTGCACTCGGCGGGCCGTCTCACGGACGGCTGACGTCAGGTGCTGCGGGTGGCCACCATCCCGAGCGTGATCAGGCCCAGCACGACCCAGCCGAACCACAGCCAGCCGTTGCTGCCGAGCGCCACCGTGTAGGCGGTCACCGCGACGAGACCGCCGACGGTGAGCACCCCCATCGTTCGGGTCGAGCCGTCCGTGGAACCGGTACCGGGCATCGCAACACCCTCCTCAGGATTCGTCCCCCTCCATGGTGCCCCCGTTCTGCCTGCGGACGGTGCACACGACGAAATGTGTGCCGTTCTTCCAGGGCCCCTCACTGGTCCAGGAACCCGCCGTGTAGACGGACGGATCGAAACCGTAGTCGCCGGGCGGCACGGCACGCGCGCACGCCGTGTCCGACTCGGTCCGTGCCTCGGACAGCGTGACGTCGGGGGCCAGACGGGTGAATCCGAGCACCTGCTCGTCGTGGGAGCCCTCGCAGGAGACCAGCCGGGCGTCCCGGTTGGTGCGCACGTCCAGACAGTCCCGCCGCTGCATGGTCGCCGTGTCCGCGAACCCCGAGCCCGGCCTGCGATGGCTGCCGATCGGCCCGTACACCGGCCCGTTCCCGCCCAGCACCAGACACGCGGTGCGCCGTCCCGCCGCCTCGAAGCCCCCGTCGGTCGGCACGACGGCCAGGCCGCGGACGTCCGCGAGCCGGTCCCGGAGCTCCCGCGTCCGCTCCTCGCACCTCGCCGCCGCCGTCCGCCGCGCCTCGCCGGCCGAGGAGGTCGTCACGAACGCCATCACCTGGCCGTCCAGGGCCGTCCCGCAGGTGGGGTCCAGCCGCAGCCGAGGGGTTCCCCGGAAACGCTCCGAGCCCGGCCAATCGGCGACGACGCAGTCGCCGTCCCGCAGGGGCCTCGTGAGACCGACCGTCTCGCCGTACGGCTGCCGGGAGCCCTGTTGTCCGCCCCCGTCGTCCGACGACCGGTCGGCCATGGCGTACCACACGCCGCCCAGGGACAGCAGCAGTCCGAGACCGCAGGCGAGGGCGGCCCGCAGGGCGTGCGAGCGCTCCCGCCGCCGGCGGCCGCCCTGCGGCGGCGGAGGCGGGAGCACGAAGGGCGGCTCGCCCTCGGCGCGGGACCGGTGTCCGTTCGGCGGCGGCCCGGGAGGCGGCACCTGCATCCCGGCCCAGGGCGGCAGGGAACCGAGGTCGGTCTGCGTGCGGACGTACGGTTCGGCCTGCGGCGTCACGATCCGCGACAGCGCGGCCTCCGCCTCCGCCGCCGACCATCGCTGCCCCGGATCCTTGGCGAGCAGTGCCTGCAGTACGGGACCCAGCGCACCGGCGCGCACGGCGGGCCGCGGCTCCTCCATGACCACCGCGGTCACCTCGGCGAGATGCGACTCCCGCTCGAAGGCGCCCACGCCCTCCACGGCGTGGTACAGCGTGCAGCCCAGCGAGAACAGGTCGGCGGCCGGGGTGGGCGCTCCGCCCGTGGCCCGCTCGGGCGCCAGATAGCCCGACGTGCCCACCAGCACCGACGCCAGCGTGTACCGGGTCTCGCCGGCGTCCGGCTGCACGGAGATGCCGTAGTCGGTGAGCAGGACGCGTCCGTACGGTGATCCCGAGCGGTCCGGCGCCAGCAGGATGTTCGCCGGCTTCACGTCCCGGTGCATCACGCCCCGCTGATGCCCGGCGGTCAGCGCGTCCAGCACGGCGAGGCCGATCCGGGCGCACTCCGCCGGGGCGAGCGGTCCGCGGGAGTCGACCAGGTCGCGCAGGTCCACCGCGTGCTCCACGTACTCCATGACGATCCACGGCAGCCCCTCGTGCTCCAGCACGTCGTGCACGGTCACCACGTGCGGATGGCCGCGCAGCCCCGCCGCGTGCCGGGCCTCCGCGCGGGCCCGTGCCACCCGGGCCTCCCGCTCGTGGTCCGCCTCCACCGGGTCACGGAACACGATCTCCTTGAGCGCGACCTCACAGTCGAGTCTCTGGTCGTGGGCGAGCCACACATGGCCCATGCCGCCGCTGCCGAGCGGGTTGAGCAACAGATAGCGGCCGGCGATGACCCGGCCCACTCCCGACATCGGTGATCCTGAAGACATCCGGTGACTCTCCGGTTCTGCGGGTTCCTCGGGGGTGCTACGCGGCGACCGTGGTGCTCGGCCCGTCGGTGACGGGCTCACTGGTGGCGGGCTCGGTGGTCACGGGTCCGGTGGTCGCCGGTTCGCTCGTGGCGGGTGGCGGGGTGGCCGGCCTGGTGGTCACGGGAGCGCTGCTGGGCGGCTCCCTGGTGGCGGGCGCGCTGGTCGTCGCCGGTGGCGCTGGCGGCGGCGCGCTGCTGGTGACCGGGGCGCCGGTCGGCGGTGAACCGGTCGAAGGCGGTCGGCTCGGCGGACTGCTCGACTTCCCCGGCGACGGCGAGCCGGGAGCCGTACTCGACGACGGCGGTGAAGAGGACGCCCCGGGCCTGCCGCTCGACGAGGACGGAGGTGGCGAGGAGGACTCGCCGGGCCGTCCGCCGGACGATCCCGAGGGCCCCGACTTCGGCGGGGTGCTCGTGGGCGGTGTCTTGGCCCCCGAGGAGGGCGGTGGGGGAGTGGTCGTGGGCCCGGTCTCCCCGCCGGAGGTGCTCGTGCCGCCCCCGGCCACGGTCAGCATCACGTACTGCCCGAACGGCAGCTCCGCCCCCGCGGGCGGGTCGGTCGCCGTGACCCTCGCCCCGTCGGACGGCACCCCCTGCCCGGCGTACCCGGCCGCCAGCCCGGCGTCGATCAGCTTCCGACTGGCCCGGGCGAAGGTCGTCCCGGTCAGGTCCGGCACCGTGCGCCGCTTCTTCGCGTTGAAGGTGGTGTCCTTCTCACCGGTGCTGCCGACCGGACGGCTGATGCCGCGGGCCGGTTCCTGGACGTCGACGAGAGCGATCCGTGCCAGCTTCCGCGGAGCGGGCTTCACGGCCACCACCGACTCCCGCTGGTATCCCGCCCACTTCTTGTTGCCGTCCTCGAACTGGACGGAGATCCGGCCGGTGTCACCCTCGAAGGGCCGCAGTGGATTTCCACACGAGCACTTCACAGCCGGAAGCCCTTGTTCATCGACGAGAATCGAGATTCCCGCCTGGAGCAAGGAGTTGTACGGGACAGCCTTTTCCTTCTTGTAGTCGTGGTTCTTCACGAGAGTGTCGTGACGCAGCAGAACCGGTGTGAGTCGATCCAGGTATTCCGGTATCCCGTCCGTGCCGATGTTCAGCACACCGGCCCACGCCTGTGCCTTTTTGTGATTCCTGGGATCGGTGAGGAATCGTTCGAGTTTGGCGACGTCACAGATGGTCGGCTGCTCGCTGCCGCCGTACAGACCGGGCGTGTCCCCCTGCTGGAGACTTCCCTGGACGGGCTGCGACCGCACGGTGGTGGCGTCCCTGCCCAGCCCGCTGTTCTCCTCGAAGAACGGAGCGAGCGAGGGCGCACCGGCGGCGACCGCCCTGACCACCGTCAGTGGATTTCCCTTCTCACAACCGCTCAGCAGCAGTGAGAAAATCGCCAGGACGGCGATCCTGTGCATAAATGCGCGAAGTGTCATGACCGCTCCCCCCGGCGGCGGTTCCCCCAACGCGCTTCATGCTACTGAATGCTTCGGAAAGGCGAAGCCTTTAACGCCCGCGTGCGTTCAATGAGGCCAAATACGCGTTGTACGCCTCGAGATCCCTGTCGCCGTCGCGGTCGGCGGCCCGGTCCGTGCGCTTGGCCTGCCGCTGTTCGGAGCCGTACCACTGGAACAGCAGTGCGATCAGCACCAGCACGGAGGGAATCTCGCTGAACGCCCAGGCGATACCGCCGGCGTAGTTCTGGTCGGAGAGCGCGTCGATGCCGAGCGAGGCGGGCGGGTTCTTGAACGTCTCCACCATGGGCTCGGACGCCATCATCAGCGCGATGCCGAAGAAGGCGTGGAACGGCATCCCGGCGAACAGCTCCAGCATCCGCATCAGATACCCGGGGCGCTGCGGTCCCGGATCGACGCCGATGATCGGCCAGAAGAAGACGACACCGACGGCGAGGAAGTGCACCATCATCGCGATGTGGCCGGTCTTCGACCCCATCAGGAAGTCGAAGATCGGCGTGAAGTACAGCGCGTACAGGCTCGCGATGAACAGCGGAATGGTGAACGCCGGGTGCGTGATGATCCGCATGTACCGGCTGTGCAGCACGGCGAGCAGCAGCTCACGGGGTCCCTTGCGCCCCTTGCCCGCGACCGGCAGCGCCCGAAGTGCCAGGGTCACCGGGGCGCCGAGCAGGATGAGGATCGGCGACAGCATGCTGATCACCATGTGCTGCACCATGTGCACGCTGAACATGACCATTCCGTAGTCGTTCAGCCCGGTGCACATCATCAGCGCTATGGACAGCACACCGGCCACATAGGAAACGGTCCGCCCCACCGACCACGCGTCCCCCCGGCGCCGCAGCCGCACGACTCCCCACGTGTAGAGACCGAGCGCAAGGAGGCAGGCGACGAGGAAGAAGGGGTCGGCCGACCACTGAAGCCCTCGTCCCAGCGTGAACGGCGCCAGGTCGTGGGTCATGCCGTGCCCGCTGTGGTCCATCGCGGCGGCTCCTGATTCGTGGGGGTTGTACGAGTCTGTCCGCCCCAGACTAAGACTGCCCCCGGTCACCTCTCGGACCGGGGGCACACAACCGCCGTACGACCTAGAGCACGCACTCCGCCTCGGCGTACCGGTCCTCCGGCACCGTCTTCAGCGTCTCGACCGCCTCCGCCAGCGGCACCATCACGATGTCGGTCCCCTGCAGAGCCGTCATGTGACCGAACTCCCCACGGTGCACGGCCTCCACCGCATGCCATCCGAACCGGGTGGCGAGGACGCGGTCGTACGCGGTCGGCGTACCACCCCGCTGCACATGCCCCAGGATGACCGGCCGGGCTTCCTTCCCCAGCCGCTCCTCCAGCTCGATCGACAGCTGACGGGCGATCCCGGCGAAGCGCTCGTGCCCGTAGATGTCCTTGGCGCCCTCGTCGAAGGCCATGGAGCCGGGCGCCGGCTTGGCCCCCTCCGCGGCGACGACGATCGCGAACCGCTTGCCCGCCTCGAACCGCTCCCCGACCCGGCGGGCCAGCTCCTCGATGTCGAAGGGCCGTTCCGGCACGACGATGGCGTGCGCACCGGCCGCCATCCCGGAGTGCAGCGCTATCCAGCCGGTGTGCCGCCCCATGACCTCGACGACGAGCACCCGCTGGTGGGACTCGGCGGTGGTCTTGAGCCGGTCGAGAGCCTCCGTCGCGACCCCTACCGCGGTGTCGAACCCGAAGGTGACATCGGTGACCGCGATGTCGTTGTCGATGGTCTTGGGCACGCCCACGACGGGCAGGCCGGCGTCCGACATCAGCCGGGCGGCCTTGAGCGTGCCCTCACCGCCGATGGGAATGATCGCGTCGAGCCCGAGCTCCTCGACATGCCCCTTGGCCCGCTCCACGCCGTCCCGCAGATGCGAGGGCTGGACCCGGGAGGAGCCGAGGATGGTGCCGCCGCGGGCCAGGATGCCGCCCACCGCGTCGAGGTCGAGCTTGAGGTAGTCGCACTCCAGGAGGCCCTTCCAGCCGTCCCGGAAACCGATGACCTCGTCGCCGTGGTCGGCGACGGCACGGTGCACGACGGACCGGATGACGGCGTTCAGGCCGGGGCAGTCGCCGCCGGACGTGAGGACACCAATGCGCATAGCCGGAAAAACCCTCTCACCGAATCAACGTGGGTCGGGTCCGGACCACGTCGTCCGGCTCGAACCCCGCCACCCTAGCGGCACAGGGGGGCGGGGCCGTAGCACGCGTCCGCCTGCTGGACGAGTCCGCTCACCTGTGCGGACTCCTTGTCAGACGGGCTGGTGACAGACGTCTGGAACCGAGGTGAACTTCCTGCTCAGGCGGGCTGCTGAGCGGCCGTGATGCGCTCGTTGCGCAGGGCCTCGTACCAGCGGTCGTCGGTCGGCGGCAGCGCGTTCACGTCGAGCGCGAGCTTCAGCAGCAGGTCGGCGATGAGCGGGTTGCGCGCGAGCACGGGTCCGTGCATGTACGTACCGAAGACCGTGTCGTTGTACGCCCCCTCCGTACCGTCCCCGGTGCCATTGCCCTTGCCCAGCTTGACGTTGGCGAACGGACGGGCGGTGGGGCCGAGGTGGGTGACGCCCTGGTGGTTCTCGAAGCCGGTCAGCGGGGGCAGGCCGAGGCGCGGGTCGATGTCGGCGAGCACGTCACCGACGCAGCGCTCGCCCTCACCGCGCACGGAGACCACGTCGAGCAGGCCGAGGCCGGGCTCGCGCTGGCCGAGGTCGTTGATGAACTCGTGGCCGAGGATCTGGTAGCCGGCGCACACCGAGAAGACGATCGCGCCGTTGCCGACGGCCCGGTGCAGACCGCCGTCCCGGCGCAGCCGCTCGGCCGCGAGCCGCTGCGGCCGGTCCTCGCCGCCGCCGATCAGGTAGATGTCGCCGGAGGTCGGGATCGGCTGGTCGCTGCGCACGTCCAGCCGGGCCACGTCGAGGCCCCGCTGACGGGCCCGGCGTTCGATGACGAGGGCGTTGCCCTGGTCGCCGTAGGTGCTGAGCAGGTCGGGGTAGATCCAGACGATCCGCAGGCTGTTGTCGCTCACAAAAGTCCCCTGTGTCTCAGTTGCCGACGCGGCGGCGCAGGTCCTGGAAGGCGGTGTAGTTCGCGATGACCTCGATACGGCCGTGCGGGCTCATCTGCACGGCCTGGTCGAGGTTGTCGCAGACCTGGAAGTTCTGGTTCGCGACCTCGAGTCGCACCGCGAGGTCCAGCTTCCGGTCGCCGATCACGCAGATCGGGTGGCCGGTGAGGCGGGTGTAGTCGACGTCCCACAGCCAGGAGGTGTCGGTGCCGTCGGCGCCGCGGGCGTTGACGGAGAGGATCACCGGGGTGGGCGGCGGGTCGATCAGGCTGAACGTTTCGAGCCAGCCGGCCGGGTTCTTCGCGAGCAGCAGGCGCAGGTCGCGCTGCTGGAACTGGACGACGTCGTAGCGCCCCGCCACGGCCTGCACCTGGTACATGCGTTCCAGGGCGACCTGCGGCGGCACGCCGAAGACGGCGGCCACGGCGGCGGAGGAAGCCGCGTTGGCCTTGTTGGCGCGGCCGGGCAGCTGGAGGTGGATGGGCCAGGCGGAGCCGTGCGGGTCGAGCACATGGTCGCCGGACAGGGCCCAGCTCGGCGTGGGGCGCCGGAACCCGCACTCGCCGCAGAACCAGTCGTCGCCCGGCCGCTGCATCACACCACCGCAGGACGGGCACGACCAGGCGTCGTCCTTCCACATCTGTCCGGCGGCGACCCAGATGACGTTGGGGGAGGAGGAGGCGGCCCACACGACGAGCGGGTCGTCGGCGTTGGCGACCACGACGGCCTTCGAACCTGCGAGCCCCTCGCGCCAGTTCTCCGCGAGCATGCGGGTCTCGGCGGCGCGGTCGAGCTGGTCGCGGGAGAGGTTCAGCAGGGCGATGCACTTGGGGTCGGTGTCGCGGGCCACGCCCGCGAGGTACTTCTCGTCGACCTCGATGACGCCGTACCGGGCGTCCGAGCCACCCGCGAGGGCGGAGGTGATGCCGGCCGGCATGTTGGCGCCGAGGGCGTTGGAGACGACGGGCCCGGCGGCGCCCAGTGCCTCCGCGATCAGCCGGGTGGTGGTGGTCTTTCCGTTGGTCGCCGAGACGAGGACGACGTCCAGGTTCTGGGCGAGCCGGGCAAGAAGGTCGGGGTCGAGTTTGAGGGCCACCCGGCCGCCGATGACCGAACCGCTGCCGCGACCCGCGGCTCGGGATGCCGCCGCGACGGCCTTGCCCGCCGTCACGGCCAGCTTGGCCCGCGGCGAGAGCGGGTCCGAGTTGCCTGTCATCAGATCTCGATCCTCCTTGCGTACGCGCCGCGCCTCAGCCTCCGGCCACGTGGTGTGGACCTCAGCCTATCGAGATCCGTAAGCACTCCCGAATCGCCGTACCCTTGCGGCCATGCGAAACGGCTCGATTCCGGGCACGCGGGGGCGCGTCCGCGCGCTCACCCTGCTCGGCACCCCGGTGTTGCACACACCCTGCGAGGACGTCACGGACTTCGGCCCCGAACTGGCGACCTTGGTCGAGGACTTGTTCGCGACGATGTACGCATCCGAGGGTGTGGGCCTCGCCGCCAACCAGATCGGCCTGCCGTTGCGCGTCTTCGTCTACGACTGCCCGGACGACGAGGAGGTCCGTCACCTGGGACATGTGGTGAACCCACGCCTGGTGGAGGTGGACGGTGTGGTGCTGAGGGGCCCCGAGGGCTGTCTGTCGTTGCCGGGCCTGGAGGCGGGAACGGAACGTCACGACCACGCGGTGGTGGAGGGCTTCACGATGGCGGGAGACCCGATCACGATCCACGGCACGGGCTTCTTCGCGAGGTGCCTACAGCACGAGATGGACCACATGGAGGGCAAGGTCTACGCGGACCGTGTGAAGGGACGACGCCACCGCAGGCTGATGCGACAAGTAGGGCGGGCCTCTTGGAGCAGGGGGACTGGTCCGGCCTGAAGGGGCGCGGGGCTGTATCGATCTGCGGCTCCGCCGCGTGGGCGCGACCGGCCCCCACGAACCCGCAGCCGACCGACGACCGTCAGAACCCAGGGCCCCCCACCTTGTCCCCGACCGCCGCAAGCCGCCCCCACAGCAGATCAGCCAGACTCTTCACCAACTCCGCCCGCGGGCAAGGCCGTTCCCCGAGCCACCAGTCACCCGCCGCATACATCATCCCGACGATCCCGTGCCCCCACACCCGCGCCAGCAACTGGCTCCCGGGCCCGAGATCGAGCCGGTCCTCGATGACCTGCCCCAATTCTTCACCCATCCTCCGCAGCAAGGGCGCGGAATGCTTACCGACATCGAACCCCTGCTCCCCGACCTGGCCCCCCTCGGCGGGGTGCATCAGGAACCGGTACACCTGAGGCCGGGCCTCGATCGCGGCCAGGTACGTGTCCAAAGTCGCCTCGACCCGCTCACGCCGTTCCGCCGGAGCGTCGAGCGCGGCCCGAAGCGAGTCCAGCAACGCGTCCGTGTGCCGTTTGGCGAGGGCAGCGTAGAGTCCCCCCTTGTCACCGAAGTGCCGATACAGGATCGGCTTGGTGATGCCGGCTTCTGCGGCGATCGCGTTCATAGAGGCCTGCGGTCCATCGCGCAGCACCACTCTGTCCGCGGCCTCCAGCAGTTCGCGCCGACGGCGGTCGGCGGACCGCTGCTGATCGGTCCGCTGTGTGGTGTCCATGAGCTCTCCCCACCCGTACTGAATCGGTAACGCCTGCGCAAACTAACACCCGGCGGGTGATGGACATCGAACAGGCTGCTGACTGGTCATCGGGAGTTGACTTTTCCTACCCGTGGGTAACAGACTCGAGTTACCGCAAGTAACATGCACGTGCGTCGCCGCTGGAGGGGACATGGCCGAGTTCACCATGGAGCTCAACGACGAACAGAAGGAGGTCCGGGACTGGCTGCACGGCTTCGCCGCCGACGTCATCCGCCCCGCGGCCGCCGAATGGGACGAGCGTGAGGAGACTCCCTGGCCGGTCATCCAGGAGGCCGCGAAGGTAGGCATCTACTCCCTCGACTTCTACGCCCAGCAGTACTTCGATCCCACCGGGCTCGGTATCCCGATGGCGATGGAGGAGCTGTTCTGGGGCGACGCGGGCATCGCCCTGTCGATCGTAGGCACCGGTCTCGCCGCTGTCGGCGTTCTCGCCAACGGCACCGAGGAGCAGATCGGCACCTGGATCCCCCAGATGTACGGCGACGCGAACGATGTCAAGGTCGCCGCGTTCTGCTCGTCCGAGCCGGACGCCGGCTCCGACGTGGCCTCCATGCGCACGCGCGCCGTGTACGACGAGGCCAAGGACGAGTGGGTGCTCAACGGCACCAAGACCTGGGCGACGAACGGCGGTATCGCCAACGTCCACGTGGTCGTCGCGGTCGTCGACGCCGAACTCGGCTCCAAGGGCCACGCGTCCTTCATCGTGCCGCCGAACACGCCGGGGCTGTCCCAGGGCCAGAAGTTCAAGAAGCACGGCATCCGTGCCTCGCACACCGCCGAGGTCGTGCTGGAGAACGTCCGGGTGCCCGGCTCCTGCCTCCTCGGTGGCAAGGAGAAGCTGGACCAGCGCCTCGCGCGGGCCCGGGAGCGGGCGAAGACCGGCGGGGAGCGGGTGAAGAACGCGGCGATGGCCACGTTCGAGGCCTCGCGGCCCGCCGTGGGCGCCATGGCCGTGGGCACCGCCCGGGCCGCCTACGAAGTCGCCCTCGACTACGCCAAGACGCGTGAGCAGTTCGGGCGGCCGATCATCGACAACCAGGGCGTGGCCTTCCAGCTCGCGGACATGCGCACCTCCATCGACGCGGCCCGTCTCCTGGTGTGGCGCGCTTCCTGGATGGCGATCAACGGAAAGCAGTTCACCGCCGCCGAGGGCTCGATGTCGAAGCTCTTCGCAAGTGAGACGGCGAAGAAGGTCACGGCGCAGGCGGTCCAGATCCTGGGCGGCAACGGCTACACCCGGGAGTACCCCGTGGAGCGCATGCACCGGGACGCCGCGATCTACACGATCTTCGAGGGTACGAGCGAGATCCAGCGGCTGGTCATCGCCCGGACCCTGTCCGGCATGTCCATCCGCTGACGAAGTCCGAACAGCACGTCTTCGCCGACTCGTCCGCCGGGTCGGCGAAGACGCACACGGCAGCGAACCAGCAAGCCCTAGGGCGCACTGCCGCTGCTGTGCGCGATACAGGCCACATCGATCCGATCGGCCAGCTTGGCCAGTTCGATCGTCAGCGCGGCCACCGTATCCTCGTCGAGCCCGTCGGCCCCGGCCTCGACCAGGTGCAACCATCGCCCGCCAAGACTGCGGAGCAACTTGCTCACATCGGCGGCAGTCACCTGCAGGGTCCCGCGGTCATCGACGATCAGAGGCAGAGTCACTTCGCGGTTCACACCCGGGATGTTAGCCGCGCAAGCGTCACGCTCCGTGCCAAACCGTGGTGATGTTGCAGAACTCCCTGATTCCGTGCCCGGACAGCTCACGCCCGTATCCGGACCGCTTGACCCCGCCGAACGGGAACGCCGGATGCGAGGCGGTCATCCCGTTGACGTACACCCCGCCGGCCTCCAGATCCCGTACGAACCGGTCGACCTCGGCCCCGTCCCGCGTCCACACGTTGGAACTCAGCCCGAACGGCGAGTCGTTGGCGATCAGCACCGCCTCGTCGAGGCCGTCCGCCCGGTACAGCGTGGCCACCGGCCCGAACGTCTCCTCGCGGTGGATGCGCATCTCGCGGGTGACGTCGGCGATGACGGTCGGCGGGTAGTACCAGCCGGGCCCGTCCGGCCGCTGCCCGCCGCACAGCACGCTCGCCCCGCTGCGCCTGGCGTCGTCGACGAGTTCCTCCAGATCGGCCCGGCCCTGCTCGCTGGACAGCGGCCCGACCTCGGTGTCCTCCTCCAGCGGGTCGCCGACCTTGAGGGCCTTCATGCCCTCGACGAACCGCTCGGCGAAACGGTCGTAGACGTCCGTGTGCACGATGAACCGCTTGGCGGCGATGCAGGACTGCCCGTTGTTCTGCACCCGCGCGGTCACCGCGATCTCGGCGGCGCGGTCGATGTCCGCGGACGGCATGACGATGTACGGGTCGCTGCCGCCGAGCTCCAGAACCGTCTTCTTCACCATGTTCCCGGCGGTGGACGCCACGGCCCGCCCGGCGGGCTCACTCCCCGTGAGCGTGGCCGCCTTGACGCGTTCGTCGCGCAGGATCTCGTCGATCGCGCCGGACCCGACGAGCAGCGTCTGGAAACAGCCCTCCGGGAAGCCCGCCTGATGGAAGAGGTCCTCCAGGAACAGCGCGGTCTGCGGCACGTTCGAGGCGTGCTTGAGCAGGCCGACGTTGCCCGCCATCAGGGCGGGCGCTGCGAAGCGGACCACCTGCCACAGCGGGAAGTTCCACGGCATCACCGCGAGCACGGGCCCCAGTGGCCGGTAGCGGACCAGGGCGCGGGAGGCGCCGGAGTCCTTGACGTCGTGCTCGGCGGGCTCCTCGTCGGCCAGCAGCGACTCCGCGTGCTCGGCGTACCAGCGCATGGCCTTGGCGCACTTGGCGGCCTCGGCGCGGGCCTGCTTGACCGGCTTGCCCATCTCGGTGGTCATGACCCGGGCGATGTCCTGCTGGATGTCGTCGAGGAGCCCGGCGGCCCGGTCCAGGAGACGGGCGCGCTCGTCGAACGACGTCGTCCGGTAGGTGCGGAACGTCGCCTCGGCGAGCTGGAGCCTGCGTTCGATCTCCTCCTCGCCCATGGCCTCGTACGTCTTGAGCGTCTCGCCGTTCGCCGGGTTCACCGTCGCGATGGGCATGACCGACCTCCTGAAGAGCTGATGTGCTTCGACCTTCCCGCGCGGCGGGGGCGACCGCAACGCGTGGACGTCAGGCCGAGTGCTCAGCCAGCCGGTCGAGAAACGCGGCCTGCGCCTTGACGATCACGGCCCTGCCCCGGTCGAGGCCGAACCACTCCACCCGGTCCAGCTCGGGGAACTCCCGCATCTGCCCGGACTTCGGTGGCCACTCCATGGTGAACAGGCCCGGAACCACGGTCGCCGGATCGAGGTCCGCCTCGATCGCCCATGCCGTGACGACCTTGCCGTTCGTCTGCCGGACCTCACCCAGCGCTACGGCCTCCCCGTCGGGCGGCGGCAGCCCGAGTTCCTCCTGGAACTCGCGGCGGGCCGCGTCCCAGGCCGACTCCGAGTCCGGCTCGTACTCGCCCTTGGGAACCGTCCAGGCTCCGGCGTCCCGCCGGGCGAAGAACGGGCCACCCATATGGCCCAGCAACACCTCCAGGCCGTCATCGGTGTGCCGGAACAACAGCAGGCCGGCGCTGGTCCTCACGGCCTCACCTCGGGATGCGCGGCCAGCAGCGTCTCCACGGTGTCGGCCTCCTCGGGCCTCTTGTCCTCGCGGTAGCGGACCACCCGCGCGAAGCGGAGGGTGACTCCGGCCGGGTAGCGGGTCGACTTCTGGAGGCCGTCGTAGGCGATCTCGACGACGAGTTCGGGCCGTACGGTCACCACGTAACCGCTGCTTTCGACGGCCAGCTCCTGGAGCCGCTCGGTCTGCCAGGTGAGCATCGCGTCGGTCATGCCCTTGAAGGTCTTGCCGAGCATGGCGAAGCCGCCGTCCGCCGTACGGGCGCCGAGGTGCAGGTTGGAGAGCTTGCCGGTGCGTCGGCCGTGGCCCCATTCGGCGGCCAGTACCACCAGGTCGAGGGTGTGCACGGGCTTGACCTTCAGCCAGGAGGCGCCGCGCCGGCCCGCGCTGTAGGGGGCGTCGAGGGACTTCACCACGACGCCCTCGTGGCCGCGCTTCAGAGTCTCGGCGAGGAACTCCTCGGCCGCCCCCGCGTCCTGCGGCCCGGACACCAGCGTGCGCCGGACCCGCATCGGCTCGGGCACCAACCGGGCCAGCTCCGCGTGCCGTTCGGCGAAGGGCAGGTCGAGGAGGTCGCGGTCGTCGACGGACAGGGCGTCGAAGAAGACGGGGGAGACGGGGACCACCTCGGCGGCCGTCGTCACGTCCACGCGGGAGCCGACCCGGCCCGCCGTCTCCTGGAAGGAACGGGGACGCCCGTCCTCGTCGAAGGCGATCACCTCACCGTCCAGGATGAACCGCTCGCCCCTCAACTCCCGTGCGGCAGCCGTCAGCTCGGGCAGCCGGTCGGTGATGTCGTCGAGGGTGCGCGTGTACAGCCGTACGGCATCCCCGTCCCGGTGGATCTGGACGCGGATGCCGTCCAGCTTCTCCTCGACCGCGCAGATGCCGAGCTTCTCGACCGCCTCGGCCACGGAGGAGGCGCTGTGCGCCAGCATCGGCAGGACCGGGCGGCCGACGGTGAGGCGGAAGCGGTCCAGGGCGGGTGGGCCGTCGGTGAGCAGGGCCTCGGCCACGGTCTGGAGGGAGCCCGCGAGCATCACGGCACGGCGCACGTCGGCGGGAGGTGCCCCCGTCGCCAGGGCGAGCCCCTCCGTGGCGACCGCGTCCAGCGCCCCCTGCCGTACCTCTCCGCTGATCAGCCCGAACAGGAACCGCTGTTCGTCCTCGGTGGCCGCGCCCAGCAACTCACCCACCAGCCGGGCGCGTTCGGCCTGCGAGCCTGCGCCCGCGACCTTGCCGAGCTCGCTGAGCAGGGCGTCCACCTCGCGCACGGTCAGGGCCGGCTCGGCGGCCGGGGCGACCGGGCGGCTCAGCACCTTCCAGCCGACGCCGAGCCGGCCCTGCGGGAGCCGTCCGGCCAGGTACGGGATGACGATCGGGACGTCGTCCGCCTCGGCGTCCCGGAACAGTTCGGCGAGGAGCGCGATCTTCCGGGACCGCGCCGAGGTGGCGGCGACCTCCTGGGACACGTGTGCCAGCCGGGCAAGCAGCATGCAGCCATCCTGCACCGGAGGCGGCGGGTCCACACCCCGACCGCACCCCGGCTATGCCCCTACGGCCGCGTCGAGATCGCTCATCAGCAGTTCCCCGTTGATCGTGGCCGCCGCCCGGTATCCGGCGCTCGCCGCGTTGATCACCTGCTCCCCGAAGCCGGCCGCGTTGCCCACGGCGTACACACCGGGCACGGTCGTCTGCCAGTTCCCGTCGACCACGGGGTAGCTGCCGAAGGGCGTCTCCTGGAGCTCGGCTCCGAGCCGCTGCAGCAGGCCGTTCTGCGGGACGGCCCGGGGCGCGGTGAAGACGACCTCGCGTGCGTGCGTCGTGCCGTCCTCCAGCCGTACGGCGGTGAGCCGGTCGTCCGTCACGACCAGCTCGGCGACCTCGCCGGGCACCACGCCGACACCGGCCGCGGCCAGCCTGCGCAGATCGTCGTCCGAGAGCTCGGACTCGGTGACCGTGTGCAGGAAGAGGGTCACGTCCTTCGACCACTGGGAGACCATCAGCGCCTGGTGCACGCTGAGCGGAGTCGTGGCGAGGACGCCGAATGCCTGGTCGCGGACCTCCCAGCCGTGGCAGTAGGGGCAGTGCAGGACGTCCTTGCCGAAGCGCGCCGCGACACCGGGCACGTCCGGGAGCTCGTCCTTGAGGCCGGTCGCGACGACGAGGCGACGGGCCTGGAGCACCCGCCCGCTCGCCAGGGTCACGGCGAAGCCCGGGGCGACGTCGACCACCCGGTCCCGGACCAGCTCGACGCCGTACCCCTTGATCTCCTCGCGCCCGATCGCCAGGAACTCGGCGGGCGGCATGCCGTCCCGGGTGAGAAAGCCCTGCATGTGCGCGGCGGGCGCGTTGCGTGGTTCGCCCGCGTCGACGACCAGGGTGTGACGCCGGGCCCGGCCCAGGACGAGGGCGGCGGACAGGCCTGCCGCGCCGCCACCGATCACGATCACTTCGTATGTCTCGGTCATGCCGCCACGGTCGCTCCGCGGGCGCGGGATTGACAAACAACTTTGCCGATTCTGCAATACGGGTATGAGTACCGACGATGTTCTCGCCGAAGTGGGTCCCAGGCTCAGGCGGCTGCGGAAGGACCGGGAGGTGACCCTCGCGGCGCTCTCGGAGAAGACCGGCATCTCCGTGAGCACGCTCTCCCGGCTGGAGTCCGGCCTGCGCAAGCCCAGCCTGGAGCTGCTGCTGCCGATCGCCCAGGCCCATCAGGTGCCGCTCGACGAACTGGTCGGCGCCCCGCCGGTCGGCGATCCCCGGGTGCGGTCGGCACCGCTCGAACGGCACGGGCGCACCTTCTGGCCGCTCACCCGGCAGCCCGGCGGCCTGCAGGCCTTCAAGGTGCTGGTGCCGCGCCGCGAGGAGGAGCCGGAGCTGCGCACCCACGAGGGCTACGAATGGCTGTACGTCCTGGCGGGGCGGCTGAGGGTGGTGCTGGGCGAGCACGACGTGATCATGAGTGCGGGCGAGGCGGCGGAGTTCGACACCCGGGTGCCGCACTGGTTCGGGTCGACGGGGGAGGGGCCGGCGGAGTTCCTGAGCCTGTTCGGGCCGCAGGGGGAGCGGATGCACGTACGGGCGCGTCCCCGGAAGGCGTGAGCGGGCGTTCTCCCTCGCTTCTGGGACAACTGAACGATCACGCAGGTAAGTTCACCGGATGCACGAGATATCGACCCGGGCGCACTCCGCGGCAGGGCAGGCCGTCCGGTGACGAGCAGCGATGTGACCCGTTCCTCCGTCGTCGGCACCCGTCCGACGACAGCTCCCCGGGACTGGCAGGCGCGACTTCGCCGATTCGGATACGCGGCCCGGCCGGGAACCGACCTTCGCGAGCGTCTCGTTCCGCGCTTTCCGAAGTCGTCGGTGTGGGACTGGCTGGGGCCGGTGCTCGTCGCCGTCCTGGCCGGGGCGATCCGTTTCCGGCACCTCGGCCGCCCGCGGGCCGTGGTCTTCGACGAGACGTATTACGCCAAGGACGCCTGGTCCCTGCTGCGCCTCGGCTACGAGGGCAATTGGCCGGACCGGAAGATCGCCGACCCGCAGATCCTCGCCCACCCCCAGGTCGTCTCGCTCTCCGACACGGGGGCGTTCGTCGCGCACCCGCCGACGGGCAAGTGGGTGATCGCCCTCGGCGAGTGGATGTTCGGTCTCACCCCGTTCGGCTGGCGCTTCATGACGGCGGCCCTGGGCACCCTGTCGGTGCTCATGCTGTGCCGCATCGGACGCCGTCTGTTCCGTTCGACACTGCTGGGCTGTCTGGCCGGCGCGCTTCTCGCGGTGGACGGTCTGCATGTCGTGATGAGCCGCACCGCCCTGCTGGACCTCGTCGTCATGTTCTTCGTCCTGGCGGCATTCGGCTGCCTGCTGGTCGACCGGGACCACGCACGGGCCCGGCTCGCGGCCGCCCTGCCGGTCGGCGAGGACGGCCGCGCCCGCCCGGACGAGCACACCGGTGACCACGCCGGAACCGGGCTGCGTCCCTGGCGGCTCGCGGCCGGCGTCTTCCTGGGGCTGGCCGCCTCCACCAAGTGGAACGGCCTGTACGTGCTGGTCTTCTTCGTGCTCCTGACGGTGCTGTGGGATGTCGGCTCCCGCCGCGTGGCCGGGGCCGGCGATCCCTACCGGGCGGTGCTGCGCAAGGACCTCGGCCCGTCGGTGGTGTCCCTGGTCCCGGTCGCGTTGACGACCTATCTGGCGACCTGGACCGGCTGGTTCCTGTCCGACGACGGCTACGGGCGCCACTGGGCCGACGGCCGCGGCGGCACCTGGTCATGGATCCCCGCCCCGCTCCGCAGCCTGTGGCACTACGAGTACCTGGTGTACGACTTCAACGTGGGGCTGCACAGCCCGCACAAGTACGAGTCGAACCCCTGGAGTTGGCTGGTCCAGGGCCGACCCGTGCTGTTCGACTACCAGTCGCCGAAACCCGGACAGGACGGCTGCACCACGTCGGTCGACTGTTCCCAGACCGTCCTCGCCCTCGGCACACCGCTTCTGTGGTGGTCGGCGTGCGGCGCCCTGCTCTACCTGCTCTTCCGTTGGGCGCTGCGCCGCGACTGGCGGGCCGGCGCCGTCCTGTGCGCGGTGGGCGCGGGGTACCTGCCCTGGTTCCTGTACCAGGACCGAACGGCCTTCTCCTTCTACTCGGTCGTCTTCGTGCCGTACCTGTGTCTGGCCGTGGCGATGACGGTGGGCGCGATCCTGGGGCCACCGGGGGCGGCCCGCGGACGGCGCACACAGGGCGCGGTGGCCGCGGGCACCCTCGTCCTGCTCATCGCCTGGAACTTCATCTACTTCTTCCCGCTCTACACCGGGGAGACGATTCCGTACGCCGACTGGCACTCCAGGATGTGGCTGGACACCTGGATCTGAGAGCGGGGCTTCCCTGATACGTTACGGAGCTTCTGCCGCCCCGAGGACAAGAGAACGAACCCCGTGACGACCGTCGCTTACCAAGGTGAACCCGGATCCAACTCGGCGACCGCCGCGCACACCCTGTACCCCGGGTGCGCCGAGCAGCCCTGCACGAGTTTCGAGCAGGCTCTGGACGCGGTGACGCTCGGCACCGCCGACCTCGCCGTGATCCCGGTGGACAACTCCGCGGCCGGTCGGGTGGCGGACGTACACCATCTGCTGCCCGAGTCGGGGCTGTTCATCATCGCCGAGCACTTCCTCGCCATCCGCTTCGACCTTATGGGCGTGCCCGGGGCGACACCGGATCAGGTGGAGTGCGTGCGCAGCCATGTGCATGCTCTCGGGCAGTGCCGCAAGGTGCTGCGGGAGGGCGGCTGGCGCACCCTCGTCACCGACGACACGGCCGGAGCGGCGCGTGAGGTGGCCGAGCTGGCGGATCCGCGGCACGCGGCGCTCGCCCCGCCCGCCGCGGCCGGGCTGTACGGCCTCGACGTGCTGCGCTCCGGGGTCGAGGACGACCCGGACAACACCACCCGGTTCGTCGTCCTGTCCCGGGAGGCCGTCGTGGCCCCGCACACCGGGGAACCGACGATGACGAGCCTGTTCTTCTCCGTGCGCAACATCCCCAGCGCACTCTTCAAGGCGCTCGGCGGGTTCGCCACCAGCGGGGTGAACCTCACGAAGATCGAGAGCTATCAGATCGGCGCGGGGCTGAACGCCAGTCGCTTCTACGCCGAGATCGAGGGCCACCCCGACGAGCAGCACGTCGCCCTCGCCCTGCACGAACTGGGGTTCTTCTCCACCGAGGTACGCATCCTGGGCGTGTACCCGTCCCATCCGCACCGGCTGGAGCACTGAGCGAGATGGTGCGTCACCGCCTTGACGGGTGACGCGTAGAGCGTGCACGCTGGTGGTCCTCCGACGAAGTGGAGAACGGCCATGAGCAAGGACGTCACCCTGGACGCCGACACGGCAGCACGGCACCTGCGCTACGGCAGCCTCCCCGAACGCATCCGCTTCGAGGACATGACCGAAGACGTGGAGGCCGCCCCCGGTCGCGCGGCGAACGCCTCGTACAACCCCGAGGGCGACTGGAAGTACTACTCCTGCCTGGCCCTCGACCTCGGGCTGTAGGCGGAGGGGCGTCCGCTGTGTCGGGACTCTCTCCCGCGGGCTGTTCCCTGATCGGCAAGCGACCGCTTAGTATGCGGAGAACCCCGGTCAGACCCCGGCATGACGACGCAGTCCCGTGGAGGCCCCCATGCAGGCTTGGCAAGTGCACGAGAACGGCGAGCCGAGCGAGGTGATGCGCCTCGCGGACGTGGCGCGGCCCGTTCCCGGTGACGGCCAGGTCCTGCTCAAGGTGCGCGCCGCGAACATCAACTTCCCGGACGTGCTGATGTGCCGCGGCCACTACCAGGTCCGGCCGCCGCTGCCCTTCACGCCGGGCGTGGAGATCTGCGGCGAGACCGAGGACGGGCGGCGCGTGATCGCCAACCCCGCGCTGCCGTACGGCGGTTTCGCCGAGTACGCCGTCGCCGACGCCGCCGCTCTGCTGTCCGCGCCGGACTCGCTGGACGACGCCGAGGCCGCGGCCCTGCACATTGGCTACCAGACGGGCTGGTTCGGGCTGCACCGGCGGGCTCACCTGGAGGCCGGTGAGACGCTGCTCGTCCACGCTGCCGCAGGAGGGGTCGGCAGCGCGGCCGTGCAGCTCGGGAAGGCGGCCGGGGCCACCGTCATCGGTGTCGTCGGCGGCGCCGAGAAGGCGGCCGTCGCCCGGGAGCTGGGCTGTGACGTGGTGGTCGACCGGCGGAGCGAGGACGTCGTCGCCGCCGTGAAGGAGGCCACCGGGGGCCGGGGCGCGGATGTGATCTACGACCCCGTGGGCGGCGAGGCCTACACGCAGTCGACCAAGGTCGTCGCCTTCGAAGGGCGGATCGTGGTCGTCGGCTTCGCCAGCGGAACCATTCCGAGCCCCGGCCTCAACCACGCCCTGGTGAAGAACTACGCGATCCTGGGCCTGCACTGGGGCCTGTACAACACCAAGAACCCGAAGCTGGTCCAGCACTGCCACGAGCAGCTCACCGAACTGGCCGCCCGGGGCGCGATCAAGCCGCTGGTCAGCGAGCGGGTGCCGCTCGCCGGGGCCGCGGACGCCGTGCAGCGCCTCGGCGACGGGGTGACCACCGGCCGGATCGCCGTCGTACCCACGGGAGCACAGGCATGACCGACGCAGCCGAACTCACGCGCCGCACCGCCGAGTTGCTGGCCGCACACCCGCCCGCGACCACGGACCGGCTCGACTTCCTCAAGGCCCGCTTCGACGCCGGCCTCGCCTGGGTGCACTATCCGGAGGGACTCGGCGGCCTGAACGCACCCCGTTCCCTCCAGGCCGTCGTGGACGCCGGGTTGGAGGCCGCGGGCGCTCCCGACAACGACCCGCGGCGCAACGGCATCGGCCTCGGCATGGCCGCGCCGACGATCCTCAGGTACGGCACGGAGGAGCAGAAGCAGCGCTTCCTGCGGCCCCTGTGGGTGGGGGAGGAGGTCTGGTGCCAGCTGTTCAGCGAGCCCGGCGCCGGATCCGACCTCGCCGCGCTCGGCACCCGGGCCGTGCGGGAGGGCGACAGCTGGGTGGTCAACGGGCAGAAGGTGTGGACGTCCGGCGCCCACAACTCCCGCTGGGCCATCCTCATCGCCCGCACCGACCCGGACGTGCCCAAGCACGCGGGCATCACCTACTTCCTCTGCGACATGACCGACCCGGGTGTCGAGGTGCGGCCGCTGCGCCAGATCACCGGCGAGGCCGAGTTCAACGAGGTCTTCCTCACCGACGTCCGCATCCCCGACAGCTGCCGGCTCGGTGACGTCGGCGACGGCTGGAAGGTCGCGCAGACCACGCTGAACAACGAGCGCGTCGCGATCGGCGGCATGCGGCTGCCCCGCGAGGGCGGCATGATCGGCCCGGTCTCCAAGACCTGGCGCGAGCGCCCCGAGCTGCGCACCCAGGACCTGCACCAGCGTCTGCTGAAGCTCTGGGTGGACTCCGAGGTCGCCCGCCTCACCGCGGAGCGCCTGCGCCAGCAGCTGGTCGCCGGACAGCCGGGACCCGAGGGCGCCGGCATGAAGCTCGCCTTCGCCCGCCTCAACCAGGAGATCAGCGGCCTGGAGGTCGAACTGCGTGGCGAGGAGGGCCTGTTGTACGACGACTGGACCCTGCGGCGCCCGGAGCTGGTGGACTTCACCGGCCGCGACGCCGGCTACCGCTACCTGCGCTCCAAGGGCAACAGCATCGAGGGCGGGACCAGCGAGGTCCTGCTGAACATCGTCGCCGAGCGCGTCCTGGGCCTCCCGGCCGAGCCGCGTACCGACAAGGACGTCGCCTGGAAGGACCTGTCCCGATGAGCGCACAGCCCGAACTGCTGTACTCGGAGGAGGAAGAGGCGCTGCGGGCCGCCGTTCGGGACCTCCTCGCCGACCACTGCGACGCGCCGGGTGTGATCGCCCGCACCGAGTCGGACACCCCGCACGACCTCGCGGCCTGGAAGGCCCTCGCCGACGGCATGGGCCTCGCGGGGCTCCTGGTGCCCGAGGACAAGGGCGGTCAGGGCGCCACGCACCGCGAAGTCGCGGTAGTCCTGGAGGAGTTGGGTCGCGCGGTCGCTCCCGTGCCCTACCTCACCAGTGCGGTCGTCGCCACCGAGGCCCTGCTCGCCTGCGACACCGACGACCTCCTCGCCGAGCTCGCCTCCGGACGGAAGACCGGCGCCCTCGCCGTCTCCCTGAGCGTCGCCCCCGGCGGCGCCTACAAGGTCGTACGCCACGAAGACGGCACCCTGCACGGGGAGTTGTCGGCGATCGCGGACGCTCAGGCGGCCGACGTGCTGCTCGTGCCCGCGGACGACGGCGGGCTGTACGCGGTGGAGGCCATCTCCGCGACCGTCACTCCGCAGGTCTCCTTCGACCTGACCCGTCCGCTCGCCACCGTCACCCTCGACGGGGCCCGAGGTCGCCTGCTGGGTGACGCCGAAGTCGCCGTGCACCGCGCGCTCCGGGCCGGCGCCGGACTGCTCGCCTCCGAGCAACTCGGGCTCGCCGACTGGACGTTGACCGAGACCGTGCGCTACCTCAAGGAGCGCAAGCAGTTCAACCGGCCCGTAGGCGGGTTCCAGGCGCTCAAGCACCGGCTCGCCCAGCTGTGGCTGGAGGTCGTCAACCTCCGTGCCGCCGCCCGGAACGCGGCCGACGCGCTCGCGACGGGTGAGGACGCCGACGTGGCGGTCGCCGTCGCGCAGGCCTACGCGGCATCCGTCGCGGTGCACGCCGCCGAGGAGGCGCTCCAGCTGCACGCGGGGATCGGCATGACCTGGGAGCACCCGGTGCACCTGTATCTGAAGCGTGCCAAGGCCGACTCGATCGCCTACGGCACGGCGGGCACGCATCGCGCCCGGTTGGCCGAACTCGTCGACCTCCAGGCACCTTGAGCGTCACCCGGTGAACGCCGGTGAAGCCCGCCCCACCTGGGGCGGGCTTTTCCGTGCGCCCGCGCGGACGGAGTGAACGAGCGGCGGCAGTCCGGCCAACTCCTGGCATGTACAGGTTCATTGAGGGCTGAAGTGCCCCATACTCCCTGTGGTTTCGACCCGCCCCACAGGGAGGCAGAACATGGCCCTCATCACTCGTCGCAGAGCCCTCACCACCCTCGGCGCCGCGGTCGCCGCGACGCTCGCCCCGCCCGCCGGCAGCGCCTGGGCCGGAAGTCAGAGGCACCGCCCCCGTCCGTTGTGGCGCGCCCACGCCCACAACGACTACGAGCATCCGCGCCCTCTCCTCGACGCCCTCGACCACCGTTTCGGCAGCGTCGAGGCCGACATCTTCCTCGTCGGCGAACAGCTCCTCATCGGCCACACCGTGGACGACCTCGACCCGACGCGTACCCTCGAGTCCCTCTACCTCGACCCGCTGGCCAGGATCGTCAAGGCCAACCACGGTTCGGTCTACCGGGGTTACCGCCGTCCCCTGCAACTGCTCGTCGACATCAAGACCGAGGGCTCCTCGACCTACCTCGAGCTCGACCGCCATCTGCGGCGTTACCGGCATCTGTTCACGACGTACGTGCACGGCAAGGTCGTCCCCGGTCCGGTGACCGCCGTGATCTCCGGCGACCGCGCCGCCCGTGTCCCGATGGAGGCCCAGTCCGTGCGCCGGGCCTTCTACGACGGCCGGCTCGCCGACCTCGGCACCTCGGCGCCCGCCTCCCTCATCCCGCTGATCAGCGACAACTGGACGCTCAACTTCACCTGGCTCGGCGAGGGCGTCTTCCCCGACGCCGAGCGGCAGAAGCTGCGGACCATCGTCCAGCAGGCCCACGCGCGCGGGCAGAAGGTGCGGTTCTGGGCCACCCCGGACCTCGCGGGCCCCGCCCGGGACGCGCTGTGGGCCGAACTTCTCGCCGCCGGCGTCGACCACCTCAACACCGACGACCTGGCAGGCCTGGAGGCCTTCCTGGGCGCCCACCGATAGGCGCCTCGGAACGAGGACGGACACCACTCGTTCGGAGGACACTTCAGCCGCCCGGACGAACCCTCCGCTACGCCACACTTGCGCCCGAACGCCGCGAATCGGACCCGGCGGCGTGGCGGAGGAGGCTGTCCATGGCGATTTCCATTTCCCTAGTGGTGCTGCTGCTGATCCTGGCGGTGATCTTCCTGCGCAGCGGCGGACTCAAGGTCTCCCACGCGCTGGTGTGCGCGCTGTTCGGGTTCCTGCTCGCCGGTACGAGCATCGCGCCCACCATCCACAGCGGTCTCACGGCGACGGCCGACATCGTCAGCAGCCTGCGCCCCTGACCTCAGCCCGAGAAGAAGACCCCGATGCCGTTCGGCACGGGCCGCTCGGCCCCGCCAGAAGGGTGGTTGAGAGCGGCGACGGAGCTCGTGCCCGGCATCCGGGCGGCCATGGTTGTGGAACCCCCGCCGTCCAGGCTGAAAGCGTCGACGGAGCCCAACGTCCGCATGGTCTCCGCCACTTCGGCGATCGTCAGCCCACTGCGATGGTCCGGCGCCCCGTCCAGCGCGAGGAGATACAGCCGCCGTCCGCCGTCCGCGACACCCACGGCCGTGCGCACGGCCGACGTCGTGTCGTCGAGGCCGGGCAGCGGCCGGCCGCCGTCGAGCACCGGGTAGCCGCCGAGCGCGAAGCGGTACGGAACCTTCGCCGAGGCCGCGACCAGTCGGTGCTTCACCGTCACCGCCGCGCCCACGGACAGCTTCCGCAGTTGCTGCGCGCCCGCCTCCCGGCCCACCAGCACGGTGGTGCCGTCGGCGATCGGTCCGCCGCCCGGGGCGTCTGCCGTGGCCACGACCTGACCGGCGCGGACCGTCACCTCGTAGGTGTCCGTGCTGCACGGGGCGGCCCGGTCGGTGTCCGTCCCGCAGGTCGACCGCACCCGGGAGGCGCTGCCCCAGTCCGAGGTGAACGCCCCGACCGAACCCACGGGCAGCGCGTACTGGTTCAGCCCGCCGAGCGGCAGCTGCCCCTCGGGCGTCCGCACCGACCCGTCGAGCGCCAGGCCGTCAAGGCGGGCCAGACGGTCGGTGCCCACGCCGAACACGTCCTTGGTGCTCGTGCCGGACGGCAGTGCGGGCCCGAAACGCTGACCGTCCGGCACCGCCGCCTTGAGCACGCGGCCCTGCGCGATCGCCGGGCCCACACTCGCGCCGGTGGCCTCGACGCCCGGGTGCTGGGTCTCCGTGATGTTGAAGAAGTCGCCGTTCACCCCCGCGAGCGCGCCCTGCGCGGTGGCCAGCCGGGACACCGTGGCCCGCGCCGCCACCGCCCCCGGATACAACAGCTCCAGCCGCACCCGCGGATCGCTCAGGTCCACGCCGATCACATGGGCGTGCGCCACCCCCGCGGCCGCGTCGATGTCGAACTCCTCGTACCGCACACCGGTCGCGAGCCGTGTCCACCCCTGCGCGGCGCCGGCCGGCGCCGCCCCCACCAGGGCCGCACCGGCCAGCGTGCCGAGTGCCGCGAGAAACGTCAGTACCGATCTGCCGGCGCGTAAACGCCTTTGACGATGCGTCACAGCTCTCCCTGATGTCTCGTCAACTGTTCCCAGGCCTCAGGAAGAGTGCATCAGACAGCGATGACACAGGCGACGGCTATGCGCCGACCACACGCGAACGGATCAGGAAACGTACCCCCTCGGGCGCCTCCAGCGAGAACCCACTGCCCCGGCCCTCGACGACGTCCACGATCAGCCGGGTGTGGCTCCACACCGCGTACTGGCTCCTCGACATCCAGAACGTCACCGGCTCCTCGACCCCCGGCACGTTCAGCTCGGCGAGCAGCACGTCCGAGCCGCCGGTGCGGAACTCGCCCGCCGGGTAGCACATGGGCGCGCTGCCGTCGCAGCAGCCGCCGGACTGATGGAACATCAGCGGCCCGTGCGCCTCGCGCAGCCGGCGCAGCAGCTCGGCGGCCGCGGGCGTGAGCTCGACGCGCGGCACCTCGTCGTACACGGCACGTGCGGAATCCTCGTCCATGGTCGTCGAGTGCAGCACGGGGAAGGTTGCGAGGGGGTTGCAGGGCGCAGTGCGGCAGCGTGCGGCTTCAGGACAGGTCGATGGGAGCCGGGTTCCACTGGTACCGGGCATCCTCCTCGTCCTTGAGAAGGACTCTGCGCTGCCCCGCGGCCGCCGAATGGGACGAGCGTGAGGAGACTCCCTGGCCGGTCACTGTTCTTCCCCTCCTAGCCGGCGTACGGCGTGAAGTGGGCCGGCGTGTGGTCGATCGGCAGGTCCGGGCGCCATGCGGTCAGGCCCTGGGCGCTGCACACGAACAAGTTCTCCGGCAGCCGGTCCAGGGCGAACCAGCGCCAGTCGCCGACGCGTTCGTCGGGCTGGTCCGAGGGTTCGCCCCGCCAGGCGGTGACCCGGGCGGCCACGGTCATCCGCACCACGCCCTCCACGTCGTCGAGGAGCGTGCCCAGTAGCCGGACGTCTGCCGGGCGGGCCTCGATGCCGGTCTCCTCGCGCAGTTCGCGCACGACCGTCTCCGCCAGCGACTCCCCGGCCTCCACCGTGCCGCCCGGCAACTCCCAGGTCCCGCGCCGGTGCCGGCCGAGAAGCAGTCCGCGAGGGCCGTACAGGATGGCGCCGACGCCGATCGCCGCGTGCGGGACCGGAGGGCGGCTGGCGCGTGGGCGGGAGGAGACCCGGACCGGCCGGGTCGCCCGGACGATCCGGTAGGAGGCGTGGTTGCCCTCCTCCGGCGCGTCGAGGACGTCGATCCCCTCGACCCGCAGACCGTGCTCGCCGAGCAGGTCCGTCCAGAGTTCCGGAGTCAGCACCCACATCCGTACGGCGACCTCCCCGCCCCCGGCGAGCCGCAGGATCTCGGGCCGGGATTCGACGACCGACGACGGGCCCTCTCCTCGGGAGTTGGTGTGCAGCACGGTGAAGCACAGCGTTCCGCCGGGTCGGAGCGCGGCGGCGAGAGCGGGCAGCAGTCGGCGGGGATCGACGTAGGGCACCGCGTTGACGGAGTAGACGACGTCGTACGGCTCTGCCGCGCCGAGGTGCTCGACGGCGTCCGCCCTGATCAGGCGCAGTCCGGGCAGGGAGCCGTAGCGCGTGAGGGCCCGTTCGTGCTGTGTGGGGGAGGAGTCGACCGCGTCCACCGAGGCGCCGTACATCTGGACGAGATGCGCCGCGTGCCGGGCCGGGCCGCACCCGAGGTCCAGCACGCGCCGCCCGGCCAGCTCGCCGAGGATCTCGGCGCCCGGCCCGGTGCCCCGGAGGCCCCAGTCGAACCGCTCGAGCTCCGGCAGGACCGTGCCGCGCCGCAGATGGTGGTCGCCGTAGGCGTGCCAGGCCTCGGCGTTGACGGCGTCGGGGCCGACGGGTCGCGTGGTCAACGTGCCTCCCGGATGCGGTGGTCGAGGTTCGGACCCTATGCGAGCGCCGGACCACCGAGTTGCCGAGGGCCACCGCCCATTTCCGTCCCTTGTCTTGACGTGTACTTGGCGGAGTGGCTTCTATGGGAGCGCTCCCATGCTCCTTCCGACTGCCTCACCCATCCCTGGAGCCGCAGTGAGAAGAACAAGAAAGAGCCCCCTGAGCACGTTATTGGCCAGACTGGCCGCCCTCATCGCACTGGTGGTGCTCGGCGCCCTCTGCCCGAGCGCGGCCCAGGCCGCCGAGGAGCCCGGCACCAAGGCCGCCGGTCTGCACATCAGCGACGGCCGCCTGGTCGAAGGCAACGGCAACGACTTCGTCATGCGTGGCGTCAATCACGCCCACACCTGGTACCCGAACGAACTGGGGTCGCTGGCCGACATCAAGGCGCAGGGCGCCAACACCGTCCGGGTGGTCCTCGCCGATGGCCACCGCTGGACCGCCAACACCGCCTCGGACGTGGCCAACGTCATCGCCCAGTGCAAGGCAAACCGGCTCATCTGCGTCCTGGAGGTGCACGACACCACGGGATACGGCGAGGACAGCGCGGCCGGCACCCTCGACCAGGCCGCCGACTACTGGATCGGCCTGAAGAGCGTGCTCGCCGGCCAGGAGAACTACATCGTCATCAACATCGGCAACGAGCCCTGGGGCAACACCGACCCCGCCGGCTGGACCGCCCCGACGATCGCCGCGATCCAGAAGCTCCGCAACGCCGGCTTCGAGCACACGATCATGGTGGACGCCCCCAACTGGGGCCAGGACTGGCAGCAAGTCATGCGCACCAACGCCCAGAGCGTCTACGCCGCCGACACCACCGGCAACCTGATCTTCTCGATCCACATGTACAGCGTCTTCGACACCGCGGCGGAGATCACCGACTATCTCAACGCCTTCGTCAGCGCCAAACTGCCCATTCTGATCGGGGAGTTCGGCGGCCCCGCCGACCAGTGGGGCGATCCGGACGAGGACACCATGATGGCCACCGCCGAGCAGCTCGACATCGGTTACCTGGCCTGGTCCTGGAGCGGCAACACCGACCCGATCCTCGACCTCGTGCTCAACTTCGATCCGGCGCAGACGACTTCGTGGGGTCAGCGCATCTTCAACGGCGCCAACGGCATCGCGCAGACCGCCAAGGAAGCCACCGTTTTCGGCGGCGGTTCCGGTGACACCCACGCCCCTACCGCACCCGGCACCCCGACCGCCTCGGCGGTGACGGCGACCTCGGCGAACCTGTCCTGGACGGCGTCCACTGACAACGTTGGCGTCGCCGGCTACGACGTCGTCCGGGTCAGCGGCGGCACCGAGACGAAGGTCGCGGCCTCGACGGCGAATTCGGTGACCGTGACGGGCCTGACCGCGGGCACGGCGTACTCCTTCGCCGTTTACGCCCGTGACGCGGCCGGGAACCGGTCGGCCCGCTCGGCGACGGTGAGCGTCACCACCGCCGACACGCCCGCGGGGAGCTGTTCCGTCGGCTACCGCGTGGTCGGCGAGTGGCAGGGCGGTTTCCAGGGCGAGATCGCCATCCGCAACACCGGCACGTCCGCCGTCAGCGGCTGGAAGCTCGCCTTCACCTTCGCCAACGGGCAGACCGTCTCCAACATGTGGGGCGGGACCGCCGCGCAGAGCGGCGGGGCGGTGACCGTCACCCCGGCCTCCTACACCAACACGATCCCGGCCGGGGGCTCGGTCACCGTCGGCTTCATCGGCAGCAAGGGCGCCACGAACACCGCACCCACGGCCTTCACGCTCAACGGGGCGGCCTGCGTGAACGGTTGATGTACCCGAGGTATCAGGTCAACTGTCCCGGACTCTTGACTCGGAACGTGCTCAGTCGCGATCCTCGACGCATCTATTGCGCCGGTCATGACAATTCCAAGGGCAGTCAAAACGCCCTCGGTCGACGGCGCCTCCCGCCGACCGAGGGACGTGGGCCATGGCCGGACGCACCTGCCGCCGACGCAAGAACATCACCATCACCTCCGTGCTCTTCCTGGTGCTGGCCACGATCCTGGGCCCCACGCCGAGTTCGGCGGCCACCGACTGGTGGACACCGGCCTCCAGGCCCACCCCCGACGCCCAGATCAACGTGACGGGAGCGCCCTTCACCGGCACCAACTCCGCGGGCGAGGTGAGCGGGTTCGTCGACGCCCACAACCACCTCTTCTCCAACGAGGCCTTCGGCGGCCGGCTGATCTGCGGCAAGGTGTTCTCCGAGTCCGGAGTCGCCGACGCGCTCAAGGACTGTCCCGAGCACTACCCCGACGGCACCCTCGCGCTCTTCGACTACATCACCCACGGTGGCGACGGCAAGCACGACCCGGTCGGCTGGCCGACCTTCAAGGACTGGCCGGCATACGACTCCATGACCCACCAGGCCAACTACTACGCCTGGGTGGAGCGCGCCTGGCGCGGCGGGCAGCGGGTGCTGGTCAACGACCTCGTCACCAACGGCATGATCTGCTCCGTCTACCCCTTCAAGGACCGCAGTTGTGACGAGATGACCTCGATCCGGCTGCAGGCCAGGATGACGTACGACCTCCAGGCCTTCATCGACAAGATGTACGGCGGCACCGGCAAGGGCTGGTTCCGGATCGTCACCGACAGCGCGCAGGCCCGGCAGGTCATCCAGCAGGGCAAGTTGGCGGTCGTTCTCGGTGTGGAGACCTCCGAACCGTTCGGCTGCAAGCAGATCCTCGACATCGGGCAGTGCAGCAAGGCGGACATCGACAAGGGGCTCGACGAGCTGTACGGGCTGGGCGTGCGCTCCATGTTCCTGTGCCACAAGTTCGACAACGCCCTGTGCGGTGTCCGCTTCGACGAGGGCGGCCTCGGAACCGCCATCAACGTCGGGCAGTTCCTGTCCACCGGCACCTTCTGGAAGACCGAGACCTGCAAGGGACCGCAGCACGACAACCCCATCGGTACGGCGGCCTCCGAGGCGGAGGACGACCTGCCGGCCGGCACCGAGGTCCCGGAGTACGACAAGGCCGCGCAGTGCAATGTCCGCGGGCTCACCGATCTCGGCGAGTACGCCGTGCGCGGCATGATGAAACGCAAGATGATGCTCGAGATCGACCACATGAGCGTCAAGGCCACCGGTCAGGTCCTCGACATCTTCGAGGCCGCGAACTACCCCGGCGTGCTCTCCTCGCACAGCTGGATGGACCTCAACTGGACCGAGCGGGTCTACTCGCTCGGCGGCTTCGTCGCCCAGTACATGCACGGCTCCGAAGGGTTCGCCGCGGAGGCCGAGCGCACCGATGCGCTGCGCGAGAAGTACGACGTGGGCTACGGCTACGGCACCGACTTCAACGGCATCGGCGACCACCCCGCACCGCGCGGAGCGGACGCCGCGAACAAGGTGACGTACCCCTTCAAGAGCGTCGACGGCGGTTCGGTCATCGACAAGCAGACGTCCGGGCAGCGCACCTTCGACTTCAACACCGACGGGGCCGCCCATGTCGGCATGATCCCGGACTGGATCGAGGACATCCGGCTCGTCGGCGGCCGGGGTGTCGTGGACGACCTCTTCCGGGGCGCCGAGTCCTACCTCGACACGTGGGGAGCCTCCGAGCAGCACCAGGCGTCCGTCGACCTCGCCAGCGGGAAGACGGCGACGGCCAGTTCGTCCGAGTCCAATCCGTTCACCAGCTATCAGCCGGGGCGGGCCGTGGACGGCGACGACTCCAGCCGCTGGGCGAGCGACTGGAGCGACGATCAGTGGTGGCAGGTCGACCTGGGCTCCACGAACCGGGTCTCCAAGGTCACGCTCGACTGGGAGCGGGCGTACGGGACGTCGTACCGGATCGAGCTCTCGACCGACGGGGCGAACTGGCAGACCGTCTGGTCGACCACCTCCGGGGACGGCGGCCTGGACACCGCCAAGTTCACCGGTACTCCGGCCCGTTACGTCCGTGTCCACGGACTCGACCGCGGCACCGACTGGGGATACTCGCTCAACGAGGTCGGCGTCCACAGCGCCTGACGCACGACAACGGGGGACACGCATGGCACGTATGCCATCGGCCGAGCGGCGCCGGCAGCTGACCGAGGCCGCGATCAGGGCGATGGCCCGGGACGGCGTCGCGAAGACGACGACCCGGTCCATCGCCGCCGAGGCCGGCGTGTCCCTCAGCGTCTTCCACTACTGCTTCGACTCCAAGCAGGCCCTGCTCGAGGCCGTCATCACGACCCTCACCGACCACTCCGTCACCGTGGTCAAGGAGGCGCTGCGCCCCCGGGACACTCTGGAGGAGACCGTCGCCGCCGGGTTCCGGGCGTACTGGGACCATGTCCGCGCCCACCCCGAGGCGCACATGCTCACCTACGAGCTCACCCAGTACGCCCTGCGCGAGCCGGGATTCGAGCACCTGGCCAGGCGCCAGTACGAGCTGTACGGCGAGGCCTACGCCGAGCTCATCGAGCAGCTGCGCCGGGACATGGATCTGCAGCTGCGGGTGCCCGTCTCCGTGCTGGCCCGCTATCTCGCGGCCATGACCGACGGGCTCACCCTGAACTACCTCGTCCTCGGCGACGCGGCCGCCTGGGCGGACATCCTCGACACGGTCACGGCGCACATCGCGGGTCTGGTGCGCTGAGACCGGTCAGGATTCGAGAAGCGCGGGCCGGAGGCCGTGGCTAGCGTGACGGCCATGGACATCACGATTCGGGCGAGTTTCCTCCCGCACGACGACCCGGAGGCGTCCCTGGCCTTCTACCGGGACGTGCTGGGCTTCGAGGTCCGCGGTGACGTGGGCCGCGACGGGATGCGCCGGCTCACGGTCGGGCCCGCGGGGCAGGCCGGGACCTCGGTCGTGCTGCACCCGGCTGGCGACGACCCCGAGCTCCTGCTCGCCACCCCCGACCTCGACTCCGTCTTCGAGCGGCTCCAGGCCCGCGCAGAGGTGATCCAGGAGCCGATCGAGCAGCCGTACGGCATTCGGGACTGTGCCTTTCTCGACCCCGCGGGCAACATGATCCGCGTCCAGGAGCTGCGCTGAGGCGAGCGGGTCGACATAGTGTTCGAAGCTGTCGAAACGGGAGGACAAGTCACCATGAGCAAGGCCACGAGGACGGGCGCGCAGCACGCTGCCGACAGCCATGACCTGATCCGCGTGCACGGGGCGCGCGAGAACAACCTCAAGGACGTCAGCATCGAGATCCCGAAGCGCCGGCTCACGGTCTTCACCGGAGTCTCCGGCTCCGGCAAGAGCTCGCTGGTGTTCGACACCATCGCCGCGGAGTCGCAGCGGTTGATCAACGAGACCTACAGCGCCTTCGTGCAGGGCTTCATGACGACCCTGGCACGGCCCGAGGTCGACGTCCTCGACGGCCTGACCACCGCCATCACCGTCGACCAGCAGCGCCTCGGCGGCGACCCGCGCTCCACCGTGGGCACCGTCACCGACACCAACGCGATGCTGCGGATCCTGTTCAGCAGACTCGGCACCCCGCACATCGGCTCGCCCAAGGCGTTCTCCTTCAACGTCGCCTCGATCAGCGGGGCGGGCGCGGTAACCATGGAGCGCGGCGGACAGACCGTGAAGGAGCGCCGCAGCTTCAGCATCGTCGGCGGCATGTGCCCGCGCTGCGAGGGCCGGGGCACGGTCAACGACATCGACCTCACCCAGCTCTACGACGACTCCAAGTCGCTGAGCGAGGGCGCGATGACCATCCCCGGCTACAAGGCCGGCGGCTGGAACTACCGCCTCTACAGCGAGTCCGGCTTCTTCGACGCGGACAAGCCGATCCGGAGGTTCACCAAGCGGGAGCTCCAGGACTTCCTGTACCGCGAGCCGACCCGGATGAAGATCGCGGGCATCAACATGACCTACGAGGGTCTCGTCCCGCGGATCCAGAAGTCGATGCTCGCCAAGGACCGCGAGTCGATGCAGCCGCACATCCGCGAGTTCGTGGACCGTGCGATCACCTTCATGGTCTGTCCCGAGTGCGAGGGCACCCGGCTGAGCGAGGGCGCCCGGTCCTCGAAGATCAAGGGCATCAGCATCGCCGACGCCTGCGCGATGCAGATCAGCGATCTCGCCGAGTGGGTGCGGGCACTGGACGAGCCGTCGGTCGGGCCGCTGCTGACGGCGCTGGGGGAGACCCTCGACTCGTTCGTGGAGATCGGGCTCGGCTATCTCTCCCTCGACCGGTCCTCGGGCACGCTGTCCGGCGGCGAGGCGCAGCGCACCAAGATGATCCGGCATCTCGGGTCCTCCCTCACCGATGTCACGTACGTCTTCGACGAGCCGACCATCGGGCTGCACCCCCATGACATCCAGCGCATGAACAACCTGCTGCTGCGCCTGCGGGACAAGGGCAACACGGTGCTCGTCGTGGAGCACAAGCCGGAGACGATCGCGATCGCCGACCATGTCGTCGACCTCGGCCCGGGGGCCGGTACGGCGGGCGGTTCGGTCTGCTTCGAGGGCACCGTCGAGGGGCTGCGGACCAGCGGCACCGTCACCGGGCGCCACTTCGACGACCGGGCCGTTCTCAAGGACACGGTCCGCAAGGCGACCGGCGCGCTGGAGATCCGCGGTGCGAGCACGCACAACCTCCAGGGCGTCGACGTCGACATCCCGCTCGGGGTGCTGACCGTGATCACCGGGGTCGCGGGGTCCGGCAAGAGCTCGCTCGTGCACGGGTCGATCCCGGCCACGGAGGGGGTGGTGTCCGTGGACCAGGGTGCGATCCGTGGCTCGCGGCGCAGCAACCCCGCGACGTACACGGGACTCCTGGAGCCGATCCGCAAGGCGTTCGCGAAGGCCAACGGTGTGAAGCCGGCGCTGTTCAGTGCCAACTCCGAGGGGGCGTGCCCCACCTGCAACGGGGCCGGGGTCGTCTACACCGACCTCGCGATGATGGCCGGGGTCGCCACCACCTGCGAGGAGTGCGAGGGGAAGCGGTTCCAGGCGTCGGTCCTCGAGTACCACCTCGGCGGGCGGGACATCAGCGAGGTGCTCGCGATGCCGGTGACGGAGGCCGAGGAGTTCTTCGGGGCCGGTGAGGCGCGCACGCCGGCCGCGCACAAGATCCTTGAGCGCCTCTCCGACGTCGGGCTCGGCTACCTCACCCTCGGCCAGCCGCTCACCACGCTGTCCGGCGGTGAGCGGCAGCGGCTGAAGCTGGCGACCCACATGGGGGAGAAGGGCGGGGTGTACATCCTCGACGAGCCGACCACCGGCCTTCACCTCGCCGATGTCGAGCAGTTGCTGGGCCTGCTCGACCGGCTCGTCGACTCCGGCAAGTCCGTCATCGTCGTCGAGCACCACCAGGCGGTCATGGCCCACGCCGACTGGATCATCGACCTCGGCCCGGGCGCGGGACACGACGGCGGACGGATCGTGTTCGAGGGGACGCCGGGGGAGCTGGTCGCCGCCGGGGCGACGATCACGGCGGAGCATCTGGCGGCTTACGTGGGGGAGTGACGGGGCGGCGGTCGCGGTAGTACGGGGTGATGGCCGGGGGCGCGATGTCGTACGGCGTCGGAGCCGCCAGGTGTCCTCGGCGGTTGAGCAGGTTCTCGCGCACGGGGCCAAAGAGCGCCTGGGTCCGGTCGTGGCCGAGTGCGACGACGCCGGTTCCTCGACGACGACTCCGGCGTCCGGGCGGCCTCCAGGAACACACGGGCCTCTCTTCGGCGGGGCCCTGGGTGTGGTCCCTGAGGGGCGCCCCCTGAGGGAGCGCCCCCTGAGGGGTGCCCCCTGAGTCGGCGGTGCCAGAGACGGCGCTTCCACTTCGACGCCGCCGCCCACGCCCACCCCCTGCCCGTGCGTCCGATGGGCGGGACCGTCTCAAGTGCACCCGGCCTCCACCCCGGCCTGCACGCCGGCCTGCACCGTGGCCGCCCACCCCGGCGATCCGGCCGGAACCGACCCCTTGACCCATGGCTCACCCTCCCCGATGCTCAGTTGCGCATGGTGATGCGTGTATCGGATGAGGCAACCCGTAGATCTGTCGGAGGAGTGACCCATGGCTCATGAGGTTCGTGCTGTCGTCGCCCGGGCGAAGGGCGCCCCGGTCTCCGTCGAGACGATCGTGGTTCCCGATCCGGGGCCCGGCGAGGCGCTGGTGAAGGTCGAGGCGTGCGGTGTCTGTCACACCGATCTCCACTATCGGGAAGGCGGGATCGGCGACGACTTCCCCTTCCTGCTCGGGCACGAGGCGGCCGGCCGCGTCGAAGCCGTCGGAGAGGGCGTCACCGGCGTCGAACCGGGTGACTTCGTCATCCTCAACTGGCGCGCTGTCTGCGGTACGTGCCGGGCCTGCGCCAAGGGCAGGCCGTGGTACTGCTTCGCCACCCACAACGCGACCCAGCGGATGACACTGCTCGACGGCACTCCGCTCACGCCCGCCCTCGGCATCGGCGCCTTCGCGGAGAAGACCCTGGTCGCCGCGGGGCAGTGCACCAAGGTGGACCCGGCGGCCCCGGCGACCGCCGCGGGACTCCTCGGCTGCGGTGTCATGGCGGGCTTCGGCGCGGTCGTGAACACCGGTGCCGTCGGTCGTGGGGACTCCGTCGCCGTCATCGGCTGCGGCGGCGTCGGCATGGCCGCGGTCGTGGGCGCGCGGCTCGCCGGCGCGACCAAGGTCATCGCCGTCGACGTCGACCCGCGCAAGCTGGACCGGGCCACGCGGATGGGTGCCACCCACACCGTCGACGGCTCCACGGCGGACGTCGTGGCGGCGGTGCGCGAACTGACCGGCGGCTTCGGCGCCGACGTGGTCGTGGAGGCGGTCGGCCGCCCCGAGACGTACGAACAGGCCTTCTATGCCCGCGACCTCGCCGGCACCGTCGTCCTCGTCGGTGTGCCGACCCCGGAGATGAAGCTGGAGCTGCCGCTGCTCGACGTCTTCGGGCGGGGCGGCGCGCTGAAGTCCAGCTGGTACGGCGACTGTCTGCCCTCCCGCGACTTCCCTGCCCTGATCGACCTCTACCTGGGCGGACGTTTCGACCTGGACGCCTTCGTCTCCGAGACCGTCGACCTCGGGGACGTGGAGAAGGCGTTCGAGAAGATGCACCGTGGTGAGGTGCTGCGGTCCGTGGTGGTGCTGTGAGAGGCAGGCGTCATCCGTTTCCTATCGCGCATCTTGTTGCGCACAAGGCAACGCGGAGCCATGCGCATGTGCGTCCTCTGGACGCCTTGACAAGGGTTTGTGGGCGCCCTCAAACTGACGTTGCGTTCAACGCAATCCGTTTCGCTATACGCACCGAGGTGTCATGATGATTCCCGCGTGCCGTCTCGTGGATCTTCCTCGAGGCGAGGCCTACCGGCTCGACATCGATCCGCCGGTCTCGGTGTTCCACACCGACGACGGCGAGGTCTTCGCCATCGACGACACCTGCACCCATCAGGACGCCTCGCTCGCCGACGGCTGGCTGGAGGGCTGCGAGGTCGAATGCCCGCTGCACGCCTCGAAGTTCGACCTGCGGACGGGCGCCGTCGACGCCCCGCCGGCCAAGCGCCCGGTCCGCACCCACGAGGTCCACGTCGAGGACGGCATGATCTACGTCCAGCTGTCCCTGGACGCGCCCAACCTGCCGCCCTGCGTCGCGGCCCGGCTCGCCGGCGGACCCGCGTGAGGACGGTCGCCGTGGTCGGCGCCTCGCTCGCCGGTCTGTCGGCGGCGCGCTCGCTGCGGAAACAGGGCTACGACGGGCGGCTCGTCGTCATCGGCGACGAACTCCACCGCCCGTACGACCGGCCCCCGTTGTCCAAGGAGTTCCTGGCCGGCTCCCTCGCAGAGGCCGATCTCGCGCTGGAGCCGGACACCGAGGACCTGCGGGCCCAGTGGCTGCTCGGTGTCCGCGCCGTCGGCCTCGACGGCCCGCAGCGCGCCGTACGGCTCGCCGACGGCAGCGAGGTACGGGCGGACGGCGTCGTCATAGCGACCGGCGCCGCCGCCCGGACCCTGCCCGGCATGGACGGCCTGGCCGGGGTGCACACCCTGCGCACTCTGGACGACGCCCGCGCCCTGCGCGACGAACTGATCCTCGGGGGACGGCTGGTGGTGATCGGCGGTGGCTTCATCGGCGCCGAGGTCGCCTCCACCGCGTACGCCCTCGGGCTCGACGTGACCGTGGTGGAAGCGGCCCCGACCCCGCTGGCCGGACCGCTCGGCGAGACCATGGGCGAAATCGTCTCCGCCCTCCACGCGGACCACGGCGTACGGCTGTTGTGCGGGGTGGGTGTCAAGGGACTGAGCGGCGAGAGCCGCGTCGACGCCGTCCTGCTGGAGGACGGCCGCAGCGTACCCGCCGACATCGTGGTGGTGGGGGTCGGTGCCCGCCCGTGCGTCGAATGGCTCGCGGGCTCGGGCATCGAGCTCGACGACGGCGTCAAGTGCGGCGCCGACGGCCGCACCAGCCTGGCCGGTGTGGTCGCGGTCGGTGACTGCGCCTCCTGGTACGACCCGCGCGCGGGCCTGCACCGCCGGGTCGAGCACTGGACCGGCGCACGGGAGCGGCCCGACGCGGCCGTGGCCGCACTGCTGGCGGGCGGCGCGGTGGAACCGAGCGCGCCGAGGCCGCCGTACTTCTGGTCGGACCAGTACGGCGTGAAGATCCAGTTCGCCGGTCACGCGGCCGGTGCCGACAGTGTGACGATCGAGGAAGGCGCCCGGGACGACCGCAACGTCCTGGCCGTCTACCGGCGTTCCGGGCATCCGGTCGCCGTGCTCGGGATGAATCAGCCGCGGCTGTTCATGCGCTGGCGCAAGCAGCTCGCCGCCGCGGCCTGACAGCACCGCCGCTGTCGCCCCGTCCAGAACGCCGTCCGCTCGTCCCGGCGTGCATCACCGGTCCACGACGTTCCCCGAGGAGTGCACTGTGACCTCGACCAGCCTGCCGGACAGTCTGATCGCCACCCTCCCCGGCGTTTCCTACACGGATCCCGGGATCTTCGCCCAGGAGCAGGAGCGCATCTTCGAAGCGATGTGGTTCTGCGCCGTCCGCGCCGCTGACCTGCCCAGGCCCGGTGCCTTCAAGACGGTTGAGGTGGGCCGCGAGAGCATCCTCGTCACGCGGGCACGGGACAACTCGATCCGCGCCTACTTCAACGTCTGCCGGCACCGGGGCGCCAAGCTGTGCACCGAGGAGTCCGGCGAGGTCAAGCGAGCCTTCCAATGCCCGTACCACGCCTGGACGTACGACCTGACGGGCAAACTCGTCGCGGCGCCGAACCTGACGAAGATGCCCGACGTGGGCCGTACCGAGTACGGCCTCGCGAGCGTGGCGGTGCGCGAATGGCTGGGCTACGTGTGGGTGTGCCTCGCGGAGGACCCGCCGCCCTTCGACGAGGTCGTCCAGGACGTGATCGCGCGCCTGGGCGACACCGAGTCGATCGAGCACTACGACATCGGGGGTCTTGAGGTCGGCCGGCGGATCGTCTATGACGTGAAGGCGAACTGGAAACTCATCGTCGAGAACTTCATGGAGTGCTACCACTGCGCGACGATCCACCCCGAACTCACCGAGGTGCTGCCGGAGTTCGCCGACGGATACGCGGCCCAGTACTACGTGGGCCACGGCGCGGAGTTCGGTGAGGACGTCAGGGGCTTCACCGTCGACGGCTCGGAGGGGCTGGACCGGATCCCGGGAGTCTCCGAGGACCAGGACCGCCGCTACTACGCGATCACCGTGCGGCCGCAGGTGTTCATCAACCTCGTGCCCGACCATGTGATCTTCCACCGGATGTACCCGGTCGCCGCCGACCGCACGATCGTCGAGTGCGACTGGCTGTATCTGCCGCATGTCGTCGAGAGCGGCAAGGACGTCAGCAGGTCGGTGGAGCTCTTCGACCGGGTCAACCGGCAGGACTTCGACGCGTGCGAGCGCACGCAGCCCGGGATGAGCTCACGGCTGTACGCCAAGGGCGGCGTCCTGGTGCCCAGCGAGCACCACATCGGCGAGTTCCACGACTGGGTCCAGGCCCGGCTGGGGGCTCAGCCCAGGTAACCCATGCGGTGGCTGATCTCCTCGGCGCCCTTGACCAGTACCGGAGCGAGCTCGTGCAGACGCTCCTCGGAGAGCCGGTACGCGGGCCCTGAGGCGCTGAGCGCCGCGATGACCTCTCCGTCCCGGTCGCGGACCGGCGCGGCCATGGCGTGCAGGCCGAGCTCCAACTCCTCCAGGGCCCAGGCGTATCCGCGCTCCCGGGCCTCGGCGAGGTTCTTCTCGAGCTTCGTCTTCGCGGTGATGGTGCGCGGGGTGACCTTCTTCAGGCCGGTCTCGGTCAACAGCGCGGCGCGCTCCTTGGCGGGCAGATGGGCCAGCAGGATCTTGCCACTCGACGTGGCGTGCAACGGGGTCAGCTGGCCGACCCAGTTCTGCGCGGTGACGGCACCCGGGCCGCGCACCTGGTAGAGGTTGACCGCGTAACGCTCCTGCATCACGGCGAGGTTCACCGTCTCGCCGATCTCCTCCGCCAGGTCCTCGCAGACCGGGCGGCTCTGCTGGGTGATGTCGATGCGTCCGGTGACCGCGCCGGCCAGGCGCACGATGCCGAAACCGAGACGGTACTTGCCGCGCTCACCCGCCTGTTCCACCAGACCGCGCGCTTCCAGGGCGCCGAGGAGGCGGAACGCCGTGGACTTGTGAACGTCGATCTCGGCCGCCACCTCGCTGACGCCGGCCTCGCCGCGCTGGGCGAGGATCTCCATCACGTGAATGGCCCGGTCGACGGACTGCACCCCGCCGGTCGACGACCCTGTCGTTTCGTTATCCGGGTTGTAGTTGCTCACAACGCAACTATACGGGGAGTACGGAACAGTCTGTTTACCCTCGGGACGCTGACCAGGGTCTTTTGCCTGGTAGGGGGTGTGCAAGTGTTGTGCGGTTGATCCGGGCGTTCAGTGATGGGCACGCAGAACGTCAAGTGCGGCCAGCGCCACGTGCAGTTCGGTGCGCTGTTCGCCGGATTCGAGGTCGCAGTGGAGGATGCGCTCGATCGCGCGAAGGCGCTGGTAGACGGTTTCCCGGGACAGGTCGCCGCGGCGGGCGGCGGTGGTTTTGTTGCCGGCCGCGTCGAGGTAGTGGCGCAGGGTCGTCAGCAGGTCTGTGCGGTGCCGGGTGTCGTGGTCGACGAGACGGCCGAGCTGCCGCTCGGCGTAGTCCTGGACGCGGATGTCCTCGCGGAGCGCGTACAGCAATCGGCGCAGGCCGATGTCGGACAGCTCGTGGAAGGACCTGCCGTCGGGCAGGGCGAGGCCGGGCAGGGCGGACTCGGCCACGCGTTCGGCCTCGCGGAAGGAACGGGCGGCGTCGTGGAGGTCCGCGACCTCGGCACCGATGCTCACGACCGCGTCGGGGTCCAGGCCGTGTGCGGCCCGGCTGAGCCGCTCGACCGTGGGCCGCCAGGGCTGTGACTGACGCAGTGCCAGCAGGACGCCGAGCCGCCCCGGGGCCAGTGCGCCGACGAGTGCGGGCACGCCCGCGGTCCGTAGTTCCCGGGACAGGAGGGACTCCGGCTCGGCGCTGTCGTCTCCCCTCCGTAGGTCCACCAGCACCGCGACGAACGCGCCCTCGGTGGGCAGACCCAGCGCGGCGACGCGGGCGCGGGCGTCCTCGGGGGAGTGGTGGCGCTGTTCGGCGAGGTCGCGCAGGGCGTTCCGGTGCGCGGCACTTTCCCAGGTCGTGGCATGGATGAGGCGGGCGATGGTCAGGGCCATCGCCGTCCGCTCCAGTACGGTGACGTCCTCGGGTGCGAAGGCCGCGGGCCCGCCAGAGGTGTCCGGGAGCATGGTCACCCGGCCCCAGCGATCGCCCTGGTACTCCACGGGTGCCACGAGCCAGCCCTCGGGACCGCACACTTCGGTGCGGTCGCGGGACGGGACGGCTCTGGAGCGCTGTTCCCAGTCGGTGAGCGCCTCTTCGACGGTGCTGCCGGAGGCCTCGCAGATCAGCGCCTGGTGCACCAGGTTCTCGAGCACGACCGTGCGGCCGCTCATCTCCGCCGCCGCCCGCACCACGTCCTCGGGTCCCGCGCCGCGCAGCGTCAGGCCGGTGAACGCCTCGTGGATCCGCTGGGTCCGGCGCATCGCGTCCGTCTGGTTGCCGAGGAGGAGTGTGTGGACGACCTGGGTGACCTCCAGGAAGTTGACGTCCTTGGCGAGGGTGACGAGAGGCAGGTCGCGGGCCCGGCAGGCCTGGACGAGCGCGTCGGGCGGGCGGTGGTAGCGGCGTACGAGCTCGATGACCAGGGCCGCGGCTCCGACGTCGGCGAGCTCGTCCACGTACCGGCGTACTCCGGTCGGATCCTCGGGCAGGGGCATTCCGGTGGTCAGGACCAGTTCGCCGCCCTTGAGGAAGGACGCCGGGTCCGTCAGCTCGGTGATGTGGACCCAGCGCACCGGTCGGTCGAGCCGGGTCACACCGGTCACGACCTGCGGCTGCCCCGTGGCCAGAACGGGCAGGGCCAGTACGTCGGCCACGGTGAGCGGCCGCCCGGCCGTGGCGGAGCCCCGGTCGTCCGGGTCCGGCGGCCGGAAGGTAACGCCGTTCTCGCCCATAGTGCCTCCCTGCCTGCCCGGACACTGTGACAAGCCAGGCTGACCTGCGCAAGAGCCGTCCCGTGCGGGACGTCGAACCCCTGGTGGCGGGCCGCTGCCCGAGCCGCCTGACACAACGTCCGAACTCCGCGTCCCCGCTGGACAGATCAGGCGTTGTCGACGCTCGGGCACCCCGAGATGCTCGGGCTACGGGAGCAGACCACGCAGTCCACCACCCACGGCTTGGAGACGACCATGACCGCACTGTCGCCGCACCTTCGCCAGGCCACGCCCGTCGTGGCGGCCAGGGGCGAGGGCGTCCACCTCTACGGCGAGGACGGCCGCCGCTACCTCGACTTCACCGCCGGGATCGGCGTCACCAGCACCGGACACTGCCACCCGAGGGTCGTGGCGGCGGCACAGGAGCAGGTGGGCACGCTGATCCACGGCCAGTACACGACGGTCATGCACCGGCCGCTGCGGCAGCTGGTCGACAAGCTCGGCGAGGTGCTGCCGACCGGCCTGGACAGCCTGTTCTTCACGAACTCGGGCAGCGAGGCCGTGGAGGCGGCGCTGCGGCTGGCCCGGCAGGCCACCGGCCGCCCGAACATCCTGGTCTGTCACGGCGGCTTCCATGGTCGTACCGTCGCGGCCGCCGCCATGACCACCTCCGGCACCCGCTTCCGCTCCGGTTTCTCGCCGCTGATGAGCGGGGTGGTCGTCACCCCGTTCCCGTCGGCCTACCGCTACGGCTGGGACGAGGAGGCGGCGACCCGGTTCGCGCTCCAGGAGCTGGACTACACGCTGCAGACGATCTCGTCGCCCGCCGACACGGCGGCGATCATCGTCGAGCCGGTGCTCGGCGAGGGCGGCTACGTCCCCGCGACCCGCGCCTTCCTGGAGGGCCTGCGGGAGCGGGCGGACCGCCACGGGTTCCTGCTGATCCTGGACGAGGTGCAGACCGGCGTCGGTCGCACCGGCCGCTTCTGGGGCCACGACCACTTCGGTGTCACGCCGGACATCCTCGTCACCGCCAAGGGCCTGGCCAGCGGCTTCCCGCTGTCCGGCATCGCGGCCTCCGAGGAGCTGATGGCGAAGGCGTGGCCGGGCTCGCAGGGCGGTACGTACGGCGCCAACGCGGTGGCGTGCGCGGCGGCCTGCGCCACGCTCGACGTCGTACGGGACGAGAAGCTCGTCGAGAACGCCGAGGCGATGGGAGCACGGCTGCGCCAGGGCCTGGAGGCGGTCGCCGACCGGACCCCGGCCATCGGGGACGTACGCGGCCTCGGTCTGATGCTGGCCAGCGAGTTCGTCACCGAGGACGGCAGCCCGGACCCGGAGACCGCCGCCCGCGTACAGCGCGCCGCGATCGACGAGGGCCTGCTGCTGTTGCTGTGCGGCGCCTGGAACCAGGTCGTGCGGATGATCCCGGCGCTCGTGATCGACGAGACGGCGGTGGACGAGGGACTTCAGGCGTGGGCGACCGCCGTGGAGGCCGGTACATCGGGAGCGGCTGACCGATGACCGGCGCTCTCGCGTCCCTCGTCGGTCGACTCGCCACGACCGCTCCCGGACTGCGGGTGGAGACCGGCGTGGGCGCCCTCGGCCAGTACGCCTACGACGCTTCCAACTATCGGGTGCCGCCGCGGGCGGTGGCCTTCCCGCGCTCGGCCGAGGACGTGGTCGCGGTGCTGCGGGCCTGTCGGGAGACCGGTGTTCCGGTCACCGCGCGGGGCGGCGGCACCAGCATGGCCGGCAACGCCGTCGGACCGGGCGTCGTCCTGGACTTCTCCCGGTACATGAACCGGATCCTGGACATCGACGAGCTCGCCGGGACCGCACGCGTCGAGGCCGGAGTCGTCCTCGACGCCCTCCAGAGCGCGACAGCCCCGCACGGGCTGGCCTTCGGCCCCGACCCGTCCTCGCACAGCCGCTGCACGCTCGGCGGGATGGTCGGCAACGACGCGTGCGGCAACCGGTCGGTGCGGCACGGGCGGACCAGCTCCCACATCGAGGCACTGGAGATCGTGACGGCCGACGGCGTGCGGGCCGTCGCCGACGGCACGGGGCTGCACCCGGCGGACGCTGCCGATGCGGAACGCGTGGCACGTCTCGAAGCGGACGTGCGAGCTCTCATCGGCGACAACCTGGCGCCGATCCGGACCGAGCTGGGCCGGATCCCCCGCCAGGTCTCCGGCTATCAGCTGCACCATCTGCTGCCCGAGAACGGCTTCGACATGGCCCGCGCTCTGGTCGGCACCGAAGGCTCCTGTGCGGTCGTCACCGCCGCGACGGTCCGCCTGGTGGCGACCGCACGGGCTTCTGCGCTGCTCGCCCTCGGCTACGACGACGTCGTCGACGCCGCCGAGGACGTGACGGAGATCCTCCGCTGGGATCCCACCGCCGTGGAGGGCATGGACGAGGCGATCGTCGACACCATGCGTGCGCGGCGCGGCCCGGACTCCGTCACCGGGCTGCCCGAGGGGCGCGCCTGGCTCTACGTCGAGCTCGACGGTGACGACGAGGCGGACGTGAACCGTCGTGCCGCCGAACTCCTCGACGTGCTCAAGGCTCAGGGGCGGACGACCGGCGGGCGGGTCGTGGAGAGCGTGGCCGAGCGGCGCTCGCTGTGGCGGGTCCGCGAGGACGGGGCCGGGCTCGCCGCACGTCTTGTCGACGGCGGGGAGTCCTGGCCCGGCTGGGAGGACTCGGCGGTCGCGCCCGAGAACCTGGCCGGCTACCTGCGGGACTTCCGTGAGCTCCTGGCCGGTCACGGGCTCACGGGCGTGATGTACGGGCACTTCGGCGCGGGCTGCGTCCACGTGCGCATCGACTTCGACCTCGTCACGGACGAGGGGCGCACCGCTGCCCGTCGCTTCCTGCACGAGGCGGCCGCCCTGGTCGTCGCGCACGGCGGCACGCTGTCGGGCGAACACGGCGACGGCCGCGCCCGCGGCGAGCTGCTGGAGGTCATGTACAGCCACCGCATGATCCGCACCTTCGCCGCCTTCAAGGAGGTCTTCGACCCCGAGGGGCTGCTGAACCCGGGTGTCATCGTCGCGCCCGCCCCGCTCGACGCCGATCTCGCGCTGCACCAGATCCAGCCCCTGGCCACGGAGTTCACCTTCCCGCACGACGAGGACGGCTTCGCGGGCGCGGCCCGCCGCTGCGTCGGTGTCGGCCGCTGCCGCAGCGACGCGGGCGGTGTGATGTGCCCCAGCTACCGGGCCACGGGAGAGGAGAACGACTCCACGCGGGGCCGGGCGCGCCTGCTCCAGGAGATGGTGCGCGGCGAGACGGTCCAGGACGGCTGGCGGTCCACGGAGGTCCGTGACGCCCTCGACCTGTGCCTGTCCTGCAAGGCATGCTCCAGCGACTGCCCGGTCGGCGTCGACATGGCCACGTACAAGGCGGAGTTCCTGCACCAGCACTACAAGGGCAGACTCCGCCCCCGCTCGCACTACTCGCTGGGCTGGCTGCCCCTGACCTCGGCCCTCGCCGGATACGCCGCTCGGCCCCTCAACGTCCTGCTGCGCGGACCGCTCGGCAAGCTGCTCGCCCGTCTCGGAGGTGTGACCACGCAGCGCAGGATCCCGGCCTTCGCCTCCCGGCGTGTCCTGCGCGGGGTCCTGCGTGGCGTCCTGCGCGGGGCGAAGACCGGCGAACCGGCGAAGGCCGTGCTCTTCGTGGACAGTTTCACGCGTGCTTTCCGCCCCGAGGTGGCCGGAGCCGCCGCCCGTGTCCTCGCCGACGCCGGGATCCCCTGCACTGCGGAGGACGGTCTGTGCTGCGGCCTGACCTGGGTCAGCACCGGCCAGCTGTCCGTGGCCCGCAGGATCATGACCCGCACGGTCGCCCACCTCGACAACGGCGACGAGCGGCCCATCGTCGTGGCCGAACCGAGCTGTGCCGCCGCGCTCAGGCGCGACGTGCCCGAGCTCCTCGGGACGGACGCCGCCCGTCGGGTCGCGGACCGCGTTCACACCTTCACGGGCGCCCTGACCGACCTGGCCGCCGCCGACTGGACGCCCCGCGAGCTCCCGGACGACATCGTCCTGCAGACCCACTGCCACGAGTACGCGACCTTCAAGCGCAGCCGCCCCGCCGACCTGCTGCGCAGGCTGGGCGCGGGCAAGGTCGACGAGGCCGAGGGCTGCTGCGGCCTCGCCGGCAACTTCGGCTTCGAGGAGCAGCACTACGACACCTCGATGGCCGTCGCCGACCTGGCACTCAGGCCTCGCCTCGACGCCGTCGGCGAGGCCCGGCGGGCCGTTGTCGTGGCCGACGGCTTCAGCTGTGCCACCCAGATCGACCACCTCGCCGGCGACCGGGGCCTCCGCGCCCTGCACCTGGCCGAACTGCTCGACCCCGCCGCCGATCAAGCCGCTCGACCAGGAGAGACGTCATGACCGACACACCCACGCAGTTGTTCATCGGCGGTGCCTGGCTGGACGCCGCGGACGGCGCCACCATGCCCGTGGACGACCCCGCGACCGGCGAGATCCTCTGCCGCATCGCCGACGCCGGCCCCAAGGACGCCCGGCTCGCGGAGGAAGCGGCCGTCCAGGCGCAGGAGGAGTGGGCCCGTACGGCACCTCGGGCCCGCAGCGAGATCCTGCGCCGCGCCTACGAGATCATCCTCGAGCGCACCGACGAGCTCGCCCACCTGATGACGGCCGAGATGGGCAAGCCGCTGGCCGAGGCCAGGGGAGAGGTGGCCTACGCGGCGGAGTTCTTCCGCTGGTTCTCGGAGGAGGCCGTCCGTATCGACGGCGGTGCCGGCATCCTGCCGGACGGCCGCAACCGCATGCTGCTCTCCCGTCGCCCGGTCGGCCCCTGTCTGCTGATCACCCCGTGGAACTTCCCCCTGGCCATGGGCACCCGCAAGATCGGCCCGGCGATCGCCGCCGGCTGCACCATGGTGCTCAAGCCGGCCCCGCAGACCCCGCTGTCCAGCCTGGCCCTCGCCGCGATCCTCCAGGAGGCCGGGCTGCCGGACGGCGTGCTGAACGTCGTCACCACCTCCCGTGCGGGTGAGGTGTGCGAACCGCTCCTGCGCGGCGGGCGGATTCGCAAACTCTCCTTCACCGGCTCCACCAACATCGGACGCCTGTTGCTGGCCCAGAGCGCGGAGGCGGTCGTACGGACCTCGATGGAGCTGGGCGGCAACGCGCCGTTCATCGTCTTCGAGGACGCCGACCTGGGCAAGGCGGTGGACGGCGCGATGCTCGCCAAGATGCGCAACATGGGCGAGGCGTGCACCGCCGCCAACCGCTTCTTCGTGCACCACTCGGTGGCGGAGGAGTTCGGGCGGCGCCTGGCGGAGCGCATGGGCGCGCTCGTCGTGGGCCCCGGCACCCGGGACGGGGTCGATGTCGGACCGCTGATCGACAGGACCGGGCGGGGCAAGGTGGAGGCTCTGGTCGCCGACGCGGTGGAGCGCGGCGCCCGGGTCCTCGTCGGTGGCCGTACGCCGGAGGGGCCGGGCTGCTTCTACCCGCCGACCGTGCTCACCGACGTGTCCCCCGAGAGCCGCCTCATGGACACGGAGATCTTCGGTCCCGTCGCCGCGATCCTCACCTTCGGCGACGAGGACGAGGTGATCCGGCGGGCCAACGACACCCCCTGGGGCCTGGTCGGCTACGTCTTCACCGAGGGCCTCGACCGCGCCCTGCGGGTCAGCGAGCGCCTGGAAGTCGGCATGGTCGGCCTCAACACCGGCCTCGTCTCCAACCCGGCCGCGCCCTTCGGCGGGGTCAAGCAGTCCGGGCTGGGCCGTGAGGGCGGCCGGGTCGGGATCGACGAGTTCCTGGAGTACCAGTACCTCGCGATGCCGGTGCGATGACGGCGGTCTCCCTACGGCTCACATGGCCAGCCCGAGCGTCACCGCGGTGGCCACGGAGACGGCGGTGAGGATGATGGGGGCCATCGCGTTCCCCCGGGTGGCGGGGTCGGCGTAGTCGCCGGCCTTGGCGTGGAAGCCCACCGCCCCGATCATGGTGATGGTGAATCCTATGGCGGCCGCGATGCCCAGCGGCTGCCAGAAGAGGCCGATGATCAGGCCACCGGCGGCGGCGACCTCGGCCAGCCCGACGAAGCGCACGAGGCCCGCGCTCAGTCCCATGTGCGACTGCAGGCCGGCGGAGACGTCGCCCTTCAGCAGAGCCTTTGGCGCACCCGCGGCCAGCGATACGAGGGCGAGCAGCACGCTGAGGACGGCGGCCGTGATGTACATGGACGGTTCCTTCCGAGCGGCCCGCTCCGGGATGGAGCCGCCGCGGATCACAAGCTTGATGTGTCAACCAGGACCTTAGGGAAGATTTAGATGACTCGTCAACCGAGCTGCGCTGTGGCCCTGCGGCTGCTGTGGCCATCGGCCTGTTCCGCGTGGCATCATAGTTGATGTGACAACCAAAATGTGTGAGAGGCGGTCCCGGTGAGCAACGTGGAAAGCCGAGTCGATGTGCTGTCGGCGCGGGACGTGCCGCTGGGTGGGCCGCGTGCGCTGCTCGTGCGCCGTACGCTGCCGCAGCGGGCGCGAACCCTGATCGGAGCCTGGTGCTTCGCCGACCACTACGGTCCCGTCGACGCCACTGTCACGGGCATGGACGTGCCCCCGCATCCGCATACCGGCCTGCAGACCGTGAGCTGGCTGTTCAGCGGAGAGATCGAACACCGCGACACCCTGGGTTCCCACGTCCTCGTCCGGCCCGGCGAGATGAACCTCATGACCGGCGGGTACGGCATCGCCCACTCGGAGGTCTCCACGCCGGACACCACCGTCATCCATGGCGTCCAGCTGTGGGTGGCGCTGCCCGAGGAGCACCGCGACACGGCTCGCGCCTTCCAGCACCATGTGCCTGAGCCGGTGCGGCTCGACGGCGCCGAGATCAAAGTCTTCCTGGGCTCACTCGCAGGCAGCACCTCCCCGGTCCGGACCTTCACCCCGCTGGTCGGTGCCGAGATCGTCCTCGACCCGGGTGCGTCGCTCACGCTCGCCGTGGACTCAGCCTTCGAGCACGGCCTCCTCGTCGACAGCGGAGACGTCCGCCTGCTCGACACCGCGCTGCGCCCGGCCGAACTCGGCTACGTCCCCTGTGGCACCGACACCCTCACGGTGGTGAACGAGTCGGACGTTCCCGCGCGCACGATCCTGCTCGGCGGCCCTCCCTTCGAGGAGGAGATCGTCATGTGGTGGAACTTCATCGGCCGCAGCCATGAGGACATCGTCAAGGCGCGGGAGGACTGGCAGGCAGGCTCCGACCGCTTCGGCGAGGTCGAGGGCCACCCCGGAAGTCGCCTGCCCGCCCCGGCCCTGCCCAACGCCGTCATCACGCCGCGCGGCAACCCCCCGCGCCGCTGACCCCCGTCCGAAAGGAATCCCATGAACCAGTCCTCCGGCATCCGGACTGTCCAGCGCGTGGACGCCCGTCACCGGTACGAGATTCTGGTCGACGGCCGACGCGCCGGTCTGACGGCCTACCGCGACCGCGGTGCCCAGCGGGTCTTCTTCCACACGGAGGTCGACGACGCCTTCGCCGGCCAGGGCCTGGGTGCCGAGCTGGTCCAGGCGGCACTCGCCGACGTGCGGGAGTCGGGGAAGCGGGTGGTGCCGGTCTGCCCGTACGTGGCCAAGTTCCTCAAGCGGCATGAGGAGTTCGCCGACCTCGCCGACCCGGTGACACCGGAGGTCCTGCACTGGCTGGAGGAGGAGCTCCGCTGAGCGGAGGGGAATCGCGCACGACCGCGATGGGCTCCGAGAAGCGCATACGGCCCTCGGGGGCCTCCGCGAGACGGACCGGCACGCGGTAGTCGCCGACGGACAGACAGGACTCCGCCTGCAAGTCGCGCGAGACGCGTCCGTAGACATCCGGCTCGGCTCCCACTCCACGCTTCTCGCCACCAGGTCTCCCGTATGGCGAAGCGCGGGATGGTCCGCCGGGAGGGGTGCGTCCAGGGTGGCCGCCGTGCGTTCGTGGTGATCGCCCCGGAGGGACGCGGGGCGATCGCCGAGGCGGCGCCCCGCCATGTGGAGACCGTGCGCCGCCTGTTCGTCGACCTCCTCACGCCGGAGGAGCTCGAGGCGCTCTGCCGTATCTCCCGTCGCGTGCTCGAGCAGTTGGAGAAGTGAACTCCGCGGGGGAGCCGGGTGGCGCTGAGGTGTGCGGAATAGCCGGGGGCGGGGGTGCGTTGCGGGGGTATAGTTGATGCATCAACCAGCAGGAAGGGTGAGGGCGATGCAGTTCGGCATCTTCACCGTCGGTGACGTGGCCACCGACCCGCACACGGGTCGTACGCCCACCGAGCACGAGCGGATCAAGGCGATGACCGCGATCGCGCGGAAGGCCGAGGAGGTCGGACTCGACGTGTTCGCGACCGGTGAGCACCACAACCGGCCGTTCGTGCCCTCGTCGCCGACGACCCTGCTCGGCTGGATCGCCGCGCGCACCGAGCGGATCATCCTGTCGACGTCCACCACGCTGATCACCACCAACGACCCGGTGAAGATCGCCGAGGACTACGCGATGCTCCAGCACCTGGCCGACGGGCGCGTCGACCTGATGATGGGCCGCGGCAACACCGGCCCGGTCTATCCGTGGTTCGGCAAGGACATCCGCGACGGCATCGGCCTCGCCATCGAGAACTACGCGCTGCTGCGCCGGCTGTGGCGCGAGGACGTCGTCGACTGGGAGGGGAAGTTCCGCACGCCGTTGCAGGGCTTCACCTCCACGCCGCGGCCGCTGGACGGCGTACCGCCGTTCGTCTGGCACGGCTCCATCCGCTCCCCGGAGATCGCCGAGCAGGCCGCGTACTACGGCGACGGCTTCTTCCACAACAACATCTTCTGGCCGAAGGAGCACACCGGGAAGCTGATCGACCTCTACCGGCAGCGGTACGCCCACTACGGCCACGGCACACCCGAGCAGGCCGTCGTCGGCCTCGGCGGCCAGGTCTACATGCGGCACAGCTCCCAGGACGCGATCCGGGAGTTCCGCCCGGTCTTCGACCACTCACCGGTGATGGGCGGCGGCGTCTCGATGGAGGAGTACATGGAGCAGACCCCGCTGACCGTCGGCACGCCCGAGCAGGTCATCGAGAAGACGCTCTCCTTCCGCGAGTACGCCGGTGACTATCAGCGCCAGCTGTTCGTGGTGGACGGCGGCGGCATCCCGCTGAAGACGGCACTGGAGCAGATCGACATGCTCGGCGAGGAGGTCGTACCGGTGCTGCGCGAGGAGTTCGCGGCGCGGCGGCCGGCCGGAGTGCCGGACGCCCCGACCCACGCCTCCCTGCTCGCGGCCCGCGACGCCGAGAGCGCGCGGGCCGCCGGGCAAGGGGTCTGAGACCGTACGAACCGCACTCCGGACCGCGTGCAGACGCGTCCGGGAGGGAGAGGAATCATGACCGACAACGTCAACGCGTACCCGGCCACCGACGGGGTCGCGCCCGACCGCTGGGCCAGCGCGCTGCACCTCTTCGACAATGGCGTCGGGGTGCCGCACGAGGAGACCACGGTCGAGCGCTGGGAGCGTGCCGGGCTGCTGTTCGAGGCGCGGGACTACAGCGGTGCCGCGAAGCTCCTCGCCGTCGTCGTCGAGGAGGCGCCGGAACAGACCGGTCCCCGGCTGCTGCTGGCCCGCGCCTACTACCACTCCGCACAACTGAAGCGCGCCGAGGAGCAGTTGCGCGTGATCGTCGAGCGCGATCCGGTGGAGCACTACGCCCACCTGATGCTGGGACGCACCCTGCAGCGTCAGGGACGCCAGGACGAGGCGGAGCCCTGGCTGCGGATGGCGGGCGCGTTCGCGGGCGAGTTCCCGGACGGCGAGTGACGGAGATGTCGAGCACCGCGTGGCCCCGGCCGGGGCCACGCGGTGCTCGTTCGATCAGTAGTTGCGTGGCTCGCAACCTGGTGCGTATGACGCTACCCGTACTAGCATGCCGCGCGTATCTACGGCGCGAGCGAGACGAGGCATCATGGCTCCTCAGCAGTACGACTTCGTCATCGTCGGCGGTGGATCGGCCGGCAGCGCACTGGCCAACCGGCTCTCCGCCGACCCGGGCAACCGGGTGCTGGTCCTGGAGGCCGGCCGGCCCGACTACCCGTGGGACGTCTTCATCCACATGCCCGCGGCACTGACCTACCCGATCGGCAGCCGCTTCTACGACTGGAAGTACGAGTCCGAACCCGAGCCGCACATGGGCGGCCGGCGCGTCTACCACGCCCGCGGCAAGGTGCTGGGCGGCTCCAGCAGCATCAACGGCATGATCTTCCAGCGCGGAAACCCCTTGGACTACGAGCGCTGGGCCGCCGACCCCGGCATGGAGACCTGGGACTACGCGCACTGCCTGCCGTACTTCAAGCGCATGGAGAACTGTCTCGCGGCCGACCCCGACGACGAGTTCCGCGGCCACGACGGACCGCTCGTCCTGGAACGCGGCCCGGCCACCAACCCGCTCTTCACCGCCTTCCAGAAGGCCACCGAGGAGGCCGGGTACGCGCCCACGGACGACGTCAACGGCTACCGGCAGGAGGGCTTCGCCAAGTTCGACCGCAATGTCCACCGCGGGCGCCGCCTGTCGGCCTCGAAGGCGTATCTGAAGCCCGCCCGCAAACGCCCCAACCTCACGGTCACGACCCGCGCCCTCGTCACCCGCGTCCTGTTCGAGGGCAAGCGGGCGGTCGGCGTCGAGTACCGGCGCGGCAAGGGTGCGCCGCAGCAGGTGCGCGCCAAGGAGGTCATCCTCTGCGGTGGCGCGATCAACTCCCCGCAGCTGCTCCAGCTGTCCGGCGTGGGCAACGCCGGGGAACTGAGCGCGCTCGGCATCGACGTGGTCCACGACCTGCCGGGCGTCGGCGAGAACATGCAGGACCACCTGGAGGTGTACATCCAGTACGCCTGCAAGCAGCCCGTCTCCATGCAGCCGTACCTCGCGAAATGGCGCGCCCCCTTCATCGGCCTGCAGTGGCTCTTCCGCAAGGGTCCCGCCGCGACCAACCACTTCGAGGCCGGCGGCTTCGCCCGCAGCAACGAGGACGTGGACTACCCCAACCTGATGTTCCACTTCCTGCCCATCGCGGTCCGCTACGACGGCTCCGTGCCCGCGGGCGGACACGGCTACCAGGTGCATGTGGGACCCATGTACTCCGACGCCCTCGGCTCGGTGAAGATCAGGAGCAGGAACCCGGACGAGCACCCGGCGCTGCGCTTCAACTACCTGTCCACCGAGCAGGACCGCCGCGAGTGGGTCGAGGCGATCCGCGTCGCGCGGAGACTGCTCAACCAGCCCGCCCTCGCCCCCTACAACGGCGGGGAGATCTCGCCCGGACCGTCCGTCGAGAGTGACGAGGAGATCCTCGCCTGGGTCGCCAAGGACGGCGAGACGGCCCTGCACCCCTCCTGCACCTGCAAGATGGGCACCGACGAGATGGCCGTCGTGGACCCCGCCACCATGCGCGTGCACGGAGTCGAGGGGCTGCGTGTCGTCGACGCGTCGGTGATGCCCTATGTCACCAACGGAAACATCTACGCGCCGGTGATGATGATCGCGGAGAAGGCGGCCGACCTCATCCTCGGCAAGGAGCCGCTTCCTGCTTCCAAGGCCGCGTACTACCGGCACCGGGACGCCCGGACGCAGGCGGGGTAACGCAGTTTTTTCACGGGGCCGCTTGCGTCGGAAACCCGCCCCGTCGGCTCGGGATCATGCCCCCCGCACGGCTGCCCGATTGTCGAAACCGTCATCCCCCAACCCCTTGACGTGGGTTCATGCATTCTCCAGAGTGTTCCACCACAAGCAATGCGGTGCGCGATGCGCAACGAGAATCGCTCGAAGGGCTCCCCAGGTGGCAGACCTGTATGTGGACGGGAAGTGGCGGGAGCCGGTGGCCGGAGGCCATCGGGAGATCCGATGTCCCGCCGACGGCACGCTTTCCGCGACCGTGTCCGAAGGGACCCGCCCCGACACCGAGGCGGCCGTCGCCGCCGCCCGCCGGGCCTTCGACGAAGGGCCCTGGCCGCGCACCCCGGAGCGTGAGCGCGGCGCCCTGCTGCTGCGCACCGCCGACCTGCTCGAGCGTGACGCCAAGGAGTTCGCGCGCGCCGAATCGCTGGACACCGGCAAGCGGCTGGTGGAGAGCGAGTACGACATCGCCGACGTCGTCTCCTGTCTTCGCTATTACGGCGGGCTCGGCGGCACCGACGCCGGCCGTGTGATCGACACCGGACGGGACGACGCCGTCAGCCGCGTGGTCTACGAGCCGATCGGTGTGTGCGGTCTGATCACACCGTGGAACTACCCTCTTCTGCAAGCGAGTTGGAAGGTCGCTCCGGCCCTTCTGGCCGGTGACACGATCATCCTCAAGCCCAGCGAGCTCACCCCTTCCACCGCGATCCTGCTGATGAAGGCGCTGGAGGAGGCCGGACTGCCCGCCGGTGCGGCCAACCTCGTCCTCGGTACCGGACCCGAGGTGGGTGCGCCCCTCTCCGAGGATCCCCGCGTCGACATGGTCTCCTTCACCGGGGGCGTGGAGACCGGCAAACGGATCATGGCGACGGCCGCCGCGAGCGTGAAGAAGGTCGCGCTGGAACTCGGCGGCAAGAATCCCAACGTCGTCTTCGCCGACGCCGACTTCGAGACGGCCGTGGACTTCGCGCTCACGGCCGTCTTCCTGCATTCGGGACAGGTCTGCTCGGCCGGTGCCCGGCTGATCGTCGAGGACTCCCTGCACGACCGCTTCGTCGACGAGGTGGTCCGCCGGGCCCGGCGGATCCGCCTCGGCGGGCCCTTCGATCCCGAGGCCGAGACCGGGGCTCTGATCTCGGCGCAGCACCTGGAGAAGGTCGAGGCGTACGTCGCCGCAGGACTCGCCGAAGGTGCCGTCCTGCGCTGCGGCGGTGAGCGCCCCGACGACCCCGCCCTCGCGAACGGCCACTACTACCCGCCCACCGTGCTCGACGAGTGCCGGCAGGACATGCGGGTGGTGCACGAGGAGTCCTTCGGGCCGGTGCTGACCGTGGAACGCTTCTCCGGTGAGGACGACGCCGTACGCATCGCCAACGACACGGAGTACGGACTCGCCGGTGCCGTCTGGACGCAGGACGCCGGGAAGGCCCAGCGGGTGGCCCGCCGACTGCGGCACGGCACCGTGTGGATCAACGACTACCACCCCTATGTGCCACAGGCCGAATGGGGTGGCTTCGGGCACTCCGGTGTGGGCCGGGAACTGGGACCGACCGGCCTTGACGAGTACCGCGAGCCCAAGCACATCTGGCAGAACATCCAACCCCGGCCGCAGCACTGGTTCCGCGGCTGAACGCCGAGAAGAGGTCGACCATGACCCCAACCCAGACCGAGGTGCCGCCGCGCCGCGGCACCCCCGAGGACGCGGCGCCCACGCCCGTCATATCCGTACGCGGGCTGTGGAAGGTGTTCGGGCCGAAGGCGGACCAGGTACCGGACTCCGAGGAGCTGCGCGGGCTCACCCGCCGCGAACTCATGGACCGCACCGGCTGCACCGCCGCCGTGCGTGACGTGCACTTCGACGTCGCGCCCGGCGAGGTCTTCGTCGTCATGGGACTGTCCGGCTCCGGCAAGTCCACCCTGGTGCGCTGTCTGACCCGGCTGATCGAGCCCACCGCCGGTGAGATCGTCTTCGAGGGCGAGGACATCCGGGACGCCGACGAGCGGCGGCTGCGCGAACTGCGGCGCAGCAAGTTCTCCATGGTCTTCCAGCACTTCGGTCTGCTGCCCCACCGCCGCGTCGTCGAGAACGTGGCGTTCGGGCTGGAGATCCGCGGCATGGGCCGGGCCGAGCGCACCAGGCGGGCGCTGGAGGTGGTCGAACTCGTGGGCCTGTCGGGGTACGAGAACTCCTATCCCGACCAGCTCTCCGGCGGTATGCAGCAACGCGTGGGCCTGGCACGGGCGTTGGCCGGGGATCCGGACGTCCTCCTCTTCGACGAGCCGTTCTCGGCGCTCGACCCGCTGATCCGCCGTGACATGCAGAGCGAGGTCATCCGGCTGCACCACGAGGTCGGCAAGACGATGGTGTTCATCACCCACGACCTCTCCGAGGCGCTGAAGCTCGGCGACCGGATCCTCATCATGCGCGACGGCAAGATGGTCCAGTGCGGCACCGGCGACGAACTCGTGGGCGCCCCCGCCGACGACTACGTACGTGACTTCGTGAAGGACGTGGCGCGCGGCGATGTGCTGACCCTGCGCTGGATCATGCGTCCGGCGACACCCGAAGACCCCCTGGACGGGCCCGAGCTGGGCCCCGACGTCGTGGTGAAGGAGGCCACCCGGGCGGTGCTAGCGGCCGACAAGCCCGTCAAGGTCGTCGAGAACGGCAAGCTGATCGGCATCGTCGGCGACGAGGAGATCCTCGCGGTGGTCGCCGGGCAGGAAGGCGACGCGTGATGACCGTCGTCATGGAGAAACCCGGGCAACCGGGGCAGACGAAGCAGGCCGAACCGCCTCCGCCCGCAGCTCCCGTACGCAGGATCAGCCGGTCCATGGTGGTCGCCGCGATCCTGGTCGTCTGGCTCGTCCTCTTCGCCGTACTGCGCGGAAAGCAGACCCTGTCGCTGGCCGCGGCCGACCTCACCGATCTGCACCGCTGGCTCAACGACGTCAACGACTCCATCGGCGCCAACCGCAACTCCAACCCGCTCTTCCTGTACGGCTTCAACGAGATCCGACTGGTCATCGACAACCTGGTGACCTTCGTGCAGGACCTGATCTCCCAGCCGTCCGGTGACCGCCCGCTCCCGCAGATCGGCTGGCTCGGAGTCGTCGGCCTCGCCGGCTACGTCTCCTGGGCGGTGGCCAACTGGCGGGTCGCGCTGCTGGCCGTGGCCGGCTTCACCTTCCTCGGGCTGCAGGGCCTGTGGCAGGAGAGCATGGACACCCTGGCCCTGACCCTCTCGGCGGTCCTGGTGGCGCTGCTGTTCGCCGTCCCGCTGGGCGTGTGGGCGGGCCTGTCCCCACGGGCCAACCGGATCGTCACGCCGTTCCTCGACTTCATGCAGACGATGCCGACCTTCGTCTACCTGGCGCCGCTGACCCTGTTCTTCCTGATCGGGGGGGCCTCCGCCACCATCGCCACCGTCATCTACGCGGCACCGCCGGCCATCCGCATCACCGCGCACGCCATCCGTTCCGTGCCCGCGACGACGGTCGAGGCCGCCGCCTCGATGGGCGCCACCCGCAGACAGTCGCTGCTGAAGGTCCTGTTGCCGATGTCCAAGCGGACCGTGGTGATGGGCATCAACCAGACCATCATGGCCGCCCTGGCCATGGTGACCATCGCGGCCCTGATCGACGCCCCCGGGCTCGGCAAGACCGTCGTGCAGGCCCTGCAGTCCCTCGACGTCGGTACGGCCTTCAACGCGGGCCTCGCCATCGTCGTCATGGCGATCGTTCTGGACCGGGTCACCACCGCGGCGAGCGGACGCGCGGAGGCGGCCCGGCGCTCCGGCAGCGCCCTGCTCAAGTGGCGGCGGCACCTGCTCGCCGCCGGGGGAGTGGTGGCGGCCGTACTCGTGTATCTGTCGCACACCTATCTGTGGGCGGCCGAGTTCCCCGGCGACGGCAGCACCGGCGGCAACATCGCCAAAGCGGCCGACGACGTGACCACCTGGGCGCAGGACAACCTGTCGGGGCTGACCAACGGTTTCCGCGACGCCATCACCAACGGCCTGCTCAACCCGTTCCAGACGCTGCTGACCGACTCGCCGTGGTGGCTCGTCGGCGCCGCCCTGATCGGGATCGCGGTGGTGCTGGGCGGCTGGCGCGCCGGCATCACCACCGCCGTGTGCGTGGGACTCCTGGTCGCCACCGGAGTGTGGTCGGACGGTATGACGACCCTGGCCTCGACCGTCGTGGCGACCGTGCTGGTCATGCTGCTCGGTGTCGTCTTCGGGGTGTGGATGGGACGCAGCGCGCTGGTGGACCGGATGGTGCGGCCCACCCTCGACGCGGCCCAGGTCATGCCGCCGTTCGTCTATCTCGTGCCGTTCCTCGCCCTGTTCGGCGCGACCCGGTTCACGGCCATCGTCGCCGCGATCGTCTACGCGGCCCCGGTCGCCATCAAGATCATCGCCGACGGGGTGCGGACCGTGCCCGCGACCACGGTCGAGGCGGCGACCTCCACCGGGTGCAACACCTGGCAGATCATCACCAAGGTCCAGCTGCCGATGGCCCGCAGCGCCCTGACGCTCGCGACCAACCAGGGCCTGATCTACGTGCTGTCGATGGTCGTCGTCGGCGGCCTGGTCGGCGCCGGGGCCCTCGGCTACGACGTGGTCGCCGGCTTCTCGCAGGGACAGCTGTACGGCAAGGGCCTGGCGGCCGGGCTGGCCATCGTGCTGCTCGGCGTCATGTTCGACCGGATCACTCAAGCAGCGGCTCGCCGCACCAGTAATTGAGGAGCACGACACGATGGCAAGACACTGGCGAGCCGGCGCGGCCGGCCTGGCCGTCCTCGGCCTCACCCTCACGGCCTGCGGCGGCGCGAAGGTCGGTGACTCCTCGGAGGCCGGCGGCTCGGGCAGCTCCGGCAAGTGCGGCACCTTCAACCTCGCGATCAACCCGTGGGTGGGCTACGAGGCCGACGCGGCGGTCGTCGCGTACGTCGCCGAGCACGACCTGAAATGCAAGGTCACCAAGAAGGACCTCAAGGAGGAGATCGCCTGGCAGGGCTTCGGCACCGGCGAGGTCGACACCGTCCTGGAGAACTGGGGCCACGACGACCTGAAGAAGAAGTACATCACCCAGCAGAAGACCGCCGTGGAGGCCGGCCCGACCGGCAACAAGGGCATCATCGGCTGGTACGTGCCGCCGTGGCTGGCCAAGGCCCACCCGGACATCACCGACTGGAAGAACCTCAACAAGTACGCCGCCGAGTTCAAGACCTCGGAGTCCGGCGGCAAGGGCCAGCTCCTGGACGGCGACCCGTCGTACGTCACCAACGACGAGGCGCTGGTGAAGAACCTGAAGCTCGACTTCAAGGTGGTGTACGCGGGCAGCGAGACCGCGCTGATCCAGGCGTACCGCAACGCCGAGAAGAACAAGGAGTGGGTGATCGGCTACTTCTACGAGCCGCAGTGGTTCCTGTCCGAGGTGCCGCTGGTCAAGGTCGACCTGCCCGCGTACAAGACGGGCTGCGACGCCGATCCGGCCAAGGTCGCCTGTGACTATCCCGTCTACGACCTCGACAAGATCGTCAGCGCGAAGTTCGCGAAGTCCGGCAGCCCCGCCTATGACCTGGTGAAGAAGTTCAACTGGACGAACGACGACCAGAACACCGTGGCCAAGTACATCGCGGTGGACAAGATGACGCCGGACGCGGCGGCCAAGAAGTGGGTCGACGCCAACCGCGACAAGGTCGACGCCTGGATCAAGTAGCCCGCTCGTGGACGCCCGGTGGGCGGTGCGCACTCCCGCGCGCCGCCCACCGGGCGTTGCCGCTTTCCGGCCCGTTCCGTGACGTCGGCGGGCCTCTTGACACCCACCGGCACGGCGGGCACATTGAGTTGCGCAGCCTGAATCGTGTTGCGTACAAAGCAACTTAACCGGAGGTGCGGCGATGGCGGGACCCCGAGTGGTCATCATCGGAGCGGGCGTCGTCGGCGCGGCACTCGCCGACGAGATCTCCGCACGCGGCTGGACCGAGGTGACCGTGGTCGACCAGGGCCCGCTCCCGGCCACCGGGGGATCGTCCTCGCACGCCCCGGGCCTCGTCTTCCAGGCCAACTCCTCCAAGACCATGACCGAGCTGGCCCGCTACACCGTCGAGAAGTTCTGCTCGCTCGACGTCGACGGACAGCCCTGCTTCCTCCAGGTCGGCGGCCTCGAAGTGGCGACCACGCCCGAGCGCGTCACCGAACTCCACCGCCGCCAGGGCTGGCTCACCTCCTGGGGCGTGGAGTCACGGATCCTGACCGCCGACGAGTGCGTCGACAAGCACCCCCTGGTCAACCGCGACCGGGTCCTCGCCGGTCTCCACATCCCGACCGACGGCCTCGCCAAGGCCGTCCTCGCCGTCGAGGCGCAGATCCGCCGGGCCACCGAGCGCGGAGTGACGTTCCTGGCCCGCCACGAGGTCCTCGACGTCCTCCAGGCCGACGGGGAAGTGACCGGAGTCCGGACAGACCGGGGCGACCTGCAGGCCGACATCGTCGTGTGCTGCGCCGGCATCTGGGGCCCGAGGATCGCCCGCATGGCCGGCATGAACCTCCCGCTCACCCCGCTCGCCCACCAGCTCGCCTGGACCGGCCCGGTCCCGGCGCTCGAGGGCCAGACCGAGGAGGCGGTGCGCCCGATCCTGCGCCACCAGGACGCCGACCTCTACTACCGCGACCGCCACGACACCCTCGGCATCGGCTACTACGGCCACCGCCCCCTGCCCATCACCGCCGACGAGATCCTCTCCGTCGACGAGGCCGACGGGATGCCGTCGGTCCTGAAGTTCACCGAGGACGACTTCGCGGACGCCTGGACCGAGACGCAGTCACTGCTGCCGGCCACCCGCGAGGCCAAGATCGAGGAGGCCATCAACGGCCTGTTCTCCTTCACCACCGACGGCCTGCCCCTCCTCGGCGAGTCCCCGGACGTCAAGGGCTTCTGGGTCGCCGAGGCCGTCTGGGTCACCCACTCCGCCGGCGTCGGACGAGCCGTCGCCGAGTGGCTGGTCGACGGCCACTGCTCCTCCTTCGACCTCCACGAGTGCGACGTCAACCGCTTCGAGCCGCACCAGCTCGCCCCGGAGTACGTACTGGCCCGCGACTGCCAGAACTTCGTGGAGGTCTACGACATCCTGCACCCGCTGCAGCCCTCCGGTGACCCGCGTCCCCTGCGCACCAGCCCCTTCTACGCCCGCCAGCAGGAGCTGGGCGCCTTCTTCCTGGAGGCGAACGGCTGGGAGCGGCCGCACTGGTACGAGGCCAACGCGGGACTGGTGGAAGGCCGTTCGATCGTCACCCCGAACGACTGGGCCGCGCGGTACTGGTCGCCGATCGTCGGTGCCGAGGCCCAGGCCACCCGCGAGACCGTCGCGATGTACGACATGACGGCCCTCAAGCGCCTGGAGGTGAGCGGACGGGGAGCTGCCGACTTCCTGGAGCGGCTGTGCACCGGCAAGGTCGCCAAGTCCGTCGGCTCGGTGACGTACACCCTGCTGCTGGACCACGACGGAGGCATCCGCAGCGACATCACCGTCGCGCGGCTGGCCCCCGACCTCTTCCAGGTCGGCGCCAACGGCAACCTCGACCTCGACTGGTTCACCCGCCACCTCCCCGCCGACGGCACGGTCCAGGTCCGTGACATCACCCCCGGCACCTGCTGCGTCGGCCTGTGGGGACCTCTCGCCCGGGACGTCCTCCAGCCGCTCACGGACGAGGACTTCTCGGCCGCGGGCCTGAAGTACTTCCGCGCCAAACGCGCTCACATCGGGTCCGTCCCGGTGACGGCCATGCGCCTGTCGTACGTCGGTGAGCTCGGCTGGGAGCTGTACACCACCGCCGACCAGGGCCTGAAGCTGTGGGACACGCTGTGGCGGGCGGCCCGTCCGCTGGGCGGGATCGCGGCCGGGCGGGGCGCCTTCAACAGCCTCCGCCTGGAGAAGGGCTACCGCTCCTTCGGCACCGACATGACCTATGAGCACGACCCGTACGAGGCCGGGGTCGGCTTCGCCGTCAAGGCCGACAAGGAGGACTTCGTCGGGAAGGCGGCACTGGAGCGACGCAAGGCCGACGTGCGGCGGAAGCTGACCTGCCTGACGATCGAGGACCCGCGGGCCGTCGTCATGGGCAAGGAGCCGGTGTACGACGGGCAGCGCCCGGTCGGTCACGTCACCAGCGCGGCCTTCGGCCACACGATCGGCAAGGGCATCGCGTACGCCTGGCTGCCCGCGGAGCTCGCTGAGGCCGGCCGTGCGCTGCACATCGGTTACTTCGACCAGCGCGTGGAGGCCGTCGTGGCCGAGGAGCCGCTGTTCGACCCGGCGATGTCCCGCCTTCGGGGGTGAGCGGGTCATAGCCATGGTCCGGGCGCCGGGGCGCCCGGACCCAGCGCCCGGACGGCGTCAGCCCAAGTAGCCGAGCCGGTGGCTGAGTTCGTCGGCGCCCTCGATCAGCACCGGGGCCAGCTCGTGCATCCGCTCCTCGGTGAGACGGAAGGCGGGCCCCGAGGCGGTGAGGGCGGCGACGACCTTGCCGTCGCCGGAACGAACCGGCGCCGCCATGGCGTTGAGGCCCTCCTCGTACTCCTCGACCGTCAGGGCGTAACCCTGCTCGCGGACCCGGACCAGCTCCGCCTCCAGCTGCTGCCGGGAGGTCAGCGTGCGTGCGGTCATCCGCTCGAGCCCGGCCGCGGCGACGAGCTCGTCCCGGCGCTGCTCCGTGAGATGCGCGAGCAGGACCTTGCCGCTCGACGTGCAGTGCATCGGCGTCAGCCGGCCGACCCAGTTCTGCGCGGTGATGGCGGACCGGCCGCGCACCTGGTCGAGGTTGATCACATGGTGGGACTCCAGGACCGCGATGTTCATCGTCTCGCCCAGTTTGTCGGCGAGGCGCTCGCAGATCCCGCGGCCGTGCTTGGTGACGTCGATGCGCCCGGTGACCGCCCCGGCCAGGCGCACGATGCCGAAGCCGAGGCGGTACTTCCCCCGCTCACCCTCCTGCTCCACCATCCCGTGCGCCTCCAGCGCGCCCAGCAGACGGAACGCGGTGGACTTGTGGACGTCGATCGCCTCGGCCACTTCACTGACGCCTGCCTCGCCACGCTGGGCGAGGATCTCCAGCACGGTGACAGCCCGGTCGACGGACTGCACACCGCCGCTGGACGTGCCCCCGGACTCGGTACCGTAGCTGCTCATGGCGGAACTCTATGCGAGCAGGTCAACAGTCGTCCTCAGCCGGTGAGGGGTGCGAACGTGATCCGGTCGACGTTGGGCGCGTACGCCGTGGGGTTGGCCACGGTGACGGTGTTGGTGCCCGCGGAGAGGGTCACCGGCACCGGCAGGTCCCAGTAGTTGTTCCAGCTGTAGTTGTTGCGGAACATGACCGTCCGGGCGGTCCCGTCGACACTGATCCGGGCCGCGCGGGAGACGACGTTGGTGTTGTAGTTCCCGGAGCCGGAGACCTGGTTGTTGGCGTAGCGGACGTTCATGACGTAGCGCCCGGCGCTCGCCGCGTCGACCTTGAAGGTGAGCGTGTTGTCCGCGCCGTTGCCGATGTAGCCGACGTACTTGCCGCCGGAGGCCCAGGTGTCCGAGGTGACGACGGCGGTCCCGGCGAGGGTGGCGTCCTCGGCCTGGTAGGAGGTCACGCCCTTGGTGTCACCACTCGCGGCGACGCGCAGGTCGCGCAGGGTGAGCGTGGTGGAACCCGAAGTGGTGGCGGTGATGCGGTTGTTGCCCGCCGACAGGTACAGCCGTGAGCACTTGTCGGTGAGCCTGCCGCGCGTGGAGGGCAGGGTCACGGCGGTGGCGCCGTCCAGGGCGAGCGTGCCGGTGCCGTCGGAGGAGTAGTCGGTGTGGACCGTGTAGTAGCCGTCGGCCGGGGCGTACACGTCGAAGATCGCCGAGTCCGCGGAGTCCAGCGCCAGGGAACCGGCGCCGGTGATGCCGGACGCGGAGTAGCCGTACGTGGGCGTGCCGGTGACGTCGGTGTAGGCGGCCGGGTAGAGGGTCTGCGCGGTGGAGGCGGCGGTGAGGTCGACCTTGTCGAGGGTGACCTCGTTCGTGCCCTTGGCCAGGGCGATCGTGTGGCTGCCGGCGGTCAGTGACACCGAGGCGCGGGCGGTGGCGCGGTAGGTCCAGTTCAGCGTCGGCCCGTAGGTGAGGGTCTGGGCCGCGCCGCCGTCCACGGTGAGGGTCTGGGTCGCCGGGGCGCCCGACTGGTTGCCGTAGAAGACGTCGAGGTCGTAGCTGCCCGTCCTCGGGACCTTGACCGTGAAGGCGACCTTGCTGGTCGGCCGGTTGAGGCTGCCGACGTCCTTGGTGCCCGAGGTGGCGTAGCCGTAGGCGTTGGACACCGAGCCCTGGCTGTAGACCGTGCCGCCGGTGATGGCCGCGTTCTCGGCCTCGTACGACGCCGACCAGGGGACGGAGGCCGCGGTGGGCGAGCCGGGGCCGGCGGGGTTCACGGTGATGCGGTAGGCCGACATCGGGTCGAGGCCGGTCAGCGGCACGGTGATGCTGCGGTCGGCGGCGACGGCGTAGGTGCTGCGGGCCAGCACCCTGGGCGCGGGCGCACCGCCCTCGTAACCGCTCCACGCGGTGCGCTCCACCGAGACGTTGACTTTCCTGCCGAAGGAGGACGGGATGTGCTGGACGACGGTGTCGGCCGAGCCGGAGGTGCCGCCGCCGAGGAGCACCTGGGCCTGCTTGCGGCCGGTGTCGAGGGAGGCGACGCCCTGGAGCGTGTCGGTGGTGTTGGCCTGCGGCGGGGTCACCTTGGCGGTCTGGCCGCTCAGTCCCGCGTACCAGCGCATCAGCCACCAGTTGCCGTTCGGGATGTTGGTCTGGGCGACGTTGTCGTCCAGGTTCCCGGCGATGTCCCAGTACGCGAGGTCGGCGTCGACCTTGTTCCGCTCGAACATCGACATCCACTGGACCATCTGCCCCGGCACGGACAGGTCGCGGCGGTCGGCGTACTCGTTGATGTTGACCGGCCGGGGGCTGATGCCCGCGTCGGTCTCGAGGGTCCGGTAGGCGGCGAGGTCGGACTCGAAGTGCGCCAGGGAACCGGGGTCGAGCTCGTGCCAGGTGGTGATGTCCGGCAGGACGTCGTTGGCCTTGGCCCACGGGTAGAAGTCGCCCATGAGCCGGGGGTCGTAGTGGGTCTCGTTGGGGCCGGCGATCCGGGCGTCCGGGATGATCGACCGGATCTTGTCGTAGACGGTCGTCCAGTCGCTCTTGAAGCGGCTCAGCGCGTTCGCGTAGGTCGTGGCGTCCGAACTGCCCAGGCCGGTGTACCAGTTGCCGTCCGGCTCGTTGAACGGCACCCACACGAACGTACCGGCGTCCGGACGGGCCGCCACCTTGCGGACCATGGTGTCGACCTTGGTCAGGTAGTCGCTCAACCCCAGATCCTCGTAAGGCCAGTTGGCGTAGATGTCCTGCATGTAGATCAGGTTGTCGCCGCCGCCCGTCCTGGCGTACTGGGACTGGACGACCAGCGCGTCGCCGTTGGGGTGCTGGGCCCCGTCCGGCGCCTTCTGGGCGATGGTCCTCAGATGCAGGGGCGCGACCACGCTGTCCCCGGGCACGCCGTCGTCGCTGAGGCCGTAGAGGGCGCCGTTCGCACCGTGCATGACCGCGCCGGTGGTGGTGCCGAGGTCGACCTTGAGCTGTGGGGCGGCGGCCTGGGCAGCGGGTGAGGTCAGGAAGGAGCCGACGAGTGCGGACACGACGGCCGCGCCGGCGAGGCCGACGAGACGCCGGGTGGTGCGGGGACTTTCGGGCAGGGCAGACGTACGAGGCATGGCTGACCTCCTCCTCCCGCACCGTCGCGGGAGGCTCGTGTTGCTTCGGGGGGTGGGATTACTTGACGGCGCCGCTGGTGATGCCGGAGACGATGCGGCGCTGGGCGATGACGAAGACGAGCACCATGGGAAGGCTCATCATCACGACGTAGGCGAAGATCAGATGCCAGTTGTTGAGGTACAGCTGGGCGCTGGCGACCTGGTAGAGGTTGAGCGGCAGGGTGGCCCTGTCCCCTCCGCCGAGGACGAAGAAGGCGTAGAAGATGTCGCTCCAGGCGAACAGCATCACCATGATCGTCGCGGTGGCGATGACCGGTCGCAGCAGCGGCAGGACGATGCGCCAGAAGACCCGCACCGGACCGGCCCCGTCCATGCGCGCCGCCTCCTCCAACTCCTCGGGGAGCGCGCGGATGAACCCGGTCATGAAGAAGATCGAGGTGGACAGGTACATCCCGGCGTAGACGCCGATCATGCCGGGCCGGGTGCCGGCCAGGCCCAGCTGGCGCAGCTCCATCACGATGGTGATCACCGCGGGCGGCAGCAGCAGTCCGCTGATGCTCAGCGCGTACAGGGCGTTGACCAGCCGCCCCTTGCGGCGGGCGAACACCCAGGCCGCACCGGCCCCGAGCAGCAGCACCAGGACGACCGAAGGGGCCACCACCAGAAGGCTGTTGACGAAACCCTGGACGATCTTGCCCTCGTCAAAGGTCTGCTGGTAGTTCGCGGCGGCCTGGGCGTGGTGGGGCAGGGAGAGGTTGGGTTTGACGGCCTCGGCCTGCGGCTTGACCGAGGTGACCGCGACCAGCCACAGCGGGATGCCGATGGTCACGGCGGCGATCAGCAGCACGACGACGGGCTGCACCCAGCGCCACGGACGCCGGTGAACGGGCGCGAACGCGCCGACGGTGGTCACTGGTTGTTCTCCCTGCGGCGCAGACCGACGATGACGGGCACGGCGAGGACGACGACGATGAGGAACAGCACCAGGCTCATCGCCGAGGCCTGCGCGTAGAGGCCCTGACCGAAGATGCGGAACATGTAGATGTTGAACACCTCGGTCTCGCTGCCAGGGCCGCCCGCGGTGGTGGCCTGGACGATGTCGAAGGTGTTCATGGAGCCGATCAGCGCGGTGGTCACGTTGAACGTCACCGCCGGTGCCAGCAGCGGGAACCTGATCGACCAGAAGGTCCGCCAGCCACCGGCCCCGTCGATGCGGGCCGCCTCCAGCACATCACCGGGCATGCTCTTCAGCCCCGCCAGATAGATCAGCATGGCCAGGCCCATCCACTTCCAGCCGTGGATGAGCGTGACGACGACCAGCGTCCAGGTGGTCGAGCCGAGCCAGGGCGTGTCGACGGGGTGACCCGCCAGCGACGACAACACACTGTTGAGCGCCCCGTCCTGGGCGAGCAGGGCCCGGAAGATGTACCCCACCGCCAGGGCGGAGATCAGCACCGGCAGGAAGAACACCGCGCGGAAGAAACGGTTGAAGCGGGTGTCGCGCTCCAGGAGCAGGGCGAGCCCGAGACCGAAGCCGTTCTGGAAGACGGCCACGAGGACGGCGTACTCCAGGGTGATACGGATGTCACGGACCATCGACCCGTCGTGCAGGATCGTGGAGAAGTTCGAGAGGCCCACGAAGCCGATCTGCGGGTGGAACGCCGACCAGTCGGTGAACGGGTAGACGAAGTTCAGCAGGTTCGGCAGCAGGAAGAACACTCCGAACACGGCGAGCGCGGGCACCGCGAACCACCACGGCTGGTCGGCCCCGCGACGGGACCGTCCGGGCCGGCCGGGACGCGCGGCCCGGTCCGCTTCCTTCGCGCGCGTGGCGTCACCGACGCCGAGGGTGGCTGTGTCCGCCACGTTTCAACCTCCGGTACGGGACCCCGGGCTCGCCGCCGACGGGCGGCCCGGGGGAGGGTCGGACGAAGATCTGCGCCTCCGCCGCGTGGGCGCGACCAGCCACGACGGTGCCGCAGACGATCGACGGCACGCGCGCGGCACTCCCGGCGGAGCGCTTCGGCGCCGTCAGAAGCCCGAGACTCCGCGGGCCTTGAGGACCTGGTCGAACTGGTCCTCGGCGGCCTGGGCGACCTGCTGCGGGGTCTTCTTGCCGTAGATCATGTCGGCGAGCGCGAGGTGCATGTCAGGGGCGGTCAGCGCCTTGACCTGGAAGACACCGGTGGCGCTGGAGAGCGCCTCGGCCTGGGCGATGGCGGTCTGCGGCAGTCCGTCGGGGTTGGGCACGGACGGCTGCACCGAGACGAGCTTGTTGGCCTTGATGTAGGCCGGGTAGTCCTTGCCGAGCCAGAAGGACATGAACTGCCGGGCGGCCGTCTGCCGCTTGCTGTCACCCGTGTTGAAGGCGACCACACCGTTGGTCTGGTCGGGCGAGTACTCGGCCTGGGCGGCGCTGTTGGAGAGCGGGAACCAGCCCAGCTTCGCGTCCATCTCGGCGGTGCTGGAGGTCGCCTGGATCTCGGACTGGAGCGAGGTGACGTTGACGGCCATCGCCGCGCTGCCGTCCATGATCGCCTTGCCCTGGTCGACGAAGGTCGCGGTCTTGTAGTTCTTCTGCGCGAGGCCACCGTCGAGGACCTTCGTCTTGTACGTGGTGATGGCGTCCACGATGGTCTTGTCGGTCCAGGAATCCTTGTTCTTGTTGAGGCTGTCCCAGAACGTCTGCGGCAGGTCCGTCATCTGGAGCTGCACCTGCCACTGCAGCGGCCACTTGTCGCCGCCGACCTCGAAGAAGGGGGCCACGCCCGTCTTCTCCTTGATGGTTCTGGCGTCGGCGAGCATGGCGTCGTAGCTGGTGGGCATCTCGGTGATGCCGGCCTTCTTGAAGACCGCCTTGTTGTAGTAGACGCCGAGCACCGCGGGGCTGGTGACGATCGCGGCGTAGCGGTGGCCGTCGACCTGGCCGAGACTCTGCTCCGTCTTGCCGAGCTTGGAGACCCAGTCCTCGTTGTCGAGCTGGAGCAGGTTCTGGGCGGGCTGGACGAACGGCAGGGTGCTGCCCGTGGGCTGCCAGAACATCAGGTCCGGCTTGGTGCCCGAGGCGAGCTTGGTCGGCACGTTCGACTCGTACGGGTCGGGGATCACCTCGGTGGTGATCTTTGCCCCGGTGGCCTTCTCGAACGCCTCGATGACCTGCTTGGGCTCGGAGACGCTGTTCTGGGCGACCCACATCGTGAGCTTGACGCCCTTGAGCGAGGCGGTGGCATCGACCGACCCGGTGGGCGCGGCGCCGGCACCTCCGGCGGTGCTGTCGCTGCACGCGGTGCCGGTCAGCCCGATGACACAGGCAGTGGCGAGGACGGAGACGGCTCTTCTCATGGCGAGATCCTTGGTCGTGCGGAGGGCGAGGGCGGGGCGGTGCGGTGCTCTGCGGTGCTGCGGAGGTCGGGGTGCGGTGTCGGTGGGCGTGCGGTGCTGCGGAGGTCGGGGTGCGGTGTCGCGGTGGGCGTGCGGTGCGGGTCGGCGGAGAGGGGGTGGCTGTCGGGTGCCCGGGGGACCTGGGTGTTGGTCTGGTTCGGGAGTTGGGTGGTTCGGTGGTGCGGGGTGGATGTGGGGGTGGGGTGGCTGGGTGTTGGTCTGGTTCGGGAGCTGCGTGGTCCGGTGGAGCGGGGTGGTTGTGGGGGAGTGGGAGGGGCGGTTGGGTGTCGGTCTGGTTCTGGAAGCGCGCGGTCTGGTGGAGGGGGAGTGGGGGGTGGTTGTCGGGGGCGGGTGGTCGCGTGCCGGTCCGGTTCAGGAACCGTGCGGTCTGACGCCGGCCCTCGGCGCGGGGTGATGCCGTGCACGGGTTCCGGTCGAGGCGGGGAGCGGGGAGCGCGATGTAGTGCACGGTTTCGTGCCCGAGTCCGAGAAGGCGTTCGGCGGCGGTCCGGGCCGCCTCCCGGTCGTCGGCACACACAGGGCCGGTCGGGCGGCGGCGCCTTCACCGGCGCCGCGCACGGCACACGCGCCGGTACGCGGTCCAGGACGGCGGCGCCGAGACGGTCGTAGCCGATGACCACCAGGCCGCCCACGGGTATCGGCGGCCCCGGCGACCGTAGGGTCCAAGTCGTCCTCCGGTGTCACCACCCGCACGCCGAGCGCCAACCTGGCGGAGCGGGACGCCTCCTCCAGACCCCGCGGGGTGGCCGGGCAGCCGCGGAGGACGGTGTTCGAGGTGAGGACCGTGACCGCCCGGGTCACCCCGCCGGCCAGGGCGAACGCGGTGGCGTCGCGCCTGGACCCCCGGGCTCGTACAGCCGCTTCGACGCGTCTGCCGGTCTCCTCCTTCACGTTCGGACGGCCGCTGATGACCCTCGAAACGGTCGGGTGGAAGACGCCCGCCGCGCGTGCGACAGCGCGGATGCCGACAGGCCTGCGCCGCCCCGGGGAGGGCGCGGTCTGGCCGTCGAAGCTTGTGTGACCGGTCACATGCATGCGAGGATTGTGAGCGGTCACATTGCGGGCGTCAAGAGACCGTAACTGGGGATTTACCTTTGAAATACAACCGCCGACGCGGCCAACTCTCGCCCGCCGAGCGCGAATTCCCAGCTCAGCCCAGACGAGACCGTGGCAGTACCGAACCATCCCGGAAGGGGAAATTGCGTTGACCGCAGCCGTCGGAACACTCGAGAGATCCCGCCTCTGGTCGCACCCGGAGCTCAGGCTGCATGCCGTCGTGGACGCCACGGGCTCGGTCCGGCTGGGGGCGCCCGACCAGGACTGGGCCGGTCTGGTCCCGCTCGTCGAGGTCACCGCCACCGGGCACGGACGCCTGTGGTCGGGGGAGCGCTTCATCGAGACCGCGATCGGCGACCGCCTGACCTACCGCGACCACGAGACGGTCCGGGAGGGGAGCAAGGAGCGTACGACGATCCGGCTCGCGGACCCCGAGACCGGCCTGGTCGCCGAGGTGGTCCTGGAGACGGCTCCGGGTGCCGGTTTCCTGCGCTCGCGGGTGCGTCTGGTCAACGAGGGCAGCACACCCCTCCGGCTCGAGAGCGTGAGCACCCTGACCGTCGGCGGCATCACCGACGTGGCCGGCGGTCTCGACGGACTGACCCTGCACTGGGCGGACAACGACTGGCTCGCCGAGTGCCGTTGGCGCAACGCCTCCTTCCGTGACCAGGTCGTCCCGCTGAGCCGGCCCGCGCACGGTCACGAGGGGCGCGGCTGTTTCGAGCGCTTCTCGCAAGGGAGTTGGTCCACCGGCCGGCACCTGCCGATGGGGGCGCTCACCGACCTCTCCGGCCGCACCTGGCTGTGGCAGATCGAGTCCAGCGCGGGCTGGCGCTTCGAGTCCGGCGAACGCGAAGGCGCCGCCTACGTCGCCCTGTTCGGACCCGACGACGCCCACCACCAGTGGCAGCACACCCTCGCGCCCGGCGAGGACTTCCACACCGTTCCCGCCGTCCTCGTCCGCGGTGAGACGGGCGGTCTCGACGCCGCCTTCGGTGAACTCACCGACTACCGCAGGCTGATCCGCCGCGACCACCCCGACCTCCGCGCCCTGCCGGTGATCTACAACGACTACATGAACACCCTCATGGGCGACCCGACCACCGACAAGCTCCTGCCGCTCGTCGAGGCGGCGGGGAGGGCCGGCGCCGAGGTCTTCGTCATCGACGCCGGGTGGTACGACGACGACGCCCAGGGCTGGTGGGACGCCGTCGGCGCGTGGCAGGCCGCCCGGGGCCGTTTCCCCGGCGGCATCCAGGAGGTGCTGGACGCGATCCGGGGGCACGGCATGGTCCCGGGGCTGTGGCTGGAGCCCGAAGTCGTGGGCGTGCGCAGCCCGTTGGCCGACAGCCTGCCTCCCGAGGCGTTCTTCCGGCGCGGCGGCCTGCGCGTGACGGAACACGGACGGCACCACCTGGACCTGCGCCACCCCGCCGCCCGCGCCCACCTCGACGCGGTCGTGGACCGGCTGGTCGGAGAGTGGGGCGTCGGGTACCTCAAGCTCGACTACAACATCAACATCGGACCCGGCACGGAGAACGGCCCGGAGAGTCCCGGCGCCGGTCTGCTGGGCCACCACCGCGCCCACCTCGACTGGATGTCCGCCCTCCTGGACCGGCATCCCGGCCTGGTCCTGGAGAACTGCGGCTCAGGCGGTCTGCGCATGGACTACGCCCAACTAGCCGTCACCCAGCTCCAGTCCACCAGCGACCAGCAGGACCTGCTGCGCTACCCGCCCATCGCCGCGGCCGCCGCCACCGCCGCGGCCCCCGAACAGGCCGCGGTGTGGGCCTACCCGCAGCCCGACCACACCCCCGACAGGATCGCGTTCACCCTCACCGGCGCACTGCTGGGCCGGATCCATCTCTCCGGCTTCCTCGACCGCATGGACGCCGAGCAGTTCGAGCTCGTCCGCTCCGCGATCCGGGTGTACAAGGACATCCGGCCGGAGATCGCCGACGCCCGTCCCTTCTGGCCGCTGGGCCTGCCGGGCTGGGAGGACGGCTGGATCGCCCACGGGCTGCGGGGGCGCGACGCGACGCTCGTCGCGGTGTGGCGGCGGGATCGGACCGACGCCCCGGAGCGCCGTACGCTCACGCTTTCCCACCTGCGCTGCGTCGAGTCCAGGCCGGAGGTGCTTCAGCCCACGACGGCCGACGCCACGGTGGAGTGGGACGCGGCCGAGGGGAAGCTCACCGTCGGCTTGCCGCGCACCGACACGGCCGTACTGCTCAGGCTGGCCACGACCGTCTGAACGCGCGGCGGTGACATGGCCGTACTCCTCAGGCCGGCCGCGTCCGCCTGAGCGTGGGACGGGGCGGGCCCGCTCTGCCGGATCCGCCCCTCCCGGGACCGGTCACGGGCTGACGCTCTTCTTCCGGGCCCGGTACGCCGCGGCCTTGATCTTGTTGCCGCACGACTCCATGCCGCACCACTGCCGGCGCATGCCCCGGGAGCGGTCGATGTAGATGCGGGTGCACTCGGGGTTGCCGCACTCCTTGATCAGGGGTACGTCGGGGCCGCTCAGGAGTTCCACCGCGAGGCGGGCCACCGTGGAGAGCGCTTCTTCCGGGTCGGCCTGCGTCCACCGCCCGGACGGCGTGAGCTGGGGCACCGCGGGCGGCTTGCGGGCCGCGCTGTTGAGCACGGCCAGCGCCCCGGTGTCGTACCCCTCACCGAGCCGGCGGGCGGTCACCAGCTGGTACACGGCTTCCCGTACGGTCGTCGCCTGCTCGACGTCGGCCTCGCTGCTCGGGGAGACCGCGTCGACGACGCCGGACTCCCGATACCATGCGTCGAGCCTCTCCGGCGCGGCGAACATCTCGAAGCGCGTCGAACGCCGCGCCCGGAGCGTCGCGGCGAAGTCGAGGGCCGGGTTGCCGCACACGAAGACATGGTCGAGGTTCACATCACCATTCTGACAGGTGACGGGTCATGCGGGCAAGGCGCGCCGCTTCGGCTCGCGCAGGGTATGTGTTGAGGGTCGAATCGGTGACGCCCTGACGGTCGGAACCGGTCACGTCGACGACCTGTCGGTCTTCGAGACGTTCACGCTGCACCGCCGCCGCTCCGACGGCCACACCGGGCAACGGCTTGCGTAGGATTCGAGCTGCCGGACATCGGGAGACTCAATGACGCCAGTGGGAGGACAGGGCCAGAGCCCTGGCGCGCCGCGTGCCGTGGATGTGGCCAGGCTGGCCGGCGTCTCGCAGAAGACGGTCTCGCGGGTCTTCAACGGCGAGCGGTACGTGTCGGCCGACGTGCGGGGACGGGTGCTGCAAGCCGCGGAGGAACTCGGCTACCGGCTGAACGGCGCGGCCCGGGCCCTGGCCTCCGGACGTACCCGCTCGATCGGCGTGGTCGCGCTCGGAACCGCCCTGTACGGCCCCGCCTCCCTGCTCATCGGCATCGAGCGGGCCGCCCGGGACGCGGGATACGCGCTCCGGGTGGTCAACACGCGGGAGGGCGATCCGGCGGGTGTCGCGGGGGCCGTGGAGTCGCTCCTCGAACAGGGCGTGGACGGCATCGTCGTGTCCGAACCGATCGACGAGGGTTCGGTGCCGCTCAGGGTCGACGTCCCGGTCCTGATCCTCGGCGCGCCCGCGACGTTCGGGGGCCCGCGCGCGGTGGCGGCAGGCGTCGGTGCGGAGTCACTGGCGCGGGCGGCCACCGAACACCTGCTGGACCTCGGGCATGTGACGGTCCATCATCTGGCCGGTCCGCAAAGGTGGTTCGCCGCCCGGGACCGTCTCCTGGGCTGGCGGGCGGCGCTCGCGGAACGTGACAGGGAACAGCCGCCCGTCATCGAGGGCGACTGGTCGGCCTCGTCCGGCTACGCGGCGGGCCGCGAACTCGCCGCCGCCGGTGATGTCACCGCGGTGTTCGCCGCCAACGACGACATGGCCGTCGGCCTGGTCCGCGCACTGCTGGAAGCGGGCCTGCGCGTGCCGGAGGACGTGAGTGTCGTCGGCTTCGACGACATCCCCGTCTCCGCCTATGTCACCCCACCGCTGACCACCGTGCGCCAGCCGTTCGACGCCGTGGCCCGGGAAGGGCTGCGGCTGCTGGTGCAGGCCATCGAGAAACCGGACGCCGAGCCGGCCCCGGCGACCGACCCTCCGGTCGAGCTCGTCGTACGCGCCTCGACGGCGCCCCCGCCGACGGGCGGGCGGCGGCCATCCGGATGGAGAGGCACCGGCGGCGCCTGACGGCGCCGCCGGTGGTGATCACTTCTCCCGCGAGTACGGCGCCACGGTGATCCGGTCGATCAGCGGCGCGTACCGGGATCGGAGCAGCACCCCGGGGAAGGTCTCCGAGGCGTAGGTCGCGCCGTCGAAGTTCGGCAGCTCCTCGGAGCGGAAGGCGATCGTGTTCTGTCCCTTCTTCAGGGTGACGGGGACGGTCAGCTCCCAGAAGTTGTCCTGGTGGAAGCTGTGCGGGAAGCCGACGCGCCGCATCTCCCCGCCGTTGACGGTGATGTCGGCGTGGCGCGCCAGCGGGTCCGGGTTGTAGTGGGTGGCCTCGGACTGCTCCGGGTTGGAGTAGCGGACGCGCAGCGCGTACAGACCGGCCCGGTCCGCGGTGACGGTGAACGTCGCGGTGTTGCCGTTGCCCGGGTCGCCGCCGATGCCGGTGATCGCCGTGCCGTCGGTGGCCAGGGCCAGCGGGGTGAGTGCGGCCGAGCCCGCGAGCACCGCGTCCTGGGCCTCGTACGTACGGGCCTTCAGCGCGCCCTCGGTCGGTGTGACCGTCAGGCGGTCGACGAGGGTGGCCGACGAACCGCCCGTCAGCGTCACCTTGTTGACGCCGCCGGAGAGGGAGACCGCGACGCTGCTCCTGCCCTTGGCCAGGCGCAGGACGTCGTGTCCGTTGACGGAGAGCCGCGCGCCGGCGCCGGCGAGGGTGTCGACCCCGAGGGTGGCCTCGCGGTCGGCGGGGGAGTACACCCAGAACGTGGCGGTCTGGCCCTTGGCGAGCCGGGCCGCGCCCGAGCCGGTGGCCGCCCGCTCGGGCAGCGTGTAGACGGGCTGTGCCCCGCCGCTCAGCCAGGCCAGTTCGCCCTCGTGGACCTGGGTGCCGGCCGACGCCCCGGGAAGGGCGAGGGTGAGGCGGTCGACGATGGCGTCACCCTTCGTCGCACGCTTGCCGTCCAGGCTCTTCGCCGCGAGCGTCAGGGTGTGCTTGCCCTTGGTGAGCTTCACCTTGGTGTCGGTGTGGTCCCACACCACCCACTTGTAGCCGAGCGGCAGATACAGCTGCTGCTCGCTGTCGGCCTGGCCGTCCACGCGCAGGAAGACATTGGTGGGGCCCTGCTCCTTCACCTTGTCGAAGGTGTTGAGGGAGTTGGCGAAGACGCTCAGGTCGTAGGTGCCGTCCTCGGGCACGTCCACCGTGAAGTCGAGCGTGACGTCCGAGCCGGTGCGCAGTCCGCCCACGTCGTAGCCGCCGGACGTGTAGAACTTCGACACGTCGGAGGTGGAGCCCTCCGGGCCGTTCTTCGAGTAGCCGGACCCGGTGTGGGCCGCGTCCTCCGCCTCGTACGAACCCTGCCAACGCACCGGCGGGGACTGGGTCTTCGCCGCCTTCCCGGCCGGGCTGAGGACGATCTCGTACGCCGAGGACTCCTTCAGCTTCGGCAGCGCGCCGTCACCGAAGTCGACGGTGACCGTGCCGTCGTCCGCGACCTTCAGGTTCGTCTCCGTGAGCAGCTTCGGGCCGGAGGAGTCGCCGACCTGCCCGCTCCACTCGATCTCCCGCACCCAGGCGTGCACACGGTCACCGAAGAGCTTCTTCGGAACGTCCGAGAAGGTGATGTGACCCTTGCCCGTGGAGCCGCCGAAGAGCAGCCGGGCCTGCTTCTTCTTCTGGTCCAGCGTGGCCACGCCCTGCATGGTGTAGTTCTCGCCGGGGAACGGCGGGGTCACCGCCACCGTGTGCCCGCTCATCGAGGCATACGAATGGAGCAGCCACCACTGGCCGTTGCCGCGGTTGGACTGCACCGCGGAGTCGGAGAGGTTGCCGTCGATGTTCCAGTACGCGATGTCGGCGTCCACCTTGGACTCCTCGATCGCGGAGACCCACTGGATCATCTGGCCGGGCACGGAGGTGTGGTAGTTGAAGGCGTACTCGTTGATGTTGACGGGGAGTTGGGTGCCCTCGCGGTCGGTGCCCTTGAACAACTCCTTCTCCCACACCCGGTACTTGGCGACGCTCGCGCGCACCGCCTCCGGGTGGCTCAGCTCGTGCCAGGTGATGACGTCCGGGAGGGTGCCCGCGGCCAGGGCGTGGGTGAGGAAGCCCTTCACCTGGTCGTAGAGGATGCTGGTGTTGGGACCGGCGACACGGGCGTCCGGCATCTTGGTCTTGATGAGCTTGTACGCGGAGTCCCAGGCGGCGAAGTAGTCGTCGGGGTCGCTCAGCCAGCTGACCTTGTTGTAGCTCCACTGGCCGGTGCCGAACATGTTGCCCTCGGGCTCGTTGAACGGCACGAAGACGATGTTGTCCTGGTACTGCTTCGGCAGCTGGAGCACCTGGTCGACCTGCTTGGCGATCTTCTCCTCATAGAGCTTGAGCTTCTCCGCGGGGGTGTCGCCCGGCCACTCGTACGGGAAGCCGCGGTGGATGTCGGTCATGTAGATGTACACGTCGCCGTCGGTGGAGTCGGCCAGCGGCTTGACCACGTCCAGCGCGTCGGCGCCGGGATGCTGCGGACCGTCCTGGGCCTTGGTGGAGACCGTGCGCAGGCCCATGCCCTCGATGAGGTTGTTGGTGGGGACGTCCGGTCCGTACACCCCGTAGAGGGTGCCGGAGGCGCCGCCGTGGAACGCGCCGGTGTCCGAGCCGAGGTCGACGGTGAGCTGCCCCTCGCGGACCACGGTGACGTTCGCCCGCACCGCGCGTCCCGCCGCCGTTCCCGCGACCGTGAAGGTCCCCGGCGCGGCGTACTTCTCGGGCGGTACGGCGTCCCAGGTGACGGGTGTGTCGCGGTCGTATCCGTCGGAGAAGCCGGCGCGGACGGCCGCGGGGAGGGTCGGGGCGGTCCCGTCGGTCGTACGGACGTCGAAGGACGTCTTGGAGAGTTCCTGGAGGGTCGGCACGGCACCGACCAGGCCGGCCACCTGCTCGGCGGTGAGCGCCGAGTGCCATACGGCGAAGTCGTCGACGGCGCCCTTGAGCAGCGGGTCCGGGTAGAGGGACTTGCCTATGTAGCCGGCGGCGGTCGCCGAACCGCTCAGCAGGTCCTTGGCCTTGATGGCGGTCGCGGCGGAGGAGACCGCCACCCCGTCGAGGTAGGTGGTGAGCCGGCCGGCGGTGGAGTCGAGGGTGACGGTGACCGTCCGCCATGCGTCCGCGGGCAGTGGCGCATAGCCGCGGACCTGGGTCTCCGCGCCGCCTCCGCCGGTGGTCACGGAGGTCTGGAACAGCCCGTTGCCGTTGTACGGAGTGCTGAAGAGGTACTTGGTGGTGTCGGTGCCCAGGTCGAAGATCCGCTGCCAGGACGACGTGTCGCCGCTCCACTTCACCCGGGCGGAGACCGTCAGGTCGCTCGCGTCGCCGACCACTTCGCGGGGCAGACGGACGTAGGCGCCGTCGGAGGTGGGGGCCCCGCCGGGCAGGGCCAGCGCCTTGCCGCCGTCCGTGCCCGCCACGGACTGGGCCGTCGAGCCGTTCACCAGGCTCGCCGTCAGTCCGTTGCCGGAACTGTCGGTGATCTTTCCGGAGGCGAGGTCGTCCTGGTCGAAGGTGTAGCGGGCGGCGGGCCCGGGCGCCTCGGCCGCGTGCGCGGACACGGCGGGCGCGGCCAGCAGGCCCGCGCCGAGGGCCAGCGCCATGGCGGCCGGCGCGCGGCGGCGCGTGGATCTGTCAGCGGATGACATGGATACGTCCTCAATCGTCGAGTAACGGGTTCCGGTCGGCCCGTCTCAGTCGCCGTCGAATCGGTTCGATCCAGGCGTGCAGGGGGAGGAAGCGCGTGTTGAGGCAGTGCGGGTACGGCGGCTCTGTGACGGCGGGTGCGAGGGAGTCGCCAGGGGCGACCGTGTCGAACCGGTTCGGCGAAGCTAGCACCGGGACATCGGGCCAGCAATCCCTTCGACACGGGGATCTCCGCGTCTCTCCCACCCCGTCAGCGAATACGTTCAGGGTATTGACAGGCGTCGGGTCAGTTCCTACGTTCACTCCACGCGAACCGGTTCGACAAGCCGGTCGCCCGTCCCAAGGAGTCGCCGTGAACATCGGTGAGATCGCCCGGCGGGCCGGTGTCTCGCGCAGCACCGTGTCCTACGCACTGAGCGGCAAGCGCCCGGTGTCGGAGGACACGCGCCGGAAGATCCAGCAGGTCGTCGACGAACTGGGCTACCAGCCCAGCGCCAGCGCCCGCGCCCTGGCGAACGGGCGGACCAGCACCATCGGCCTGGTCTTCCCGCCGGCCGGCAACCACTACACGGGGATGCAGCTGGACTTCATCGGCAGCGTGGTGGAGGCCGCCGCGGCCTACGACTACGACGTGCTGCTGTCGCCAAGCGGCATGGACAGCGACCGTTCCTTCCAGCGGCTGCTGGGGGAGCGGAGGGTCGACGGCGCGATCCTGATGGAGATCAGGCTGGAGGACGACCGGGCCGATCACCTGGCCGCGCTCGGCTTCCCCTCCGTCGCCATCGGCCGTACCGCCCACCCGGAGGACGGCTGGTACGTCGGCCTGGACCACACCGCGCTGGCGGCGGCCTGCGTCCATCACCTCGCGGACCTCGGCCACCGCCGAGTCGCCTTCGTCAACCGGCCCGAACAACTCCTGAGGACCGGCTACGAGTCCGCCCACCGCGGACTGGACGGCTTCACGAAGGCCGCGGCCGAACGCGGGCTGACGGTGCGGACGTACTGCTGCGGGGACGACGCCGCCGCGGGCCAGGCCTGCGTGGAACGGATCCTGCACGACGACCCGGCCACCACGGCCCTGGTCACCCTGAACGAGGCCGCGCTGGGCGGCCTCTACCGGGGGCTCGCCCACGCCGGCCGCCATGTACCGCGCGACTTCTCCATCACAGGGATCGTCGCCAACCGCTGGGCGGAGACGGTCACCCCGCAGCTCACCGCGGCGGACGTACCGGCGGCCGAGATGGGCCGGCTCGCCGTCGATCTGCTGGTGGAGCGGCTGGACCACTCCGACGCGCCGCCCCGGCAGCACCTGCTCATCCCACCGATCTCGCTGCGGGCGAGTACCGGGCCCGCGGGGCCTCCGCGGGCCGACACGACGGCCTGACCGCACTCCGGAACCACTCGTCACACCGCCGCACGTCCGAACACCACGGCGCTGCTCGCGGTGCCCTCATCTCCGCGCGACCCCCTGCCGCGGCACCCGCATGCCACAAACCGAAGGAACCCACCATGAACAGCTTCTCCGGACGGCACCGTCCGACCGCCGCGGTCCTGATCTCCCTGGCCGTCGCCACCGGCGTCACCGCCTGCGGCTCCGGCTCGGGCAGCAGCGGCACCAAGGGCGCCGACAGCGGCACGTACACCGTCTGGGACCCCTACCCGCAGTTCGCCAAGGGCTCGGCCTGGACGAACCTTCTCGACAAGTGCGGCACCGAGGCGGGCGTGAAGGTCAAGCGGACCGGCTTCGACACCAGTGACCTGACGAACAAGGCCCTGCTGGCGGCCCAGCAGGGCAACTCCCCGGACATCCTCATCGTCGACAACCCGGTCGTCTCGACCCTGGCCGAGGCGGGCGTCCTCACCACGACCGACGACAACAAGCTGGACACCTCGAAGGTCGACCCCAACCTCCTCGCGGCCGGCCAGTCGGGCGGCAAGACCTACGGCACCCCGATCGGCGCCAACACCCTCGCCCTCTACTACAACAAGAAGGTCCTGAAGGAAGCCGGCGTCGACATCGCCTCGGTGAAGGACTGGGCGTCCCTGACGGCGGCCCTGGAGAAGGTGAAGAAGGCCGGCAAGAAGGGCATCACCTTCTCCGCGATCGGCACCGAGGAGGGCAGCTTCCAGTTCCTGCCGTGGTTCTGGGGCGCGGGCGCGAAGCTGACCCAACTCGACTCCGCCCAGGGCGAGTCGGCGCTCTCCCTGTGGAAGGACTGGGTCAAGGGCGGCTACGCCCCCAACTCGGTCCTCAACAACACCCAGACGACCAGCTGGCAGGAGTTCGCGACCGGCGACTACGCCTTCGCCGAGAACGGCACCTGGCAGCTCGCCAACGCCAAGAAGGCCGGCTTCGACTACGGCGTGCTCCCGATACCCGGCGCCTCCGGCGGCAGCGCCGCCGCACCGACCGGCGGCGAGTTCGTCACCCTCCCGGTCCAGGACGACACCGGCCGCTACACCACCTCCCAGAAGCTGGCGACCTGCCTGACCAGCACCCAGAACCTGTACGACACCGACACCACCCTGTCCTACGTGGCCCCCACCAGCGAGGTCCAGGACAAGCAGGTGGCCGCGACGGCGGAGCTGAAGCCCTGGGTCGACGCGGTCAAGGCGGCCAAGGGACGCACCAGCGACGACCTGGGCACCAAGTACCCCAAGATCTCCGAGCAGATGTGGAAGGCCGTCCAGTCCGCCCTCAGCGGCTCGAAGTCGCCGAAGGACGCGCTGACCGACGCCCAGTCCGCCGTCAAGTGAGCACACCCCGGGGCCAGTTGATGAGCCAGACGACACAAGTGCAGCGCCCGCGGACCGACTCCAAGGGCGCGGCCCCCGAGGCGCGGCGCCGTCCCGCCTCCCCGCAGTGGGCCGCGTGGGCCTTCCTCGCCCCGGTGACCCTCTACCTCGTCCTGTTCTACGCCTATCCGCTGTACCGCAACCTCGACCTGAGCCTGCGCCACTACACCGTGCGCTCGTTCGTGCAGGGGGACGCGCCCTTCACCGGCCTGGCGAACTACCGGACGGTCTTCGACGACCCGACCTTCGCCCCGGCCCTGCTCCACACAGTGGTGTTCACCGGCGTGTGCCTGGTCTTCCAGTACAGCATCGGCCTGGCGCTGGCCGTCTTCTTCAACCAGCACTTCCGGCTCTCCGCCACCCTGCGGGCCCTGTTCCTGGTGCCGTGGCTGCTGCCGCTGATCGTGTCGGCCTCGACCTGGTCGTGGATGCTCAACAGCGAGTCCGGCATCGTCAACGCCGTCCTGCAAGCCATCGGGATCGGCCCGGTGAACTGGCTGACCTCGCCGTCCTGGTCGCTGGCCTCGGTGATCATCGCGAACATCTGGATCGGCGTCCCCTTCAACCTGGTCGTGCTCTACAGCGGCCTCCAGTCCATCCCGGGCAGCCTCTACGAGGCGGCCGCCCTCGACGGTGCGGGTCCCTGGCGGCGTTTCTGGAGCATCACCTTCCCGCTGCTGCGCCCGGTCTCCGCCATCACCCTGCTGCTGGGCCTGGTCTACACACTCAAGGTCTTCGACATCATCTGGATCATGACCAAGGGCGGCCCGGCCGACTCGTCCACCACCTTCGCCACCTGGTCCTACCAGCTCGGCTTCGGCAACCTCCTGCCCGCCTTCGGCCCCGGCGCCGCCGTCGGCAACCTGCTGGTGGTCGCCGCCCTGGTCTTCGGCCTGGTCTACGCGCGGGTCCAGCGAAAGCAGGCGCTGTCATGAGAACACGGCTGAAGACCGCCCTCGGCCTGCTGCTGACCGGGATCATGCTCTTCCCGGTGTACTGGATGCTCAACGTGTCCCTCACCCGCGACCAGGACATGCGCAAGAGCCCACCGGACCTGTTCCCCTCCCACGTCACCCTGGAGGGCTACCGGGCCGTCGTCGACCAGCAGTTGCCCTACCTCGGCACCAGCCTCGTCATCGGTCTGGGCACCGTCGCCCTGACCGTGGCGCTGGCCGCCCCCGCCGGCTACGCACTGGCCAAACTGCGCCCGCGCGGCGGCGGAGTCATGAGCTTCGTCCTGCTGGCCGCCCAGATGATCCCCGGCATCATCATGGCGATGGGCTTCTACGCCATCTACCTCCAACTCGGCCTGCTCCAGACCGTTCCCGGCCTCATCGTCGCCGACTCCACCCTGGCCGTCCCCTTCGCCGTCCTCATCTTCACCGCGTTCATGTCCGGCATCCCCGGCGAACTCCTCCAGGCCGCGAAGACGGACGGCGCGGGACCCCTGCGCACCTTCTGGTCGGTCGTTCTGCCGATGAGCCGCAACGCCGTCGTCACGGTGTCCCTGTTCGCCTTCCTGTGGTCCTGGTCCGACTTCGTCTTCGCCAGCACCCTGGTCAACGGCGGCGCCCACGAGCCGATCACCCTGGGCATCTACCACTACATCGGCAACAACAACCAGCAGTGGAACGCCATCATGGCCACCGCCGTCGTGGCCTCCCTGCCCGCCGCCGTCATCCTCGTCCTCGCCCAGCGCTACGTCGCCGCCGGCGTGACCGCGGGTGCCGTCAAGGACTGACCTCCGCGGCGCAGCCCCTCCCTCTGACGATCCCTGCTCGAGAAACGAGTGCCCCTTCATGACCGCCGACCGCTCCGGCCCGGCCTTCTCCGTCCACGACATCCCGTTCAGCACCTACGGATCCTGGTTCGGCATCTCGCCCGTGGTGGCGGAGAAGACGTACGCCGAGGACCTCCACCTCGTCTCGCACCAGAACGGCATGCACGCCGTCCTGAGCCTGGTGCCGCTCGACCCCGTGACCGGCGAGCGGGCCGGGACCCGCGTCGAGGCGACACCGGGCCTGCTCAGCTGGACCGGTGCCGACGGGCGCATCGACCTCGCCTACGAGTCGCCGGACACCGTACGACTGCGCGGTGCGGGCGCGCCGCTGCGGATCTCGGCGGCGGCCCGGACGCTGACCCCGTTCAGCGGCACGTACTTCTATCGTGAACCGGCTGCCGAGGCTTACGTGTTCACGTCGTACGAGACCGGACGGCGCTACCGCGTCTCGGTGCTCTCCGGCACGGTGGCCGACGTGTTCGGCAGCCAGGCCCTGGGCAGCGCCGACCGCGGTGTCACCGTCGCCGACGCGGACGGCGGATGGGAGATCGCGGTCGAGGAACTCGACACCGCCCGCCCTCCCTACGTGTCGACGGCGGCCTTCGGCAAGGTCGTCGAGGCCGCGCGGAACTCCTTCGCGGACTTCGTCGACACCGTGGCCCCCTGGCGCTCGGCCGCCACCCCGGCCGCCGAACTCGCCGCCTACGTCCTGTGGTCGGCGACCGTACGCCCGGCCGGTCTGGTCACCCGGCCCGGCGTCCTGATGTCCAAGCACTGGATGGACAAGGTGTGGAGCTGGGACCACTGCTTCAACGCCCTTGCCCTGGCCCCTGGTTGCCCCGAGCTGGCCCGGGACCAGTTCCAGCTGCCCTTCGACCACCAGGACGAGACCGGGGCGCTGCCCGACTCGGTCACCCACTCCGAGGTGCTCCACAACTTCGTCAAACCGCCCATCCACGGCTGGGCGTTCGGCCACCTGCGACGCCGGCTGCCGACGCCCCCCGACCGCGCGGAACTGTCCGCCACGTACGACAGGCTGGAACGCTGGACGGAATTCTGGCTCACCGCCCGCCGTGCCCCCGGCGCGGACCTGCCGCACTACCAGCACGGCAACGACAGCGGCTGGGACAACGCCACCACCTTCGATCCCGAGCGCGTGGTCGTCACCGCGGACCTCGCCGCCTTCCTCACCCTCCAACTGCGTGAACTCGCCGACCTGGCAGCGCATTTGGAGAGACCGGAAGACGCCCGGGGGTGGACGCGGGCCGCCGAGGAGACGCAGCAGGCGATGCTCGACCAGCTCTGGACGGGCGACCGGTTCGTCGCCCGGAGCGTCGACAGCGGCGACACCTGGGGCACCTCCAGCCTGCTCGACCTGATGCCCATCGTGCTGGGCGAGCATCTGCCGCCCGAGATCGGCGATGTGCTGGCCGCCCGTATCGAGGCGCATCTGACCCCGTACGGCCTGGCCACCGAGCTGCCGGCCTCGCCGCACTACCTCGCCGACGGCTACTGGCGCGGCCCCATCTGGGCCCCCGCCACGATCCTCGTCGAGGACGGCCTGCGGCGCGGCGGGCACCACCGGCTGGCGGACGAGATCAGCGCCCGCTTCCGCGTTCTGTGCGAGGAGCACGGCTTCGCCGAGAACTTCGACGCCCTGACCGGCACGGGCCTGCGCGACCGCGCCTACACGTGGACGGCCGCCGCCTACCTCCTCCTCGCCGAAGCCCACGCACAGCGAGAGGGCCGGTGAGACCGGTCAGGCCAGGGTGATTTCGACCGGCAGCTTCTTGATGCCGTTGACGAAGGAACGGACGCGCGGGAGCGGGGCACGCTGCTGGAGCGGGCCACCGGCGCCCAGAAGGCGGACGTGTCCTGCTACCGCCACCAGCGAGTGGAGCGCCTCGGCGCCGGGCTCGCGGTCACCGCGCGGGCCGCCGACGGCACGGTGGAGGGACTCGAACTCCCGGGCCCGCCCGGATGGTTCACCGCCGTCCAGTGGCACCCCGAGGACACCGCGCACGAAGACCCCGCCCAGCAGGGCCTGTTCGACGCCCTGGTGCGCACCGCGCGACGGCGGCTGACGCGGGCCTGAGGGGCATCGCCCCCGGGACCGGACTGGTGAAGTGCTGGTGAAAACCCGGTGGAAGCGCTGTCAGTGGTGCCGCTTATGCTGCACCGGACGATCACGCGGGACCAGGGGAGGGCGCGGCATGTTCGGCAAGCTGTTCGGCAGGGATGCGGAGAGACCGGCGGCGGATCCGCACGCCCTGCCCGTCCCGCGCAGATCGAAGAACGGGATGTACACGCTGCGCGCGCTCGGGGACACGCGGGTGCTCGCACTGGTGGAGGCCGCCGACGCCGGTGACTGGGAGGCGGTCAAGGAGGCCCTCGCCCCCTTCGACCTCGGCCGCGACCACTCGGTCCTGGGCGAGCTCGCCGACGTGGACGGTGTGCAGGACTGGATCGGCCGGGCCGTACAGGAGGACAAGGAGCACCGGGCGACCGCCCTGCTGATATCCGGTGCGCGCCACATCATCTGGGGCTGGGAGGCGCGTACCTCCGCGCGTGCCGTGAACGTCACGCAGGAGCAGTGGCGCGTCTTCCACGAGCGGCTCGAGATCGCCGAGGAACAGCTGCTCGAGGCCGCCGAGCTGCGGCCGGACTGGGTCACCCCGTGGCGCCGCCTCCTCACCTCCGGCCGTGGCATGTCCCTGGGCCCGGCCGTGAACGAGACCCGGCGCGACGCCGCCCTGCGCCGCGACCCGCTGGACCTGGAGACCCACGTCGAGTGGGTGTCCCAGCTGCAGCCCCGATGGAGCGGTGAGCCCGGCCAGGCCCTGGCCTTCGCCCGCGAAGCCTTCGCCGGCGCGCCCGACGGGCACCGCCTCGGCTGCGTGATCGCCATGGCGCACATCGAGGACTGGGTGGAGTCGGACCACAAGAACTGCCTGGAGACCCCCGAGATCCGGGACGAGTTGCTGGACGCGGCCGAGCGCAGCATCCTCCACCCCGCCTACGTGCGGCGCCCGGGCTGGCAGGGGGACTTCAACACCTTCGCGATGGCCTTGTCGCTGGCCTCCGAGGGCATCGCGTTGCCGCGCGTCTTCCAGGAGCTGCAAGGCGCCTACACGGCGTGGCCCTGGGAGTACATGGCACAGCCGGAAAAGATGTACGCCCGCGCCCGGCGCAACGCCTGACCCCGCCACCCCGCCTGCCACCCCTCGATCACCCACCCCGGACTGCCCGATGACTCTGCCCGACACCCCTTCGAGCCCGGCCGGCGCCGACCGCACCTTCCAGGTGGATCTGCGCGGCCTCGTCGATCTCCTCTCCCATCACCTCTACTCCAGTCCCCGCGTCTACCTGCGCGAACTCCTCCAGAACGCGGTGGACGCGCTGACCGCCCGGCAGAGCCTCGCACCGGCCGGCCCCGCCGACGCCTACGGCATCCGCCTGTTCGCCGACGGTTCCGTGGTGCGCGTCGAGGACGACGGCGTCGGCCTCACCGAGGCCGACGTGCACACCTTCCTCGCGACGATCGGCCGCAGCAGCAAGCGGGCCGAGCGGATCGCCGAGCAACGCGCCGACTTCATCGGCCAGTTCGGCATCGGCCTGCTCTCCTGCTTCCTGGTCGCGGACGAGATCCACGTCGTCAGCCGCTCCGCCCGCACCCCCGACGCCCCCGCCGTGGAATGGCGCGGACGCGGCGACGGCAGCTACACCGTCCGTACCCTGCCCGCATCCGCCCGCCCCCGGCCCGGCACCACCGTCACCCTGACGCCCCGCGCCGACGCGGGCGACTGGACCCGCCCGGCCCAGGTGCACGCGCTGGCCCGGCACTTCGGCTCCCTGCTGCGCCACCCGGTGACCTTCGACGACGGCACCGCGGGGCCCGGCGGCCAGGGCGCGCCGGTCAACCCCGATCCCGCACCCTGGGCGCGCTCCCACCCCACCCCAGGAGCCCGCTCCCGCGCCCTGGCCGCCTACGGCGAACAGGTCTTCGGGTTCACGCCACTGGACACCATCGAGCTGGACCTGCCGGCCGTGGGCCTGAAGGGCATCGCGTGCGTGCTGCCCGAGGCGGTACCGGCCGGGCGCCGCCACGGCCACCGTGTGCACGTCAAAGGCATGCTGCTGTCCGAGCAGGCCGAGGAGATCCTGCCCGACTGGGCGTTCTTCGTCCGCTGTGTCGTCGACGCCGAAAGCCTGCGCCCGACGGCGTCCCGCGAGTCCCTGTACGAGGACGACACCCTGGCCGCCGTACGCGATGCGCTCGCCGAGCGCCTGCGCGCATGGATCGCCCGGGCCGCCGCCAGCGACCCCGAGCTGCTCGGCCGCTTCCTCCAGGTTCACCATCTGGCCGTGAAGTCGCTCGCGGTGCACGACGACGAGATCATGCGGATGCTGCTGCCCTGGCTGCCGTTCGAGACCACCGACGGGCACGCCACCCTCGACGAGTTCGCGCGCACCCACCGCACCGTCCTCGTGACCTCGAGCGTGGAGGAGTTCCGCCAGGTCGCCGCGATCGCCTCGGCCGCCGGGCTCGGCGTCGTCAACGGCGGCTACACCTACGACCGTGAACTCGTCCACCGGCTGCCCGAGATCAGGCCCGAGGTCAGCGTCGCCGACCTCGACCCGGGGACCCTCACCGCCCACCTCGACCCCGTCGACCGGGAGACGGAGCTGGCCGCCGCGGCCTATCTCGCCCAGGCCCGCGACGCCCTCGCCGTCTTCGACTGCGACGTCGCGCTGCGCACCTTCCAGCCCGCCTCCGCCCCCGCCCTCCTCCTCGACAGCCGTGAGGCCCGGCACGAACGCACCCGCTCGCAGCTGGCCCGCGAACAGCAGGGCGGCGTGTGGGGCGACATCCTCGGCGCCCTGCGCCAGGAGGCCCCGCGGGCCCAGCTGATCCTCAACCAGCTCAACCCGCTGGTGCGCACCGCCGTCACCATCGGCGAGCCTGAGCTGGCCCGCACCAGCGCCGAAGCCCTCTATGGGCAGGCAGCGATGCTGTCCCGGCGCCCGCTCAGGCCCGCCGAGTCGAGCCTCATCAACCGCTCCTTCCTCGACCTCCTCGCCCACGCCCTCCGCAAGGACAGCTGACGATGCCCACGACGATCCAGACCACCGACGAGCTGTACCAGGCGCTCCAGGACAACGACGAGCGTCCCTACGGCCGTACCCGCACCGTCACCGCCGAGGAACTCGTCGACGCCGCCGAGCAGTTCGAGGAGCCCGTCCCGCTCGTCCACGCCCTCCTCGAACTCCAGGAGGCGTACACCTACGGCTCCGAACCCCGGAAGTCGCCCGTCGTCTTCGCCCGTCTGCTGACCCTCTTCGACGAGCAGCCCGACGTCTTCGACGAGCGCCTGCGCCACATGGTGTTCTGGCGGTTCAAGTGGGTGGGCCACGCCCTGCGCCAGCTGCCCGAGATACCGCTGGCCAGCCTGCGCCAGTGGCTGACGGAGATGCGCGACCGCTACGAGAAGGCCGGTCTCGGCCTCCAGCCCTACTACGGACAGGCCTACCAGCTCGCCGCCCATGTCGGCGAGGACACCGCGCTCGCCTACGAACTGTGGGCCGGCCGTGTCCGTACCAGGCTCAGCGACTGCGAGGCCTGCGAGATCTGCGAGCGCGCGCTGTTCCACCTCACCGCCGGCGACGACGAACGGGCGCTGCGCACCTGGGAGCCCGTCCTGGCGGGGAAGGAGTCCTGCCAGGAGGAGCCGGCCCGCTCCCTGTCGTACGCGCTGCTGCCCCTGCTGCGCACCGGCCACGCAGACCGGGCGCGCGAACTGCACCTCGTCGGCTACCGTGGCTGCCGCCGCAACCCCGCGATGTCCGGGGAGGTCGGCCGGCACCTGGAGTTCTGCGCGCTGACCGGCAACGAGGCCCGCGGCCTGGAGCTGCTCGCCGAGAACCGGAACCTGTTCGACGAGGTCGACTCGCCCCTGGACCAGCTCGACTTCCTCACCGGCGTCGAGGTCCTCCTCCAGCGCGTCGAGCACCTCGGCCACGGCGAACTGCCCGCCGCCGGATACGCCGGCCGTACCTGGACGGTGTCCGGGCTGCACGCCGAGGTACGGGGCCGCGCGGACGACCTCGCCGCCCGCTTCGACGCCCGCAACGGAACCTCGACCCACACCGGCCGCCGCCGGGCCCGCCTCGACCGGGCACCTCTCCTCGACGCGCTGGAACTGACCCTGCGCACCCGCAGCCTCGACGACGTCGCCCCGGCCGCCCCGATCGCCGCGCCCGCCTCTCGTACGGCCGCCGCCGTTCCCGATGCGCTGCCCGAACTCATCCTCCAGGCACGGAAGTTGGAGGAACTGGGGCATCCGGACGCCCAGGCCTGCTTCGCGCGGCTGCGCACGCTCGTCGCCGCCCGCGACTACACCCACCCCGACGACCCTGCCGTGGGCCCGCTGGTCCAGCTGCGCGCGGACCTGCTGGCCGACGAGGCGACCTCGGCGGCCAACAAGGACGACTTCGCCGAAGCCGCCGCGCTCAACGAGGAGGCCGCCGCCCTCTACGACGACGCCTCAAAGCCCGGTCACGCGGCAGTCGCCCGCGCCTGCGCCCTGCTCGCCACCGCCCAGGTCCCCGCGGAGGACGCGGACGGGGCCGAGGCGAAGGCGGCCGCGCTGACCGCCGCCCACGCGTCCGTGGTCCGGCTGCACGAGGCGATGGCCGGCCTCGCCCCCTATCAGGAGGCCCGCCTGCTGCGGCTGCGGGCGACCACGCTCGGCCTGCGCCTGCAGACGACGGGAAGCAAGGAGTACGTCGCGCCGGTGTTCGCCGAGGCGGACCTGCTGCACCGGTTCGCCACCCGGCACGACGTCGCCGGGCAGATCTCCGGCGCCCTCATGCTGCGGGCCAGCACACACGCCATCTCCGGCGACCTGCCCGCCGCGGTCACCGAGATCGACGCCCTCCTCGACCGGCTGAAGGCGCACGGCCCGGCCTGGCACCTGCCCCGCACCCTCGGGCTGCGCGGCCGGCTCCAGCTCGCCCTCCGGGACCCCGAGGCCGCGTACGCGAACCTCACCGAAGGTCTGCGGCTGGCCGCCGACTGGCCGGCCGACACGGTCGACACCACCCGCCTCCACAGTGATCTGGCCGAGGCCTGTATGCACCTGGGGCGTCCCGACGAGGCGTTGCGGCACCTGACGCGTTCGGCGGAGGCGGACCTTCGGCACGGCAGCCGGATCGACGCGTTCTGCACCTACAGCAACGCGGCCCAGCTCAGCCTCGACCTGGGCCGCGTCGAGGACTGCATCGCCCTGCTCGACTCCCTGCTGGCCGAACCGGACGTCGTGTCCGGTGAGTTGGACGCCCGCCTCGCCGCGCAGTTGCGCCTGACCCGGGCCCGCGCACTGCACGCGGGGGAGGACCTCAAGGCCGCCACGGCGGAGTTCGCCGCGCTCGCGGCCGAGTCGGCCGGCTGGGACGACGACCCGGGCAGCCACGCCATGATCGCCGCGGAGACGGCCGTACTCCTCGGCGAGTCCGGCGAGTTCGGCCCGGCCCGTGAGGCCGCGGACCAGGCGATCGCCGCCCATGCCCGGGACCCGCGCTACGAGCTGCTCAGCAACTCCCTGCGCGAACTCGCCCGCCTCCAGGCCCAGCAGCAGGGCGCCGAGGGCCTGGCCGACGCCCTCGCCTTCCTCGCCGACGCCGGCCGGATCGCCGACGAGGCCCGCGCCGCCGGGTACGAGGCGCGTGGCCGCTCCCTGGACAGCGCGCTGGCCTACGAACACGGGCGGGTCAACGCCTACGCCGGCGCGTACGAGGACGCACTGACCGCCCTGGAGAAGGCCCTCGCCCTGCTCGGCGAGCCGGGGCCGGAGGACGACCGGGTCGGCGAGTGGGCCGAGTGCGTCCGCCTCGCGGGTGCCGTGGAGGGCCTCTACCTGAAACGCCCCGTCCCCGCCCTCACCCGCCTCGACGCCGCCGTCTCCCACCTGACCGCCCTGGGCCAGACCGAGGAGGCCGAGCCGCTGACCTCCCTGGCGGCCCGGCTGCGCGACGAGGAGTGAGCCCCGTCCCATAAAATCGTTCACGCGGACGTCAGTTGTCCGGTGGATCCACGTCGAGGAGGCAATGGTGCTCGGAAAGGGCACGTGGTTGCTCGTGGGCGCCATGATCGTGGCCTGGATGGTGCTCTCCGGACCCAGTGCACCCAGCGGTGCCCTCGACGCCAGGTCGCTGCCCGACAAAGCCGTCCGGGACGTCGTACCGAACCGGGTCGTGACGTGGAACCTCTGCAACCCCTGCGAGACGGGCAACGACGACCGGGCGGCGGAGATCGCCACGTTCGCGCCCCAGGTCATCGGCCTGCAGGAAGCGTGCGTGGGCGACGTCAAGCAGATCCGCGACTATCTGGAGAACCTCCACGGGCTCGTCTACCACGTCGAGTACGGGGCGGTTCTCCAGAGCTGGGGCCGTTGCGGGGGAGCGCCCTGGAACCCGGGCGGCTACGGCGAGGCGATCCTCTCGGCGGCCCCGATGACCGACGTCGTCACCAAGGAATATCCCGACGGCGGCTCCGAGGACCGTGGATACATGGCGGTCACCACCACGGTGGGCGGCCGCCAGGTCCGGGTCTTCAACACCCACCTCGCCGAACGGCGTCAGGAGGCGGTCCGCGCGGACCAGGTCGGCGTACTCGCCGAACAGGTCGCCCGGTACGACCGCACGATCGTCATCGGCGACTTCAACGCGGTACCGGACGCCTCCGAACTCACCAGGATGTGGGCCCTGGCCAAGGACGCGGACCCACAGTGCCACCCCTCGCCGACCGGCGCCTGCGAGCCGACCACCGACTGGCAGAGCAAGTTCGACTACGTGTTCCTGCGAGGCTACGTCCCGATCGAGCAGCGCGTGCATCCGAACGCGGTCTCGGACCACCACCTGGTGTACGCCGACCTGAACCTGACTTCGCGCCGCTGACCTGCGTAGAACTACGCCGAAGGGGGCACGCGCGGGGAGCGGAGCACCAGCAGGGTGATCTCGCTGGGGGCGAAGACGCGGAACGGCGGGCCCCAGAAGCCGGTGCCGCGGCTGGTGTAGAGGAGGGTGCGGGTGCCGTGCCGGCTGAGGCCGGCGAGGGCGGGCTGGTCGGTGCGGACCAGGTAGTGGAAGGGCCAGATCTGGCCGCCGTGGGTGTGGCCGGAGAGCTGGAGGTCGATGCCGTCCGCCACTGCCCGGTCGACGAACTTGGGCTGGTGTGCCAGGAGCAGGACGGGCAGGTCGGGGTCGGCGCCGTTCAGGGCTCCGGCGAGGTGGGCGCGGTGGCCCGCCAGGCCGGAGGACTCGGCGGTGACGTCATCCACGCCGGCGACCACCAGGGTGTCGCCTCCGCGCTCGAGCAGCAGATGGCGGTTGCGCAGCGGCTCCCAGCCCAGCTCGCCCATCAGGTCGACCCAGCCCTGGGCCTCGCTGTAGTACTCGTGGTTGCCGGTGACGTACACCCGGGCCCGGGTGGCCCGCACGGTACCGAGTGGGACGGCCTGGGCACGGCGGCGTTCGGCCGTGCCGTCCGCGATGTCGCCGGTGTGGCAGACCAGGTCGGCTTCCAGGGTGTTCACCGTCTCGCACACCCGCTCCGACCAGCGGGCGCGGTCGAGCGGGCCGTAGTGGGTGTCGGTGATGAGGGCGACGCGGAGGCCGTCCAACCCGGCACCCAACCGGGGGAGTTGCACATCGAGCCGGCGCACGCGCGGCACGCGCCGGGCTTCGGCGTACCCCCAGGCGAGCAGTACGGCGGTGACGCCGAGGACGGCCCAAGTGACGATGCGGGCCCGGTCCTGGCCCTCGCCGACGCCGGCCACGGTCAGGGCGAGCCGTAGCAGGACGCCGAGCAGCACGGACCAGGTGAACAGGACCCAGCCGGCGCCCAGCAGGGTGTCACCGACGATCGCCGCCCGGTCCTGCTGGCGCCGGCCGTGACCGCGCGCCATCGCGAGCGGCATACCGACGAGACCGAGGACGAACAGGGCGGTGCCGGCCAGTGTGACGGGCAGCGGCCAGTGCTGGCCGGCGTACAAAAGCACCCAGCAGGGCACGGCCCACAGCAGGACGGGGGCGATCAGGGGCAGGTAGCGCATCAGGCGGAGCAGCCGGCTCTGCCGCGGAGCTTGCGCCTCGCTGTCGGCGGGTCGGGTGTTGCTGGTTTCGGTCACGCTGCCCCTCCAGACCAGGCTGCCGTCTCGCGCACTGTATCCGGTCGCCCTCGGGCCGACCGGACCGGCGTTCACCGAAGCCTGGCGTGACGCCTGACCCGGGCGGGCTCGGCCTTCCACCGAGCCCGCCACGCCGTCAGCGCTGCAGTGTCAGCAGACCCGGACGGTAGGGCAGGAGGCCGTAGTCGCCGCCGGAGCTGGGGCTGCGCCCCTGGTAGAGCAGCTGCAGATTGCAGGCATCGACGGTCATGGTCTGGTCGGCGCTGGTGCGGATCAGTTCGCCATGGCTGATGTCGTTGGTCCAGGTGGCGCCGCTGTTGGCCTTGCCGGCGAAGGGATTGCTCTCGGTCGCGGCCTGGGGTGTCCATGAGCCGTTCAGACTGGTGGCCGTGAACGAGCGGAAGTAGCGGCCCTGCGAGCCGATCGCCTCGACGATCATGAGGTACCGGTTCTGGCCCTGCAGCTTGTATACCTGCGGAGCTTCGAACAGGTTGTTCGTCGTATCGCTCATGACCACTGTCGAGGTCGAGCCGAAGCTGCCCGGGAAGTTCCCGATCGGCATACTGGCCCGGTAGATCTTGCCGTTGTCACCGGCGAAGAACAGGTACATGTTCGTCCCGTCACCGATGAGCGTCTGGTCGATCGGTCCGGTTCCGGAGCCGGAGATGCTTCCGGAGAACAGCACCTGCGGGGACGACCAGCCGTTCGGGTTGGTGGGGTCGCTCGACGTCCGGTAGGAGAAGGCGGTCCCGCCCCACTGGTAGGCGAGCACCCAGATGTTCTTCGGTGCGAAGTAGAAGAGCGTGGGCGCGACAGTGGAGGACGACATCGCGTTCTGGCCGGCCGAGGCCATCTCGGACCAGTTGGTGAAGAGGCTGAAGTTCATCGAACCCCAACTCGTCCCCGTGTCGTGCGTCGTCGCATAGACGAGTTGCCTGCCGTTGTAGGGGACGACGGTGAAGTCCTTGAGCGAGACCCACCCCGGCTTGGGCTGCGCCAGCGCGCCCGTTGATGTCCAGCGGTATGTCGACGGAAGATCGCACGGGCCGGAGGTGCCGCCGCCGACCTTGACGAGCTGCCACTGCTGGTTGGTGCCGCCCCAGTCGTCGTACTGGACGATGTTCCCGTTGTCGGCGGTGGAGGCGCCTTGCACTTCGAGGGCCTTGTTGCTGTGGCGCGAGATGAGCCTCACGTAGCCGTCCGAGCTGTCGGCCAGCCGCCACTGCTGGTTGGTGGCGTTCAGGTCGGTCCACTGGACGATCGCGCCGCCGTTCGCGGTGGACCAGTTGTGGACGTCCAGCACCTTGCCCGAGTGGCGGGACTTGATGCGGTAGTAGCCGCCCCCCGAATCGACGAACTGCCACTGCTGCTGGGCCTGATCGTTCCTGGACCACTGGGTGATGCGGGCGCCGTCGCCGGTCGCCAGGTTGTAGACGTCCAGGGCCTTGCCGCTGTTGCGGTTGACCAGCACATACGAGGCGCTGGTGTCCACGGTCGCCGCGCCGGCGGGCTGGGCGCCGAGGAAGGTGGCCACGAGCAGCAAGGGCGCAAGGACGGCGAACAGGCGTCTGAGACGGACCGGGGACGGGCGGCGAACCCACATCAGAGGGCCTCCTTTGGGGGTGGGGGCATTCTCGAAAGTTTCGAAGAATTCCCGGATGCTTCGACGCCACAAGCTAGGAATGCGAGGCCTTCCGGTCAAGAGCTGCAGCTGATCTGTCCACAAACAGCGCTTCGCCCAGCCAGTCGGGGGTTCCGAATGTTTCGGACATCGAACGGAAACTTTTTCTGCGGCGAGTATTGACGATCCACCGTCAACACCTCAATCATCCCTGTCTGAGAACCCGGCCTGGGTTCGAGATATCGACACACGTCGGCCCTGGGCAATCTGAGCAGCCGGTTGAGACCGTCCCGGTTCCATGACCGCGGTGCCCGGTGCTTCCGTGCTGCCCGGGTTCCGGCCCGTCCCGTCCGTCTGCCGAGTGGGAGACGGACGACGCATTCCCCTGCGCTTCAGTCCTTCCGTGATTTCTGCATTGGAGGCACAGTCATGGGCTCGTATGCCCTTCCCGGACCCGTTGTCCGCCGGAAGATCCGCGGCTTGCTGTTGGCGCTGGTCGTCGGCGTCCTCGGTACGGTCGCCGCACTGGTCGCGCCGCCGCCCGCACACGCCGCCGAAACCACGCTCGGTGCCGCGGCGGCGCAGAGCGGCCGCTACTTCGGCACCGCCATCGCCTCGGGCAGGCTGGGCGACTCGGCGTACACGACGATCGCGAGCCGTGAGTTCAACATGGTGACGCCCGAGAACGAGATGAAGATCGACGCCACCGAGCCGCAGCGGGGCCAGTTCAACTTCACCTCCGGTGACCGCGTCTACAACTGGGCGGTACAGAACGGCAAGAAGGTGCGCGGCCACACCCTGGCCTGGCACTCCCAGCAGCCCGGCTGGATGCAGAGCCTCAGCGGCAGCACTCTGCGGCAGGCCATGATCGACCACATCAACGGCGTGATGGCCCACTACAAGGGCAAGATCGCCCAGTGGGACGTCGTGAACGAGGCCTTCGCCGACGGCAGTTCGGGAGCCCGGCGCGACTCCAACCTGCAGCGCACCGGCAACGACTGGATCGAGGTCGCCTTCCGCACCGCGCGCGCTGCGGACCCCGCAGCCAAGCTCTGCTACAACGACTACAACGTGGAGGACTGGACCTGGGCCAAGACCCAGGCCATGTACGCCATGGTCCGGGACTTCAAGCAGCGCGGCGTGCCGATCGACTGCGTGGGCTTCCAGGCGCACTTCAACAGCGGCAGCCCCTACAACAGCAACTTCCGCACCACCCTGCAGAACTTCGCCGCCCTCGGCGTCGACGTGGCCATCACCGAACTCGACATCCAGGGCGCCTCGGCCACGACCTACGCCAACGTGACCAACGACTGCCTGGCCGTCTCGCGCTGCCTCGGCATCACCGTCTGGGGTGTCCGCGACACCGACTCCTGGCGAGCGCAGGACACGCCACTGCTGTTCAACGGCGACGGCAGCAAGAAGCCCGCCTACACCGCCGTCCTCAACGCACTCAACGGCGGTACCTCCACGCCCCCTTCGGGTTCCGGACAGATCAAGGGCGTCGGGTCGGGCCGCTGCCTGGACGTGCCCAGCAGCAGTACCACCGACGGCACCCAGCTCCAGCTGTGGGACTGCAACAACGGCACCAACCAGCAGTGGACGTACACCGCGGCCGGTGAGCTCAGGGTCTACGGCAACAAGTGCCTGGACGCCGGCGGCACCGGCAACGGCACCAGGGTCCAGATCTACAGCTGCTGGGGCGCCGACAACCAGAAATGGCGCCTCAACTCCGACGGATCCATCGTCGGCGTCCAGTCCGGCCTCTGCCTCGACGCCGTCGCGGCCGGCACCGCCAACGGCACCCTGATCCAGCTCTACACCTGCTCGAACGGCAGCAACCAACGCTGGACCCGCACCTGATGGCACCTGCCACCAACGAAAGGGTGAACCGATGAAGACCTACGGTGCGGCTCCCGCCCCTCCACCACGACATCGCTGGTGGCCCCGGATCGCCGCCGTGGTGGCGGCGGCCCTCGCGATCGGCATGCTCGCCGTGGTGAACCCGGCGCCCGCCGAGGCGGCGACGGTGGACACCAACGCCTGGTACGTCCTGGTCAATCGCAACAGCGGCAAGGCGCTGGACGTCTCCGACACGTCCACCGCCGACGGCGCGCGGGTCAGCCAGTGGACGCGCCACGACGGAGCCAACCAGCAGTGGCAGTTCGTGGACTCCGGCGGCGGCTTCTACCGGCTCAAGGCCCGGCATTCGGGCAAGGTCCTCGACGTGGCCGGCGCCTCGACCGCAGACGGTGCCGCGATCCAGCAGTGGGCCGACCAGAACGGCGCCAACCAGCAGTTCCGCCTGGCCGACTCCGACGCGGGCCACGTCCGGCTGATCAACCGCACCAGCGGCAAGGCGGTGGAGGTGCAGGGCGCCTCCACCGCCGACGGCGGCAATGTCGTCCAGTACTCCGACTGGGGCGGCGCCAACCAGCAATGGCAGATGATCAAGCTGTCGTCCGGTGGCGGTGGGGGCGGCGGATGCGGCAGCGCCCCGACTCTGGCGAGCGGTACGCACACGATTCAGAGCGGCGGCAAGAGCCGCAGCTTCATCCTCAGGGTTCCCGCCGACTACGCCAACAGCCACCCCTACCGGCTGATCTTCGCGTTCCACTGGCGCGGCGGAACCGCCGGCGAGGTCGCCTCGGGCGGCACGAGCGGGACCGCCTGGTCCTACTACGGCCAACAGGAACAGTCGAACAACAGCGCCATACTCGTCGCCCCCCAGGGCCTCGGCAACGGCTGGGCCAACTCGGGCGGTGAGGACATCACCTTCGTCGACGACATGATCCGGCGCATCGAGGGCGGCCTCTGTGTCAACCCGGCACAGCGCTTCGCCACGGGATTCAGCTGGGGCGGCGGTATGAGCTACGCACTCGCCTGCAGCCGGGCGAACGTCTTCAGGGCCGTCGCGGTCATCTCCGGCGCCCAGATCAGCGGGTGCAGCGGCGGCAGCCAGCCCATCGCCTACTTCGGAATCCACGGCGTCAGCGACAACGTCCTCAACATCGGGCAGGGACGCTCCCTGCGCGACAAGTTCGTCACCAACAACGGCTGCACTGCCCAAAGCCCGCGCGAGCCCGCCCCGGGCAGCCGAACGCACATCACCACCACCTACTCGGGATGCCGTGCCGGATACCCGGTCCAATGGGCCGCGTTCGACGGGGGCCACATACCCGGCCCGGTCGACGGCTCCTCCGGTGAGAGCGGCGTCACCACCTGGACCAAAGCAGAGATCTGGAGGTTCTTCGCACAGTTCCAGTGACATGCCCGCACCACGGGTGGGGCCAGGATGACCCTGGCCCCACTCCGGCCTTTCCAGGTGGCGTTCGGGCCACTGGCCGGGATGCGAGGCGGCGCCCTCCGTTGGATGGTGGAGCCATGAACAAGGACTACCGCCAGTCTCAGCGGACGATCGAGATCGACACCCGGCTCATCAGGACCGGCGCCATGCTCACCGCGGCCGGTGCCGTGGTGGTGTGCGCCGGCATGGGCGTCGCGGCCTTCGCCGTGTTCTCGGCAGGTCGGCGCATGATCCGCGACATGGACGTGCCCCCCTCCCAGCAGGCGGCCATGAAGTGGCGACAGGCCAAGGAGGCGTCCCTGGCGGGCGCGCGGGCGTGGCAGGCCGCGTCCGACGCCCAGAACGGGTCGCTCGCCCGCTAGGTCCCCTCGCCACCGGCCATTCGATGATCTCCAGTACGGCGAGCACGCCCAGTCCCCGCCACACAAGCGGAGTGGCGGCCAGTAGCCCGACGGTGTGACATGCCCCGCCGAAATCGGCGGCACGGTGTGCCGGTCGGTCGCGCCCGCGGCGCAGGGTGCTTTCGTCTGAGGCCGGGTGTGCGACGACTTCTGTGTCAGTCCTGGCGGCCGGCCGAAGCCCCGCCCACCTCGTGCCCCGCCCGATTCCTGAGGGCGTGCCGTCCGAAACGTCCGAGGAGACATCGCGATGACAACGAAAGTCGAGAACCGCGGCACGACGTCCGCGCAGCTTCTCAGGGGCCAGAAGGCCCTGGTCACCGGGGCCAACTCGGGCATCGGCCTGGCGACCGCCGTTGCCCTCGGCCGGGCCGGAGCGGACGTCGTGGTGAACTACGTCGTCGGCGCGCACGAGGCAGAGAACGTCGTGAAGGAGATCGAGAGCTTCGGCGTCCGCGCCTACGCCCACGAGGCCGACGTGTCCGACGAGGACCAGGTGACCGCTATGGTCGCGCGGATGGTCGAGGAGTTCGGCACCATCGACATCATGGTGGCCAACGCGGGCCTTCAGCGGGACGCGGCCCTGACGGAGATGACGCTCGCCCAGTGGCAGAAGGTCATCGACGTCAACCTGACCGGTCAGTTCCTGTGCGCACGGGAAGCCGCCAAGGAGTTCATCCGGCGCGGCGTGGTGGAGGAGGTCTCCCGTTCGGCGGGAAAGATCATCTGCATGAGCTCGGTCCACCAGATCGTCCCGTGGTCCGGCCACGTGAACTACGCCTCGTCCAAGGGCGGTGTGGGCATGCTGATGCAGACCCTCGCCCAGGAGCTGGCGCCCAAGCGGATCAGGGTCAACGCCGTCGCACCCGGCGCCATCCGCACACCGATCAACCGCGACGCCTGGGACACCCCCGAGGCCGAGGCCGACCTGCTGCGTCTGATCCCGTACCGCCGTGTGGGCGATCCGGACGACATCGCCAACGCCGTCGTCGCCATGGCGTCCGACCTGCTCGACTACGTCGTCGGCAGCACCCTCTACGTCGACGGCGGAATGACGCTCTTCCCCGGCTTCGCCACCGGCGGCTGAGCCCCCATGCAGGATCACATCACGCCCCGCCGGGTGGTGATCCTCGGCGGGGGGTTCGCCGGACTGTTCGCCGCCCGCGCCCTGCGGAAGTCACCGGTCGCGGTGACCGTGGTCGACCGCCGCGCCCACCACCTCTTCCAGCCGCTGCTGTACCAGTGCGCCTCCGGGATCCTGTCCGAGGGACAGATCGCCCAGCCGCTGCGCGGGGTCCTGCGGCGCCACCACAACGTGAGGTGCGTGCTCGCCGAGGCCACCGACGTGGATGCCGGCGCCCGGCTGGTCCACGCCCGGCGAGCCGACGGCGGAGCCCTCGTGCTGCCGTACGACGAACTGATCCTCGCGGTGGGGATGCGCCAGTCCTATTTCGGGCACGACGAGTTCGCCGCGCACGCCCCCGGTATGAAGACCCTGGCCGACGCGCTCGACATCCGCCGACGGATCTACCGGGCGTTCGAGATGGCCGAAACGGCCGCGGACGACCGGGAACGGCAGCAATGGCTCACCTTCGCGCTCGTCGGTGGCGGGCCGACCGGTGTGGAACTCGCGGGACAGATCCGGGAGATCGCCGGCCACACCCTCGACCGGGAGTTCCAGAAGATCGACTCCGCCAACGCGCGGGTGCTGCTCTTCGAGGGGTCCGACGCGGTGCTGGGCGCGTTCGGCCCTCGACTGGCCCACCGTGCGGCCCGAACCCTGCAGGGTCTCGGTGTGGAGCTCCACCTCGGCACGATGGTCACCGACATCGATGCTCACGGCCTGACCGTACAAGATCATGACGGCGCGACGACCCGGTTCGACGCCCGTACCGTCCTGTGGACGGCCGGCGTCGAGGCGCCGCCCATCGCAGCCGTGCTGGCCCGGGCAACCGGTGCCGAACAGGACCGGGCCGGACGCATCCTCGTCGAACCCGATCTCACCGTCCCCGGCCATCCGGAGATCCGCGTCACGGGTGACGTGATGAGCCTGAACCGGCTGCCGGGCCTGGCCGAAGTCGCCATGCAGACCGGTGCGTACGCGGGCCGGATGGTGCGACACCAGGTCGAAGGCAGGACGAAGAAGCCGAAGCCCTTCACGTACGTGGATCTCGGCAGCGCCGCCTACATCGCCCGCGGCCGGGCAGTCGTCAAGGCCGGCCCTCTGCATCTGTCGGGCTTCACCGGCTGGCTGGCCTGGCTCTTCATCCACGTGGCCTTCCTCACCGGCTTCCGCAGCAGGCTGGGAGCGGTGCTCAGCTGGTTCGTCGCCTTCGCCACCAGCTCGCGCCGCGAACGCGCCTTCACCATGGCCGACACCGACGCTCCGGCCGCCGGGCCGCCCCCTCAATAAACCCGTCCTTCCTCAGCCCCACCTGCTCATGAGGGGCAGACCTCCGAGGCGCACATGTTCAGCACAGCGGTCCTTCTCGCGAACACGCCGGACCAACTCCTGCCGGCCCGTGAGCTGATGGCCTTCACCCTGGCCTCGCACATCCTGCTGGTCCCGTTCGGCGTCGCACTGCCGTTCATCACCCTGCTGATGCACCACCGGGGGCTGCGTCGCAACGATCCCGTCGCCCTCCTGCTCGCCCGGCGCTGGTCGGCGGTGATGGCCGTTCAGTTCGCCATCGGCATCATCACCGGCACCGTGCTGTCCTTCGAGTTCGGCCTGCTGTGGCCCGGCATGATGGGCCGCTGGGGAGACGTCTTCGGTCTCGGATTCGGTGTCGAGGCATGGGCGTTCTTCCTCGAGGCCGTCCTGATCGCGATCTACCTCTACGGATGGCGCCGGCTCAAGCCCTGGACGCACTTCTGGCTGGCCGTACCGCTGCCGCTGACGGCCCTGATGGGGGCGTTCGGCATCATCGCGGCCAACTCCTGGATGAACACCCCCCAGGGATTCAGCCTCGACGCCCAGGGCAAGCCGGTCAATGTCGACGTTCGGCGGGCGATCTTCACACCGATCTTCGGCCCGGAGTACTGGCACTTCGTGGTCGCGATGCTGCTGACCGCCGGCTACGTGGTCGCCGGCGTGTACGCGGTCGGCTGGCTGCGCGGGCGCCGAGACCGCTACCACCGCCTCGGCTTCACCCTGCCGTTCACCGTGGCCGCGATCCTCACGCCGGTCCAGTTCATGCTCGGCGACTCCGCCGCTCGCGCCGTCTTCCACAAGCAGCCGGTCAAGTTCGCCGCCACGGAACTCGTCTGGAAGACCGACACCCATGTGCCCGAGTACATGTTCGGGAAGCTGAACAGTGACGGGACGGTCTCCGGCGGACTCAAGATCCCCCAGTTGGACTCGATCCTCGCCGGCTTCAAGCCCAGCACTCAGGTGACGGGGCTGACATCGGTGCCGGCCGCCGACCGTCCCACCATCGTCCAGGCCACCATCGCCCACTGGGCCTTCGACATCATGGTAACCGTCGGTAGCGTGCTGATCCTGCTCGCGCTCTGGTACGCCTGGTCCTGGTGGCGGCACCGCGACAACCCCGCCAGCCGCTGGTTCTACCGCTGCGCCGCGCTCGCCGGAGTCGCCTGCCTCTTCACGGTGGAGTGCGGCTGGATCACCACCGAGGTCGGCCGTCAGCCCTGGATCGTCTACAACCATATGAGGGTCTCCGAGGCGGTGACCAGCACGGGCGCCGGGTCGCTGTGGGCGATGCTCGGCATCGTCATCGTCGTGTACGTGGCCGTCTTCGGCGCGTTCCTCGCGGTCGTCCTGAAGATGCGCACCCGATGGCGCATCACGGACGAGGGCTATGCCGCCGAACGCCAAGCACCGGCCCCGGAGACCGACACCCCCTACGGACCCAGAGGCGAGCCGGAGCCTGCGGCCACCGGGGTCGCGCCAGGTGGCGGGTCCGACCACACGTCCGGCGGTGCGCTCTGATGGCCGAATTCATCGCTTGGGTGTTGGTGGTCGTGATCGCCGCCTATGCGTGCGCCGGGGGCACCGACTACGGCGCCGGCTTCTGGGACCTGCTGGCCGGAGGGGCGGAGCGCGGCAAGCGGCCGCGCTGGCTCATCGACCACGCCATGGCACCGGTCTGGGAGGCCAACAACGTCTGGCTGATCTTCATCCTGATTGTCATGTGGACCGGCTTCCCGACCATGTTCCAGGCAGTCTTCGAGGCCATGTGGCTGCCGCTCACCCTCGCCGCCATCGGGCTCGTGCTCCGCGGCGCGGGATTCGCCCTGCGCAAGCCGGCCCGCAGGCTGGCCCAACGACGGGTCTACGGCGCGCTGTTCGCCGTCTCGTCTCTGCTCACGCCGTTCTTCTTCGGAGTGGTACTCGGGGGCATCGCCGCAGGTCGGGTCGCGGTGGGCACGCCCGCCTCCGCGGACGCCTGGGCCAACGGGACCTCCGTCCTCACAGGTTTGCTGGCGATCGCCGCCACCGCGTTCCTCGGGGCGGTCTTCCTCTGTTCCGATGCCCTGCGCTTCGGCGCGCACGACCTCGTCGACTACTTCCGCCTGCGGGCGCTGATCGCCTTCGCCGCCATCGTCGTCCTCGCGATCGTCGCCCTGCCCGTCACCCACGAAGACGCCCGGTACGTCTGGGACGGCCTCACCGGGGGCTGGGGCCTGCTGCTGATCATCCTGGCGGCAGTCTGCGGTCTGGCCACGGTGGTGCTGCTGTGGCGTCGGTCCCACGGCTGGTCCCGCTACACCTCGGTGGCGAGCGTCGCCCTGGTCGTCGGCGCCTGGGGCCTCGCGCAGCGGCCCTACCTGCTGCCCACCTCCCTGACGGTGACCGAGGCGGCCGGCGCCGCTCACACCCTGCGCTGGCTGGTGATCGTCACCGCCATCGCGATCGTCCTGGTCGGTCCGGCGCTGGTACTGCTCTACCGGCTCGACACGATGGGCGAGCTGGAGGAGCTCACCGACAGCGACACCGGGGCCGTCGGAGCAGCGGGGGACAACCTGTAGCGACCTCAGCCGACTCGCTGCCTGTGGCCCCGGGTTGGGTGCGGCCCTTCGTTCGTACGCGGTCGGTGAACGCGCGGTGGTCGACGGATTCGCCGAACAGGACCGGATCACCGGCGGGCGCGGCCAGATCCTGGTGCCGTGGCCCAACCGGATTTCGCCGTGGGGAGAGTGAAGGCGCCGTCACGAGCTCCGACCTGATCCAGGGCAAGACCACCGACTCGTACGACCACGCATCGAAAGGCCCACTTGTGACAACGGACCAGGTGCTCATCGGCGTTGGCCTGATCCTCGTCCTGGCCGTCGGATCGCAGGTCCTGGCCGGCCGCCTGCGCATCCCTGCCCTCATTCTGCTGCTGCCGGTCGGCTTCGCCGCGGGCGCGTTGATCGACGACGTCGATCCCGAGCAGCTGCTGGGGGCGGCCTTCTCACCGCTGGTGTCGCTGGCCGTCGCCGTGATCCTCTACGACGCGGGCCTCGGGCTGGACCTGGCGAGGCTGAAGGGCCACATCCGCCGCGTCGTCGTCCGGCTGATCTGGATCGGTGTCCTGATCACCTGGTTGCTCGGCACGCTCCTCGCCGCGCCGCTGCTGGGGATGTCACAGCGTGCGGCCATCATGATCGGCGCGATCCTCGTGGTCTCGGGGCCGACGGTCGTAGGACCGCTGCTCAGCTTCGTGCGGCCGAAGGACCGTCTCCAGCACATCCTGATCTGGGAGGGCTCCCTCATCGACCCGGTCGGTGGCGTCCTGGGAGCACTGGTCTTCCACGCGGTCGTGGCGAGCTCGGGCCACCACCTCGGCAGCGGGACGGCACAATTCCTGGCCAGCGTGGGCATCGGAGCGGCCGGAGGAGCCGCCGGGGCGACTTTGCTGTGGCTGTTGTTCCGGGTACTGCGGCTCGGCGAGGTCCTCGGCACCACAGCGCAGCTCGCCGCGGTGATCGGTGTGGCGGCGCTGTGCGATGTGCTGCGTGACGACACGGGACTCATCGCCGCCGTGGTGATGGGCCTGGCCGTCGCCAACCTCCCCGGCATGAGCGCACCCGCACGTCGGCCGTTCTTCGAGACCCTGGTCAGCCTGATCCTCGGCCTGCTCTTCATCTCCATCTCGGCCACCGTCACCCCGCACTCGCTGCGCCATGTGTGGCTGCCCGCGCTCGGGCTGGCCGCCTTTCTGGTGCTGGTCGTCAGGCCGCTGGTCGCGGCCGTGTCCACCCTCGGCACCGATCTGACGCGTGGCGAGCGGGGCTTCATCGGCTGGATGGCGCCGCGCGGAATCGTCGCGGCCGCCACCGCCTCGACGTTCTCGGCCGGCCTGGTCGCCAAGGGGATCGACGGCGCCTCGAAGATCCTTCCGGCCACCTTCGTCGTCATCGTCGCGACCGTGACGCTCTACGGCCTGACCGCCTCGCCCGTCGCCCGGCGCCTGGGCATCGTGCGCCCGTCCCGCTCGCGGCCCCTGCTCGTCGGGGGCGACCCCTGGGTGGTCGACCTGGGCGCCGCCCTGAAATCGGCGGGGCTGGAGGTCCTGATGTGGGCAGGCGAAGAGGAACAACGCGACCGTATCCGCCGGGCGGGGATCGACCTTGCGCCCGGTGAGCTGCTGGGTGCTGCCACGGGTGGGGCCGCCGAGCTGGAGGGCATCACGGCGGTGTACTTCCTCACCGCCGAGGACGACTTCAACGCACTGGCGGCGGTGTTTCTGCGAGGCAGCGTGGAGGGCACGGTCCACCGCCTCAACGCACCGGCCGACAGTCAGGGCGCGGTGGCGCCGTTCATCGGCGGCGAGGTTCTGTTCGGCCCGGAGCTGACCTGGCCGACGCTCTCCCGTAGATACGAGGAAGGGGCAGCCGTGCTGGGGCAGCCCGCCGGCGACGCCGTGCGGCCCGGCAGCGATCCGCTGTTCCTCGTGCGGCGGGACGGCCGCCTCGATCCGGTCACGGCAGGCAGCACGCCGCTGCCCCGGCCAGGGGACACGGTCGTCCTGCTGACACCGGGCGGCCGGGCCGGCGAGAGCCCGCAAGGGTAGGCCGGCCGTCGGCAGTCGACCGCCGTGAGCCCGTCATTACCAGCGGGCCGCAGTTTCCTTTCGCGCACCGGGTACGGGAATTAAACGACCGACGCCGGGGAGCAATTCTCAGTTCTGCCGGTCGGAGATTCTCGTGGCAAGCTGAAATATGGCCACCGATCGGCTGCAGGTCAGTGGCAAGGTCTACGCTGGAGGATCTGGAAAATGACTACAGCGGGAACGCACCAACACCGAACCGGCAGCACAGGAGTGTGGGCATCCGGTTGGACCGCTTTCGCCGGGGTCATGATGATCTTCGGCGGAGCGATGGCGATATTCGAGGGCATCGCCGCCATCGCCGAGGACGACGTCTTCGTCACCACTCGCAACTACACCTACGACTTCTCTCTGACGAGTTGGGGCTGGATCCACCTCGCCCTCGGTGTCCTCGTCGTGGTCGCCGGCGTCGCCCTCTTCAGTGGAGCGATGTGGGCGCGTGTGATCGGCATCGCGCTCGCGGGCCTGTCGATGATCGCCAACTTCGTGTGGCTGCCGTACTACCCCGTCTGGGCCGTCGTGCTGATCGCCGTGGATGCCTTCGTCATCTGGGCGCTGTGCTTCGGAAGGAGCCGGGAGGCCCGCACCGGCTAGGACAGGGCGCGGCGCTGTGAAGGTCACCGCCCACGGGCCGCCGATCGTGGTGGTCCTGGGGGTCTCCGGCTCTGGGAAGACCACCGTCGGCAAGGCGGTCGCGGAGCAGCTCGGAGTGCCGTTCCTCGAGGGCGACGACTTCCATCCGGCAGTGAACGTCGCGAAGATGAGCGCCGGCCATCCCTTGGACGACGCCGACCGCGAGCCCTGGCTGCGTGCCCTCGCCGAGCGCATCCGTCAGTCCGCCGAGGCCCACGAGGGGCTGGTCCTCGCCTGTTCGGCCCTCAAGCGCGCCTACCGCGACGAACTGCGGTCGGCCGCCGGTGCCGGGCTGTGGTGTCTGTATCTCGCCCTGGACCGGGCCACCGCTTGGGAGAGGGTGTCCCGGCGTACCGGTCACTTCATGCCCGCCGGGCTGGTCGAGTCGCAGTTCGCGACGTTGGAGCCGCTGCAACCGGACGAGCCGGGCCTGACCCTGGACGCCACCGCCGGTCTTCCCGCTCTGCTCAGCCGGGCGCGGGCCGCTGTCACACGCTGCGAGGGGCGCGCAGGCAGCTGAAAGCCTGGTGGGGCGCTATGCCGTCGGCCCGACCGCCTGCTCGCGCCGGCGTGCACTCACCCGGCGCCAGATGGCCCGCTGACACTTGAGTGTGCCGGTCCCGACCACGATCAGTACGACGATGTTGAGCAGCAGTTGCAGCAGTGAGCCCCAGGCCTCGTCCCAGCTGGCGAACGCCGACGAGACGCCGATGTCCGCCGCCGCCGGGATCGTGGTCACCGAGATGAAGACGCCGAGCAGCGCGCTCGTGCGGGCCTCGGCCAGGGAGACGATGCCGACGATCCCGGCCAGCACCGCCACTGCGGCGGAGAAGAAGTTGGGGGTGTCGATCAGACTCGAGACGGGCCTGAGCCCCAGATCGAAGGCCCTCGGCTGCAGTCCGAAGCCCCGGACCAGCAGGGCGAAGAGGAAGGTCGCGGCAATGGCCAGCAGGAAGCCCACGAGCAGCGCCGTCAGGCCCTGCTCGATTCGCGGCCGGGCGCGGTGGTCGATCCCGAGCGCGACGCTGGTGATGGCCCCGTACTCGGGTCCGACCACCATGGCCGCGACGATGAGGATCTGCGAGTTGGTGATGATGCCCACCGCCCCGATGAGCCCGGCGATGACCAGGAACAGGTAGAAGCTCGGGGGGTACCTGCCCTCGGCCCGGATGCGGGCCTCCACCTGCTCCCACACCGGCGCACGCAGCCGGGGCCCCGAGTTCCTCGGCCCCGGTCCTGGCCGCGAGGTCCGAGAACACCGTGTCCACCGGCTCGAGGACGAGGGTGCCACGGTGTTCCAGCCCGAGGTCCCGCAGGCCGCGCAGCACCTCGTTCGCGGCTCCGGCCAGCACGTCGCACTCGATGGCGTCGCCTTCGGGGTTGCGTACCCGGCCCGGCTGCAGATGCAGGTTCAGCACGCATGTCTCGGCGCTCAGCAGGGCCATGGTGCGTTCGGTGAGGTCCGGCGGACACACCGCTCGGACATGGATCATGTCCATCCGGACCTCCGCGGATCGGTTCGGTGCGGCGGCCTACGGCCCCGGACGGGGGCGTAGGCCCATTAACGCGGCGGTCCCCGGTCCCGGCAACTCGGCGTGCCGGTGTCCGGCGTCTGTCGGAGGGTGGGGACATGCGAACGCCCGACGAGCTGAGCGAGGCCGATTTCCGGTCGCTGTATCGCCGCCTGCGCGCCACGGCCCCCGGCGGTGGCACGCCCAGGGGTGCCCTGGACACGATCACCGGGGAACAGGTGCTGGCGGCCGTCCGCGAGGTGCGGTCGGGACGTACGGTGTCGCTCGCGGCCCCGGTGAACACCCGTCCCGGACCTGACGACGCCGATCCGGCCGAGCACCGGCTCACGGCTCCGGCAGACGCCGAACCGGCGCCGACAGGCCTGGAATTCGCGCGGGACCGCTTCGCCATGAACATCCACGGTGACGTGAACAGTCACCTGGACGCGCTGTGCCACGTCATCTACGACGGCACTCTGCACGGCGGTGCACCGGGGGCGGGCGCCCTGTCCCCGGCCGGAGCGAGCGCGCTCTCCGTCGACCTGGTCCGCGACGGCATCGTCGGACGCGGGGTCCTGCTCGACGTTCCCCGGCTGCGCGGCGTCCCCTGGCTCGAACCCGGGACGAGCGTGACAGCCGAGGACCTCTCCGCGGCCGAGGCGCGGCAGGAGGCCCGGGTCGGCCGCGGCGACATCGTCCTCGTACGGGTCGGACACCGCCGGCGCCGTGAGGAGCTCGGCCCCTGGGAGGTGGCCGACGCCCGTGCGGGACTCCACCCGACCGCCATGGAGTTCCTGGCCGAGCGAGAGGCGGCCGTCCTCGGCAGTGACGGCAACAGCGACACGGCCCCCAGTCCGGTGGATGGAGTCGCGTTCCCGGTGCATGTGCTCGCCGTCCACGCGATGGGACTGCATCTGCTCGACTACCTGCGGTTCGAGGACCTCGCGCCGATCTGCGCGCGGGAGGGCCGCTGGACGTTCCTCTGTGTGATCGCCCCCCTCCGGCTGCCGGCGGCCACCGGCTCCCCGGTCAACCCCCTCGCGATCCTGTGATGGCAGATGGCAGATGAGCGATCGTCCGGCGTCCCATGGCTCGGGCGGTCAGCCGGTGGACCGCTCTCCTCACCCGTACAGCACAGCCGCGCACGTGCCGCGGGCCCCATGGGCCGCGCGGAGCGGCACTCTGGTGAGGCGGTCACGCCCCCCGCGCGTGACGCCCGGACCGGACAGCGGGAGCAGCATGCGCGCAGACAGAGGATCCGGCTCGCCCGCAGACGGCGGGAAGAGCCGTTGGCGCGAACGGGCGGCGGATCTGAAGACCCGGCTGCTGAGGCTGCGCAGCACCGCCGAGGAACGGTTCCCGGTGATCACCCGCCTCACCACCCACCTGATCGCGGTGAACCTGCTGGACTCCGCGACGCGGCTGGCGGCCCAGGCCTTCCTGACCGCCGTACCCCTTCTCTTCCTGGTCGCCTCCATCGCCCCGCAGGGCTTGCGCGACCAGATCATCGCCTCTGTGCACGACCTCTTCGGCATCCATGGCGCCGCCGACGACGAGCTGAAGAAGGTCTACCAGGCCAACCCCGCCAGTCTGCAGCAGAGCACCGGGGTGGTCAGCGCGCTGATGGTGCTGCTCTCCGCGACCGCCTGCAGCCGCGCGATGCAGCGGTTGTGCCAACGCGCCTGGCGGATGCCGAGTGCGGGCGCCCGGGTCGCCGCGTGGAGATGGCCCGTGTGGCTCGCGGTCTGGCTTGTCGTCGTCGTTCTGCAGGGGCCGTTGCGGGAGGGGTTCGGCGCCGGACTGTGGCTGGGCGTGCCGCTCCTGCTGACCGTGGAGGTGGCCGTGTGGTGGTGGACCCAGCACCTGCTGCTGGCCGGGCGCCTTCCCTGGATGCCCCTGCTGCCCGGGGCGGTCCTCACCGGGGTCGCCATGACCGCACTGTCGGTGTTCGCGAAGTTCTACGTCCCGGCCGCGCTCAACCGCAGCCTGGACCGGTACGGGTCTCTCGGTGCCGTCTTCACCGTGCTGTCGTGGCTGATCGGACTCTGCGTCGTGGTGGCCCTCGGCATCACCGTCGGTGCGGTCATCGCCCGGGAACCCGCCGTGGCCCGACGTCTTGGATCACCCGCTTGGCCCAACTCGCCGGAAAAGTGACCCAGGGATACGTTGGTAGCGGATCAGGAGTCCCCTGCACCCGGCGGGGACCGGAGCGTGCTCCGAGAACGGTGGCCGGCATGACCGACGAACTGCATTACGACGTCATCATCATTGGTACCGGTGCGGGCGGCGGCACCATCGCCCACCGCCTGGCCCCCACCGGAAAACGGATCCTCCTCCTCGAACGCGGCGACTATCTGCCCCGAGAACGCGACAACTGGGAATCCACCGCGGTCTTCGTCAAAGGCAAATACCGCGCTCCGGAGTTCTGGTACGACAAGAACGGAAACCAATTCCCGCCCGAGGTCAATTACTACGTGGGCGGCAATACCAAGTTCTACGGTGCCGCTCTTTTCCGTATGCGCCCCGAGGACTTCGGTGAACTCCGGCACCACGACGGCATCTCCCCGGCCTGGCCACTGAGCTACGACGAGCTCGAGCCGTACTACACGCAGGCCGAGCATCTCTACCTCGTCCACGGCCGGCACGGTGAGGACCCGTCCGAGGGCCCCACCAGCGCCCAGTACGCCTACCCGCCGGTCCAGCACGAGCCGCGCATCCAGCAGCTCAGCCACGATCTGGAGAAGCAGGGGCTGCACCCCTTCCACCTCCCGATCGGGGTGAACCTCACCCAGGACGACCGGGGCCGGGCGACCCACACCAGCGTCTGTATCCGCTGCGACCGGGTCGACGGCTTCCCGTGCCTGGTCGGCGCCAAGTCCGACGCACAGGTCATCTGCGTCGATCCCGCCCTCGAACACGCCAACGTCGAGATGGTCACCCATGCGGACGTGCGGCGCCTCGACACGGACGGGACCGGTCGCAGTGTCACCTCGGTCGTCGCGACGGTGGGGGACGGGGACCCGGCCACCGTGAAGTTCAGTGCCGACGTCGTGGTCGTCGCCTGTGGTGCGGTCAACTCGGCGGCCCTGCTGCTGCGTTCGGCCAACGACCGGCATCCTCAGGGCCTGGGCAACAGCTCGGACGTGGTGGGCCGGCACTACATGCGGCACAACAACCTGGCCCTGATGGCCGTGTCCAAGGAACCCAACGACACCAAGTTCCAGAAGACCCTGGCGCTGCACGACTGGTATCTGGGATCCGACGACTGGGACTACCCCCTCGGCGGCATCCAGATGCTGGGCAAGTCCGACTCCGAGCAGATCCACGGCGAAGCGCCCCGCTGGGCCGGGGCGGTCGCCCCCGACATGCCCTTCGAGGTGCTCGCCCACCACGCGGTCGACTTCTGGCTGTGCGGAGAGGACCTGCCCCTCGCCGAGAACCGCGTCACCCTGGACCGGGACGGCGACATCCACCTGGCCCTCGACGAGAAGAACAACATCGCCGGGCTGAAGCGCCTGCGGCACAAGCTGCAAGGCATGCTCAGCCACCTGGGCATGCACGAACACCATCTGCTGTCGCACAGCATCTACCTGCACAAGGGCATGCCCATCGGCGCCACCGCGCATCAGGCGGGCACCGTTCGCTTCGGCCGCGACCCCGAAAGTTCCGCCCTCGACGTCAACTGCAAGGCCCACGACCTCGACAACCTCTATGTCGTCGACACGAGCTTCTTCCCGAGCATCGGAGCGGTCAACCCTTCATTGACCGCCATCGCCAACGCCCTGCGTGTCGGCGACCACATCGCGGAGCGACTTCAATGACGTCGAACCACCCGGACAACAGCGAAATGCGGCACCGCACACCTCAGGAGCGAGCCGAACGCGGCAAGGCCGTCCGGTCGTCCGTGCCCCGCTCCAGCCACGTGGAGTTCGCGCCCACGGTGAAACGGCCCGACCCTGTGGACATCATCGAGGCACAGTCGGCGACGCGGGTTCCCGAGCTCGTACCGATCCGCTACGGACGGATGACCGAGTCGCCGTTCCGTTTCTACCGCGGTGCCGCGGCCATCATGGCCGGAGACCTCGCCGACACCCCCGTGTCCGGGATCAGGGCGCAGTTGTGCGGAGATGCGCACCTGCTGAACTTCCGGCTGCTGGCCTCGCCCGAGCGCCGCATGATGTTCGACATCAACGACTTCGACGAGACGCTGCCCGGCCCATGGGAGTGGGACGTCAAACGCCTGTCGGCGAGCTTCGTCATCGCGGGCCGGGCCAACGGCTTCAGCACCAAGGAGCGGGCCGGCATCGTACGGGCGACGGTGCGGTCCTACCGCGAGTGGATGCGACGTTTCGCCAAGATGGGCAATCTCGCCGTGTGGTACGCCCAGTTCGACGAGGCGTGGGTGCGGGAGCACTTCGGCGCGGAACTGAGCGCACGGGGCCGCGACCGCTGGTCGCAGGCGGTGACCAAGGCACGCAGCCGGGACGGTCTCCAGGCCTTCGGCAAGCTCACCCACATCGTCGACGGGCAGGTCCGCATCGCCGCGGTTCCACCGCTGATCACCCCGCTCCAGGACCTGCTTCAGGGCGTCGAACGCGACGCGCTGGAGAAGGAGATCCACCGGCTGATCGAACGGTACGGCCGCACCCTGCAGTCGGACCGGCGGTCCCTTCTGGAGCAGTACCGGGTGGCCGACATGGCCCGCAAGGTGGTCGGGGTCGGCAGCGTGGGCACCCGCTGCTGGATCGTGCTCCTGCTCGGCCGGGACGACCAGGATCCGCTGCTCATGCAGGCCAAGGAGGCCGACCAGTCGGTGCTGGCGCCCTTCGCGGGCGCCAGCGCCTACGGAACGCAGGGCGAGCGCGTGGTCTCCGGCCAGCGGCTCATGCAGGCCACCAGTGACATCTTCCTCGGCTGGGAGCGGGTCGAGGGGATCGACGGTCGCCGACGGGACTTCTATGTACGGCAGTTGCGGGACTGGAAGGGCATCGCCGAACCCGAGGCGATGGTGCCGGCCGGAATGCGGACCTTCGGCGAGCTGTGCGGCGCCACGCTGGCCCGCGCACACGCGCGGTCGGGCGACCGGATCGCCATCGCCGCGTACCTGGGCGGGGGCGACTCCTTCGACCGGGCGCTCGTGACCTTCGCCGAGCGTTACGCCGACCAGAACGAGAAGGACCACCAGGCGCTCGTCGATGCCGTCCGTTCGGGACGGGTTACGGCTCAGGCGGCCTGACGGGGCGAGCAGCAGGGAGAACGCCATGGAACGCTACCCGCCCATCGCCGATCACGGACTCGTCGGGGATCTGCAGACCGCAGCTCTGGTGTCGTCCCAGGGCGTGATCGACTGGTTCGCGGCACCGCGCTTCGACTCGCCGAGTGTCTTCGCCGCCCTGCTCGACCATGACGGTGGCGGCCATTTCCTCCTAGCGCCCGATCATCCGGAGGGCACCTGGAAGCAGCTCTACTACCCGGACAGCGCCGTCGTGGTGACCCGGTTCATGTCACCCGACGGAGTCGGCGAGATCGTCGATCACATGCCGGTCCTGACGGGCCCGACGCCCACGGACCGGCATCAACTGGTGCGCGTCGTCCGCGCGGTGCGCGGCACCGTGCACTTCGCCCTCGAATGCCGGCCGCGGTTCGACTACGCGCGGGCCACCCACGACCTCGACCTGACGGACGGCACGGCCACGTTCCGGGCCCCGGGCACGACCGCCTACCTCCAGGGCAGCATCCCGCTCGAACGGGACGGCCAGGACGTCCGGGGCGGCATCACCCTCAGCGACGGAGACTCGGCAGCCGTGGTGTTCACGGTGTGCGCGCAGGACGGGGAGGCGCCACCGCCCCCCACCACCGAACAGATCACCGAAGAGCTCTGGGAGAACGTCGACTTCTGGCAGAAGTGGGTGCGCACCTCGAACTACCGCGGCCGTTGGACGGAGATGGTGCACCGCTCGGCGATCACCCTCAAGCTCCTCACCTACGCCCCCAGCGGCGCGCCGGTCGCCGCCGCCACCATGGGGCTGCCCGAGCAGGTCGGCGGCGAGCGCAACTGGGACTACCGCTACACATGGGTCCGGGACGGCTCCCTCTCGGTGCGGGCGCTGCTCGACCTCGGCTTCGTGGAGGAGGCGACCCGCTTCACCCACTGGCTCGGCGACCGTCTCCAGGCCCGCGAAGGACCGGACGACGAGCCGCTCCAGATCATGTACCGGGTCGACGGCGACCCGCATCTGACCGAGGAGATCCTGGACCACTTCGAGGGCTATCGCGGCTCGTACCCGGTCCGGGCCGGCAACGCCGCCTCCGACCAGCTCCAGCTCGACATCTACGGCGAGGCCCTCTACGCCCTGGCCGAGGGCCGCGAGGTCGGCGAGCAGGCGGGCTACCACGGGTGGAAGGGCATGACCCGCACCCTCGACTGGCTCGCCGACTCCTGGGACCGCCCCGACGAGGGCATCTGGGAGACCCGGGGCGGACGCAAGGACTTCACCTACAGCCGGGTGATGTGCTGGGCGGCCTTCGACCGCGGCCTGAAGATGGCGGCGGAGTTCAGCAGGCCGGCCGACACCGTGCGCTGGACACGGGCCCGCGACGAGATCCTCGAACAGGTCATGGAACGCGGCTGGAACGAGAAGGAGCAGGCCATGGTCCAGCACTACGGCGGCGCCGTCCTGGACGCCTCCCTGCTGCTGGCCCCCCGGGTGGGTTTCGTGTCCCCGCGCAGCCCCGGCTGGCTCAACACCCTCGACGCCATGGAGCGGGTCCTCGTCTCCGACAGCCTCGTCTACCGCTACGACCCCCAGGCCTCTCCCGACGGACTGCGCGGCTCCGAGGGAACCTTCAGCCTGTGCACGTTCCTGTACGTCGACGCCCTGGCCCGCGCGAGCCGGCTCCCGGAGGCCCGCTACACCTTCGAGAAGATGCAGACGTACGCGAACCACGTCGGCCTGTTCGCCGAGGAGATCGGCCCGAGCGGCGAGCAACTCGGCAACTTCCCCCAGGCCTTCACCCACCTCTCCCTCATCATGGCCGCGACGACGCTGGACGAGGCGCTCGACCGGGCTCCGCGCTGAACGGGGGCTCCTGAGCGGGTGCGCGGCCACGAGGCGCGCCGCGATCCACACGATGGCGCCGACTCCGGGATCCCGATGATGCCGCAGCACACCATGGCCCGCCGGACCTGGCACATACGGGTCGCCTCCGGACGTTCCACGAGGGCGTGGGCCTGCTGTGACTTCTCCCACCTGCTCTTGCCGGGGCGAGAAGCGCTTGCCTACGTTCGGTCCCATGTCCTCCCATGGCCGCGCCCTTCCGGGCGAACAGCTCCCGACGGTCGACCTGGACGTCGACCTGAGCTCACATGAAATGCTCCGGCGCGCCCATGTCCTGGACGCCCTCGGCCCCGACTGGGACCCCGTCGCCGCGCTGCGCGGCGAGGAAGCGGCGTACGAGCTGCTGTATTCCGGCCTCAGCGCGGAGCAACAGCAGGTGTACGACGAGCTCGTCTCGGCCGGTGTCCTGCCGCGGAGAGGCGGTAGCGATGCTGCCGCTTGACCCGCAGGCGGACATCGGGCGTCGTGCCTGGGTGGCCTGCCCGAACTGCGACGACCGTCGCGGGTGCGCGACCTGCGAGGAGGGGCGCACCTGTTCCGAGCACTGGCGCTACCTGCTTTCCCACGTCGGCAGCCTGCTCCACCTGCAGTGCCGGTCGTGCACCCACATCTGGTCGCACGAGACCCACTTCGGCGCCACCCGCTCCCGGTGGGAGCGCATAACCAGCGGCCTGCGACGCATGTGATCGTTCACCCGGTGAGGCCGGACGGCGGAGCGGCGCCCGCTTTCGGATGATCTCACCGCCTGTCGTCGGGGACGGCAGGTCGTCTTGCCCGAGGATCGCGTTCGGCGGCCACCCCTGCCTGCCGTTCGTCCGTCCCGGAGGCAGCCGTGCACATCCTGATCCTGGCCAGTGCGTTCAACAGCCTCACCCAGCGTGTCCACGCCGAGCTGCGCGACCGTGGCCACGCCGTGGCGGTGGAACTCGCCCTGCCCGACAGCCGGTTGGCCGAAACCGTGCGGCGGCATGCACCGCGGCTCGTCGTGGCGCCGATGCTGAAGACGGCGATTCCCGAGGAGGTATGGACAGCGCACACCTGCCTCGTCGTCCATCCGGGGCCCGTGGGCGACCGCGGACCCTCCTCCCTGGACTGGGCAATCCACGAGGGCGTCGACCAGTGGGGCGTCACCGTCCTGCAGGCCGACGGGGAGATGGACGCCGGTGACGTGTGGGCCTCCGTACCGTGCCGGGTCCCTCCTGTCTCCAAGAGCGAGCTGTACCGCGGCGAGATCGCCGACGCCGCGCTGGAGGCCGTCCTGCTGGCCGTCGAGCGCTTCGCCGGGAGCACCTACGTACCGCGCGAGCAGGACGGGGCACAAACGGCCGAGGCTCGCCCGCGCCCCTACCTCGACCAGAGCGTCCGGCGGATCGACTGGGCCGAGGACTCCACACACGACGTCCTGCGCAAGCTGAGAGCGGCGGACTCGCAGCCCGGTGTGCTGGACGTACTGCTCGGCCGTGAGTGGTACCTGCATGGCGGTCATCCCGAGCGCGTGTTGCGCGGCCGCCCGGGCGAGCTGCTGGCCACCAGGGCCGGGGCGGTGTGCCGGGCCACCAAGGACGGCGCCGTGTGGATCCCCGAGCTGCGGCCCCGGCGCGTGCCCGGGCAGCCGCCCACGTACAAACTGCCTGCCGTGCGGGCACTGGGCGACCTGCTGCCGCCCCTGCCCGATCAGGCCCTGCCCTTGCTGCCCGAGGTGCGGCACCGTACCTGGGCGGACATCCGCTACCGGGAGGACGGGAACGTCGGGTTCCTCTCGTTCTCCTTCCCCGGCGGTGCCATGAGCACGGAGCAGTGCCGACGTCTGCTGGACGCCTACCGGGAAGCGTGCGAGCGACCCACGTCCGTACTGGTACTGGGCGGCGAACGGGACTTCTTCTCCAACGGGATCCACCTGGGCGTCATCGAGGCCGCGGACGACCCCGCTGCCGAGTCCTGGGCGAACATCAACGCCATCGACGATCTGGTCGAGGCGGTCCTCACGACGACGGACCGGCTGGTGGTCGCGGCGGTCGCGGGCAACGCCGCCGCGGGCGGGGTGATGCTCGCCCTGGCGGCCGACGAGGTGTGGTGCCGCTCGGGCGCCGTGCTGAACCCCCACTACCGCCTGATGGGCCTGTACGGCTCCGAGTACTGGACGCACACCCTGCCGCGCAGGGTGGGTGCCGCGACGGCCGAACGGCTCCTCGATGAGGCACTGCCCGTGAGCTCGGCGAGCGCACTGCGCCTGGGGCTCGTCGACCGGGTGGTCGACTGCTCTCCTGACGAGTTCGCGCGGGAGGTCGGCGGCCTGGCGGCCCGTCTGGCGTCACTGCCTGCGACGGCGTCACGGATCACCGCGAAGAAGACGGAGCTGGACCGGCTGGAGAGCGTGACCCCGCTGGCCGGCTTCCGTGAGCAGGAGCTGGCCCGGATGCGCCGGACCTTCGACGACCCGGATGCCCCGTACCACTCGCTGCGTCGTGCCTTCGTCCACAAGGAGCGGCCGGCGTGCACCCCGCCGCACCTCGGTCCCGCCCAGGTTGCGCAAACCGGGCCGACCCCCTCCGCCGCGGATGTCACCGGAACGGCCCTCCATGGCATCTCATCGCGGCCGAACGGCTGATACGAAGAAAAGCGATGGTCGAAATCTGGGCTTTCATCCCTTACCTCCCCAGGAGGCGGTCCCATGACTGAGGCGACGACGGACACGGTCGACGCTGCGGACGCGAGCGGCGCGCCCGCCGACGAGACACCCACGATCCACATTCTCTGGATCAACGCGGGCCTGAGCTGCGACGGTGACTCGGTCGCGTTGACGGCGGCCATGCAGCCCAGCATCGAGGAGATCGTGCTCGGTGTGCTGCCGGGCCTTCCCAAGATCGCCGTCCACTGGCCGCTCATCGACTTCGAGTGCGGTCCGGTCGGCGGCTCGGACACGTTCATCGAGTGGTTCTTCAAGGGGGAGCGGGGCGAGATCGACCCGTTCGTCCTGGTCGTCGAGGGCTCCATCCCCAACGAGGCGATCAAGCCCGAGGGCTATTGGTGCGGCTTCGGCGACAACCCGGAGACCGGCCAGCCGATCACCACCAGCGAGTGGATCGACCGCCTCGCCCCGAAGGCCCTGGCGGTCGTCGCCATCGGCACCTGCGCCACCTACGGCGGCATCCACGCGATGGCGGGCAACCCGACCGGCGCGATGGGCGTGCCGGACTACCTCGGCTGGGACTGGAAGTCCCACGCCGGCATCCCCATCGTGTGCGTCCCCGGCTGTCCGATCCAGCCCGACAACTTCTCCGAGACGCTCACCTACCTGCTCTACCAGGCGGCCGGCGCCGCCCCGATGATCCCGCTGGACGACAAGCTGCGCCCGACCTGGCTGTTCGGGGCCACCGTGCACGAGGGCTGCGACCGCGCGGGCTACTACGAGCAGGGCCAGTTCGCCCTGTCGTACGACTCACCGACATGCCTGGTCAAGCTCGGCTGCTGGGGCCCGGTCGTCAAGTGCAACGTGCCCAAGCGCGGCTGGATGAACGGGATCGGCGGCTGCCCCAACGTCGGCGGCATCTGCATCGCCTGCACCATGCCCGGGTTCCCCGACAAGTTCATGCCGTTCATGGACGAGCCCCCCGGCGCCAAGGTGTCCAGCGGCGCCAGCGGAGCCTACGGCGCAGTGGTCCGCAAGCTGCGGTCGATCACCGCGAAGACGGTGGACAAGGAGCCCAAGTGGCGCCGCACCGGAGACAAGATCACCACCGGATACCGGCCCCCCTGGTGAGCATCCGCCCCCCGTAATCAGCTCCCCGCTTCGTGCACCCCCACCCGAACCTCCCGCGCAACGAAGGGCACGGCACACAGATGGCACCGACGACGAAGGCGGCCGGCGACGGCAGCGGCCTGGTGGAGATGGCCTGGGACCCGATCACCCGGATCGTGGGCAGCCTGGGCATCCACACGAAGATCGACTTCAAGCAGAAGCGGGTCGCGGAGTGCTACAGCACCTCGTCGGTCTTCCGTGGCTACAGCGTCTTCATGCGCGGCAAGGACCCCCGCGACGCGCACTTCATCACCAGCCGCATCTGCGGGATCTGCGGAGACAACCACGCCACCTGCTCGGTGTACACGCAGAACATGGCGTACGGCGTGAAGCCCCCGCACCTCGCTGAGTGGATCATCAACCTCGGCGAGTCCGCGGAGTACATGTTCGACCACAACATCTTCCAGGAGAACCTGGTAGGGGTCGACTACTGCGAGAAGATGGTCAAGGAGACCAACCCCGGCGTCCTCGAGCTCGCCGAGCGCACCGAGGCCCCGCACGCCGCGGAGCACGGCTACCGCACGATCGCCGACATCATGCGCTCGCTCAACCCCCTGGAGGGCGAGTTCTACCGCGAGGCCCTCCAGGTCAGCCGCTACACGCGGGAGATGTTCTGCCTGATGGAGGGCCGCCATGTGCACCCCTCCACGCTCTACCCGGGCGGCGTCGGCACCATCGCCTCCGTGCAGCTCTTCACGGACTACCTCAGCCGCCTGATGCGGTACGTGGAGTTCATGAAGCGGGTCGTGCCCCTGCACGACGACCTGTTCGACTTCTTCTACGAGGCGCTGCCCGGGTACGAGGAAGTGGGCCGCCGGCGTGTCCTGCTCGGGTGCTGGGGCGCGCTCAACGACCCCGAGTACTGCGACTTCACCTACGCCAACATGACCGACTGGGGCCGGCGCATGTTCGTCACGCCCGGCATCATCGTCGACGGCAAGCTCGTCACCAACGACCTCACCGAGATCAACCTCGGCATCCGCATCCTGCTGGGCAGCTCCTACTACGAGGACTGGCAGGGCCAGGAGCAGTTCGTCACCCATGACCCGCTCGGCAACCCGGTGGACCCCCGCCACCCGTGGAACCAGCACACCATCCCCACCCCGCAGAAGCGGAACTTCGACGACAAGTACAGCTGGGTCATGTCCCCGCGCTGGTTCGACGGCAAGGACCACCTCGCCCTGGACACCGGTGGCGGCCCCATCGCCCGCCTGTGGTCGACCGCCCTGTCCGGTCTCGTCGACATCGGGTACGTCAAGGCCACCGGCCAGAGCGTGGTCATCAACCTGCCCCGCACCATGACCAAGCCGGAGACCACCTTCGAGTGGAAGATCCCGAAGTGGTCCAACGCGCTGGAGCGCAACCGCGCCCGCACCTACTTCCAGGCGTACGCCGCCGCCGTCGCCCTGCACTGTGCGGAGAAGGGGCTGGCGGAGGTCCGCGCCGGACGCACCCAGACCTGGGAGAAGTTCGAGGTTCCGGACGAGAGCATCGGCGTCGGCTTCACCGAGGCGGTCCGCGGTGTCCTCTCCCACCACATGGTGATCCGGGACGGCAAGATCGCCAACTACCACCCGTACCCGCCGACCCCCTGGAACGCCAGCGTCCGGGACACCTACGGCACGCCCGGCCCGTACGAGGACGCCGTGCAGAACACGCCCATCTTCGAGGAGAACACCCCGGAGAACTTCAAGGGCATCGACATCATGCGCGCCGTCCGCAGCTTCGACCCCTGTCTGCCCTGTGGCGTCCACATGTACGTCGGGGGCGGCAAGACGGTGAAGTCGATGCACGTGCCCACCGGCCTGAGCGGACTGGGCGGATGAGCGCGGTCAGCTCCGCGGAGCAGACGGGGCGCCGCGTCGAGGAGGTCCTCGACAGGCTGGCCGAGCGCGGCGACACGGCCGCCGCCGCGGCCGCGGAGGAACTCGTCCGCTCCCTCATGGACTTCTACGGTGCCGGTCTCGCCCGCATCCTCCACCTGCTGTCCGCCGCTCCCGGCGAGGCAGCGGCACGCCTCCTGGGCGACGACCTGGTCGCGAGCCTGCTCGTCCTGCACGACCTGCACCCCGAGGACCGCGACACCCGCATCGCCCGCGCCCTCGACGGTGTCCGGGAACACGCCCTGGAGGTGGTGGGCTTCGACGACGAGAGCGGCACCCTGACGCTGCGGGCCCGGGAGGCCGACGGCTGCGGTTGCGGCTCCGGCACGGGCGCCCGGGAGGCCGCGGAGGCAGCGCTCGCCTGCTTCGCACCGGAGGTGAGGGCGGTCGACGTACAGACCGCCCCCGCGGGGCCCACGCTCCTCCAGATCGGCACCGCACCGACGGGGGCCCGATGACGGCGTCCCCGGCGACGCGCCCGCCCGGCCTGCGGAGGTTCCTCACCGAGAAGCCTCCGCAGCCCGAACGGTGTGAGCTGTGCGCTGTGGCGGTGGAGGCGGGTCACCGTCATCTCGTCGACACCGAGAAACGCGCCCTCGTCTGCGCCTGCGCCCCGTGCGCGCTGCTGATGGAGCAGCCGGGCGCCGCCGAGGGCCGCTTCCGTACGGTCCCGGCCCGCTACCTCACCGACCCCGGACACCGCCTCGACGAGAGCGCGTGGGAGGCGCTGCAGATCCCGGTCGGCGTCGCCTTCCTCTTCCGCAACGCGGCGCTCGACCGGCTGGTCGCCCTCTACCCGAGCCCGGCCGGAGCCACCGAGAGCGAACTCGACCCGGCCACCTGGACGGACGTCCTCGGTGACAGCCGCCTCGCCGAACTCCTCGAACCCGACGTGGAGGCGCTGCTGCTGCGCCGCACGAACGGCGGCTGCGAGTGCCACCTCGTACCCATCGACATCTGTTACGAACTCGTGGGCCGTATGCGCCTGTTGTGGCAGGGCTTCGACGGCGGAGCCGAGGCCCGGGCCGCGCTGGACGCGTTCTTCGCGGACGTCTCACGACGTGCCCGGCCCGTGGACGAGGCGGTGCGCCCGTGACCGCGTTCTCCTTCGCCTGCACCGGCGTTCGCGCCGACCAGTACGCCGCCGGACCGACCCTCGTCTTCCGGCTGCGCGTCACCGCCGCCGACAACGCGCGCGTGCACGCCCTCGCGTTGCGCTGCCAGATCCGCATCGAACCCGCCCGCCGCGGTTACGCGCCCGCCGAGGCGGACGGTCTCGCGGACCTCTTCGGCGAGCGCTCACGCTGGGGCAGCACGCTCCAGCCGGTGCAGTTCGCGCAGGTCTCGGTCATGGTCCCGAGCTTCACCGGAGAGATCGAGACCGACCTCGTGGTGCCCTGCACCTACGACATGGAGATCGCCGCCACCCGCTATCTCACCGCCCTCACCGACGGCGAGGTCCCCCTGCTGATGCTCTTCTCCGGTACGGCGTTCACCGGAACCGGCGGCTTCCAGGTGGAGCCCGTCCCGTGGGACCGCGAGGCGGCCTTCCGGATGCCTGTCACCGCCTGGCGCGAGATGGTCGAGCAGCACTTCCCCGGCTGCGGCTGGATCCGGCTGCCCCGCGACACCATGGACGCCCTCCTCGCCTACCGCTCCCGGCACGCCCTGCCCTCCTGGGAGGCGACCGTCGCGGCGCTGCTGGAGGGTGCCGACCCGCCCGCGCACGACCCGCTGCGCGCCCTCACCGCCACCACCGGAAGGACCGAACCGTGACCGTGACCGCGTTCGCCCCCGAGACCGAGGAGCGCTTCGCTCTCGCCCGGCAGGTGGCCGACGCCGTCCTCTTCGAGGGCTATGTCCTCTACCCGTACCGCGCCTCGGCGGCCAAGAACCGGCTGCGCTGGCAGTTCGGTGTGCTCGTGCCGCCCGGCTGGGGCGCCGAGTGCGAGGAGCACGACTTCCAGCACACCGAATGCCTGATGGAACCGAAGGCGGGGGCGACCCTCTCGGTCGAGGTGCGCTTCCTGCACGCCCGAAGGCGCACGGTGCAGCGGGCCCGTCCGGGCGGCGGCTTCGACACGGTGCCCGAACTCCACCTCGACGACCGGGTGCTGGTGCCCTGGGACGAGGGAAGCGAGGAGCGCGTCGAGGTGGTCGCGTCGATGGACGAGCTCCTCGGCGACGGCGTCACGCATCCCTTCCGGCTCCCCGCCCGCGAGGACACCGCGCCGGTCCTGGACGAGACCGGCCGTGCCGTCGGCCGACTGGTCAGGCGCTGCGAGGAGATCAGCGGGACGGTACGGCTCTCCGCCCTCGAACTCGACGGCCCCTACCGGACCGTGCGGCTGACCGCCGTCGTCGAGAACACCAGCGACTGGACACCGCCCGCGGGCCGCGGCGCGGACCGGGAGGCGGCGCTGCCTCACTCCCTCGTGGCCACCCACCTCCTCATGGCTCTCAGCGCCGGATCATTCCTGTCGATGACCGATCCCCCCGAGTGGGCGAAAGGCGCCGTCGCCGCCTGCCGCAACCTGCACACCTGGCCCGTACTCGCCGGCGAGCCCGGCCGCGACGACCTCGTGCTGTCCTCGCCGATCATCCTGCAGGACCATCCGGCCATCGCGCCGGAGAGTCCCGGCGCGCTCTACGACGCCACCGAGATCGACGAGATCCTCGCGCTGCGCACCGCGGCCCTCACCGACGAGGAGAAACGCGAGGCCCGGGGTACGGACGAGCGGGCGGCCGCCGTGATCGAGCTGGCGGACTCGATGCCGCCCGAGGTTCTGGAGCGTCTGCACGGGGCGGTGCGGAGCCTGCGCGAGGTGACCGGTCCCGGCCCCGCCGCCCCGGACGGCGGCTTCCCCGACGAATACGGGGTGATCCGGCCGGACACCCCCTGGTGGGACCCCGCGAGCGAGGCGGGCTTCGACCCGGCGCGGGACCGGGTGGTCGTGGACGGCCGGTCGGTGGGCCAGGGCAGCCGCGTCGAGCTGCACCCGGGCCTGCGGCGCACCGACGCGCAGGACATCTTCCTGCGGGGCCGCACCGCGAAGGTCGAGGCGGTGCTGCACGACGTGGACGGCGGGGTGCACCTGGCGGTCACGGTGGAGGGCGACCCGGGCGCCGACGTCCGCCGCGAGCAGGGACGGTTCCTGTACTTCCAGCCGGACGAGGTCACACCGCTGGAGGACGACGTATGAACCCCTCGCCGCAGTCGGGCCCCAGGACCCTCGTCGCCGGCATCGGCAACATCTTCCTCGGGGACGACGGCTTCGGCGTGGAGATCACCCGCCGGCTCGCCGAGCTCGACCTGCCAGGACACATCGAGGTCGTGGACATCGGGGTCCGCGGGGTGCACCTCGCCTATCAGCTGCTGGACGGCTACGACACCCTCGTCCTCGTGGACGCCACGGCACGTGGCGAAGCCCCTGGGACGCTGTACGTGATCGAACACGACGTCGGCGGGGGGAGCCCTTCACCCGCCGCCCCCGCGCTGGACGGCCACCGGATGACCCCGGACACCGTCCTGGCACTGCTGGGCACCCTGTGCGCCGGGACCGGCGGCGAGCCACCACGTCGCGTCCTGGTCGTGGGATGTGAACCGGCCTCGGTGGACGAGGGCATCGGTCTCAGTCCGCCGGTGTCCGACGCCGTACCGGAGGCCGTCCGGCTGATCGAAGAGCTGCTGCGGGACGGCGAGCCGTCCGTGGCACGGGCCTCAACCGCTGAGGCTCCGACATGAGGAGAGACGGGATGAAGAAGATCGTCATCGGCGGGGCGGCCGTCGCCGCCATGGTCGCTGTCGTCGTCGAGGTACTTCCCGACCTGAGGCGCTACCTGCGCATCAGACGGATGTGAATCGTGGCCGCCTCCGGTGTGCCGCGCGGTTGGGTCGAACGGCTTACCCGGCGGCCGGCAACGGCGTGCCGGGCCGTGCGACCCGGCCGCGCGCGCCTCTAATGAAGGCCGACCGGAGGCAGCCGCGGACGGAAGGACGGAAACCATGCACGAGATGTCCGTCGCGCTGGCCGTCGTCGACCAGGTGGAAGAGGCCGCCGCGCGGGCGGGTGACGTCACAGCGGTGCGATCGGTACGGCTCCAGGTGGGCGAACTGGCCGGCGTCGTACCCGATGCGCTCGCCTTCTCCTTCGAGCTGGCCTGCGCCGGAACCCTGCTGGAAGGCGCCGAACTGATCACAGAAGCGGTGCCGGGGCGGGCCCGCTGCACCCCCTGCGCACACGAATGGGCCGTCGGCATGCCGCCCCGGCTGACCTGCCCCAGGTGCGGCGGTACGCAGACCGACCTGCTCGCGGGCCGGGAACTGCAGATCCTCGACGTCCACTGGGAGGACGGCGACCCCACGCACACACCCACCCGCGAACCGATCTCCGAGGAGCGCTGAACCATGTGTCGTGTCGTCGACCTGCGGCAGGCCGTACTCGCGAAGAACGACGCGAGCGCCCACGAACTGCGCGCGCACCTCGCGGCTCGAGGCACCGCGGTCGTCAACCTGCTGTCCAGTCCGGGCAGCGGAAAGACCGCGCTGCTGGAGCGCGAACTGCTGCGGGCACGGGAGAGGGCCGTTCCCGTCGCGGCGCTGAGCGCCGATCTGGCCACCGAGAACGACGCGGCCCGGCTGGCGCGTTCGGGGGTCCCCGTCAAGCAGGTGCTCACCGACGGACTGTGCCATCTGGAGGCGGGGATGCTCGCCGGACACCTGGACGGGTGGCTGCCCGACGACACCCGGCTGCTGTTCGTGGAGAACGTCGGCAACCTGGTCTGCCCGGCCTCCTACGACCTGGGGGAGACACTGAGGGTCACCCTCGCCTCCGTGACGGAGGGCGAGGACAAGCCCCTCAAGTACCCCACCGCCTTCGGCCTCGCCCACCTCGTGGTGGTCACCAAGACCGACATCGCGGAGGCCGTCGAGTTCGACGAGGCGGCGTTCCGCGCGAATGTGGAGCAGGTCAACCCCGGAGTCGAGGTGATCCTGACGTCGGCACGCCGGGGGCAGGGAGTCGGCGCGCTGCTCGACCGGGCGCTGGCCGCCGTGGACGGCACACCCGTCCACTCACCGGTCATGGCCCGGCAGCCTCATCACCACGGTCACCCGCACACGCACCCGGAGGCCACCGGCACCATGGCCCACACCCACTCGTGAGCGGTCCGCAGGCTCCGACCGCCGTCGCCGAGAACACCCTGCGACGCCGCCGGGTCACCGTCCGGGGAGTGGTGCAGGGCGTGGGCTTCAGGCCCTACCTCTACGGCCTTGCCACCGAACTCGCCCTGGCCGGACACGTGACCAACACCCCGGAGGGCGTCGTCGCGGAGGTCGAGGGCAGCGCCTCGGCCGTGGCCCGGTTCTGCGACCTGATCGCCGCCCAGGCACCGCCGCTGGCCCGCGTGGAGTCCGTCCACCACCGGGAGATGCCTCCCGTCGGCGGCGGCACCGCGTTCACCATCCTCACCTCCCGCACCGGCGGACCGGCCCGCACCCTGGTCTCCCCCGACTCCGCCACCTGTGCCGACTGCCTCGCCGAACTGGCCGCCCCGGCGGACCGGCGCTACCGGCACCCCTTCGTCAACTGCACTCACTGCGGCCCGCGCTTCACGATCGTCACGGGCGTGCCGTACGACCGGGCGAACACCACCATGGCCGGCTTCGCGATGTGCCCCGACTGCGCCCGGGAGTACGCGGATCCGGCCGACCGCCGCTTCCACGCGCAGCCGGTCGCCTGCCCGGCCTGCGGGCCCCGTCTGCGGCTGGTCCTCGCGCAGGAGGCACGGCTCGGGAATGCCGAGGGGGCGGACCCGGTCACCGAGGCCCGCGCGCTGCTGAAGCGGGGCGCGATCCTCGCCGTGAAGGGCCTGGGCGGCTACCACCTGGCCTGCGATGCCTCGAACCAGGAGGCGGTCGCCCTCCTGCGCCGACGGAAGGCACGCGGGGACAAGCCGTTCGCTGTCATGGCCAGGACCGCGGACGACGTCCGTCACCTCGTCCGGCTGAGTCCGGCGGAGCGGAGCCTGCTCGAAGGCCGTGCCAGGCCGGTCGTCCTGCTGAGGCGGCGTCCGCACGCCGGCGGGGATCCCCGGCCCGCCGAGGCCGTGGCACCCGGCAGCCCCGACCTCGGCGTGATGCTGCCCTACACGCCCGTGCACCATCTGCTGCTCGGTCTGCCAGGCGACCCGGACGGTCCCGGGCTGCTCGTCATGACCAGCGGCAACCTGTCCGGTGAGCCGATCGTCACCGACGACGACGAGGCGCTGGAGCGACTCGCGCACCTGGCCGACGCCTGGCTCACCCACGACCGGCCGATCCACGTCCCGTGCGACGACTCCGTGGTCCGCGTCTGCGACGGGGAGCCACTCGTGATCCGCCGCTCGCGTGGTTATGCCCCGTTGCCGGTCTCCCTCCCGCTGCCCGTGCGGCCGGCCCTCGCCGTCGGCGGAGACCTGAAGAACGCCTTCTGTCTCGGGGCGGGCCGGCAGGCCTGGCTGTCGGCGCACATCGGCGACATGGACGACGTCGGCACACAGCGGGTCTTCGAGCGCGCGGTGGCGCAGTTGGAGTCCATTACCGGGGTGCACCCCGAGGCCCTGGTCTGCGACCGGCATCCTGGCTACCGCTCCACCGGATGGGCCGACCGGAACGCGGTGCACCGGCCCGTCGTACGCGTCCAGCACCATCACGCGCATATTGCCGCCGCCATGGCCGAGCACGGACTGGACGGCACCCGGCCGGTGATCGGCGTCGCCTTCGACGGCACCGGCCATGGCGACGACGGCGCCGTGTGGGGCGGGGAGTTCCTGCTCGCGGACTACGACGGCTTCACCCGGTTCGGGCATCTCGCGTATGTTCCACTGCCCGGTGGTGACGCCGCGGTGCGCCGGCCGTACCGCATGGCGCTGGCCCATCTGCGGGCGGCCGGGATCGACTGGTCCGACGACCTCGTCTGTACGACCGCCTGCCCGCCCGACGAACTCCACGTCCTGGAAAGGCAGTTGGAGCGCGGCCTGAACTGTGTCCCCACGTCCAGTATGGGCCGGCTCTTCGACGCCGTGTCCTCTCTCGCCGGGGTGTGCCACCGAGCCGGATACGAGGCACAGGCCGCCGTCGAACTGGAGGGGGCGGCTCTGCACGCACCGGCCGACGACACCACCGCGTACGCCTTCGCCCTGCACGCGCCGGAGGAGAACCGGGACGGCGCCGTACGGGCCGATCCGGCACCCGTACTGGCGGCGATCGTCGGCGACCTGCGCGCGGGCGTCGAGCCGGCCCTGGTCGCCGCGCGCTTCCACCGGGGCGTGACCGGCCTGGTGCACCGGATGTGCGCGCGGGCGCGAGAGCGGCACGGGCTGGAGACGGTCGCCCTGACGGGAGGCGTGTTCGCCAACACGCTGCTCTCCTCGGCCTGTGCCGCCACCCTGCGCGAGGACGGCTTCACGGTCCTGCGGCACCACCTGGTGCCGCCCAACGACGGTGGCCTGGCCCTGGGCCAACTGATGGTGGCCGCCCGCGTCACTCCCACACTCACTCCCACCGACTGAGCAAACGCGCGACCACAGCGAGGAGAGGCTCATGTGCCTGGCGGTACCCGGCAGAGTGCTGGACATCGAGGAACGGGACGGCACCCGGATGGCCACCGTCGACTTCGGCGGCGTGGTCAAGGAGGTGTGCCTGGAGTATCTGCCCGACCTCCAGGTCGGCGAGTACGCCATCGTCCACGTCGGGTTCGCCCTGCAACGGCTGGACGAGGAGTCGGCGCGACAGACGCTCGAACTCTTCGCCGAACTCGGCCTGTTGCAGGAGGAGTTCGGTGACCCCTGGGAAACCGCGGCGGCGGAGGCGGCGGGCTCGGAACCGGTGGAAGAGGTGGGCAACAAGTGAAGTACATCGACGAGTTCCAGGACCCGGAGCTGGCCCGCCGGCTGCTCGACGACATCCACGCCACGGTGACCAGGCGGTGGGCGCTGATGGAGGTGTGCGGAGGGCAGACGCACAGCATCATCCGGCACGGCATCGACCAACTCCTGCCGGACAAGGTCGAGTTGATCCACGGACCCGGCTGTCCGGTGTGCGTCACTCCGCTGGAGGTCATCGACAAGGCTCTGGAGATCGCCTCCCGACCGGAGGTGATCTTCTGTTCCTTCGGCGACATGCTGCGCGTGCCGGGCACCGGACGGGACCTGTTCCAGGTCCGCGGAGAGGGCGGTGACGTGCGCGTCGTCTACTCACCGCTCGACGCGCTGCGGATCGCCCAGCAGAACCCGGACCGCGAGGTGGTGTTCTTCGGCATCGGCTTCGAGACGACCGCACCCCCCAACGCCATGACGGTCCATCAGGCCCGGAAACTGGGCATCCCGAACTTCAGCATGCTGGTGTCCCATGTCCGCGTACCGCCCGCCATCGAGGCCATCATGTCCTCGCCGAGCTGCCGGGTGCAGGGCTTCCTCGCGGCCGGCCATGTCTGCAGCGTGATGGGCATGGGGGAGTACCCGGAACTGGCGGAGCGCTTCCGGGTGCCGATCGTCGTGACGGGCTTCGAGCCACTGGACATCCTCGAAGGCGTACGCCGTACCGTCCGGCAGCTGGAACGCGGTGAGCACACCGTCGACAACGCCTACGCCCGTGCCGTTCGCGCGGAGGGCAACCCGGCCGCCCGGGCCATGCTGGAGGACGTCTTCGAGGTCACCGACCGCGCCTGGCGCGGCATCGGGGTGATCCCGCAGAGCGGCTGGCGGCTGGCACCGAAATACCGCGCCTACGACGCCGAGCACCGCTTCTCCGTCGAGGGCATCCGCACCCAGGAGCCGGCCGAGTGCCGCAGCGGAGAGGTCCTGCAGGGACTGCTCAAGCCGCACGAGTGCGAGGCCTTCGGCACTCTGTGCACGCCTCGTACGCCGCTGGGGGCCACCATGGTCTCCAGCGAGGGAGCCTGCGCCGCGTACTACCTCTACCGCCGGCTGGACATGCCCGCCACCAAGGCACAGGAGGCGACCCCCGTTGTCTGACACCACCGATCTCCCCGTCCCCGCCCTGGACGTCGAGGCGTGGACGTGTCCGGCGCCCCTGCGGGACCGGCCGCGTGTCGTCATGGGCCACGGCGGCGGCGGAGTGCTCTCCGCCGAACTGGTCCAGCAGATCTTCGCTCCCGCTTTCGGGGGCGAGGTGCTCGCCCAGATGGGTGACGCCGCCGTCCTGTCCCTGGGCGGTGCCCGGCTGGCGTTCTCGACCGACTCCTACGTGGTGCGGCCGCTGTTCTTCCCCGGCGGCAGCATCGGCGACCTGGCGGTCAACGGCACCGTCAACGACCTCGCCATGAGCGGCGCCCGCGCCGCCTACCTCTCCTGCGGATTCATCCTGGAGGAGGGCGTCGAGCTCGACGTGGTCACGCGCGTGTCCGAGGCGCTGGGCGCGGCCGCGCGCACCGCCTGTGTGGAGGTGGCCACCGGCGACACCAAGGTGGTGGAGGCCGGCCACGGCGACGGGATCTACATCAACACCGCGGGCATCGGTCTCGTCCCGGCGGGCGTCGATCTGTGCCCTCAGCGGGTCGTCCCCGGCGACGTCGTGATCGTCAGCGGCGCCATCGGCGTCCACGGGGTGGCGGTCATGAGCGTCCGCGAGGGACTGGAATTCGGGGTGGAGATCAAGAGCGACTGCGCGGCGCTCGGCGGCCTGGTCGACGCCATGCTCGCCGTCACCCCGGATCTGCACGTCCTGCGCGACCCCACCCGGGGCGGCCTGGCCGCCTCGCTCAATGAGATCGCGCAGGCCTCCGGCACCGGGGTGGTCATCCAGGAACGTGATGTCCCGGTCCCGCCGGCCGTGGCCAACGCCTGCGCCATTCTCGGACTGGACCCCATGTACATCGCCAACGAGGGCAAGCTGGTGGCCTTCGTCCCGCGCGAGCACGCCGACGCCGTCCTCGGGGCGATGCGCACCCATCCGCTGGGCGCGGACTCCGTGATCATCGGTGAGGCCGTGGAGGCGCATCCCGGCATGGTCGTGGCACGGACCGGCCTGGGAGGAACGCGGGTGGTCGATCTGCCGATCGGGGAGCAACTGCCGCGGATCTGCTGACAGGGATGGCGCTCGGCGAAGAACCTGCCGTCCGGGACCGACCGGGCCCGATCGGAGGGGCTGATCCGGTCAGCGCCCGGACGGCGGATCCTGTGGGTCCACGCCGGTCTTGGCGGCAGCGTCCTTCGTGCCGCTGGGGCGCTGGGAGCGGCCCTTGCGTCCGGTGTCGCGCCTGCCCTTCTCGTCCGCGTCGCCGTACTCCTCGCCGCTCGCGTTCGGGCTCTCGACCGTGTCACCGGGGACGGACTTCGTCTCCTCGGCGGACTTCGTCCGGCCCGGGCCGCGCTTTCCGGCATGCTCGGCACGGAAGGAGCGCTCGGCGCTCGGGTTGTCCTGCTGGCGGGTCTCGTCCACGTCGGGTGACCAGCCGTGATGTTCGGTGTCCTGGTGCCGACTGGGGCCCTTTCCGTGCGGTGGCTCGGACGAACGTGGTTTCTTCGACATGGTCGGATCCGCCTTTTCACGGTCGGTGGGGAGCGCCGGTAACGCGTCTCAAGTTAAGTAAATTATCCCACCTTGTAATATTTTGGGCACGCTATGCGTGTCCTTGACGTGGGTGAGGGCCTCCCGGAGAGGCCCTCATGTAAGTGGTCGAGGTGATCTAGAAGAAGCCCAGTTTCTTGGGCGAGTAACTGACCAAGAGGTTCTTCGTCTCTTGGTGGTACATGAGCAGTACCCACGCTGACCTGCGGTGACGGTGCGCTGTCGGCCGACGGGTGGCAACGTGGTCCGAGAATGGCCCGGATCTTGGTCTCGGACTGCCCTCCCGATCGACGCAACGCTCAGATGCGCCTGGTCTGCGGCAGCGAAGAAGCGGTTCGCGCAGATGTACCCGGAGATCGCCGCCGAGTGTCGGACGGCGGCCGGAGGTCCTCGACATGGACCTGATCAAGGAGAAGTACCCCACCGAGTACGAGGCGTGCTGCGCCCGTGTGCTGCGCGTGCCCAAGAAGGAGCAGTGATGGCCCTGACCACCTTGACGGAACGCGTCCAGCAGCGGGCGGCGAATGTCGCCGGCCCCGAGGACTTCCGGCACGACCGTGGTGAGGGCGTCAACGAGACGACCGCCGGGCACGGACACGACATCCAGCAGTACTGGGCTGACATCGAGGCCGAGTTGCCGAAGCACGTCAGCGTGGACCTGTTCCCGGCAGCGCTCCGCCAGGTCCCGCCAAAGGTGCGGAAGTGCACCAGGAGGTCCCGGCGCTTGCAAGACGGCGGAACGTCCATTCCGGCTTTCCCGGCCCCGCCGACGCCGACGGCACCCGTGCCGCCTTCTGATACTGACGGTCGGCCGGCTGATGGGACGCTTGCATGGCCACGCGAACTGTCCCCAAAATTCCCGCTCGCGGTCGGCCAGGAGCATCTCGGGGATGCCGGGTGCGGCGAGGACACCGATGTGCCAGGCGCCGCCGTGGGCGATGTCGGCCAGTCTTTCGAGGCCGAATCCTGGCAGGCCCATCTCGAGGTTCTTCATCTCATGGTGGTCCAGCTGCCGCACCGCGATTGACCAGCAGGAACGATGTCCATGTCCATGTCCATGTCCGCGACCGCCGGGCCGTTGGCCCATGCGTGGTCCGGTTCTCGGGCCGGCTGGGCCGCGAGGACGGGACGGCTTCAACCCGATGTCCCCGCTCGGTTGCCCCTTCCGGGGCGCCCGCCAGGCCTGAGTATCTGGCTCACGGCCAGTTCGCGGTAAAGGGCGCTGTCGGCCAGTAGCTCCTCGTGGCGTCCGCCGGCGGCGGTGCGGCCCTCGTGCAGCACGACGATGTGGTCGGCGTGCTGCACGGTGGACAGGCGGTGCGCGATGACCAGCAAAGCGCACTCCTGGGCGACGTCCTTCATGACGGTGGTGAGCGCCGATTCATTGATCGCGTCGAGGTGGGAGGTGGGTTCGTCCAGCAGGAGCAGCGTGGGGCGGGCCAGCAACGCGCGGGCGAGGGCGACACGTTGGCGTTCGCCGCCAGAGAGGGTGGCGCCGCGTTCACCGATGACGGCGGTCAGCCCGCCGGGCAGCCGGTCGACGACTTCTTCGAGTCGGGCCAGTTCCATGACGCGCCGGATCTCCGCTTCCGAGGCGTCGGGCACGGCGTAGGCGATGTTGTCGCGCAGGGTGCCGCGGACGACGTGCGCGTTCTGGTCGACGACCGCTATGTGTCGGCGACATGCGGCACGGGTGAGTTCGGTCGCGGGCCGCCCGTCGAAGAGCACGTGGCCCGCATCCGGCTCGTAGAACCTCGCCACCAGGGCGAACAACGTGCTCTTGCCGGCTCCGGACCGACCCACCAGGGCGACGTGCTGCCGGTGCGCGACGGCGAACGAGACGCCGCGGAGGACTGGCAGGTCCGGGAGGTAGCCGAAGTGGACGTCGCGCAGGGCGAGGGCGGGCTGCTCGGGGGTGTCGGACGGCCCGGCCGGCGGGGGTGTGGCGACGGGGACTCGTGGGATCCGCGGTGCGGTGGGCTCGACGGGCAGACGGAGCGTCTGGTCGATGCGCTGGTAGGCGCCCATCCCGCGTTGGATGAGGCCCATGGCATGGAAGACGGAGGACAGCGGCAGGACGAGGTACGAGGCGTACAGCAGGAAGGCGACGAGATCTCCGAGGGAGCCGGCATGGCCGTTGACACGCAGGCTGCCGACGACCAGGACGATGAGGAAGGAGCCCTGGACGGCGAGTTCGACAGCGGGGCTCATGACAGATGCGATCTTCGCGGTGCGTACCCCCGCGCCGTAGGCCTCCTCGACGCGTGCGCCGATGCCCGCTGCCTCGCGCTCCTCGGCGCAATGCACGCGGACCATCGGCAGGGCACCGAGGGCGCGTTCAAGGTCGGCGGCGATGGCACCGACCGAGTCCTGCATCTGTTCGGACGCGCATCGGATGCGCGTGAGCAGCGAGGCGACGACCAGGGCCGCCGCGGCCACGGTGACGGCGACCATGAGCAGCAGCAGGGGGTCGAGCCACGCCATGAGGACGATCGCCCCTGCGGCGACAAGGCTTCCCGTCACCAGATCGACGAGGGCCTGCGACACGACCTCCCGGAGCAAGGTGGTGTCGGCCGTCACCCGAGAGATGAGGTCGCCGCCCCGTTGGCGGTCGTACTCCCTCATCTCCAGCCGGAGTAGCCGCCCCACCAGCCCGTGCCGGAGCTGCCGTACGACACGTTCGCCCATCCGCTCCAGAAGAAAGCGCCCGGCGGCTCCCGTCGCCGCCTCGGTGACGAACAGCGCGCCAAGGAGTGCCAGCAGTGGCCAGATGACCTGTCCACGGCCGCTCGCGTCCACGACGTGCTTGGCGACGAGCGGTTGGGCCAGACCCAGGGCGGAGCCCACGAGGGTCAGTACGGTGGCGACGGCGATGGCGCTCCGGTGCCCGGCGGTGAGCCGGTACATCGTGGCCACCGCCGTCCGGGTGGACTTGTCCCCCTCTGCGACCCGGGCCCGGCCGCCGTTCGCGACCGTCGTGCCGGTCATCGGTCCGTCGGTCGCGACAGCGGGGGGACGGCCACCAGCCGGGCGAAGTAGCCCTCCGGTACACCCTCGCCGACGGGACTGCCTTCCGCCTCGATCCAGGCGTGCGCGGTGAAGGGTGGGACGACGCGTACGCCGGTGCACCAGGTCGGCCACGTTCCGCCGAGCCGGCACAGCAGTGCCGCCCCCAGAGAGCGCGGCAGACACCCCTTCGGTCCGGCGCAGCGCAGGCTGGCGGCGCACATGGCGTCGCGCGCGTTCTGAGCCTGCGCCGTGGTGGCCGGCGCGGCACCGCGTCGCAGGATGCCGAGTACGGTACGGATGCTGCGGGGTGGCAGGAGGGCGAGGGCGACGGCGGGGAGCAGGACGAGGCGGGCGGCCAGGCGTCGGGCCAGGGAAACACCGGTGGGTCGTTGCAGCGCGCTGGGTGTCGTCATGAGGCGAGCCCCGAGTACCGCAGCTCCCGTACGAGCGTCTCGACGTCCTGCATGGCCTGCGCCTGGTCGATGTCGAACTCCCGGACCAGGGCGGCGGCCGCGTCCGACTCCTCGCCGCCGTCGAGCAGCGTCCGCACGACCAGGGTGGCGGTCGGATTCAACTCCCAGTAGGCGCCGGCCCGTTCGTCCAGCAGCACCGTGCCGTAGTCGGTCTCGGCCGTGGAGACATTGTCACCGAACCGCAAGGGCATGTGGGTGGGCCTTTCTGACGTGGCGGATGTGGTCAGGGGCGCGGGACGCGGCCGCGGTCGCGGGCGAGTCCCCGCAGCCACACCTCGGCGGCGATCGTGGAGTAGAGGATGGCGTCGGACAGCCCGCGGGAGGCGGGTCGCCGGACCAGGTGGCGCAGCTCGGCACCGTCCACCAGCCCCAGCTCCTCAAGCCGGGAGCCCTCCCACAGCGCCAGCAACTCGGCGCGGTGTTCGCGCAGCCCGTTGGAGGCGTCCATGGAGGCCGTGGCCTTGTTGGTCCGCCGCAGGCAGGCCTCGGGCACGATTCCGCTCATCGCGGCGCTCAGGACGGGTTTGTACCGCCATGGCGTGACGCGCTCGCTCGGGCGGACGGCCAGACACGCCTCGATGACGCGGTCGTCGAAGAACGGGGACGCCATCGGGAGGCCGGCGCGGGCCGCCATCCAGTCCCATTGCCGGATGACGCGGGTGCACGAGCGGATCTGTTCCAGGTCGGTGTGCAGGCCCCGGTCCGGATGGAGCGGCGAAGCCGTCGTCGCGGCCTTCAGCAGTGCCCGGCGGGCCATCCTCTCGGCCTCGGGGGTCACCCAGTCGAAGAGGCGCGGGGCCATGCCCCAGCCGAGACCCGTCGCGACGGACGTCGGCATGGGGTCACGCAGTTGGCGGGCCGCGTCGGCGAGCCACTTCCCGTACGGCCGGGAGTCGGCGAGCGCGCGGACCGTGCCGCCGAGGGGCCACTGCCACAGCGCCCGGAACCCCCGCAGCTGCCGCAGGGCGAACAGCGGACGGGTGCGCAGCAACCGGTGGTAGGACGCCTCGGAGCACCAGGCCACGTGGTCGCCGCCGATGCCGGTCAGGTGCAGTCGGCTGCCGCGTGCGGCGAGGCCGGGCAGGTGGTGCAGGACCCGGGAGCGGTCCATGACGCCGATGGTGGGCTCGTCGAGCAGGTCGTCGATGCCGAGCAGGTCCTCGTAGACCAGCGGAGAGTCGTCGGCGTCCCAGATCACGTGCTCGACGTCCGGGAGGTGGCTCGCCGCCTGTTCGGCCCAGTACAGGTCGGTGTCCGCCGGATCGCGTCCCGGCCACGTACTGGCCACCACGCGGGCCGGGGACCGGTCGGCCAGGAAGCAGACGGAGGTGGAGTCCAGGCCGCCGGACAGGTCGCAGCTCACCACACCGCCCTGCCGGGTACGCGCGCCGACCGCCTCCTCCAGCACCTTCCGGATCTGCGGCGCCGCTTCGGCGAGCGGTCGGATCGGCTCGGCCGGCGTCCACCAACGGGTGTGCCGGACGGTGCGCCCGTCCGCGGCGACGACCACGGCGTCCTGCGGGGGAACGGCGGTGACCGCGCGCCACAGGGACGTCTCGAACAGCGGATACGGGGCGGGCCACAGCAGTCGTACGGCCAGCTCCTCCACGTCGGGTTCGAGGCCCAGGACGGCGGCGAGTGTGTCGGCGCGGCTGGCGGCCACCCGTACGCCGTCGATCTCCGCGTGGAAGACCAGGCGCAGTCCGGAGGCGGTGCCCTGCACTCTGACCTGTCCGTCGAGGGCGCCGACGAGGTGGAAACTGCCGGGGAGGGAACGGGCCAGTGCGTCGAGCTCCGCGAGATCACGCAGCCGTGCGATCCGGCGCCGCAGGTCGTCGGCTTCGATCGGGCAGCAGCCGACGAGGGCGACGGCGGCGGTGCCGGTGTTCGCCGTGACGACCTCGTCGTCGTGCCAGTGGCCGACCAGCCAGGGCCGGCCCGACGGGTGCGCGAGGGTCCGGCTTCCGGGACGGGCGAAGGAGCGGGCCACAGCGGCCGCGTCCGCACGGTCGGTGAAGACCGCGAAGTGCGCGTCGCCGGGGCCCGTCCCCGCACTTTCGTGCAGTTCAGTCATGACGTCGAGTCAGGGACCGTCGGTCGTCAGTTCTTGCTCAGGATCAGCCGGTCGTTGCCGTGCTTGCCCAGCAGACCCGTCTCCTTGCGGAACGTACCGAGCCGGACGAGCGTCGGCGCCTCGTAGGCCTTCTTCATGACTACTCCTCACGTACGGATTTCCCGACCGCCTCCCTGACCGACGGCCCCGGGACTGCCCGGCGTGCCGTCGGTCTGCCCAAGGCTCATCGGGAACCCGGACCAGGAAGTGGGCGCAGCACCTAGCTAGCTGCAGACCGTGAGCCCAGGGCAAGAGCGTTTACGAAGCTCAGTTAATATGGAGAATTTGAACTCCTCGGAGTGCGCGCCCATTCCCCCGGATTGCTTTTGCACGGCATTGTTTCGAGCGTCGGGTATGCGCTTGTTCAAAGAAGCGTTTTGACCTGAGTCTCGGCAGATGCCTGCCGTTCCCCTCGGAGTGCGCCCGACGGCGGTCACGGGCAGCGCCGCCGGGCGCACTCTTGGCTCCTGGACGTGCGCCGCTTCCCTTCGCTCCACCCTCCGGACTGTCCCCGGACATCTCGCCGGGGCCGAGCGCAGGCGCGGAACCGGAGGCGCCCTGCCGGGACGGGGCCGCAGCCCGCTGGACATGAATGGACAGGTTCTCGGTGAGCCGGTGGGGCGGCGTCCGCCGACGCCTGCCCGGCGCCACGTCCCGGTCCCGATCGCGTTCGTGCCACCGAGGTCGGCCGAGGACCCCCGTGCCCGTCATGAGGCGTTCCGGATCGTCTCCGATGCCGACTCGGGCTCATGGGCCGGTCGCCCGAGTTCGTCAACACCACGGTGATGGCCTTAGAGGTCGTTTTTAGCTACTTTGTGTCGCTTCACGCGTCACGGATGGATACTCGTACCTCTCACGTTTCGGGTTCCTGTACAGGGCGGCGGGAGTAATGGCCGATATCAACTGCCCTTGGAATGAGACAGGCTTCACGGGATGAGACGGGCAATAGAGGCGTCCCTCAAGCCGCGTCAATCACGCCAGCCCCTAAAGTCCCCGAAGGGCCGCTCCGCCACGGGGACTTGTTGGGATGAAACAGGCTCTGCCGATGAAAACGACCTCTAAGTGAGCGTTTGGTTCTCCGTTGTCTGTTTCGTTTGGCTTAGCTGTCGCGCCAGTTGGTGGTGGTTTCGTGGGCGAGGCGGCGGGTCATGAGGTTGATGGCTGCGATTTGGATCATGGCTGCTGATCGGTGGGGGTGGGTTTCGTAGTCGCGGGCCAGGCGGCGGTGGTGCATGAGCCAGCCGAGGGTGCGTTCGATGACCCAGCGGTGGGGCTGGACGTGGAAGCCGCGGGTGGTGGGGTCGCGTTGGACGATTTCGAGGTCGATGCCGAGGTGGGCGGCTTCTTCGACGGCTTTGGTCTTGTAGCCGTTGTCGGCCCAGGCTTTGGTGATGGTGGGGTGGCGCTCGCGGACGTTGGTCAGGAGCTGGGTGCCGGCGGCGGAGTCGTGGACGCTGGCGGCGGTGACGGCGACGGCCAGCAGGAGGCCGAGCGTGTCGGTGGCGATGTGCCGCTTGCGTCCGATGATTTTCTTGGCGGGGTCGATGCCTTGGCTGGTCAGGTGGACGGTGGCGGAGGTTTTGATGCTCTGGCTGTCGATCAGGCAGGCGCTGGGCTCGCTGGTGCGGCCTTCGGCCTGGCGGACTTTGCCGCGTAATAGCCCGGTGAGCTGGTCGAAGATGCCGTCAGCTTCCCAGTGGGCGAAGTACCCGTAGACGGTCTGGTGGGGCGGGAAGTCGTGGGGCAGGTAGCGCCAGGGGATGCCGGTGCGGTCGACGTAGAGGATGGCGTTCATCAGGGCGCGCAGGTCGTGGGTGGGTTTGCGGATGCCGTTGCGGGCCTGGCGCCAGGCTTCGAGGGTGGGGCGGATGAGTTCCCAGCGGGCGTCGGACAGGTCGCTGGGGTAGGGCCGCGGGGGCTGCATGATGCCTGGGTATGCGGTGGCCGTCGGTCTGAGCAGGGCGTGTGCGGGGGTGCTGGGTGCACCGGGGCGTGCATTCTCAACTCGGTACGAACCGGTAGGTTCCTGAATGAGACAGGAGCTCTTACCAGGAAACCGGCGCATTACCGTTCTGCTGATTGCCGCAGAAGCGGCGTTTCCGGCGAATCACTTCGTTGGGCGCTCGATCTGGCTCCCGAAATTCGCCATGAACCATTCAATACCAGAACCAAACGCTCACTTAGTGAGCGTTTGGTTCTCCGTTGTCTGTTTCGTTTGGCTTAGCTGTCGCGCCAGTTGGTGGTGGTTTCGTGGGCGAGGCGGCGGGTCATGAGGTTGATGGCTGCGATTTGGATCATGGCTGCTGATCGGTGGGGGTGGGTTTCGTAGTCGCGGGCCAGGCGGCGGTGGTGCATGAGCCAGCCGAGGGTGCGTTCGATGACCCAGCGGTGGGGCTGGACGTGGAAGCCGCGGGTGGTGGGGTCGCGTTGGACGATTTCGAGGTCGATGCCGAGGTGGGCGGCTTCTTCGACGGCTTTGGTCTTGTAGCCGTTGTCGGCCCAGGCTTTGGTGATGGTGGGGTGGCGCTCGCGGACGTTGGTCAGGAGCTGGGTGCCGGCGGCGGAGTCGTGGACGCTGGCGGCGGTGACGGCGACGGCCAGCAGGAGGCCGAGCGTGTCGGTGGCGATGTGCCGCTTGCGTCCGATGATTTTCTTGGCGGGGTCGATGCCTTGGCTGGTCAGGTGGACGGTGGCGGAGGTTTTGATGCTCTGGCTGTCGATCAGGCAGGCGCTGGGCTCGCTGGTGCGGCCTTCGGCCTGGCGGACTTTGCCGCGTAATAGCCCGGTGAGCTGGTCGAAGATGCCGTCAGCTTCCCAGTGGGCGAAGTACCCGTAGACGGTCTGGTGGGGCGGGAAGTCGTGGGGCAGGTAGCGCCAGGGGATGCCGGTGCGGTCGACGTAGAGGATGGCGTTCATCAGGGCGCGCAGGTCGTGGGTGGGTTTGCGGATGCCGTTGCGGGCCTGGCGCCAGGCTTCGAGGGTGGGGCGGATGAGTTCCCAGCGGGCGTCGGACAGGTCGCTGGGGTAGGGCCGCGGGGGCTGCATGATGCCTGGGTATGCGGTGGCCGTCGGTCTGAGCAGGGCGTGTGCGGGGGTGCTGGGTGCACCGGGGCGTGCATTCTCAACTCGGTACGAACCGGTAGGTTCCTGAATGAGACAGGAGCTCTTACCAGGAAACCGGCGCATTACCGTTCTGCTGATTGCCGCAGAAGCGGCGTTTCCGGCGAATCACTTCGTTGGGCGCTCGATCTGGCTCCCGAAATTCGCCATGAACCATTCAATACCATAACCAAACGCTCACTTAGAAGATGTCTTGATTGGCGTTGAGTCGTTGCTGCGGTATGGGGATGGCGGCACGACTCGTGCCTGATGGGTTGTGGGAGATCTTCCTGAACGTGGCGCCGAAGGCGCCAACTCGTTTGCAGGGTGGGGGCGTCGTCGATGTGATGACCGCGCCGTGCTGGCCGCGATCGTGTTCGTAGCCACGTCGGGATGCACCTGGCGACAACTACCGCCGGTCTTCGGCGCCTCCTGGCAGACGGTCCATCGTCGCTTCACGTACTGGTCGAAGAATCGGGTGTGGGCCAAACTGCATCGCGTCATGCTGGATCAGCTCGGCGCGAGCGGAGAGTTGGACTGGTCACGGTGCGCGATCGACTCGGTTGCGTCCAGGGAAGTGGTGTACGGGTTCGAGTGCTGCCTACGGGTATTCGTCTGGTCGCTGCACACATGAGCAGGCGGCTCGCGGGGCGATGTTCTCCGACGCCAATTGGTCCGCGACTGCTCCGGGTGGAACTCCAAAGGACGCCATAGAGTAACGAGAAGAATCCAAATCATTACATTGGGTACTCTCATGTCGCGTTGCCTGGAGCGCAACGAAGCCTCCAGGCAACCGACTTCAGGCTCTAGAAGAACCCAAGTTTCTTCGGGCTGTATGAAACAAGAAGGTTCTTCGTCTGCTGGTAGTGCTCCAGCATCATCTTGTGCGTCTCCCGCCCGATCCCCGACTGCTTGTACCCACCGAAGGCGGCATGCGCCGGGTACGCGTGGTAGCAGTTGGTCCAGACGCGGCCCGCCTGGATCGCGCGACCTGCCCGGTACGCCGTGTTCATGTCCCGGGTCCACACGCCCGCCCCGAGCCCGTACAGCGTGTCGTTGGCGATCTTCAGGGCGTCGTCGAAGTCGTCGAAGGAGGTCACCGAGACGACAGGGCCGAAGATCTCCTCCTGGAAGATCCTCATCCGGTTGTCACCCTCGAAGATCGTCGGCTGGACGTAGTAGCCGCCCTTCAACTCGCCGTCGTACTCGATGCGTTCGCCGCCGGTGAGGACCTTCGCGCCCTCCTGCCGGCCGACGTCCAGGTAGGAGAGGATCTTCTCCAGCTGGTCGTTGGAGGCCTGGGCGCCGATCATCGTGTCGGTGTCGAGGGGATGGCCCGGCTTGATGAGCTCGGTGCGGGCGACGGCGGCCTCGAGGAACTCGGCGTAGTTGCCGCGCTGGATCAGTGCCCGGGAGGGGCAGGTGCAGACCTCGCCCTGGTTCAGGGCGAACATCGTGAACCCTTCGAGCGCCTTGTCGCGGAAGTCGTCGTCCCGCGCCCAGACGTCGTCGAAGAAGATGTTCGGTGACTTGCCACCGAGTTCGAGGGTCACCGGCTTGATGTTCTCCGAGGCGTACTGCATGATCAGCCGCCCCGTGGTGGTCTCGCCGGTGAACGCCACCTTGGCCACCCGCGGACTGGACGCGAGCGGCTTGCCCGCCTCCACACCGAAGCCGTTCACGATGTTCACCACGCCCGGCGGCAGCAGGTCCGCGATCAGGCTCATCCAGTAGTGGAGGGACGCCGGGGTCTGCTCGGCGGGCTTGATGACGACCGCGTTGCCCGCCGCGAGGGCCGGGGCCAGTTTCCAGACCGCCATGAGGATCGGGAAGTTCCACGGGATGATCTGCGCGACGACACCCAGCGGCTCATGGAAGTGGTACGCCACCGTGTCGTCGTCGAGCTCGCCGAGCGAACCCTCCTGCGCGCGGATCGCCCCCGCGAAGTACCGGAAGTGGTCGATGGCGAGGGGGATGTCGGCCGCCAGCGTCTCCCGCACCGGCTTGCCGTTCTCCCAGCTCTCGGCGACCGCCAGTTTTTCGAGGTTCGCCTCCATGCGGTCGGCGATCTTCAGCAGGATGTCGGACCGCTCGGTCACCGAGGTCCGGCCCCAGCCCGGAGCGGCGGCGTGCGCGGCGTCCAGCGCCCGCTCCACGTCCTCCGCGGTGCCCCGCGCGACCTCGGTGAACGGCTGCCCGTTCACCGGGGACGGGTTCTCGAAGTACTGTCCGCGCACCGGCGGCACGTACTCGCCACCGATGAAGTGCTCGTAGCGCGCCTGGTAGGAGACGATCGCGCCCTCGGTGCCTGGTGCCGCGTAACGGGTCATGCCGGCCAGCCTCCTTCAGCAGCGCTGCCCGCCGTTGGGCAGCTCTGGCGTGAGGCTAGGAGCGCGGACGTTGCAACCACGTTGCCGTCGGCGCGGCCAGCTCGGACTCCAGCGCGGCCAGCCGGGCCCGGACGCTCGCCGTGGGCCGCACGGCGGCGAGAGCCCGCCACACGTCGACGTCGTCCTCGCCCCACGGCGCGTGTGCCCAGTCCGCCAGCAGGTCCGGGTCGCGGCCGGCGATCAAAGCCGTCCGCAGCCCGTCGGCGATCCGGCGCCTGAGCCTGACCACCGCCGGTGCCTGCGAGGCCGGCAGCAGCGGACCGGTGTATCCCCGCGCCGCCGCGGTGACCGCGCCGCTCTCCAGCCGCCGCTCCACGGCGGCCACGTCCGACTCGACCTGCACGGTCAGCCGGTAGGGCCGCGACGACAACAGCACCGGCCCCAGCACCCTGCGCAGCCGCGCCAGTTCGGCCCGCAGCGTCACCGGTGTCACCGACTCGTCCTCGTACAGCGCACACAGCAACTCGTCCCCGGTCAGACCCTCCGGGTGCCGGGACAGCAGCACCAGGATCTCGCTGTGCCGGCGGCTGAGCCTGACCGTGCGGCCGGCGCCGACCAGCAGCGCCTCGTCCCGGCCCAGTGCGGTCAGCTCAGAGGTGTCGGTGGCGGGCTGCTGCGGGAGGAGCAGCGCCAGCTGCGACTCGGCGGCCCGCGCGACCGCCTGGACGAAGCCCAGGCTGTGCGGATGCGCGAGCCCGTCCCCGCCGGTGATGTCCACGGCCCCCAGGACCCGCCCGGTCCGGGGATCGTGCACCGGCGCCGCCGCGCAGGTCCACGGCTGCACCCGGCGGATGAAGTGCTCCGCCGCGAACACCTGCACCGGCCGGTCCACCGCGACCGCGGTACCCGGCGCGTTCGTCCCGACAGCGGTCTCCGCCCACCGCGCGCCCGGCACGAAGTTCATCCACTCAGCCTGCCGCCGGGTCCTTGTGTGGCCCTCGACCCAGAGCAGCCTGCCGTGCTCGTCGCACACCGCGAGCAGGTGCTCCCCGTCGGAGGCGAAGGTCCCCATCAGCTCACGGAACAGCGGCATGACCCGCGCCAGCGGGTGCTCGGCCCGATACGAGCCGAGGTCCCCGTCGCTCAGTTCGACGCTCGCGGTCCCATCGGGCCCGACACCGGCCTGCGCGGAACGCCGCCACGAGTCGGCCACCACCGGGCGCACCGGCCGCTGCACCGTGCCCGCCTCGGTGAACGTCTCGTGCGCGCGCCGCAGCAGCCGGAGATGCTCGGCAGGGTCGGCCCCCGGTTCCAGGGCCACCCATGGATCGGTCAACTCGGCCTCCCGGAACGCGACGCGGCTGCGACCATCGTCACTCCGGGTGCGCGCGCAAACAACCTCCTCGACCGGCATCACCCGAACGATGCGCCGAACGGACCCGTATCGCCGAGGGCACCCCGCACGCCGGATTGCTCAGCCAAGTCGACCAGCGCCCGGGCATCGATTGCCGGCAGGGCGGACCAGCGCGCCTTTGTCGCCAGAGGGCGGCCGAGATGGGGATCTCGTGGGCGCGCGTGCCGATCGGGGCGGGGTCGTTGGCCTCCACCCGGCGGCTCACACGGCTTCGACCATGCGCAAGTAGCGCTCCCAGTCCCAGGACGGCCCCGGGTCGGTGTGGTCGGTGCCCGGTACCTCGTAGTGCCCGAGGATGTGCGTGCGGTCCCTGGGGATGCCGTATCTCCCGCAGATCCCCGCCGTGAGTTTCGCGGACTCCTGGTACATGGCCTCGGTGAAGTAGGCGGGCTTGTCCACCCATCCCTCGTGCTCGATACCGATGCTGCGGGTGTTGTAGTCCCAGTTCCCGGCATGCCAGGCGATGTCCGCCTCCCGCACGCACTGCGCGATGTGCCCGTCGGCCGATCGCACGACATAGTGCGCGGACACCTGCTTCGCCGGGTTCTGGAAGATGGCCAGGGTGCCGGTGTAGGCGGTCTGCGTGACGTGGATGATCACCCGGTCCACCCGGTAGGACCAGGGTCGCTCCGCCGCCGTGAAGTTGGACGGGGTGGCAGGCTGCCACTCGGCGAACGGGTGGTCGACGGGTTGCGGGGTCGCCCCGGCCTGGGCTTCGGGAAGCAGCGCGTACGGTGCGGCGGCCAGGACGGCCCCCTTCAGCAACCGCCGTCTGCCGAGCAGCGGTCTGGCGCGTTCCATGAATCAAGTGCCTTTCGTCTCAGCGGTGTTCAGCCAAGCAGGGCCACCGCGGTCTCACGGAGCCGGTCGTGTACTCCGCGGTGAGTCTCGCGCGCCGGCAGCCATTCCTTGCGGATCTTCGCCACGCAGGTGTAGTTGGTGTCGCACACATTGGCCAACGGCGACTCCACCGCCTGGGTGGCGAACTGGTACGCGTCCAGTTCGCTGAACCCGTAGTCGCGCACCAGCCATTGCACAAGGTCGAGCTGGGATATCCGGAACGCATCCTCCAGCGGGCGTGCCGAACCGGTCGAGATGATGTGGGTGTCCGACTCGATGCGCGGCCAGGGTGTGGCGAGCCCCTTGAGCAGCTCGACGATCACCACGGTGTTCATCGCGCACTCGACGGCGACCCCGCAGGTCTCTCCCTCGCCCTGGCGGGCATGCCCGTCGCCGAGGCTGAGCAGGGCGCCCTCCACATTGACCCCGAGATAACAGGTGACACCCGCCCGCATCTCCGGTGTGTCCATGTTCCCGCCGTGCGCGTCGGGCACCAGCGCCGAACGCACCTCCAGATTGGCGGGAGCCACTCCCACGGTGCCGTGCATCGGGTCCATGGGCAGCTCGATCTCGATGTCGCTGTCGCGCGCCCGGAACAGTGCCGTGCGCCGGGTACGGTCCAACTGCCAGATCCACACGGTCTCCGGCAGCGGGGGCTGCAGCGTGGCGGTGGTGTGCGTCGAGGTGAGCGCGCCGAACAGGGGGACCGTGGTCGACGCGGCCCAGTCCCGGGCCGGTTCGATCGACACGAAGTGCACGGCGACCGTGTCACCCGGCTCCGCTCCCTCGATGTGGAAGGGACCGGTCTGCGGATTCAAGAAGGGGAACTCGCACACCTCGGACACCAGGTCCTTCTCGGACCGTACCCGCCCCGCGAAGCAGTCCTCCGTGTACAGGTCGAGGACCGTGCCGGGCACGATGCGGGCCACGGGCGGTGCGCCGCCGAACGTCCAGGCGTACTCGTCGGGTTCGGGCCGTACGGTCAGGATCCGGGGGTCCCTCATGGCTGTACAGCTCCGTTCTGCGGGGTCGGCGAGGTGGCCACGGGCGGTGGCGGCCATGCGCTCCGGAGGCCGCTGGGTGCCTCGCGTGAATCACGGTACGGCGGCGGCCGGTTGGGCAGTAGAGCGCTTGGTGTTTCGGTGGACAACCTTGGGGTTGTGGACAACTTCCTCACCCGATGGGGTGAGGTCGCCGCGGCTCAGGCCCGTTCGCCCACAACCGCCGGGTCGTCCAGCACGGCCCGCACCACCGAATGTGCGGCCCCCAGCAGCGGACCCTCCGAACCCAGGCGGGACACGGACACCGGACAGGCCGGACCCGCCGTGCGCCGGGCCAGCTCGTCCCGCAGGGAGGGCAGCAGCCAGGGCGCGAGCCCGGCCAGCGCGCCGCCGAGCACAACGGCTTCGGGGTCCAGCAGATTGACCGCCCCGGTCAGCGCGATACCGAGCGCCTCGCCGGCTTCGCGCAGGGCACCCCGTACGTCCTCGTCGCCCTCCGCGGCGTGCTCCGCGAGCAGCCCGACCCGGTCCTCGCCCGGCTCCAGGCCGGCCGCCCGCAACACCGCCTCCTCGCCGGCGTACTGCTCCAGGCAGCCGCGCCCGCCGCACGGACACCGGGGGCCGTCGGGGCGGACCGGCACATGGCCCAGCTCGCCCGCGAAACCGCGGGTGCCGCGCAGCAGCTGCCCGTCCACCACGAGCGCCGCGCCGATGCCGATCTCCGCCGAGACGTGCAGGAAGTCGTGGGGAGTGCCGTCGCCGAGCCAGAGTTCGGCCAGCGCGCCGAAGTTGGCCTCGTTGCCCACGGTCAGCGGGAGGTCCTCGGGCAGCAGGGCGCCCAGATCAGTGTCGTGCCAGTCGAGATTCGGGGCCCGGACGACGGTCCGGGCGTCACGCGCCACCAGACCGGGCACCGCCACCGCGAGGCCCGCGGGCCACAGGCCCTCGGCCTCCGCCTCGGCCACCACCTGGTGCACCAGGGAGGTGAGTTCCGCGATCACCGGCTCGGGGGAGCGGCCCCGGTTCGCGGCGTACCGCACCACCCGCGAGCGCACCTGCCCGCGCAGATCGACCGCGCAGACCGCGAGGTGGTCCACGCCGACCTCGGCGCCTATCCCGGCCGGCCCCCGCCCACTGACCGCGAGCGCGGAGCCCGGCCTGCCGACCCGGCCGGGACGCTCGGGACCCAGCTCCTCGAGCAGCCCCGAGCGTATGAGCTCGTCGACGAGAGTCGACACCGCGGCCCTGGTCAGCCCGATGCGCGAGGCGACCGCGGCGCGCGACAGCGGTCCCTCGGCGCTCACGGTGTGCATGACCCGTGCCAGGTTGCGGCGGCGCATGCCCTGCTGGGTGTCGGGCAGGCCACGCCCCGGACCCGCCGGGTGGGCGTCGTGCAGCGGTGCCGTCATGCCTCCCTCACCCCTCAGAGGTCCCCCGCTCCAGCAGCGGCGCCGCGTCGGAGAGTACCCCGGCGATCCTGGCCAGCGTCTCGTCGTCCCGCTCCACAGCCCCCAGCACCGGCCCGGCGGCGGTGTTCCAGCGCCGGGCGACCGCGCCCGGGTCCTCGCCGGTGAGCAGTCCGGCGGCCTGCGCGGCGGCGCCGAGCGCGACCAGTTCCTTGGCCTCGGGCACCTGGACCGGACGCCCCGAGAGCCGCCGTACGGTCTCCTGCCAGGCGGTGCCCTGAGCGCCGCCGCCGATGAGCAGCAGGGGCGTCGAACGATCCGCGTCCTGGTCGAGCACCAGGTCCAGCGCTCCGAGCAGTGCCTGCACGGCGCCGTCGTAGGCCGCCTGGAGGAGCTGGCCGCCGGTGGTGTCGTGGCGAAGGCCGTGCAGTACCCCGGAGGCGTTCGGCAGGTTCGGGGTCCGCTCGCCGTCCAGGTAGGGCAGCAGGGTGACCCCCGAGACCGGCTCGACGGCCTCGCGGTCCAGGCCCAGCAGCGCCGCGACGCGGTCCACGGCGAGCGTGCAGTTCAGGGTGCAGGCCAGCGGCAGCCAGTCTCCGTGGGCGTCGGCGAAGCCCGCGACGGTGCCGGTGGGGTCGGTGGGGCGGTGCTTCGAGACGGCGTACACCGTTCCCGAGGTGCCCAGGCTCATCACCGGCGTGCCGGGGCGCAGCCCGAGGCCGAGCGCGGCCGCGGCGTTGTCGCCGGTGCCGGGGGCGACCAGGGTGCCCTTGGAGAACGGCAGGTCATGGCCGTCGCGCACGGTGCCTGCCACCTCGCCGGGCCGGACCACGCGGGGGAGCAGGGCGGGGTCGAGGCCCACGCGCGCGAGGATCTCGTCGTCGTACGACTCCGTCGCCGACGCCCACCAGCCGGTGCCGGAGGCGTCGCCCCGGTCCGTCGTGCCTTCGCCGGTGAGGCGCTCCGTGAGGTAGTCGTGCGGAAGTCGCACGGCCTTCGTGGCACGCAGGGCCTCCGGCTCGTGCTCGGCGAGCCAGGCCCACTTCGTGACCGTGAAGGAGGCGCCCGGCACGCTGCCGGTCCGCTCCGCCCAGGCCTTCGGGCCGCCCAGTTCCTCGATCAGACGCCGGGCCTGGGGAGCTGAGCGCACGTCGTTCCACAGGAGGGCCGGGCGCACCGGTTCGCCCTGTGCGTCGAGCGTGACGAGGCCGTGCTGCTGCCCCCCGATCGACACCGCGGCGGCCTCGCGGGCCGCGTCCCCGCACTGGCGCAGCGCCTCTGACAGAGCGTCCCACCACTGGCGGGGATCGCTCTCACGGCCCGCCCCGGAGGTCACAGTGTGCGGCGCCTGGCCGCGTGCGACGACCCGGCCGGTGGCCGCGTCGACCACCAGCGCCTTGGTGGACTGGGTGGACGTGTCCACGCCGACGACGAGCGGACCCTCGGCTGCTGACATCGGGCTCTCCCTTTTTGCGGCTCTTGACCGTAATACGGCTCGTGACCTTGATGCGGCTCTTGTCTCCATCGGGAGACGTCTTGTCTCTTCCCGGGGACGTGTGTGCATACTAATTTGTAAACCGCCATGACGAAATAGTCCGCAGCAGCAAGGAGCCGCGTCATGAACTACCAGCCCACCCCCGAGGACAGGTTCACCTTCGGCCTTTGGACCGTCGGCTGGCAGGGAAGGGACCCGTTCGGCGACGCCACCCGCCGTGCCCTCGACCCCGTCGAGACGGTGCAGCGCCTGGCCGAGCTCGGCGCCCACGGCGTGACCTTCCACGACGACGATCTGATCCCCTTCGGATCGTCCGACAGCGCCCGCGAGGGTCACATCAAGCGCTTCCGTGAGGCACTGGACGCGACCGGCATGAAGGTGCCGATGGCGACCACCAACCTCTTCACGCACCCCGTCTTCAAGGACGGCGCGTTCACCGCGAACGACCGCGACGTGCGCCGTTACGCGCTGCGTAAGACGATCCGCAACATCGACCTGGCGGTCGAGCTCGGCGCCGAGACCTACGTGGCCTGGGGCGGCCGCGAGGGCGCCGAGTCCGGCGGGGCCAAGGACGTACGCGTCGCGCTGGACCGCATGAAGGAGGCCTTCGACCTTCTGGGCGAGTACGTCACCGAGCAGGGCTACGACCTGAAGTTCGCGATCGAGCCCAAGCCGAACGAGCCGCGCGGCGACATCCTGCTGCCCACCGTCGGCCACGCCCTGGCGTTCATCGAGCGACTGGAGCGCCCCGAGCTGTACGGCGTGAACCCCGAGGTCGGCCACGAGCAGATGGCCGGGCTGAACTTCCCGCACGGCATCGCGCAGGCCCTGTGGGCGGGCAAGCTCTTCCACATCGACCTCAACGGCCAGTCCGGCATCAAGTACGACCAGGACCTCCGCTTCGGCGCGGGCGACCTGCGGGCCGCCTTCTGGCTCGTGGACCTCCTGGAGAGCGCCGGCTACGCCGGCCCCAAGCACTTCGACTTCAAGCCGCCGCGGACCGAGGACCTCGACGGTGTGTGGGCGTCGGCCGCGGGCTGCATGCGCAACTACCTCATCCTCAAGGAGCGTGCTGCTGCCTTCCGTGCCGACCCGCAGGTCCAGGAGGCGCTGCGTGCCTCGCGTCTGGACGAGCTGGCGCAGCAGACGGCGGCGGACGGACTGAAGTCGCTGCTCGCGGACCGCAGCGCCTTCGAGGACTTCGACGTGGAGGCGGCCGCCGCGCGCGGCATGGCTTTCGAGCAGCTCGACCAGCTCGCCATGGACCACCTGCTGGGTGCGCGCGGCTGAATGAGACTCACGCGCGTGTGCCGTCGGCCCTGAGTGGCCTCCGCCGACGGCAAGCGCGCGTGCGGCCTTGCAGCGACCCCCCGCGGGGAATGTGCCGGAACCATGCGATCCACGCCATGGGGGCGTATCAACTTCCGCGCGGGGGTCGCCCCATGACCGGTTCGAGGCGACTCTGGGCGGTATGGCCATGCCGCCGGTACCGCCCCAGCCGCCCGGACCGCCGGGTGACACACCGCCTCCGGGCGGTGGCTTCGGACCACCTCCTGACGACTTCGGGCGCAACGGCCCGAACCCGTACGGCAGTCTGCCGTCGACCCAGCGGATGGGTCCGGTCGGCGACCCCGGGGCGAGCGGGCCGAGAAAGCGCCGGAGCCCGCTGTTCGCCCTGCTCGCCGTGATCGCGGCGGGCGTGGCCGTCGCCCTCGTGGTGGTCTTCATGGCCTCGGGGAACGACGACTCGCCGGACAAGGACCCGGCCCCGGCGACCGGTACGAGCGGTTCTCCCAAGCCGTCGTTCAGCCTGCCCACCCGGCTTCCCAGCGAGTTGCCCAGCGAGCTGCCGTCGCAGTTCCCGACCGACATACCCAGCGAGTTCCCGAGCGACCTGGAGTCGCTGCTGCCGTCCCTGATCGGCTGACGCGGGCCTCAGAGACCGCGCGGCAGCCTGACGTAGGTCACCGTCGTCTCCACCCCGCTGTCGACCAGTCGGCCGTCGGCGTCGAACGCCCCCGCTCCGTCCGTCATCCCGAAGTCGTTGTCGTTGATCAGAGCGAGTGTGTCGTGGTCCACCCGTGCGACGCCCTCGATCTTCCCGGGCACCCCGGCGACCGTGCCCAGGTCGACGACCGGCTTCTTGGCGAGTACGGGCACGCCCGAGGCGGCCGGATCGGCGAGCTGCTCCAGCGACGGAGACGTGGTGTCGTCGTCCCAGGTGCCGCCGAGGATGTTCGAGGACCGGTCCAGGCGCACCAGTTGCAGCCGTGCCGCCTTGTCGGTGCGCTCCTCGACCAGCAGCCGGTCACCGCCCACCGCGACCACCGAGGAGATCTTGAGCTCGGAGGTGTCGTCCTCGCTCGGGTCCACGACGTTCACCGGGTCGAAGCGGTACGCGTACTCGGCGGTGACCGCCTTCCTCTTCGGCGAGAAACGCAGCAGCCGGGTGGTCCTGGAGGCCTCTCCGGCGTCCGTGTCCGGCAGGGACAACGGGCTCTGCACCGCCAGTACCAGATCGCCGCCGGGCAGTTGGGCGAGCCCCTCGAGGCCCCGGTTGATCTTCCGGTGCAGCAGGACGGAGGGCAGCGCCTCCACCACCGGGTAGCCGGCGCCGGTGAGGTTCAGCCCCTTGGGCACATAGCGCGTGAGGACCTTCCCGCGCGCGGAGACGTGGACCAGGCTCGGCCCGTACTCGTCGACAAGCCAGAACGTCCCGTCCGAGGCCCGCACGATGCCCTCGGTGTCCAGGCCGTTCGGGTTGTACGACAGCGCTGTGAGCGCGTTGTAGTCGTACGGCGTCTCGTCGCGCCCCTGCTGGTTGGGCAGCCCCGTGACGGGCTTGCCGGAGGAGGTGGTGACCGGGATCGCGTCCAGCGCCTTCACGGTGTCGCCGGAGACGCGGATCTTCACGATCGCGGGGTCGAAGTCGGGGACCGGGAACGTGCGGCGCTTGGTGCCGGCCACCTTGATCTGGCCGTTGGGTCCGCGGTCGGTGATCGTCCAGAACTCGCCCTTGCGTCCCGCCGGGTAGATGTCACTGCCGATGCCGCCGAGGTCCACCCCGCGGTCGTCGGCCACCGTGCCCGGCAGGAGCCTGTTGCTGAACGCGCCCAGCGGGATGTCGCCGAGCGTCGCCGTCCGGACGACACGCGCCTCGCCCGAAGGGGCACCCATGGCGGGCCCCGCCGCGATCAGGGCGGCGATCAGGGCGAGGGGTACACCCGCCGCTGCGGTGCGTCTGGCGGGGCGTCGGCCGTCGGCGTGCGGGGACATGGGGCCTCCTGGGAACCAAGTTCGGTGACAGCGGCCAGATTTGGGCCTCGCTCGGAACGCCGTACGACCGAAGAGTGAACGGCTGGCGTCGGCCGTGCGTCGGCCCGGCATCGCGGCACGCGCGCGCGTGGCGCGTGCTCAGCCGGGCGAGCTGCGAGGTGGCCGGTGCGGTCCCAGTCCTTGGAGTACGTCGCCGAGTTCGTCCGCCGTGAGCGCGGGGGACGGGAGGGACGCGACGGCCGGCGAGGCGCGCAGACCGTCGAGGAGCAGGGCGAGAGGGCGACGCCAGGCCTCGGGGCCGACGGCCGTGGCGAGGGAGGGGACGGCCCGGCCGAGCGCGGCCAGTGCGAAGAGGACGTCCTCCGTCGTGACGTCCGCCCGGATGCTTCCCTCCTCGCGCCCACGGCGCAGCAGCAGTTCCATGGTCGCCCGGTTGTGTGCGTGCACGGCCTGCAACGACTCGACGCCCTCGAGGTGCGTGGTCATCAGGTCGTTCGTACCGCGATCGGTCGCCAGGACGGCGAACACGGCTTCCGTGTAGCCGACGAGTCCCGCCCAGGGGTCAGCGGCGGTCCGGGCCTGCTCGCCGGCGGCCATGGTGCCCGCCAGCGGGTCACGGAAGACCGCGTCGACCAGGGCGGCACGGCTCGGAAAATGCCGGTACAGCGTGGCGTTTCCCACCCCCGCCCGCCGCGCGATGACGTCCAGGGGTGCCTCCAACCCCTGCTCCGTGAACACCTCGTGAGCGGCCTCGACCAGCAACTCCCGGTTGCGTCGCGCATCGCGACGCCGTACCGGCGCCGTCGCGTCGTCCGCCATGATCGCCCCTTCGCACTACCGGGGAGTGTTCCCCGGTAGTGATGCTATCGTCGTCCAGTGAAGTGGGGACCACTCCCCACTTTGCTGGGAGGGGTGGGACATGGGCAGTACGGCGCTCGTCCTCGGCGGGGGTGGCCTCGTCGGCGGAGCCTGGATGACGGGAGTTCTCGCCGGCCTGTGCGACGCCGGTGTCGACCCGGCCCGCGCGGATGTCGTCATCGGGACCTCGGCCGGTGCGATCTTCGGGTCGCGTCTCCTCGCGGGCGAGCCCGCGCGCGAGCTGTACGAACGCCAACTGGCCGGCGCCGACCGGGTGGGCCTCGCTGTGACGTCGTGTCAGACGCTTCGCTTTCTGTGGGCAGCACTGGGCTCCCGCGATCCTGAGCGTTCCGTGCTGCGCCTCGGGCGAGCGGCGCTGAGGGCCCGCGCGGGTCCCGAGTCCGATGTGTACGACGCCCTGCGTCCGCTGCTGAGGAGTGTGGGGGACTGGCCCGACCGCGCACTGCGGATCACGGCCGTCGACGCCCTCTCCGGGCGACTGACGGCCTTCGACGCCGACTCGGAGGTCACGCTCCTCGAAGCCGTCGTCGCGGGCTGCGCGGTGCCCGTGGTCTGGCCCCCGATCACCTTGACCGGGCGCCGCTGGATGGACGGGGGCAGCCGCTCCACGGCCAACATCCACCTCGCGCGTGGCCATCACCACGTCCTGGCCATCGCCCCCATCCCCGCCGCCGTGGGACCTCATCCCAGTGCCGAACAGCAGGCGGCCGTCCTCGCCGCCGAAGGCGCCCACGTCACCCTCGTGACGCCGGACCGCGCCGCACGCCGGGCCATGGGCCGCGACATGACGTCCGACACGCGCCGCCCCGCGGCCGCCCGGGCCGGCCACGCCCAGGCGACGGCCCTCGCGGCCTCGGTGCACCCGCTCTGGCGCGCCGAGCGGTGAAGGCCGGGTCGGGACGCCGTCAGCCTGACGACCACTACCGAAAGGAACCACCGTGCCCGCGCCCACTCTGGAGGAGCTGACCCCGGACGGCCATGACTTCGCCTCGAACCCGTACCCCGTCTATGCCGCGCTGCGGACCAAAGGCCCCGTGCACCGCGTCCTCGTCCCCGGAAGCGGTGAGAGCTGGCTCGTCGTCGCCCATGACGCGGCGCGAGCCGCGCTGACCGACCCGCGCCTGCGCAACGACATCCGGCATTCCTCGTCCTGGCGGAGCGACGGCGGACACGCCGTCGGCCGCAACATGCTCCAGAGCGACCCCCCGCAGCACACCCGGCTGCGCCGAGTGGTGGCGGCCCATTTCACGGCAGGGAGGATCACCGCGCTGCGACCGAGAATCGAGGCCACCGCCCTCGAACTCCTGGACGCGCTGCCGGAGCGGGGTACGGCGGACCTGGTCGCCGGGTACGCGCTGCCGCTGCCCGTCACGGTGATCTGTGACCTTCTGGAGGTGCCCGCGGCCGACCGCGCGGTGTTCCACGCCTGGGCCGACGAACTCGTCATGCCCGCCTCGGCCGAGACGGCGACCGCCGCCGCGGCGTCACTGACCGAGTACCTCGCCGGTCTGCTCGCCCGAGGACGCGAACGGCGGGCGACAGGCCTGCTCGGCGACCTCGTGGCGGCCTCGGACCTCACCTCCGAAGAACTCTTCGGCATGGCGTTCCTGATCCTCGTCGCAGGCCACGAGACGACCGTCGACCTGATCTCCGGAACCGTCCACGCGCTGCTGGACCACCCGGACCAACTCGCCCTGCTCCGCGCCGACCCGGACCTCACCGGCCCGGCCGTCGAGGAGTCCCTGCGCTACAACTCACCCGTCCACGCCACCGCGTTCCGCTTCGCGGCCGAGCCGCTCGACATCGACGGCACCCGGATCCCGGCGGGCGACTCCGTGCAGGTCTCACTCGCCGCGGCCTCCCGCGATCCGCTGCGTTTTCCTGACCCCGACCGCTTCGACCTACGGCGTCCCACGCGCGCGCATCTGGCATTCGGCCACGGCCCGCACCACTGCCTGGGCGCCCCGGTGGCCCGCGTGGAAGCGGCCGTCGCTCTGCGCCTGTTGCTGCGCCACCGGCCCGCTCTCGCCTTCGGGACCGACCCGGGCGCGTTGACCTGGCGCAGCAGCACGCTCCTGAGGGGCCTGGCCGAACTACCGCTGCGGTTCGGCTGAGGAGAGCTCCGCCGAGGACAGAGCCGTGGCCGGATCCAGGGCAGCCGGGCCCGCGAGTATCCAGCGTTCCCGCTCCTGGCGGTACGGCCACCACCGCCCGTCCCGCCCCAGGCGCACCTGGGCCGGTGCGCCGACGACCGTCCACCGGTTGCCCTCTGCCCTGAGCGACGGCCGTTCGTCCTCGTCCCAGGCCGAGTCCAGAGCGGCACGCGCGCGTGCGAGCGTGCCGCCCGAGGGCGCCCATTCCTCCTCCAGCACCGCCAGCGCTTCCGCACCACCGAGCCGCCACGCGCGCGTGGCGTCCGCCAGCGACTGCGGATCACGTCCCGATCCGACGGCGAGCCGTTCCGTCAGCGCCGGGTCGGGCGCGTCGACGGCGAGACGTGCCGCGTCCTGATCGACCGTCAGTTCACGTACGGCGGCGAGCTGTTCGGACGGTTGCCGGAGAGCCTCAGTGAGCAGCCGATGAGCCTCTACGGCGGTCCGAGCGGCCAGATGGCGGACGGCGACCGGGTCGACTCCCGCTCCGGGTAGGGCCTCGGTGTCCAGAGAGGGAGGCGGGCCGGGCTTCTCGGGCCGCTCCGCGGTCACGGGCAGGGGCGGCAGGATGTCGCCGGCCGCATACGCCTCGGCGGCGTCCACCCCCTCCGGTTCGGGAGCTTCCTCCACGGGCGCGGCGCTGCGGTCCTGGAGGTCATCGAGGAGGGCGTGTTCGCCGCGACCGCGCATCAGCAGCAGTACGAAGGGGTCCTGGTCCAGCAGCCGGGCCACCTGATAGCAGAGAGCCGCCGTGTGCCCGCAGTGGTCCCAGGCGCCGCAATCGCACTCCGGTTCCAGATCGCCCAGCCCCGGCAGGAGTTCGATGCCCGCGGACGCCGCGTCCTCGACCAGATGCGGCGGCATCTCACGGTCCAGCAGGGCCGCGACGTGACCGGCCCGCTCGACGGCCATGTCGAGGAGGCGGTCCCACTGCTCGGCAGACAGTTCGGCCAGCAGAACGTCGGCGCGGTGCGCGGTGCGATCACGATCCTGGACGACGGCCGTGATGCGCCCGGGACGTACCGACACCGCGCCCACAGCGCCCGCGCGTGCGATCCTGCGGCCCGCCTTCACCTGCCCCGAGTCCAGCGCGGCGTCCTCCAGTGCCCGCAGCCAGGCTTGGCCCCACCAGGTCTGTGCGAAACCCCGCCCGTGCGCGGGCGGCAGCGCCGCGAACGTGCGCTCCGTGTCACCGTCGTGTCCGGTCACAGTGCACCCCCTCGCAGCTCGACCAGATCGGCCAGCTCCGCGTCCGTCAGCTCGGTCAGTGCCGCCTCGCCGGAACCGAGTACCGCGTCGGCCAACTCCCGCTTGCGGTGCAGCATGTCGGCGATGCGGTCCTCGACGGTCCCCTCGGCGATCAGCCGGTGCACCTGCACGGGCCGCGTCTGGCCGATGCGGTACGCGCGGTCGGTGGCCTGCGCCTCGACGGCCGGGTTCCACCAGCGGTCGTAGTGCACGACGTGCTCGGCCCGGGTGAGGTTCAGACCGGTGCCGGCCGCCTTCAACGACAGCAGGAACACGGGCACTTCACCCTCCTGGAACCGCCGCACCATCGCTTCCCGCCGGGGGACCGGTGTCCCGCCGTGCAGGAACTGCGACGGCAGGCCACGCGCCGCGAGGTGCTGCTCGATGAGTCGGGCCATGCGCACGTACTGCGTGAACACCAGGACGCTCGCTCCTTCGGCGACGATGGTGTCGAGGAGCTCGTCCAGCAGTTCCAGCTTGCCGGAACGGCCGGCGATCCTCGGCTGATCCTCCTTGAGGAACTGCGCCGGGTGGTTGCAGATCTGCTTCAGCCCGGTCAGCAGCTTCACGATCAGACCGCGCCGCGCCATGCTGTCCGCCCCGGAGATCTCGGCCAGGGTCTCGCGCACCACTGCTTCGTACAGGCCGGTCTGTTCCTGGGTGAGTGACACGGCACGGTCGGTCTCGGTCTTCGGTGGCAGCTCCGGGGCGATTCCAGGATCCGACTTGCGGCGCCGCAGCAGGAAGGGGCTCACCAGCCGGGCGAGACGTTCCGCGGCGGCCGGGTCCTGACCGCTCTCGATGGCCTGCGCGTACCGGCTGCGGAAGGCGCCGAGGCGGCCCAGCAGACCGGGAGTCGTCCAGTCGAGGATCGCCCACAGCTCCGACAGATTGTTCTCCACCGGGGTTCCGGTGAGCGCCACGCGTGCGCGTGCCCCGATCGAGCGCAGTTCCCGGGCGGTCGCCGAATACGGGTTCTTCACGTGCTGCGCCTCGTCCGCCACGACCATCCCCCAAGCGGTTTCGGCGAGCCGGGGCGCGTCCAGGCGCATCGTGCCGTACGTGGTGAGCACGAACTCCCCGTCGGCCAGGCCGTCGAGCTCGCGCCGCGGACCGTGGAAGCGGCGCACGGGCGTACCCGGTGCGAACTTCTCGATCTCGCGCTGCCAGTTGCCCATCAGGGACGTCGGGCACACCACGAGGGTGGGGCCCGCGGTGGCCGTGTCGGTCTGCCGGTGCAGATGCAGCGCGATCAGGGTGATCGTCTTGCCGAGTCCCATGTCGTCGGCGAGACAGCAGCCGAGCCCCGAGGACGTCATACGGGCCAGCCAGTTCAGGCCCCGGCGCTGGTAGTCACGCAGGGGTGCGGCGAGCGCGGCGGGTTGCGGGACCGGCTCCTGGGCCTCCGGGTCCGCCAGCCGGTCCCGCAGCGCCGCCAGCCACCCGGTGGGCTGCACCTCGACCCTGCGGCCGTCGACCTCGGCCGAGCCCGTCAGAGCGGCGCTCAGGGCGTCCACGGGCGTCACCTTGCGGTCCTGCCGGGCACGGGCCCGGCGTACCTCGTGCGGGTCGACCAGCACCCACTGGTCACGCAGCCGCACCACAGGCCGGTTGGCCTCGGCGAGCCGGTCCAGTTCCTCGCGCGTGAGCTGCTGGTCGCCCAGCGCGAACCACCAGTCGAACGCGAGCAGCGCGTCGGCGGACAGGAACGACGGAGTGCCGGACCCGATCCGGTCGCTGCCTTCCGGCGGACCGACCATCGCGCGCGTGGTGAGGTTCCTGGCCAGCTCCTTCGGCCAGTGCACCTCGACCCCCAGGTCGGCGAGACTGCGCGCGCCCGCTCCGAGCAGATCGGTGATCTCCTCGTCGGCGAGTTCGACCGCGTCCGGGACGGTGGCCGAGAGCAGCGGGTTGAGCGGGGGCCACGCGCGTGCGGCCCTGCGGAGCGCGAGCAGGCAGTCCAGCTGCGTGTGAGGGCCGAAGGCCGTGGACCCGGCCCACACGTCGGCGGCGTCCGCGACGGTCGTCGGATCGCTCACGCTGTGCACCTGGAGAACGGCCCGGAAGGAGGGCGCCTCACCAGTGGCCAGGCCGTGCGCCTCGATGCGCAACGAGACGCGTACGCCCGCGTCGTGGCCCGCGGCGACATCCGCCGCCCACGCGCGCTGCTCGGGCAGGTGCTGCGGTGCCTGGGCGGCGTAGGCGGGTCCGCCCGTCACGAGGGGCGCCGCCGGGGAGCGGGGCAGGGTGTCGGCGACCGCGTCCAGGAAGGCGCGCACCAGCCGTTCGGGGTCGGGCAGCCGGAGCGGCTCGACGGCGCTCAGGGGTACGGCGTGTGCCTCGGGCGGCATCGCCGCGGCGAGCCGGCGGACCCGCTCGATGTCGGCCGCCCCCAGGGGACCCATGCGCCAGGCGTCGTGGTCGGCGGGGGACAGTCCGGGCAGCAGCAGCCCGCGGGCCGCGCACTGCAGGGCCAGCACGGCGGCGGCGCCCCAGAAGAGGGTCGCCCGGTGCCCGTGCGTGGAGGCACGCGCACGCGTGAGGACCGGCAGGGCGGCGCGGACCGGCAGCAGCACCGCGGGCAGGCTCACCAGATCCACACCGCGGTTCCCCGGCACCACGAGCGCCAGATCCTCGATCGTCCCTGCCACGACAGCGGGAGGAGGAGCACCGTCGGGCCGCCAGAAGGCCACACTGCCCGTGCGGGCCGGGTCGCCGGGCACGAACACGGCACAGCACAAAGCCAGTTCGGAGATCTCGGACGGTGATGCCGCGGGGAACCTCTGGACAGAGATCGCGAGACTCCTCAAACTTGACTACGTCGGCGGAGTGGTCGAGGGTACATCACCGCTCGGGCCCACCGCCGAGTGGGCTGTATCACATTCACGCCAGGGTGTTGTCAACCCCCCGGTGCGGCCGGTGCAACCCCCCGCATGGAGACGGGGGGTCGCCACATGGTCGCGACCGGTCACCGGTCCGTACGTTTCCTCAGGTCAGCACGTTTCCTGAGAGAGCCGGAGCCCGGACATGCCGCAGAGCACCGCAACCGTCGCACCCCGCCCGCGCGGTACGTCCGGCTCCCCGCCCGGCGGAAGCGAGTTCGCACCCCTCCTGCGCGCGGTGAAGGGCCAGGGCCTCCTGGACCGCCGCCACGGCTGGTACGCCCGGGCCATCGCCGTCAACGCACTCGCCCTCGCCGGTCTCGTCACCGCCGTCGCCCTGTCCGGCGACTCCTGGCGGACCCTGTTGCTGGCCCCACTCCTCGCCGTGTTCTCCGCCCGCACCGCCTTCATAGGCCACGACGCGGGCCACGCGCAGATCACCGGCGACAAGGCGGCCGGCCGCACCATCGGCCTTGTCCACGGCAACCTGCTGCTCGGGATGAGCTACTCCTGGTGGAACCACAAACACCATCGCCACCACGCCAACCCCAACCACATCGACAAGGACCCCGACGTCGCCGCGGACGTCCTCGTCTTCACCGGCGAGCAGGCCAAGGGACGTACGGGCTTCAGGCGCTGGCTCACCCGCCATCAGGCATGGCTGTTCTTCCCGCTCACTCTCCTCGAAGGCGTCGCCCTGAAGGTCCAGGGCTTCAGGGACCTGCGCCGACAGGCGCCGGGGGAGCGTGCCGTGGAGGGCGCCCTCCTGGTGGGCCATCTCGCCGCCTACGCCACCCTGCTGCTGACGACCATGTCCCCCGGCAGGGCGCTGGCCTTCGCCGCGATCCACCAGGCGCTGTTCGGCCTGCACCTCGGGATGGCCTTCGCCCCCAACCACAAGGGCATGGAGATGCCGGACCCGGACGGCGAGTCCTGGGGCCACCTGCGCCGTCAGGTGCTCACCTCCCGCAACATCCGCGGCGGCACCCTCACCGACTGGTTCCTCGGCGGCCTCAACTACCAGATCGAGCACCACCTCTTCCCCAGCATGCCCCGGCCCCATCTGCGCCTCGCACAGCCACTGGTGCGCGCCCACTGCCGGGATCTGGGTATCCCCTATACGGAGACCGGACTCGTCGACTCCTACCGACAGGCCCTTGGCCACATGCACGAGGTGGGCGAGCCACTGCGGGCGGACCGCTAGGAAGCGCGCCCATCCGGGGCGTCTCAGGGCGAGGTCTCAGGGATGTCTCAGGGTCGCGGTTCGGAACTGCCAGAGGCGCGGACCCGTTTCTCTGGACAGAGAGCGGCAACCGCCGCGAAGGAGGCGACGCACATGTCGAAGAACGCGAAGATCGCCGCAGGGGGAGTTGCGGTCGGGCTGCTCCTGCTGTTCTGGCTGCCCTGGTGGGCCTCGGTCCTGATCATCCTGGGAGTCCCGGCCGCCGCGTACCTGACCCTGGACCCCTCGCAGCGGCGCCGGCTGCGCCGCGTCACCCGCAAGGAACTCGGCCGCTGACGCACCCGCACCGGCCGGGAGCACGACAGGCCCGGACGGTGCGGCGCGGCGGCTCAACTGGGACGTACGGCCATCTTGTCGAGCGCTTCCAGCAGCCCCGGCAGCTCCGGGCCCCGGCCCACCGGCAGGACCTCCCCGGGCTCGTCATCGAGCAGCACGAACGCGATGTCGTCGGTCCTGGCCACCAGCGACCAGCCGGGACCGTCGGCGCGCAGGGTCCGCGCGTCTCCCGACGCGAAGGACGACCGGACCCGCCCGAGGGGCGGCGGCGAATCCACGTAGGCGCGAGCCTCCGCGAGGACACGCCGGATGCCGTTGTGGCCCTTGCGCGCCTTCTTCTCGGCACCGCCCGAAATCTTGTCTCCAGCAGCCTGGTCTCCCGCAGCCTTTTCTCCCGAGCCCTCGTGGGCCGAGCCCTCGTCGCCCGTGGCCGTGTCCTGCGGGGCATCGCTGTCCGCGGTCTCGCCGTCGGAGACCTTGCCGGCCACGGCCTTGTCGCCCCCGGTGGACCCGCCGTTCGGGTTCGAGAAGTCCGCGTCGTTGATCTGCTCCCGCCACATCGCCCACTGGAGCGCGATCTCGTCGGCGCCCAGCCGCCGCTGGGCGGATCCCCACGTGGACGTGTCCGGCGGCGCCAGCGGCGGGCCGTCGCCGGCCTCGGGATCGGGGTCGTGCGGCGCCGGCACACCGGGCGCGGCGACAGCGACCGCCAGCGGCCAGCCGGGCAGCGCGGCCACGACCGTGCGCTCGTCGGGCGACAGGTCGTACTCCATGCCGCAGTCCCAGGACGCGATGGCGACGGCGACCAATGAGACGTCGTCGATGACGACCGTCCATCGGGCACCGCCGCTGTCCTGGCCGAGCACCAGGCCGTACCCGTCGGCCAGCGGTGCCAGCCCGAGCGCCGCGCAGGCCTCCGGATAGTCGTCGCCCAGCACGCTCGGGAACTTCGCCGGCGTCAGCAGCACCGCCGTCAGCACATAGAGCGCGTCGTCCGCAGCGGCGACGGCGTCCTCGTCCGTCCCGGCCATCCCAGCCTCCCCATCGGTTCGTCCAACGGCGCGCACCCTAGTGTGCGCGGAAGGCCCTTGTCACGACTCCCAAGCACACCCGGAGCTGCAGTTTTCCGGCTGCACGGGGCGAATCGACCATCCCTTGCCGGCGAGTCACGCCGCCGGCAGTCCGAGGAGCGCACGTGCCACCGTACGCGGCGACTCGTCGCGCTCCCGCGCGAGGGCGATGACGGCCCGGCACGCGAGCTCGTTGACCCCGAACGACAGTGCCTCCGGCGATACCCAGGCCGAGGCCTCGTCGATCCGGTCCTGATCGTCCTCCGCGCAGGCCGAGACGTACGCGGCGGCGGCCTCGAACAGATTGTGCGTGCGGCCCTCCCGGCCGGCGGCCTCCTCGGTGCGCGACCCATTCATGAATCTGACGCTGGACTTGCGGATCCTGCCCCACATGGCGACTACCTTCCCCCTGAGCGACGTGGTCCTGTCGAACGTTCATCTTCTGCTACTCAACGTAAGGTCGGAGCCCTCGCCGCAGAAGGGGCATGGGGCGGCGAAGCCTCAGTCCGGGTGACGCTCGGAAGGGCCGGAAAACGGCCAACCCGTCTTGCGGGACGGGATACTTGTGCCTTCTCGCGACATGACTACCAGGGGAGTGGTTCGGTGAACTCTGCCGGAGAGAAGGCCCGTTGGGACGCGAGCGGCGACCGGGGCGGTCGGCACGCCGTCGTCGTGGGCGGAAGCCTCGCTGGGCTTCTCGCGGCGCACGTCCTGGCCGGGCACGCCGACCGGGTGACCGTCGTCGAGCGCGACCGGTTGCCGGACGGCCCCCAGCCGCGGCCCGGTGTGCCGCAGGGCCGGCATCCGCACGTCCTGCTGCAGGGCGGGCAGGTGGCCATGGAGTCGCTGCTGCCGGGATTCCTGACGGAGCTGCGGGAGGCGGGGGCGCCTCGGGTGGGCATGCCGTCGGACATGGTGATGTGGCAGACCGGCCGCTGGTTCCGCCGGCTGCCCGCGACGACACACATCTACACCGGTTCCCGCGCGCAGCTGGAGGACCTGGTGCGGCGGCGGGTTCTCGCCAACCCGGTGATCAGCGTGTTGGCGGGGACCGACGTCGTCGGGTTCCTCGGTGACGCCTCGCGCGTGCGGGGTGTGCTGGTGCGGGACCGCTCCGGCGACGCCCGTGCGGAGTCCCGGCCCCGGGAGGCCGATCTGGTCGTCGACGCCTCCGGCAGCGGCACGAAGGGTCCGCAGTGGCTTGCGGCGATCGGCGCCGAGGGCCCGCAGGAGGAGACCATCGACACGGGACTCGCCTACGCCTCCCGCGTCTACCGCGGCACGAACGGCGCCCTCGACGGTGAGACCCGCGGTTACTACGCCTATCCCGACCCCGAGCAGGTGCACGCCGGCGGTGCACTGCCACTGGAGGACGGCAGCCACCTGGTGATCGTCTCGGGCCTGCGCGGTGACGAACCGCCCACCGACGACGACGAGTTCGTGACGTACGCCAAGAGGTTGCCGCATCCGCTCCTGCATCGGTGGCTGGACGAGGCCGAACCGCTTTCCCCGGCCTTCGGCTTCCGACGGACCGCGAACATCCGCCGCCGCTACGACCTTCCCGGCCATCCGGCGGGGTTCCTCGCCACCGGCGACGCCCTGTGCACCTTCAACCCGATCTACGGGCAGGGCATGGCCGTTGCCGCGATGAGCGCGGTCGCCCTGCGTGACGCGCTGGCCGACCGGCGCCGGACGCCCACGACACGGCGTGTGCAGCAGGCGCTCCTCGCGGCGTCCCGGCTGGCGTGGGACATCTCCGCCGGGGCGGACCGCAAGATGCCGGGCGCGGTCGGCACGGCGATCGACGGTGGGCCCGCGGACCAGGTCGCCGGCTGGTACCTGAGGCGCGTCCAGGAACGGGCCCCGGGCGACCCTGTCGTGGGGCGGGCCTTCCGTGCCGTGCTGACCCTCTCCGCGCCCGTCACCGCCCTGTTCGCTCCGCCCGTCGCCCGGGCCGTCCTCTTCCGGCCACCCTCGCCGACGCCCACCGAGCCGCCCGCGGCACCGGAGGAGCCCGGGTCCCGGGCGTAGTGATCAGCTCACTCGGGCTGTGCGCTTCGGTGCCGATCCTCCGGCGCTCGGCCACGCCTACGAAGAGGCCCCGTCGAGTGACGCGATCGTCTCCCGCAGCCAGCTGAGCTCGGCCCGGGAGGTGGCGCGCGCGATGGTCAGCACACCGCGCCGGAAGGGATCGTCCAACTCCTCGGCGCTCAGCGGCCGGTCGCCCTCGTAGAAGAAGCTCGCCGGCTCCTCCAGGAAGGCGAGTCGGCGCCGCAGCACGGCCGCCTGCGCGCCCGCGTCGTCCAGGTGCCGTAGGAAGGCGAGGACCGTGAACCACCGGTTCTCGTCGGTGATGTCGCGCGCGGCCGGTTCGGCGAGCCGGCGGCGCAACTCCTGACGGCCTTCATCGGTGAGCGTCAGGACATGGCGAGGCGCGGCCACGGCACCGGGTTCCGTCGCGCGCGCCAGCAGCCCAGCCTTCTCCAGACGCTTGATCGCCGGATACAGCGTGCTCTCGGCCACGGGCCGCACGTGACCGGCCAGCGCTGTGATGCGTTTGCGCAGCTCATAACCGTGCAGCGGGGTGTCGTAGAGGAATCCGAGGATGGCGAGCTCCAGCATGCACACATTCTGCCGCATCGGCGCTGTACATCCCTGCCGCATTACCTATGCTTCGCTATACATCGGTGACGATGTATTGTCCTCGGTGGCACATCGAGGGAGGGCACCATGAAGCATGCCGAGTTCGACGGCAAGGGAAGCTGCATCCGCTGGACCGAGACGCCCGGCGAGGAGCCGGCACGCGTGTACGTGCACGGGCTGGGATCGATCTCGACCGTCTATCACGCGCACATCGCGGCCCGGCCCGAACTCGCGGGTCGGCGCAGCCTGTTCGTCGATCTGCCCGGGCACGGGATCAGCGACCGCCCCGAGGACTTCGGATACACGCTGGAAGACCACGCGGACGCCCTGGCCGCCGCTCTGGACGCCGCGGATCTGACCGGCGTCGAACTCATCGCGCACAGCATGGGCGGGTCCGTCGCGCTCGTGCTCGCCCACCGCAGGCCCGAACTCGTCTCCCGGCTGGTCCTCACCGAGGCCAACCTCGACGCCTCGCCTCCGGCCACGGCGGGCAGCACCTGGATCGACGCCTATGAGGAGGACGACTTCGTCGCCGGCGCCCACGCGCGCGTGCTCGAGAAGGCCGGCCCTCTGTGGGCGGCGACCATGCGACTGGCCGACCCGCGCGCCCTGCACCGCAGCGCGACCGGGCTCAGGCGCGGATCGGCGCCCATGATGCGCGCGATCCTCGAAGGGCTGTCCATCGACCGCGTGTATCTCCAGGGCGAGGTCAGCGGTGAACTGGAGGGGCGAAAGACACTGGAGGCGACAGGAGTGCGAGTGGTGACCGTCCCCGGCGCGGGGCACAACGTCATGCTCGACAACCCCGACGCCTTCGCGGCGGCGGTCGCCGGGACGGAGTGAGCCCGGTCAGTCCTCGCGGACGGCCAGGGCCAGGAAGCGGGCGTCCTCGTCGGCGTACGACGTCATCCGCCACCCCGAACCGGCCAGCAGGGGACGGAGGTTGGACTCCGCGCGCAGGTCCTGCGGGGTGATCCGGCGCCCCTGGCGTGCGGCGAGCGCCGCCCTGCCGATCGGGTGGAACAGCGCCAGGACGCCGCCCGGCCGTACCACCCGGGCCAACTCGCGCAGATTCTCGGCCGGTCGGGGCAGATGGGAGATCAGGCCCGCTCCGAAGACGGCGTCGAGCGACCGGGAGCGGAGCGGCAGCGCGGCCACGTCGGCGAGCAGGAGCCGCCCGTCCCGATCCCGCCCGGCCCGTACGGCGGCCTCCAGCATGGCCGGGGTCAGATCGGCCCCCACGACCACTCCCGAGGGCCCCACGGCCGCACGCAGGGGCGGCAGGGCTCGTCCGGTGCCGCAGCCCGCGTCGAGCACGCGGTCGCCCACGCGCAGCCCGAGCTCCGCGACCGCGGCGGCGTAGGCCGGACCGTCATCCGGGAACCGGCTGTCCCAGTCGGCGGCACGGGCCGAGAAGAACTCCTGGACATGTGTGTGGTCGTCGCTCATGTTCCGCATGATCTCTCACCGACACGGATGGGGGTTTGTGTGCACACGTTCGAGCGTGACGCGATCGTTCAGATGCATCTCTGCGTCATATTGCAACACCTTTCGAAATGCGCCCTCTTTGTGCGCCCCTGCCCCCACTAGCGTCCCTTGGCCATGGGACACCTGGACCACGCTGCCCTGGGCTGGCTGACGCCCACGCTCTCGTACGTCATGGCCTGTATCGGCGCCGCGCTCGGCCTGCGCTGTACCGTCCGCGCGCTCGGCGCCACCGGGCGTTCGCGCCGCAACTGGCTCATCACCGCGGCCTCGGCCATCGGCACCGGCATCTGGACCATGCACTTCGTGGCCATGCTCGGCTTCAGCGTCAGCGGTACCGACATCCGCTACGACGTACCCCTGACCATCGCGAGCCTCCTGGTCGCGATGGTCGTCGTCTCTGCGGGGGTCTTCGCGGTCGGCTACGGCCGTGACCGGGTCCGCTCGCTCTTCCTGGGCGGGCTCACCACCGGCCTGGGCGTGGCGAGCATGCACTACCTGGGCATGGCGGCCGTACGGTTGCACGGCGGCGTCGACTACGACCCGGTGCTGGTCGGACTCTCCGTCCTCATCGCCGTCGTCGCGGCGACGGCGGCCCTGTGGGCGGCGCTCAACATCAAGTCGCCCGTCGCCGTCACCATCGCCTCCCTCATCATGGGCGCCGCGGTCAGCAGCATGCACTACACCGGGATGTTCGCGGTGAGTGTGCGGGTCTCCCCCTCCGGCGCCGTCCTGCCCGGGGCCACGGCGATGCAGTTCATCTTCCCGCTCGCCGTCGGCCTCGGCTCCTACCTGTTCCTGACCTCGGCCTTCGTCGCCCTGTCGCCCACGACAGGAGAGCGCGAGGCAACCGCCTCGGCTCAGCGCGCGGTCGAGAGCATCCCCTCCTAGCGGCGGATCCGGGCCGCACGGCCCGACGACACGCCCCCGAACCACTCCCGATCGAGGAGGCCATGCGTACACCGCGTAGGACCCCCACAGCCGGCGCCGAGACGCCGTTCCAGACACCCGCGCGCGGGCGACGCGCACATGCCGGACGACCGGCCGAAGAAAACCCGGACGACCCGGCGGGCACCCTGCCGGAGGACATACCCGTGCGCGCGGGGCACTGGCGGATACGCCCCCGCACGGTCCGCGCCAAGATCGTCTGCCTGCTCATGGTGCCCGTCGTCTCGCTGCTCGCGCTCTGGGCGTACGCCACGGTCACCACCGCCCAGGACGTGGCCCGGCTGCGCCAGTTGCAGCGCGTGGACGACACCGTCCGCTCTCCCGTCACCGACGCCGTGACCGCGCTCCAGGCGGAGCGTGCCGCCGCGGTCCGCTATGCCACCGACCCGTCCGCCGCGCAGAGCGACGACCTCCGCAAGCTCGCCGAGCGCACCGACCAGGCAGTGGCACGGCTGCGGCTCGGTGACGGCAACACGGTCGCCGACAGCGAGGAACTGCCCGCCGGTGTCGCCCAGCGGCTCGAAATCTTCGTGACCGGTGCCGAACAACTGCGCTCCGTGCGCGCCGCCGTTCTGGACCGCAGCGCCGGATGGGACGAGACGTACGGCCGCTACACCAGGACCATCGCCGGTGCCTTCGCGGTGGGCGGCGCCCTCACCGGCATCCAGGACGCCGACCTCGGCTCCGACGCGCGCGTGCTGCTCGAGTTCTCCCGCGCCGGCGAGTCGCTGGCCCAGGAGGACGTCGTGCTGGCCAGCGGGCGCCTCGCGGGCGTTCTCGCCGGTGAGCGGCTGCGGCTGTTCACCGGAGCCGTCGACACCCGCCGGGCGCTCACCGAGGGCGCCGTGGCCGACCTGCGCGGCTCCGACCGCGCCGCCTGGCAGAAGGTCGCCGACAGCGGCGCGTACGCCACCGTGACCGCCGCCGAGGACCGGACACTCGCGGCCGCCCCCGGCGCCCGGGCCGTCGAGTCGACGCCGGAGGCCACCTGGCAGGCGGCACACACGCGTGTGCAGCGCGGCATGCGGACCGTCGAACAGGCGGCGGGCAGCGGTGTCGCCCACCGCGCCGACCCGTTCACCCGGGGGCTGCTCACCCCGGCCGGCGCCGCGGTCCTGCTCGGGCTGATGGCCGTCGCCGCGTCGCTCGTCATCTCCGTGCGTATCGGGCGCGGACTCGTCGTCGAGCTGGTGAGCCTGCGCAACAGCGCCCTCGAGATCGCCCGCCGCAAGCTGCCCGAGGCCATGGGGAGGCTGCGGGCCGGCGACGAGATCGACATCCAGTCCGAGGCCCCGCCAGGGCCGCCCGCGGAGGACGAGGCCGGTCAGGTCGCCGAGGCCCTGACCACCGTGCACCGCGCGGCACTGCGGGCCGCCGTGGAGCGCGCCGAACTCGCCAGCGGCATCTCCGGGGTCTTCGTCAACCTCGCCCGCCGCAGCCAGGTCCTCGTCCACCGCCAGCTGAGCCTGCTCGACAGCATGGAGCGCCGCTCCGACGACCCGAACGAACTGAGCGACCTCTTCCGGCTCGACCACCTCACCACCCGCATGCGTCGCCACGCCGAGAGTCTGATCATCCTCTCCGGAGCGGCACCCGGCCGCGCCTGGCGCATGCCGGTGTCGCTGACCAACGTGGTCCGCGCGGCCGTCTCCGAGGTCGAGGACTACGCGCGCGTGGAGGTGCGTCAGCTGCCCGACGCCTCCGTCGTCGGCGCGGCGGTCGCCGACCTCACCCACCTGCTGGCCGAGATCATCGAGAACGCCGCCCAGTTCTCACCGCCCCACACGCGTGTGCGGGTCACCGGCGAGCCCGTCGGCAACGGCTACGCGGTCGAGGTCGAGGACCGCGGTCTGGGCATGGGCAAGGAGACCCTCGCGGAGGCCAACCGGCGCATCGAGCAGTCCGAGGCGCTCGACCTGTTCGACAGCGACCGGCTCGGTCTGTTCGTGGTCAGCAGGCTCGCGGCCCGGCACGGCATCAAGGTGCACCTGCGCACCTCGCCCTACGGCGGTACCACCGCGGTCGTCCTGCTGCCCACGGCGCTGCTGCACATCAAGGCGGCGGAACGTTCCCCCGCCGAGGCCGCGGACCGGGAACGGCTCACGGAACGCGAGTACGCGCGCGTGGCCGCCGCCGAACGGGACCAGGAGTCCGTCCCCGCCCCGGCCGAGCGGCCCGCCCTGGTGGCTCCCCTGACGGCCTCGGCGGACCGGGGAACGACCGGTACACCGCCCTCCGGAGTCACCACCCTGCGTCTGCACCGCCCGCCCGACGAGCCGGAGGAGTCCGACGACCTCCCCCGCCGGGTACGGCAGGCGCACCTCGCTCCCCAGTTGCGCGAACAGCGCTCCGAGGAACCGGTCCCGGCAGCCGCCGGCCGGGACGACGACGGCCGTACACCCGAGATGGTCCGGGACCGGATGGCGGCATACCGGGACGGCTGGGCGCGCGGCGGCGGCAGGCGTCCCGGCCGTGGTGCCACCCCTGATTCCCCAGCGGGCAGAGACAGCAGCGAAGGAGACCGAGGATGATCCAGGACCCGAGTACGAGGGCCGACATGGGAGTCCCCCCGCGCGAGCGAAGCCGGGAGTGGGGAAGGTCCGGCGAACTCGACTGGCTGCTGGACGACTTGGTGCTGCGGGTGAGCGAGGTACGGCATGCCGTGGTGCTCTCCAACGACGGTCTCGCCGTGGGGGCCTCGACGGACCTGCGCCGCGAGGACGCGGAACACCTCGCCGCGGTCTCCTCCGGCTTCCACAGCCTGGCCAAGGGGGCGGGCCGGCACTTCGGCGCCGGGGGAGTGCGCCAGACCATGGTCGAGATGGACGACGGCTTCCTGTTCGTGGCCGCCGCGGGAGACGGCTCCTGTCTCGCCGTCCTCACCGCTGTGACCGCGGACATAGGACTGGTCGCCTACGAGATGGCACGGCTGGTCAAGCGGGTCGGCGAGCACCTCTACACGCCACCGCGCGTCGGCGCGCGGCCACCCGCGGCAGGATGAGAGGGAAGGGCGGTCGGCTCAGATGACCGAGGACATGGAGGGCGTCCCGTACGAACCGGGCAGCCAGTGGTACGACGGCGAGGCCGGGCCCCTCGTCCGCCCCTACGCGATGACGGGCGGACGCACCAAACCCGGCCCCAGCGGGGTGCGTTTCGACCTGATCGCCCTTGTCACCCTGGACCTGGGCGCGCCCGGAGCCGGCGACGACACGGCGCTCGGGCCCGAACACCGTGCCCTCATCGACCTGTGCCGCACGGAGACGCAGTCGGTGGCGGAACTCTCCGCGGGCGCCGACCTGCCCGTGGGCGTGGTCAGGGTGCTCCTGGGAGACCTCCTGGAACTCGGCTGTGTCACGGTCAGCCGCCCGGTGCCGCCCGCGCAGCTGCCCGACGAACGGATTCTGCGCGAAGTGATCGAAGGGCTCCGGGCGCTGTAGATGAACGTTCAGAACCACCGCGGTCCGGTACGGCACCGACTCGTGCACCCTTTCCGACACCGATCGGGCACGAGTCGTTCGCAACGGGCAATAAGCGGTCCAACCACTCGCAGCGGAACTCCAGTTGTCATGATGCTGCCTTCGCGACCCCGTACCGACGTAGCCGCCCGTTGCCGGCCCTCCCGAGAGAAGTGATCGATGGTCTCCGAGAACTCCGACGCCCAGGGCGACACGACCGCCCTCGCGCTGAAGATACTGGTCGCCGGCGGGTTCGGCGTGGGCAAGACCACCCTGGTGGGCGCCGTCAGCGAGATCAGGCCGCTGCGCACGGAGGAACTGCTCAGCGAGGCAGGCCAGTTGGTGGACGACACCGACGGCGTGGACCAGAAGGTCACCACCACGGTGGCCATGGACTTCGGACGCATCACCATCCGCTCCGGCCTGTCCCTCTACCTCTTCGGCACCCCGGGGCAGGACCGCTTCTGGTTCCTGTGGGACGAGCTGTCGCAAGGGGCCCTGGGCGCCGTCGTCCTCGCGGACACCCGGCGCCTGGAGGACTGCTTCCCGGCCGTGGACTACTTCGAGCACCGGCACATCCCCTTCGTGGTGGCCGTCAACTGCTTCGCCGGTGCCCGGACCTACGGCGCCCACGACGTCTCGCGCGCCCTCGACCTCGATCAGGGCACGCCCGTGGTGCTGTGCGACGCACGGGACCGTGACTCGGGCAAGGAGGTGCTGATCCGACTGGTCGAGTACGCCGGGCGGATGCACACCGCCCGGCTGCTCGACTCGGTGGGCTGATCAGGACGGAGGGCCGCTCACCGGCACGTCACTCCGCGACGGCCTTCTGTGCCAGCACCCTGTCGATCCGCACGCGGACGAGGAGTTCTCCCGGAACGCCGTTGCGGGCGCCGAACTCCTCGGCCCGTTCCTCGCCCATGTACCGCGCCCCGATCCGCCCGGCCCAGTGCCTGACCTCGTCGAGATCCTCCGAGATCCGGGCCCGGCCCTGGAGCACCACGTAGTCGAAGGGCGGCCGGTCGTCGTCCACACACAGGGCGACACGCCCGTCCCGTGCCAGGTTGCGCCCCTTCACGGTGGCCTTTCCGGTGTTGAACACCACGTCGTCACCGTCGAGCACGAACCAGATCGGTGCCACATGCGGGCTCCCGTCGGCCCTGACGGTCGACAACTTGCCGGTGCGGGTGCCGTGCGAGACGAACTCCCGCCATTCCTCATCGGTCATCTTCTGTGCCATGTCCCCATTCTCCTTGCCCCGTTGACGGCCGTGGGGAAGGCTTGTGTGGAGATCCTCCGGGCAGGAGGAGACGTCACACGGGGAGACGGGACACATGCCGGAGAAGCAGGGGCTCGGCTGGCTGCTGGACGATCTGACCGAGCGCGTCGACCATGTTCGGCACGCGCTGGTGCTGTCCAACGACGGGCTGGTCACGGGCGCCAGCACGGGGCTGCGCCGCGAGGACGCGGAACATCTCGCCGCCGTCTCGTCCGGACTGCACAGCCTGGCCAAGGGCTCGGGACGCCACTTCGGCGCGGGCAAAGTACGGCAGACGATGATCGAGTTCGACGACGCGGTGCTCTTCGTCACCGCGGCGGGCACCGGCAGCTGTCTGTGCGTGCTCAGCGGCTCGGACGCCGACATCGGCCAGATCGCCTACGAGATGACGTTGCTCGTCAACCGGGTCGGCGAGCACCTCGACGTGGACGCCCGCCGACCCGAGCGGAGTCCGGCGCCGGACTTCTGACCTGCATGTTCTTGGGTCCACCAGGAGTTATCCACAGGCTCGCCACGCATCTCGCCCCACCGGCTACGGTTTTTGTCACGGCGAGCGCACACAGCGTGAGCGATGACTCCACGGGGAGAGCGACCATGTCGGGCAGCCTGATCACCCAACGCCATCACCAGCCGCACACACCCAGCCGAGCCGCCCGGGAACTGGGCCTCAAGCGAAGCGAGTTCGACCTCGCGGTGCACCTCGGGCAGATCCGGACCGTGCCCGACGAAGGAGGCGGGGGCCGACGCGTCACCCGCTCCGAGATCGACCGGCTGCGGGCGACGGACGGCTTTCCCGACTCGCTGCTTCAGCGCGTGCGGGTCGTGGGCACCACCGAGGGCGCGAAGGTCATGGACGTCCCTGCGGGCAGGTTCACCCGCCTGGCCCGCCTGGGCCTGTTCTCGCCGGTGCGCTTTTACCTCAACCGGTACCGCGCCGTGGTGTGGCTGTATCTCGCCGAAGAACTCGAGGAGTTCACGGCAGTCGAGGAGAACACCCCGCTGCTGACCGCACGCCGTATGCCCGAAGGGCTGCGCGACATGCTGGACGCGGGCGTGGACCTGCGGGCCCGTAACTGGCGGGGGCGCCACCGCGGATTCCTCCTGCGGCTCGCCGAAGACCCCTGGGAGAGCGCCGGAGCCCTGGCCGCCTTCCTCGACCCCGTCCAGATCGCGGAGCTCGTCCCCGACCCCTACGAGCGATCCCATCTGGGCCGCTTCCGGCCGGGACCACCGGCCCAGGGCGCGCAGGGATCGCCCGCCGCGCACCTCATCGAGAAGATCATGACGGCTGACCACCCGGACGAGATCGAATGGCTCAGGACCGACCTGGCCCGCGCCCTGGAGGACGCACGGAGGTTCCGGCCCGCGCCGCGCCCCACGGCCCGGCGGACAGCCTCCACCCAGCCGCAGGACTCGTCGACGCCCCAGGAGGAGCCGACCCGCGGCCTGCTGGGCCGGCTCCGGCGCAGAAGCTCCTGACCTACAGCGGCCGGAACAACCCTTCCTGGACGACCGACACCAGCAGACGTCCCTCCAGGTCGTAGATCCGGCCACGAGCCAGACCCCGTCCGCCCGTCGCGATCGGCGACTCCTGGTCGTACAGGAACCACTCGTCCGCGCGGAACGGCCGGTGGAACCACATGGCGTGATCCAGCGACGCGATGTCGAAGCTCCGCGGACCCCACAGGGGCTGGACCGGGAGGCGGACGGCGTCCAGGAGAGTCATGTCGCTCGCGTAGGTCAGCGCGCAGGTGTGCACGACCGGGTCGTCCCCGAGCGGCCCGACCGCGCGCATCCACACCGCGCTGCGCGGCTCGGCGTCCTTGACCTCCTCGGCGCTCCAGCGCAGCCGGTCCACATACCGGATGTCGAAGGGCTGGCGGCGCGCCATCCGCTCCAACTGCTCGGGCAGTTCGCCCAGATGCTCCCGGATCTCGTCGCCGACCGTCGGCAGGGACTCCGGAGGCGGGACCTTGCGAGTAGGCGGCAGCTGGTGCTCGAAGGCACCTTCCTCAGGCTTGTGAAAGGAGGCGGTGAGATTGAAGATCGTGCGGCCCTGCTGCACGGCGGTGACCCGGCGCGTCGTGAACGACCGTCCGTCCCGCACCCGCTCGACCTGGTACACGATCGGTACGCCGGGCCGGCCCGGGCGCAGGAAGTACGCGTGCAGCGAGTGCACCGGGCGGTCGCCGTCCGTGGTGCGGGCGGCGGCGACCAGCGCCTGGCCCGCCACCTGGCCGCCGAAGACCCGCTGGAGGGACTCGTGCGGGCTTCGGCCACGGAAGATGTTGACCTCGATCTGCTCCAGGTCGAGCAGGTCGACGAGCCTCTCGGCCGGGTTCGTCATGGGTGGGATTCTCCTGTGCTCACAGCTGGCCGACATCGGTGACCCGGACGACCGCGCGGCCCTCCGCGTCGGAGGCGGTGAGGTCGATCTCCGCGCTGATGCCCCAGTCATGGTCGCCGTTCGGGTCGGCGAAAGTCTGCCGTACGCGCCACAGCCGGTTCTGCGGCTCCTCCTCGATCTGCAGCAGTTTGGGACCGCGGGCGTCGGGTCCGGTGCCGAGGTCGTCGTACTCGTCCCAGTACTTGTCCATGGCCTCGCCCCACGCGTCGGCGTCCCAGCCGGCCTCGGCGTCCATCTCGCCGAGCTCCTCGACCTGGTCGAGGGCGGCGAGTTCGACGCGGCGGAACAGGGCGTTGCGGACCAGGACGCGGAAGGCGCGCGAGTTGGTGGTGACCGGCTTGACCTCGTCGGCCCGCTCCTGGGCCTCCTCGGCGGTCATCTCCTCGGGGTTGGCGAGCTGCTCCCACTCGTCCAGGAGACTGGAGTCGACCTGGCGGACCGTCTCGCCGAGCCACTCGATCAGGTCCTGCAGATCCTCGGACTTGAGGTCGTCCGGGATGTTGTGGTCGAGCGTCTTGTAGGCACTTGCGAGGTAGCGCAGGACAATGCCCTCGGTGCGCGCCAGCTCGTAGAAGGACACCAGCTCCGTGAAGGACATGGCCCGTTCGTACATGTCACGGATGACGGACTTCGGGGAGAGGGGATGGTCGCCGACCCAGGGGTGGCTCTTGCGGTAGGTGTCGTACGCGTGGAAGAGGAGCTCCTCCAGGGGCTTCGGGTAGGTGATGTCCTGGAGGCGTTCCATGCGCTCCTCGTACTCGACGCCGTCCGCCTTCATCGCGGCCACGGCCTCGCCCTTCGCCTTGTTCAGCTGGGCGACGAGGATCTGGCGGGGGTCGTCCAGCGTGGACTCCACGACGGAAACCATGTCCAGGGCGTAGGACGGCGACTCGGGGTCGAGCAGCTCGAACGCGGCGAGCGCGAAGGTGGACAGCGGCTGGTTGAGCGCGAAGTCCTGCTGGAGGTCCACCGTGAGGCGGACGATGCGGCCACTGGCGTCGGGCTCGTCGAGCTTCTCGACGATGCCGCCGTCCAGCAGCGAGCGGTAGATCGCGATCGCCCGCCGGATGTGCTTCAGCTGCTGCTTGCGCGGCTCGTGGTTGTCCTCCAGGAGATGCCGCATCGCCTCGAAGGCGTTGCCCGGACGGGCGATCACCGACAGCAGCATCGTGTGCGTGACGCGGAAGCGGGACGTCAGCGGCTCCGGTTCGGAGGCGATCAGCTTCTCGAAGGTGTTGTCCGTCCAGCCGACGAAGCCCTCGGGTGCCTTCTTGCGGACGACCTTGCGGCGCTTCTTCGGGTCGTCGCCGGCCTTGGCGAGCGCCTTCTCGTTCTCGACGACGTGCTCGGGTGCCTGGGCGACGACGAAGCCCGCCGTGTCGAAGCCGGCCCGGCCCGCGCGGCCCGCGATCTGGTGGAACTCGCGAGCGCGCAGGGTGCGGACGCGGTTGCCGTCGTACTTGGTCAGCGCCGTGAACAGCACGGTGCGGATGGGTACGTTGACGCCGACGCCGAGCGTGTCCGTGCCGCAGATGACCTTCAGCAGACCGGCCTGGGCGAGCTTCTCCACCAGCCGCCGGTACTTGGGCAGCATGCCGGCGTGATGGACCCCGATGCCGTGCCGTACGTAACGGGAGAGGTTGCGGCCGAACTTGGTGGTGAAGCGGAAGTTGCCGATCAGGTCGGCGATCTGGTCCTTCTCCTCGCGCGAGCACATGTTGATGCTCATCAGCGCCTGCGCCCGCTCCACCGCCTGCGCCTGCGTGAAGTGCACGATGTAGACGGGCGCCTGCTTGGTCTCCAGGAGCTCCGTGAGGGTCTCGGTGAGCGGGCTGAGCTTGTACTCGTAGGAGAGCGGCACGGGGCGGGTCGCCGAGCGGACCACCGACGTCGGCCGGTTGGTGCGCCGGGTCAGGTCCTCCTCGAACATCGAGACGTCGCCGAGTGTGGCCGACATCAGGATGAACTGAGCCTGGGGCAGCTCCAGGATCGGAATCTGCCAGGCCCAGCCGCGGTCCGCCTCGGCGTAGAAGTGGAACTCGTCCATGACGACCTGGCCGACGTCCGCGCCCTTGCCGTCGCGCAGCGCGATCGAGGCGAGCACCTCGGCGGTGCAGCAGATGACGGGAGCGTCGGCGTTGACGGATGCGTCGCCGGTCAGCATGCCGACGTTCTCCGTGCCGAACATCTTGCACAGCTCGAAGAACTTCTCCGACACGAGCGCCTTGATGGGCGCGGTGTAGAAGGTGACCTCGTCACGGGCGAGCGCGGCGAAGTGCGCACCCGCCGCGATCATGCTCTTGCCGGAGCCGGTGGGCGTCGACACGATCACGTTCGCGCCGGAGACCACCTCGATCAGCGCCTCCTCCTGATGGGGGTAGAGCGTCAGCCCCCGCTCCTCGGCCCACGACTCGAAGGCTTCGTAGAGGGCATCGGGGTCGGCGGTCGGCGGCAGCTGATCGATGAGGGTCACCCACCCATCTTGCCTGCCCGGATGCCCGATGGGGGAATCGGATGCGAGGGGGAAGATCACGACCAGTACGCTGTGTCACCGACGGAGCGTCAGCGCAGCCGGTCAACTGGACAGTGGCACACGAGGAATGGGGCGGGCAACGCCGATGATGGGACCAGCACACTCGCTGTCGGGCGCCGCGGCCTGGCTGGGCGTAGGCGCGGCCGCCGCCGCCACGGGGCACACCATGCCGTGGCCCGTACTGCTGGCCGGAGCCCTGATCTGCGCGGGCGCCGCGCTCGCTCCCGACCTCGACCACAAGGCGGCCACGATCTCGCGGGCCTTCGGGCCGGTCTCGCGGGGCCTGTGCGAGATCGTCGACAAACTCTCGTACGCCGTCTACAAGGCCACCAAGAAGCAGGGCGACCCGCGTCGTTCCGGTGGACACCGCACGCTCACCCACACCTGGCTGTGGGCCGTGATGATCGGCGCGGGCTCTTCGGTGGCGGCGATCACGGGCGGCCGCTGGGCGGTGCTGGCGATCCTGTTCGTGCACATGGTGCTGGCCATCGAAGGCCTGCTGTGGCGGGCGACCCGGGGCTCCAGCGCCGACGTCCTGGTCTGGCTGCTGGCCGCGACCAGCGCGTGGATCATAGCGGGTGTACTGGACAAGCCGGGCAACGGCTCGGACTGGCTGTTCACGCAGCCGGGCCAGGAGTACCTGTGGCTGGGGCTGCCGGTCGTGCTGGGCGCGCTCGTGCACGACATCGGGGACGCGCTGACGGTCTCCGGCTGCCCGGTCCTGTGGCCGATCCCGGTGGGCCGCAAGCGCTGGTACCCGATCGGCCCGCCGAAGTTCATGCGGTTCCGGGCGGGCAGTTGGGTCGAGCTGAAGGTGCTGATGCCGGTGTTCATGCTCCTCGGGGGAGTGGGCTGCGCGGCGGCGCTCAACTTCATCTGAGGCCGGGGCGCCGGATCCCTCCGTCAGCTGCCCTGACCGGTCCCGCCTCCGTACCGCCTCTCGAAGGCGGCCACACGTCCCTCGGAGTCCACCGTCCGCGCCTTGCCGGTGTAGAAGGGGTGGCTCTCGGAGGAGATCTCCACGTCCACCACCGGGTAGGTCTCGCCGTCGTCCCACTCGATGGTCCGGTCGCTGGTGGCGGTGGACCGGGTCAGGAACGCGTAGCCGGCCGAGCGGTCACGGAAGACGACCGGGTGGTAGTCGGGCTGCTTGTCCTGCTGCATGGCTGCTCCTTCGGCGGTGCGGGACGGGGCGTGGGCACTGCGGTGGGCGGTGCGGGACCGGTGGCTGGGCCGCGGTGGTCAGCCGGACAGGGGCTCCTCGTCGACGATGTGCATCGCGGCCTCCTCCGCGGACGCAGCGGCACCGTCGATGCCCACGTCCGTGGCGATCAGCGCGCTCTCCTCGTCCTCGTGGGCCCCTTCGTCGGGGGCCACGAGACGGCCGGAGCGCATCGCGCCGACCTCGTTGTCCAGGAGCTCGCCGTCGGAGCCGTCGCAGTCGCCGATGCCGTCACCGTCGGCCGGCGCGAGGTCGGGCCTCTCCTCCGCGAGCCGTTGGTCCAGCGTCTCGCCCTGCCGGCGCTCCGCGGCCGTCACACCGCTGTGCTCCACCGCCCACGGTCTCTCCGGCGGGGACCAGCCACGGTCGAGGGGGTCGTCGACTCCGTCGTCCTCCAGGGTGTCCTCCGCGTCGAGCAGACCCGCGTCGTCCTGGATCTCGGAGCCGTCGGGCTGGTAGACGTCGTCTCCCCATCCGTCGGAGCTGTCCACGGGTACCTCCAGGTGAAGGGGACGGACCCGGTCCTCCCGCGGCCCGGGGCGGGCCACGGACTCACGGGGCACTTGCCGCGCCCGCCGTCGAACCGTGCCGTCCGCGGGCGCTCCCAGAGCCGGTGCTGCTGTCCAGCCTTCCACTCCCTTTCGGGACGGCGCAACGCCACGGGGCCGCTGCGCCGGCCGGAGCGGTCGGTGGAGCGGGGCTGGGTGGGGTCGGGCGGGTGGTCGGAGGGGGCGGGGTGTGGGTCGGACCGTTCGTCCCCGGCACCCGCACCCCACCCCCACCCGCACACCGGCACACCCCTCACCCCACCCCCACACCCCTCACCCGTGCCACGACCTCCACAGCGCCGCATACGCCCCGTCCGCCGCGACGAGCTCGTCATGGCTGCCCAGTTCGCTGATGCGGCCGTTCTCGACGACGGCGATGACGTCCGCGTCGTGGGCGGTGTGCAGGCGGTGGGCGATGGCGACCACGGTGCGGCCGTCGAGGACGCGGGCCAGGGAGCGTTCCAGGTGGCGTGCGGCCCGGGGGTCCAGCAACGACGTCGCCTCGTCCAGGACCAGGGTGTGCGGGTCGGCCAGCACCAGCCGGGCCAGCGCGACCTGCTGGGCCTGGGCCGGGGTGACGGTCAGGCCGCCCGAGCCGACCTCGGTGTCCAGACCGTCGTCGAGCGCACCCGCCCATCCGTCCGCGTCGACCGCCCCGAGGGCCGCCCAGAGCTCGGCGTCCGTCGCGTCCGTCCGGGCGAGCAGGAGGTTGTCGCGCAGGGAGCCCACGAAGACGTGGTGCTCCTGGTTGACGAGGGCCACGTGCTCACGGACGCGTTCGGCGGGCATCCGGGACAGTTCCGCGCCGCCGAGGGTGATCCGGCCGTCCCGGGGCGCGTAGATCCCGGCCAGGAGACGGCCCAGGGTGGACTTGCCGGCACCCGAGGGGCCGACCAGCGCCAGCCTCGTGCCGGGGGCGACCTCCAGGGACACCTTGCGCAAGACGTCCACGCCCTCCACGTAGCCGAAGTGCACCCGGTCCGCGTGCACGTCCCGCCCGTCGGGAGCGAGCCCGGCGTCTCCACTGGAAGGCTCGATGTCCCGGACCCCGACCAGCCGGGCCAGCGACACCTGGGCCACCTGGAGCTCGTCGTACCAGCGCAGGATCAGCCCGACCGGGTCGACGAGCATCTGCGCGATCAGCGCCCCCGTCGTCAGCTGGCCGACCCCGATCCAGCCCTGGAGCACGAACACCCCGCCGACCATCAGCACCGACGAAAGGATCATCACGTGGCTGACGTTGATGCACGGGAAGAGGACCGACCGCAGCCACAGGGTGTAGCGCTCCCAGGCGGTCCACTCCTTGATCCGGCGTTCCGACAGCTCGATGCGGCGGGCGCTCAGCCGATGCGCCTCGACGGTGCGTCCGGCGTCCACGGTCTCCGCGAGCGCGGCGGCCACGGCGGCGTACCCGGCGGCCTCCGAGCGGTAGGCGGACGGCGCCCGCTTGAAGTACCAGCGGCAGCCGGCCACCAGCACCGGCAGGGCGAGCAGCACGGCGGCGGCCAGCGGCGGCGCGGTGATCACGAGCCCGCCGAGGAGCAGGGCCGCCCACACCACGCCGATCGCCAGCTGTGGCACGGCCTCGCGCATCGCGTTGCCGAGCCGGTCGATGTCCGTCGTGATCCGGGACAGCAGGTCACCGGTCCCGGCCCGCTCCAGGACGCCCGGCGGCAGGCCGACCGACCGTACGAGGAAGTCCTCGCGCAGGTCGGCCAGCATGCGCTCGCCGAGCATCGAACCGCGCAGTCGCACCTCTCGTACGAACACGGCCTGGATGATCAGGGCGATCACGAACAGCCCGGCCGTCAGCTCCAGATGGAGTTCCTTCGCCCCGTCCGACACCCGCTCGACGAGGTCACCGAGCAGCCAGGGCCCGACCATCGAGGCCACGACCGAGACGGTGTTGACGCCGACGAGGAGCGCGAAGGCGCGGCGGTGCCGGTGGAACAGTTCGGCCACGTAGGCGCGTACGGTCGCGGTGGCTCCGACGGGCAGGGTGTTCGCCGTCGTCGGTGCCGCCGGATCGTAGGCCGGTGGCGCCACGCCGATCATGCGGTCTCCTCGATCTCTTCCAGTTCGTTCAGTACGTCGTTGAGGGCGGCCTCTTCGTCCGTCTCGCGGGTGACGACCGCCCGGTACCGCGGTTCCTTGCGCACCAGTTCGCGGTGCACGCCGACGGCCGCGACCTCGCCCTCGTGTACGAGCACCACGCGGTCGGCGTGGTCCAGCAGCAGCGGCGAGGAGGTGAACACCACGGTCGTGCGCCCGGCCCGAAGGTCCCGCACTCCCTGTGCGATCCGTGCCTCGGTGTGCGAGTCGACGGCGGAGGTCGGCTCGTCCAGGACGAGCACCTCCGGGTCGGTGAACAGGGAACGGGCCAGGGCGAGCCGCTGGCGCTGGCCGCCCGACAGGGACCGCCCGCGTTCGGTGATGCGCGCGTCCATGGGGTCCTCGGCGCCCAAGGACCCCTGGACCAGGGCGGTCAGCACGTCCGCGCACTGCGCTGCCGCGAGCGCCTCCTCGGCGCCGACAGCACCCGAGGCGGGCACGTCGAGCAGTTCGCGCAGGGTCCCCGAGAGCAGAACCGGGTCCTTGTCCTGGACCAGGACGGCGGTGCGCGCCGATCCGAGCGGCAACTCGTCCAGCGGCACCCCGCCCAGCACCACCGACGTGCCCTCTTCCGAAGGGTGCCCGCCGAGGCGCTCGGCCAGCAGCCCCGCCGCGTCCGGGTCGCCGCACACCACCGCGGTGAGCCGGCCGGAAGGGGCGAGCAGACCGGTGGCCGGGTCGTACAGATCCCCGGCCGGCAGGGAGTCCCCGTCCCCGGCCCTGTCCCGCGAACCTTCGGCGGACATGGCCCGCTCCAGCGACAGCACCCGGGCGGCCCGCGTCGCCGAGGGCCGGGAGAAGGAGTACGCCATGGCGATCTCCTCGAAGTGCCGCAGCGGATAGGACAGGATCATGACCGAGCTGTAGACGGCGACCAGTTCGCCGATCTCGACGCGGCCCTGACGGGCCAGGTGGACGCCGTACCAGACGACGGCGATCAGCAGCAGTCCGGGCAGCAGTACCTGGATCGCGGCGATCAGTGACCACATCCGGGCGCTGCGCACGGCCGCGTGGCGGACCTCCTGGGAGGCCCTGCGGTAGCGGTCGAGGAAGAGTTCCTCGCCGCCGATGCCGCGCAGCACCCGCAGACCGGCGACGGTGTCGGAGGCCAGCTCGGTGGCGCGGCCGGCCTTCTCGCGCTGGAAGTCGGCGCGTCGGGTCGCCCGGGGCAGCAGCGGCAGCGCCGCGAGGGCCAGGACCGGCAGGCCCACGGCGACCACCCCGCCGAGCTGCGGCTGGTAGAGGACCATTCCGGCGCAGACCACGACGATGGTGACCGCCGCCGCGGTGAACCGCGACCAGGCCTCCACGAACCAGCCGATCTTCTCGACGTCGCCGGTGGAGACGGCCACGACCTCGCCGGCCGCGACCCGCCGGGTCAGCGCCGAGCCCAGGTTGGCGGCCTTGTGCGCCAGCAGCTGCTGGACGCGCGCGGCGGCCGTGATCCAGTTGGTGACCGCGGTGCGGTGCAGGTAGGTGTCGCCGAGCGCGCTGCCGATGCAGCACAGCGCCAGCAGGCCGCCGGCGAGGGCGAGTCGGCGACCCGAGTGGTCGACGACCGCCTGGACGGCCACGCCGACGCAGAGGGGCAGCGCGGAGATGGAGAGGAAGTGCAGCAGTCCCCAGGCAAGTGACTTGAGCTGTCCGCCCAGTTGGTTCCTGAAGAGCCACCACAGGAACCGGGAGCCCGAGCGTGCGTCGGGCACACCCGGGTCGGGATACGGAAGGTCTTGGATCTGCATGACGGTGACGTCCAGTGGCTCGTGTCAGGGGGTGAGAGGGAGCCGCACACGGCGGCTGCAAACCGTGAAAGGGTCGCGGCAGAGCGTGGTCGGAGGCAACAGGTTTTCCGCCGCGCCGTACAGAACCGGCTGCTCGCGGAATCGGCTTTCCCCTGCCCGCGGTGCGACCATGGAGCGATGCGAGGCGGAGGCGCACGACGTGCCGTGGTGACGACGATGCTCCTGGGAGCGCTGCTGATCCCCCTGGGAGGGTGCGGCGGCCCGGGCCCGGCAGGCACCGGCAACACCCGCACCAAGGCGGCCGACAAGCCCGCGGACGGACCGACCCGCGTCCCCGGCGTCGGCGACCGCCTCCAGCGCCGCATCCCCGCCGCTTCCCGCCAGGTCGTCGCGGTCTACGGCGACGGCAAGGACTCCGCGGACGCCACCGTCGTGCTCTACACCAAGCGCGGTTCCGCCTGGGACCGTGTCCGCAGCTGGCCCGCGCACAACGGCAGGAAGGGCTGGACCACCGGCCACCACGAGGGCGACAAACGCAGCCCCGTCGGTGTGTTCACGCTCAGCGACGCGGGCGGTGTGCTTCCGGACCCCGGGGCCCGGCTGCCGTACACGAGGTCCGCCGCCATCGCGGCCCCACGCTGGTGGTCCAGGTCCTACTGGCACGACTTCGACTACGTCATCGCCATCGATTACAACCGGATCGAGGGCACTCCGCCCAACAACCAGACCCGGCCCCAGGGTTACGCCAAGGGCGGCGGCATCTGGCTGCACATGGACCACGGCAGTGGTACGTCCGCCTGTGTCAGCGTGTCCAGGGCGGCGATGCGGTATCTGCTGCGCACGCTCGATCCGGACCGGCATCCCGTGGTGGTGATGGGGGACAGGGCGGACCTGCAGGCCTGAGGTCGCCGGGGGAGGCGGCATTGCGGGGGATGCCCGACTCGCCGTAGAACACGGCCATGAAGAGACGGATCGTCATGTCCATGCTCGCAGGGGCGACCCTCCTGGCGAGCACGCTGCTCGGGGCGACACCCGCCCAGCCCGCGGAGGATCCCTCCGCGGCGGCCCAATCCGCCGACCTCCCCGCCGAGTTCGGCACCGACTGGCACGACCCCGTCACCGCGGCACCACCCGTCGCCAAACCCTCTGGCAAGTCCTGCCACGTCACGGTCGCCGAAGCGCAGTTCCGCGATTTCACCCCGTACACCGGCACCTACACACCGCCCGAGGGCTGCGGCGACCGCTGGAGCAAGGTGGTGCTGCGCATGGACGGCAAGGTCAGGGGACGGCAGTTCGACCGGCTCGGGTATCTGCACATCGGCGGGGTCGAGGTGTTCCGTACGTCCACACCGCAGCCCTCGCCCGACGGTATCCAGTGGTCCGTCGAGAAGGACGTCACGCGCTACAGCGACACCCTTCGTACCGGTCACGACGTCGAGATGCTCATCGGAAACGTCGTCGACGACACGTACACCGGGATCATCGACGTGAAGGTCACGCTCACGTTCTACGAGGGGCGACAGGCCCCGGCGCCGGACCGTGTGCTGACGCTCGACGACAACACCGTCACCACCCCGCGCAACAGCGAGCGCATCCTCGCCGAGGTGTACGCCACCGGTTCGGGCGGCGGCTGCGAGGAGTACTGGTACCTGACGGTGCCGTCCGCAGCGCCGTACTCCTGCCAGGCCGACGACGGCCCCTACCGTGAGGTGCAGATCAAGGTCGACGGCCGACTCGCGGGGATCGCCGCTCCGTTCCCGACCGTATGGACGGGTGGCTGGTCCAATCCCTTTCTCTGGTACGTCGTCCCGGGCCCCCGCGCCTTCGACATCAAGCCGATCGAATACGACCTGACCCCCTTCGCCGGGATCCTCAACGACGGGCGCCCGCACCGCGTGGAGGTCGCGGTCGTCGGCGTCCCCGAGGGGCAGCCGGGCTGGAGCGCCCCCGTGAACGTCCTCGTCTGGCAGGACGCCAAGAGCGCGCACGTCACCGGGAAGCTCACCACGCACCAGAACGGCGACCTCGCCAACTCCTCGACGTACACACCGGGTTCGGAACACCGCGTGGACACCGAGGGTGACCACCGGCTCACCGTCGCCGGATATGTCGACACCTCGCACGGCCGCGTCATGACCACCGTCCGCCGCTCGCTGGCGAACACGTCCACCCACCGCTGGGGCGACGGCGAGAACCCCGACGCGCTCAAGGCGACCTGGAGGGACGACGAGTCGGTCACCGTCGACGGTCGCGGACCGGCCCGCACCACCCGCGCCCACCGCACGTACACGATGGACGGCACCACCACCATCGGCGCGGGTGACCGGCTGCGCACCGTGCTGACCCTCGGTGACCGTGCCGAGGTCACGGTGACCCGAGCGGGCCACCCCACGGCGTGGTCTCGGCTCGACGACACCTACGCGGGCGACGCCACGTACACGATCAACGTCCCGCGCGACCAGCGGCACGCGGTCGGCACGACGAGCGAGCAGTACCGGATCAGCGGTTCGGCCGGCTGCTACGACCGTTCTCTCACCACCGTCCAGGGGGTGCTGACCGGCGAACGCAGCGGCTGCTGAGGCGAGTTGTGTGCGATGCGTCACAGGCGGCGTGATTTACGCGGCTGAAACGCGACGGTCTTGCGCGCGATCAACGGCCCCTCCAGAGTGATCGCCACGGAAGCCGCTTTCCGTATCGCAGAAGTATCCCCCATGCTTCTGCGCGTCCCCCGTCGCTCAAGGAGTGCCCGTGCCGCCGTCCGTCCCGTCCCCACGACGCGTCGCACGCATACTGCGTACCTCTCTCTTCGCGCAGGTCGCCTGCGCGCTCGTGCTCGGCGTCCTCGTCGGAAAGCTGTGGCCCGGCTTCGCCTCGGACCTGCAGCCGCTCGGCGACGGTTTCACCCGGCTCATCAAGACGATCATCTCGCCCCTCGTGTTCTGCGTGGTCGTCGTCGGCATCGCCAAGGCCGGTGACCTGAAGGCGTTCGGCCGGATCGGGCTCAAGGCGCTGATCTGGTTCGAGGTCGCCAGCACCCTCGCGCTGATCATCGGTCTGGTCGCCGCCAACGTGATCCAGCCCGGCTCGGGGATGCACGTCGACCCGGCCACGCTCAACACCGCCGCCGTCGACGCCAAGACGGGCGGCGGGCACCTTCCCTCGACGACCGAGTTCATCGTCAACGCGCTGCCCACCAGTTTCATCGGCGCCTTCGCCGAGAACTCCCTGCTCCAAGTGCTCATCCTGGCCTGTCTGGTCGGCGCCGCGCTGCTGCACCTCGGCCACACCAAGGTCCCGCAGGTGCTGCCCGCCATCGAGCAGGCCCAGGAGATCATCTTCGCGGTCGTGGGCTTCGTGATGCGCCTCGCGCCGATCGCGGTGTTCGGCGCGATGGCCGTCCTGATCGGCCAGTACGGCCTCGGCGTCATCGAGACCTACGCCAAGCTGATCGTCCTGTGCTACGCGGCCGCCGCGCTGTTCATCGTGCTGCTCGCCGTCGCGCTCAAGGCGGTCACCGGGCTCAGCCTCTGGAAGTTCCTGCGCTACATCCGTGAGGAGATGCTCCTCGCGCTCGGCACCGCGTCCACCGAGTCCGTCATGCCGCGCGTGATGCAGAAGCTGCGCAAGGCCGGCGCCCGCGACGACGCGGTGGGCCTGGTGCTGCCCACCGGCTACTCCTTCAACCTCGACGGCGCCTCGCTCTACCTCTCCATCGGCACGCTGTTCATCGCCCAGGCGGTGGGCGTCGACCTCAGCCTGAGCCAGCAGATCACCGTGGTCCTGGTGCTCATGCTGACCAGCAAGGGCATGGCGGGCATCCCGGGCTCGGCCTTCCTCGCCCTGTCCGCCACGGCGTCCTCGCTGGGTGCCATCCCCGCCGGGGCCGTCGCCCTGCTCCTCGGCGTGGACCGCATCATGGACTCGATGCGCGTCGTGACGAACCTGCTCGGCAACTGCGTCGCCGTCTTCGCGGTCTCCCGCTGGGAGGGAGCGCTGGACATCGAACGGGCGAAGAAGGTGCTGGGCGGCGAGACCGTGCCCACCGTTGCGGAAGAACCGATGCCGGTCGAGCCCGCCAAGGAGCCTGCCTCCGAGGTCGGTTGACACGCCCGCGGACCAGGCCGCGGCCACCGCTCCCGTCGTACGGAGCGGTGGCCGCGGCCTGTTCGTCAGTGCTGCCCGTCCATCAGCGTGTCCAGCAATCCGCCGAGTACGTCCCGCTGCTCATCCGTCAGCGGTGCGAGGATCTCCTCCGCGGCGGCCCGGCGCACATCCCTCAAGCCCTGAAGGGTTTTGAGACCGTCCTCGGTCAGTTCTATGCGGATCACCCGGCGATTGGCCGGATCGGGCACCCGGCGCACCTTGCCGCTCGCTTCCAGCCCGTCGACGAGCGTGGTCACCGCACGCGGAACCACCTCCAGCCGCTCCGCGAGATCGGCCATGCGGGGTGGCGTCTCCCAGTGCGCGAGGGTGCGCAGCAACCGGGACTGGGCCGGAGTCACGCCGAGACCGCGCTCATGAAGCTGGCGCTTCTGGATGCGGTGCACCCGGCGCGTGAGCCTGAGCAACTGCTCGGCGAGCAGGCTGTCGGAATCGGACGTGTTCATGCGGGAACAATATCAGGACCTAATTCATTGTGAGCATAGGTAACAATGAGCTAGGCTCCGCTGGTCCTCATCGCCTCACCCTCCGTAGGAGACCATGCCCCGCGATCACATCGACTGGACCCCCACCCCGGGCACCTCGACCGACCAACCCCGTCAGGTGCGCCGCATCCTCCGGCTCTTCAAGCCCTACCGCGCCAAGCTCGCCGTGGTCGGCCTGCTGGTCGGCGCCTCCTCCCTCGTCACCGTGGCCACCCCGTTCCTGCTGAAGGAAACGCTGGACGTGGCCATCCCCGAGGGCCGCACCGGACTGCTCAGCCTGCTCGCGCTGGGCATGATCCTCAGTGCCGTCCTCACCGGCATCTTCGGCGTCCTGCAGACCCTGATCTCCACGACGGTCGGCCAGCGCGTCATGCACGACCTGCGCACCGCGGTCTACGGCCGCCTGCAGCGCATGTCGCTCGCGTTCTTCACCCGCACCCGCACCGGCGAGGTGCAGTCGCGCATCGCCAACGACATCGGCGGCATGCAGGCCACGGTCACCTCGACCGCCACGTCCCTGGTCTCCAACCTGACCAGCGTCATCGCCACGATCGTCGCGATGATCGCCCTCGACTGGCGCCTGACCGTCGTCTCGCTGCTGCTGCTCCCGGTGTTCGTGTGGATCAGCCGCCGGGTCGGCAAGGAACGCAAGAAGATCGTCACTCAGCGCCAGAAGCAGATGGCCGCGATGGCCGCGACCGTCACCGAGTCGCTCTCCGTCAGCGGCATCCTGCTCGGCCGCACCATGGGCCGCTCCGACTCGCTCACCCGGTCCTTCGCCGACGAGTCCGAGGGGCTGGTCGACCTCGAAGTGCGGTCGAACATGGCCGGCCGCTGGCGCATGGCCGTCATCGGGATCGTCATGTCCGCGATGCCCGCCATCATCTACTGGACCGCGGGCTTCGCCCTCCAGACCGGCGGCCCGGACATCTCCATCGGCACCATCGTCGCCTTCGTCTCGCTCCAGCAGGGCCTGTTCCGTCCGGCCGTGAGCCTCCTGTCGACCGGCGTCCAGATCCAGACCTCGCTCGCGCTCTTCCAGCGCATCTTCGAGTACCTCGACCTGCCGATCGACATCACCGAGCGGGAGGACCCGGTCCACCTCGACCGCGTCAAGGGCGAGGTCCGCCTGGAGGACGTGGAGTTCCGATACGACGACGATGACAAGCGCGGTCCCATACTCGGCGGCATCGACATCGACGTCCCCGCGGGCAGCAGTCTCGCGGTCGTCGGCCCGACCGGCGCCGGCAAGTCCACGCTCGGCTATCTCGTCCCGCGGCTCTACGACGTGACGGGCGGCCGGGTCACCCTCGACGGGGTCGACGTCCGCGACCTCGACTTCGACACCCTGGCGCGCGCCATCGGGGTCGTCTCCCAGGAGACGTACCTCTTCCACGCCACGGTCGCCGACAACCTCCGGTTCGCCAAACCGGACGCGACCGACGAGGAGATCGAGCAGGCGGCGCGGGCGGCCCAGATCCACGAGCACATCGCCTCGCTGCCGGACGGGTACGACACGGTGGTCGGCGAGCGCGGCCACCGGTTCTCCGGTGGTGAGAAGCAGCGCCTGGCGATCGCCCGGACCATTCTGCGAGACCCGCCCGTGCTCATCCTGGACGAGGCGACCAGCGCGCTGGACACCCGGACCGAGCATGCCGTGCAGGAGGCCATCGACGCGCTCTCGGCCAACCGCACCACCCTCACCATCGCGCACCGCCTGTCCACCATCCGCGACGCCGACCAGATCGTGGTCCTCGACTCCGGCCGGGTGGCCGAACGCGGTACGCACGAGGAACTGCTGGAACAGGACGGACGGTACGCGGAGCTCGTACGCCGGGACGCCCGACTGGACCCTGCACACGGGGACGCACAGCTGGAACCGACCAGCTGAACCGAACCCGACAAGCCGAAGATATGCCTGGTTTATGACGATATGCGGGTTACCGTGCCCGCATGCACAAGAACACTCCGCCACGGAGCACGATTCGACTGACGCGCCGGGGCCGATTCGTCCTCATCGCGACCGGGGCCGTCGTGGCAGGCACCGCCGTGGCGGTACCGCTGCTGAGCCTGGAGAGCGAGGGGGAGAGGAAGCCCGCCACGCTGGTGATCCCGGAGGGCTGGCGGGCCGGACAGATCTACGACGCCGTGGACAAGGCCCTCGCCCAGCCCCCGGGCACCGCCAAGAAGTCCGTGGCCAAGGTGCACCTCAAGCTGCCCAACGAAGCGGAGGGCAACCCGGAGGGTTACCTCTTCCCGGCGACGTATCCGCTGGAGCGCAACGGGAGGAAGACGACGCCCGAGGGGCTGCTCTCGTTCATGGTCGACACCGCGAACCGGAAGTTCAAGGGCGCCCCCGTCGCGGCCGGCGCCCAGCGCAACGCGATGAACGTCTACCAGGCCGTCACCATCGCGAGCATCATCCAGGCGGAGGCCGCGACCAGGGCCGACATGGGGAAGGTGGCCAGGGTCATCTTCAACCGCCTGGAGCGCGGGATGCCGTTGCAGATGGACTCCACCATCAATTACGCGCTGAACCGCTCCACGCTGAGAACGACCAGCGCCGACCTCAAGATCGAAAGCCCCTACAACTCGTACCAGCGCATGGGTCTGCCGCCGACCCCGATCGACAACCCGGGCGAGGACGCGATGCGCGCGGCGATCAGCCCGCCCCCGGGGGACTGGCTGTACTTCGTGACGGTCAAGCCGGGGGACACCCGCTTCACGAACAGCTTCGAGGAACACCGGCGCAACGTGGCCGAGTTCAACAACAACCAGAAGAAGTCGGCCAAGGCGGGGTGACGGTGACGGAGCGTCAGGCAGCGACCGGTTCCGTCGTCAGCAGCCGCCTGATGTCGCGCACGGCCGCACGGCCCGCGCGGTTGGCGCCGATGGTGCTCGCCGACGGGCCGTAGCCGACGAGATGGACCCGCGGGTCGGCGACCGCGCGCGTGCCCTCGACCCGGATCCCGCCACCCGGCTCGCGCAGCTTCAGCGGAGCAAGGTGATCGATGGCGGCCCGGAACCCGGTCGCCCAGAGGATCACATCGGCCTCCAGATGCCGCCCGTCGTTCCACTCCACACCCTCGGGAGTGATCCGGTCGAACATCGGCTGCCGGTCCAGGACCCCGTCCGTGATCGCCTGCCGGACCGCGTCGTTGAGCGGAAGCCCGGTCACCGACACCACGCTCTTCGGCGGCAGCCCCTGCCGTACCCGCTCCTCGACGAGCGCCACGGCCTCCCGGCCGACGTCCTCGCTGAAGGGGCCCTCGCGGAAGACGGGCTCACGCCTGGTCACCCACGTGGTGGCGGCCGCATACGGGGCGAGCTCCATGAGGTGCTGGGTGCCGGACGCGCCCCCGCCCACCACGACCACCCGCAGCCCGGCGAACGCCTCGGGCCCCGGGTACTGCGCGGTGTGCAACTGCCGCCCCCGGAAGGTCTCCTGGCCGGGATAGCGCGGCCAGAACGGCCGGTCCCAGGTGCCGGTGGCGTTGATCAGCGCCCGTGTCGACCAGGTCCCGTCCGAGGTCTCGACGAGCAGCCGCCCGTCGTCGCCCTCGCGTACGGCACGGACGTCGACGGGCCGCCGTACCCGAAGGTCGAAACTGCGCTCGTACGCCGTGAAGTACTCGGCGATCACCTCCGCCGACGGCCGTTCCGGATCGGCGTCGGTGAGTTCCATCCCCGGCAGCGCGTGCATGCCGTGGACCTTGCCGTACGTCAGCGAGGGCCACCGGAACTGCCAGGCGCCGCCGGGGGCGGGGGAGTGGTCCAGCACCACGAAGTCGCCTTCCGGCTCGAAACCGGTCCGGCGCAGGTGATAGGCGCTGGACAGACCGGCCTGACCAGCGCCTATGACGACTACCTCGACCTCGCGGAAGTTGTTCACCTTTCTACCAACGGTGCGGAGGCCCTGGATCTTCCCGCGCGCCCGCAGGGGCCGGTGACGTCGTCAGACCGTGTCAGTCCGTCTCCGAGGGGCGGGGCGTGGCGGTGGACGGCGGGAGGTCGCCGTTGAACCGTGCGTCCGTGAAGTCGCCGAAGTCGACCTTGCGGGGGATGAGCTTCAGCCCGGTGAAGGTGTCCGCGATCTCCTGTTCGGAGGCGATGAGCCGCTGGTCCACCGCCACCGCGACCCGGGTGGTGTAGGTGCGCTTCACCGCGGCCAGCGCCACGTCCTCGGGCAGCCCGGTCTCCTTCGCCCAGACCTTCGCCCACTCCGGCTCGTGGGAGTAGACCCACTTGTAGGCGCGTCGCAGCCGCTCCAGGTAGTCGTTGATCGCGGCGACCTTCTTCTTGTCCTTCAGCGCGCTCGGCGCCGCCACCTGGAAGGTGAGGCCGTTGGTGACGCCGTCCCCGGTGGTCAGCACGCGACCCTGCTTCGCCTGGAGGATCTGCGAGGTGTACGGGTCCCACACCGCCCACGCGTCGACCTTGCCGGAGGTGAACGCGGCCAGGGCGTCGGCCGGCTGGAGGTACTTGACCTTCACGTCCCCCAGGCCGAGCCCGGCCTTCCTGAGGGAGGCGACCAGTTGGTAGTTGGCGGACGAACCCTGCGCCACGGCGACGGACTTGCCCTTCAGCTGCGCCGGACCGGTCAGCTTGGAGTCGTTCGGTACGAGGATGGCGTCACCCTTCGACGTACCGTGCCAGGCCGCCACCACCGTGATCTTCGAGTCGGCGCCGGCCGCGAACACCGGCGGGGTGTTGCCGACGCCGCCGATGTCGACGGCCTTGGCGTTGACGGCCTCCAGAAGCGGCGGGCCGGAGGTGAAGGTCGACCACTTGATCTTGTAGTCGAGGTTGTCGAGCTCCCCGGCGGCCCGCAGGATCGCCTCCGAACCGCCCTTCTGGTCACCGACGTTAAGCGTGAGCGAGCCCTTGCCGTCGGTGTCGGAGCCCGTGCCGGCGGTGGCGTTTCCGCCGCAGGCGGTGAGCAGAAGGGCGAAGGGGAGGAGCAGTGCGGCGGGGGCGAGGCGACGTCGCATGGGGGATCCGTTCTGTGGAACTTGACTTGTAGAAAGGGGGGAGTTCAGGCGGCTGCGGTGTCGACGCCCAGGCGCTCCAGGAGCTGGCCTCGGATTTCCGCGAACCGGGGATCGGCGATGTCGCGCGGCCGGTCGAGGTCGATCGTCTGCTCGTGCGCGATGACGCCCTCGTCCATGACCAGGACCCGGTCGGCGAGCAGCACGGCCTCCTCGACGTCGTGCGTCACGAGCAGCACCGCGCAGCCGCGCCGCTGCCACAACTCCCCGACCAGACGCTGGGCCTTGATCCGGGTGAGGGCGTCGAGCGCGCCGAACGGCTCGTCCAGCAGCAGGAGATCGGGCTCACGCACCAACGCCCGTGCAAGCGAGGCGCGTTGGGCCTCACCACCGGAGAGGGTCTTGGGCCAGGCGTCCGTGCGGTGGCTCAGGCCGACCTCCCCCAGGGCCTGGTCGGCGACGGCGCGCGCGGGCTTGCCCGGCAGGCCGAGCAGGACGTTGCGCCACACCTTCTTCCACGGCATCAGCCGGGGTGCCTGGAAGGCGACGGCCTTGCGGCGCGGAACCAGGACGGTGCCCTCGATGTCCCGGTCGAGTCCGGCGAGGATACGCAGCAGGGTGGACTTGCCACAGCCGCTGCGGCCCAGCAGGGCCACGAACTCGCCTGCGCGGACGTCGAGTCGGAGATCGTCGATGACGGCACGGCCGTCGAAGGAGCGGGTCAGCCCTTCGACGCGCACGGCCTGCGCGGGGCGGGGTGCCTGCGCCTTGGATGCATCAAGCTTGGACTCCTCGACAGGGGAACTCTCAGCCGTGGATTTCTCGGTCACCTGGTGGTTCACCGGCCGGTGAACGTCGGTCGCCATTGCAGCAGCAGCCTTTCGAGGGAGCGGACGACGAAGTCGGCCAGCAGGCCGAGGAAGGCGTAGACGATCAGGCAGACCACGATGACGTCGGTGCGCAGGAAGTCCCGCGCCTGCACCATCAGGAAGCCGATGCCGGAGTCCGCGTTGACCTGCTCGGCGAAGACGAGCGCGAGCCAGGAAATGCCGAGCGAGTAGCGCAGACCGGTCATGGCGCCGGGCAGTGCGCCGGGCAGGATGACATGCCGTACGAGCCCCCACCGCGAGAGCCCGAGGGACTCCCCGGCCTCGATCAGCTGGGCGTCCACGCCACGGATGCCCGCGTAGACGTTGAGGTAGAGCGGAAAGGTCACGCCGAGGGTGATGATGGCGATCTTCGGGGCCTCGCCGATGCCGAACCAGATGATGAACAGCGGGATCAGACCGACGAACGGCACGGTCCGCAGCATCTGCACCGGGGCGTCCACGATGTCCTCGCCGATCCGGAACAGACCTGAGACGAGGGCGAGTCCGGTGCCGATGAGGGCGCCGAGGAGCAGTCCTCCCGCGACCCGCTGCAACGAGGTCGTCATCGCCGAGGTCAGCGAACCGTCCGAGATCAGATCACCCGCGACCTGGGCGATACGGCCGGGGGAGGCGAGGACGTCGGCGGTCAACACGCCGGTGCTGCTGAGGAGTTGCCACAGCGCCAGCAGCAGGACCGGACCGGTGGTGCGGCGCAGCCAGCGGGGGACGCGGGTGCGGCGGGAGGAGCTGGGGACGATCGGTTCGAGGTCGAGGTCGAGGTCGAGGTCGAGGTCGGGAACGGGGCCGGGGGCAGTGGGCTCGGCGGCGTCCGGGTGGGAGGTTTCCGGAATGTCGGTTTCAGGGGAACCTGGCGGGGCGTGGCTGATGCTCATGATGCTCCACGGAGGGGGAGAGCGACCGGAGAGGGGCACGCCTCGACGCCGCCTGAACACGGCACGGATCAGCGTGCGTGCCCGTCGGCGGAACGAGGGTGCGGGAAAAGTGGGGAGGAAGGCGTCAGCAGCCGCGGCGACACGCGGCGGAGGCCACCCGCAGCAGGTCGATGTGACCGCGCGTGGTGAGCAGGACTGAACGCAACATGCGGCCGAAGCTAGCCATTCGGCGTGTCCACGGTCAATGGCGTCTCGCGGACTGGACCCGCCGTATTGCGGGGTGGTCCAGGAATGACGAGTGAATCCGGCCTCAGGGGTGAGGATGGGGGCATGGCAGACGCTTTCACCACCCGAGTCCTGAACGTCGCCTCCGGTTCGTCGGAGCGGATCGTCGACCTCACCGGCGACTGTGAGGCCTTCCTGAGGGAGGTCGCCGCAGGCCGCGACGGCCTCCTCAACGTCTTCATCCCGCACGCGACAGCCGGCGTCGCGCTCATCGAGACCGGTGCCGGCAGCGACGACGACCTCCTCGCCGCCCTGCATACCCTCCTCCCCGCCGACGACCGCTGGCAGCACCGCCACGGCAGCCCCGGCCACGGCCGCGACCACGTCCTCCCGGCGATCGTCCCGCCCCACGCGACGCTGCCGGTGGTGAACGGGCAGCTGGAGCTGGGGACTTGGCAGTCGGTGTGCCTGGTGGACACCAACAGGGACAATCCTCAACGGAAGGTGCGTGTCACCTTCCTTGCCGGTTCCTGATCAGCTCTGTCGGTCCGTCGAGATCACCGCGTCCAGTACTGGATGTTGCGGAAACGGGCCTCCACGCGCCCCGAGCCGTGGTTGTAGACGCCGTTCTTGAAGTAGCGGGTGGCCGGGCCCCGGTCGGCGACCGTCAGGACCAGGGCGTCGTCGAACCAGACCTTGATCGTGCCCGTTCCTGTGCTCGCCTGGTGGGCGATCTTCACGTTGAACCAGGTGTTGTAGGCCCCAGTCTTGAGGACCGTGCCGTCGTAGCGGCGCACGGTGCCCCCGCCCGTGTCGTAGACGTTGAGCATGATGTCGGTGGCCGGAGTCCCGGAGGGGTGGACGCTCCGCAGGATCTGCACGAAGGAGGCGCCGTCCGAGCCGGAGGGGAGATAGACGTCGGCGTCCCACATGTGATCGCCCGTCTTGTAGTCGGCCTTCCAGCGCATCTCGGTGCGCGGGTCGGTGGAACTGCCCTCCTCGAAGGGCTCGTCGGTGGCGTACACCCACATCCGGTGGACTCCGCCGCTGTAGCTGTGACGCTCGCTCAGATCGAGGTTCCAGGGCTTCTGCCAGCTGTAGCTGAACGACGTCTGCCTCCAGCCGTCGGTCGGGTCGGCGGCCACCGTCGCGCCGGCGGGCCGGGGGAGGGCGAGTGCGGGGCCGCCGACCAGCAGTCCGGCCGCTGTCCGTAAGACGGATCTCCTGTTCATCGGGCGTCCTTTCCGTTCCGGGAGTGGAGGTCGATCCGGTCGGGAGGCAACACCAATACATCGGAGGAGTCAATGACTTCGACCGCACCTTGTGTGCACGGAGGTGGATTCAGAGCGATTCAGGCGGGTCCCTGTTCCCCGATACACCCGATGTATCGACAGGTTCGGGATCAGGCCGGGCAGCCGGAGTCGGCCACGACGTAGTAGCCGGGCGCGGTCTGCTCGAGGGTGTGCCCGGTGAACGTGTTCCACAGGCCCATGGGCTCGTCGGAGCCGTTGGCATAGGTCTGGCCGTCGCTCTGATGGGCGCGGCCGGCGACCGTGTGGTCGTAGTTGCTCGCCGTATGACACGTGGGTGTGAACCCGGTGGTGGATGCGGTCACCGGGCCGGAGACCGCGCCCGGCGCGCCTGCCGCGTCCACGGCCGCCACGGTGTAGCCGTACGTCGTGCCTGCGGTCAGGCCGGTGTCGGTGTAGGCGGTCGACCCGGTAGTGCCCGCCTTCCTGCCGTCTCGGTAGACGCTGTACGAGGCCGCGTCCGGCACCGCGTTCCAGCTCAGGGCCGCGGTGGTGCCGGTGGTCCCGGTGACCGTCAGTCCCGTGGGCGCGGGCAGGGCGCCGGTGCCCTGGTCGTGGCCGTCCAGGCCCCAGAAGTGCAGGGTGTGGTAGCTGGAGCAGATGGTGTCGAGGTAGTACGTGCCGGTGGCGCCGCACTGCTCGGTGCCGCTGCCCGGGTCGACCGCGAGCCCGTGCGCCATGCCGGCGATCGAGTAGACCTCGACCGCGGGTCGGCCGGAGGTGTCGTCGTAGGCGGTCAGCGTGGTGCCCCCGCTCAGGCTTTCGGTGCGCGAAGGCGTCTGGCCGATGCCCCACACGTCGGTCCACTGGTCGCGCAGCTCGGTGGCGTTGGCGGGCCGGACCGTGGTGTCGGCGGAGCCCTGCCAGATCGCGACGCGCGGCCAAGATGCGGTGCCGGCGGGAGCCGCGGAACGCACCAGGTCGCCCCACTGGGCGGGCGTCCTGTCCGGTGGGCTGTACATGCAGGTGTACGCCGCGGAGACGGTGGTCGCGCAGTACGCGGGCAGACCGGAGTCGATGGCGCCGGCCGCGAAGACGTCGGGGTAGGCGGCCAGCAGGTTCGCGGTCATGCCGCCGCCGGCGGACAGGCCGGTGACGTAGACCTGCCGGCTGTCGCTGCCGTACTGCGAGACGGCCTTGTCGACCATCTGCCTGATCGACAGTGCCTCGCCCCGACCGCGCGAACTGTCCCCCGGCTCGAACCAGTTGAAGCAGGAGTTGGCGTTGTTGGCGCTGCTCGTCTGGGGGAGGACCAGCGCGAAGCCGTAGCGGTCGGCGAACTTCGGCCAGCCGGAGTGGGCGTAGTAGTCGCTCGCGCTCTGGGTGCAGCCGTGCAGGGCGACCACGAGCGGGGCGCCGGACGGCAGGGCGTCCGGCGCATAGGCGTACATGGACAGGTTGCCGGGGTTGGTGCCGAAGCCGGTGACCTGGGTCAGGCCCGCGGCGGACGCCTGCGGGCCCATGGCGACCAGGCCGGCTGTGAGGGCCAGGGTGCCCGCGGCGGCGGCGACCCGGCGGCGGATGCCTCTGACGAGGCTGCGGCCCTTCGTGAAGCGGAACGGAGGATGCGACGGTCCCATGACGACTGCCTCCTGATACACGGGCTCCTGATGCACGGGCTCCTGATGCACGGCCGGGCCCGTTGGTCGGTTGCCGTGCATCATCGGGGCGCGTCCGCCGGCCTTGGCATGGGCTGAACAGCCAGGACCGAGGGAAGCGCTGTGTGACGGCCGCCCATAATCGCTCTCGCGCTCGGCCGGGCAGGACCTGCCGCCCGGTCCGGGGTGGTGTCCCGCACCATCGCCGTAAGGCCGACGGTGGTTGGCCGACCCATGTCTGAGGCGGGTGGGGCGCCCTAGTCTCCCGCGCATCCCTGCAGCGTCCTCGGAGGCACACTGATGCGTCTGTCCCCCAGCTCTCCGTCAGGCTCCTGGCAACACCGCGTTCCCACGGCCCTCGCCGTGGCTGCTCTCGTGCTCACTCCCACGTCCGCCACCGCCGCATCGGGAAATCCGGGCGGGCACTGCGCGCACCAGGCGCAGTTGCGCGTGCCCGGGGCCGAGCGTCAACAGGTGGCGTGTCTGGCCGAGTTGACCACGGCCGGCACGGTCGCGTCGGGGCACACCGACCCGGCCGACTGGGCCGGGCTGACACAGAAGGACCTGGCCGTCCCCGGCGGAGTTCCGGGCATGCAGATCGACGGCTACTTCCCCGACACCTCCACCACGAACACCAACCACGGCTGGAGACACGACTCGCAGTTCGTCATCCGGCTGCCCGACCGGTGGAACGGCGGCCTGGTGGTCGCCGGCACCCCCGGCAACCGTGAGCAGTACGCCAACGACCGGGCCATCGCCGACTCGGTGCTGTCCCGCGGCTATGCGTACGCCGCCACCGACAAGGGCAACACCGGCCTCGCCTTCTACCGGGACGGGAAGACGCCGGGTGACGCCATCGCCGAGTGGAACGCCCGGCTCACCCAGCTCACCCGAGCCGCCCGGGTCACGGTCGCCGCGCGCTACCACCGTCCGCCCTCGCGCACCCTGGTGACCGGCATGTCCAACGGCGGATACCTGGTGCGCTGGCAATTGGAGAACCGTCCCGAGCTCTATGACGGCGGAGTCGACTGGGAGGGCACCTTGTGGCGCCCCGACGGGCCCACCCTGCTGGACTTCCTGCCCGAGGCGCTGCGCCACTACCCGGTGTACGCCGCCGGGGGCGGACGCGCCCGGGAGGCGCGGGAGGCCCTGCACGCCGCGGGGTTCCCGGCCGGGTCGGAGTTCCTCTGGCCGTATCACCACCAGGTCTACTGGGACCTGACCCAGCGCATCTACCGCGAGGAGCTCGACCCCGGTTTCGACGGGGCGACAGAGGCGGGTACGCCGTACTGCACGACGGGGACACCGGCCTGCGACACCGACTACGAATACGCGACGCGTCCCGACGAGGTGAGGCGGGCCGTGGCGAAAATCGCCCTGACCGGACGGATCGGCAAGCCGCTGATCACCCTGCACGGCACCCTGGACGTCCTGCTGCCGATCAGCCAGGACTCCGATGTCTACGCCCGTATGGTGCGCGACGCCGGACGAGGCGGTCTGTACCGCTACTACCGCATCGAGGGCGGCACCCACACCGATGCCCTGGCCGACGTGTTCCCGGACCGGCTGCGTCCCCTCGCGCCCTGCTACCGCACGGCGTTCACGGCTCTCGAACGCTGGCTCGGCACAGGCCGGCGGCCGCCCGCCTCCCGGACCGTGGCCCTGCCCGCCGGGGCGGAAACCGCGACCCTGGTGAACAGCTGCTCCCTGGGAGCTCGAGGGCATGGCGGCCATCTCTGACCTGCTGATCCTGCCGGGGTCCAACGCCTCGTCAGTACACGGACAGCCCGTAGGCGGCCAGCACTTCCTGGATCGGCTGGTAGTAGGTGGTCCCTCCCGAGGCACAGTTCCCGGAGCCGCCGGAGAGGATGCCGAGGACCTTGTCGCCGGCGTGGAGCGGGCCGCCGCTGTCGCCCGGCTCGGCGCAGATGTTGGTCTGGATCAAGCCCGTGACGACGGTTCCGTCCCCGTAGTTGACACTCGCGTTCAGCGCGGTGACCCTGCCGCAGTGGACGCCGGTGGTCGCTCCCCGGCGGCAGACGCTCTGGCCGACGTAGGCGGTCGCGGTCCCCGTGACGTCGACGGTTCCGATGGTGCCGGGGTGCGGTACCGCCGGGTTGGAGTACCGGACGACACCGAAGTCGTCGCCGGGGAAACTGGTGCCGGTCGTGGGGCCGACCATCGTGGTCATGGCGGAGCTGGTGTACCAGGTGGGCATGCCGTCGGTGCAATGACCGGCGGTGACGAAGTAGTACGTGGAGCCGCTGCGCACGTTGACCCCCGCCGAGCAGCGCCGGCCGGCCGTGTGGATGCCGTCGCCGCCCGACAGGAGGGTGCGCAGCCGACCGTCGAGCCGTTCGAGGGTCGCGGCGCCCGCGAATTGCCCGGTGGCCCGGCGGATTCTGGCCAGGTCCGCGTCGGCGACCGCGGAGTCGGCGAGTACCCGCAGCTTCCCGGTGCGCTCGTCGACGGCCCAGGACGTCCCGGCGATTCCCAGGGACCCGACGGCCGAGGCCGCGCCGGACACCGCGGCGGAGGCCGGTGCCGCGTCGGTCTCGGGCGCCGCGGCCGCACTGGTGCCGGACGCCGCGAGAGCGGTCGCCACGAGCAGGCTCACCACCGAGGCGATCAGCCGTGGACGTCTGGTGCCGTTTCGGCGTGCTCTGATCACTGAAGCCTCCCGAGGGCGCAGGGCCGCGGCCGACGCTTCAGTGTGTCCGGCCGCGCCCGGTACGGGTAGACGGCCTTCGGCCGATGAACGGGCCGTCGGCTTGGGACAATTGTGGCTCTCGCTTTGCTCGGCATGCGTTGTTCGTCTTGGTGCCCGGACCTAACCTCACCTGCGGAACCGTGGGAAGGGCCGGAATGCTGAATACCGTTCGGGAACAGGCGAAGGGGCTCACCAAGGACCAGCGCAACGCGTTCGTCGCCGCCTATCTGGGATGGGCGATGGACGCGTTCGACTACTTCCTGGTGGTCCTGGTCTACAGCGAGATAGCCGACGACTTCCATGTCTCCCTCACCGACATGGCCTTCCTCACCACCGCCACCCTCGTGATGCGTCCGGTCGGGGCCTTCGTCTTCGGCATGTGGGCGGACCGCCGTGGCCGCCGGCTCCCGCTCATGGTCGACGTGGTCTTCTACTCGATCGTCGGATTCGCCTGCGCCTTCGCGCCCAACTACGCCGTGCTGCTGGTGCTGCGTCTGCTGTACGGCATCGGCATGGGCGGCGAGTGGGGCCTGGGCGCGGCTCTCGCGATGGAGAAGATCCCCGCCGAGCGGCGCGGCTTCTGGTCGGGCCTCCTGCAGAGCGGCTACTCGCTGGGATATCTGCTCGCCGCCGTGGCGTTCTTCGTCATCGAACCCGTCTTCGGCTGGCGCGGGTTGTTCGCCTTCAGCCTGGTGCCCGCCCTGGTCGCCCTGTGGGTGCGCAGCCGGGTGGAGGAGAGCGAGGTGTGGGAGAAGAGCGTCAAGCTCAACCGCACCCCCGCGTACCAGGTGTTCAGGGACCCGGCCGTGCTGAAGCGTTTCGTGTACCTCGTGGCGTTGATGACCGCCTTCAACTGGATGTCGCACGGCACTCAGGACATCTATCCGACCTTCGTCAAGAAGGGCCTGGGTCTGTCCCCGGACACCTCCATCGCCATCGCCGTCGTCTACAACATCGGCGCCATGATCGGAGGCGCGCTGCTCGGTGCCTTCTCCGAGAGGCTGGGGCGCCGTCGCACGATCATGATCGCGGCGGCCGGTGGTCTGGTCGTGGTGCCCTTCTTCGTGCTGTCGACGACCGTGGGCTGGCTGATGCTCTCCTCCTTCCTGATGCAGATGTGCGTCCAGGGAGCCTGGGGTGTCATCCCGGCGCACCTGACCGAGATGAGCCCGGACGCGATCCGCGGCTTCTACCCCGGTGTCACCTATCAGCTCGGGAACCTGATCGCCGCCCTCAACCTGCCCATCCAGGAAGCCCTCGCCGAACGGCACGGCTACCCGGCGGCGATGGCGTGGACCGTGGTACCGGCCCTGGCCGTGGTGATCGTGCTGAGCGCCGTCGGCAAGGAGGCCAAGGGCATCCGGTTCGGCAGCTCGGGCACGGCGGGCACCCGGGGCGGTCCGACCCCGAGCACCGCGGCGGCCGACAGCGCGTAGGCCCGCTTCCGGGTCCCGATCCGATCCGAGCCGGGCCGTGAGCCCCTACGATGGCAACTCGCAGTGTCTGTACGTGTGCACAGTCGCGTTCCACCGCAGGGAGAAGTGCCCATGGGTGCCCATAGGTCCGCAGGAACACCGATCGACAGCGTGATCCTGGGCGGGCGGTCGGCCGGGCCCATGGTGCCGCGGCTGCTGCTGGGCGCGCGGCTGCGCAGGCTGCGGGAGGAGCGGGGGGTCTCCCGTGAGGATGCCGGGCATGCCATCCGCGGCTCACGGTCGAAGATCAGTCGTATGGAGGCCGGCCGTCACGGCGTCAAGCTGCGGGACGTGGAGGATCTGCTCACTCTCTACGGCGTGGCGGGCGAGGCCGAACGCGCCACCCTGCTGGCCTTGGTCGAGGAGTCCAACACCCCTGCCTGGTGGCAGTACTTCAACGATGTGGTGCCGGCCTGGATGCAGAACTACCTCGCGGCCGAACAGGCGGCGAGTCTCGTCCGCTGCTTCGAGGTCCAGCGTGTTCCCGTCCTGCTGCAGACCCCCGACTACGCCCGTGCCGCCCTCCGGCTGGCCCACGCGGACGCGTCGCCGGAGGAGATCGAACGACGTGTCGCGTTACGGATGTCCCGGCAGCGGATCCTGCACAGGCAGCCGGCGACCAGGCTCTGGGCGGTGCTCGACGAGGCGGCGCTACGGCGGCCCGTGGGCGGCAGCTCCACGATGCGCGCCCAGCTCAGGCATCTCATCGACATCTGCCGGTTCCCGCAGGTCTCCGTCCAGATCCTGCCGTTCCTCTCCGGCGGCCACTCGGCCGAGGGCGGCCCGATCACCATCGTGCGGCTGCCCGGCAGCGAGTTGCCCGACGTCGTCTACCTCGAACAACTCGCCACCGGCCTCTATCCCGACCGTCCCGCCGAGATCGAGTGCTATTGGGACGCCATGAACCGCCTGGCGGTCGAGGCCGAGTCACCGGACGAGACGCCCACGATCCTGCACCGCATCCTCCAGGAGACCTGACCTCACGCCGGGAGCGGTCTCAGCTCTTGCGCGCCACACCGCCGTACTGGTGCACCTCCGCGGGAAGGCCCAACGCCTCGGTGTCGGGGCGCCAGCGCGAGCACGACGCCACGCCCGGTTCGAGCAGTTCCAGTCCGTCGAAGTAGCGCGCGAGCTGCTCGGGGCTGCGGAGGATGTAGGGGATCGAACCGCCCTCGTTGTACTGCTGGATGGCCTGGACGTAGGCCTCGCTGGTGGCGGTGCTGTCGTACTGCACGAGGAAGCTGCCGGAGGGCAGCCCGGCCACCAGCTCCCGCACGATCGAGCACGCCTCGTCGTGGTCCTCGATGTGGCCGAGGATGCCCATCAGCATGAGGGCGACGGGCTTGTCGAAGTCCAGGGTCTTCCCGGCCTCCCGCAGGATCGTGGCGGGGTCGCGCAGGTCGGCGTCGACGTAGTTGGTGACCCCCTCCGAGGTGCTGGTCAGCAGCGCGCGGGCATGGGCCAGCACCAGCGGGTCGTTGTCCACGTAGACGATCCGGGACTCCGGGGCCACCCGCTGGGCGATCTGGTGGGTGTTGTCGACGTTCGGCAGCCCGGTGCCTATGTCCAGGAACTGCCGGATGCCCTCCTCACCGGCCAGATGACGGACGGCGCGGGCGAGGAAGTACCGCGCCGCGCGGGCGCCGGTCTCGATGCCGGGGAAGATCTCGCGGAAGGCGTCACCGGCCACCCGGTCGACCTCGTAGTTGTCCTTGCCGCCCAGCCAGTAGTTCCAGATCCGGGCCGACTGCGGCACAGAGGTGTCGATCTTGGGCAAGGCCTCCTGTTCGGACTGCTCGGAGTTCTCTGCCTGATCAGCCATGAACGCTCCTGCGTGTGCGCGACGGGGAAACCCGCCGAACGGTTCGAACACCGGTCGTGGACGTCCACGTTAATCCCCGCAGCTCACCTCATGTGAATCATCGGCCCCAACAGGCCTGGATCCGCCGCCTGTTGGGTCCCGGTCGCCCAGGTGAGCACGACTGCCCGGGACAGCTGCGAGGCTGTCCCGGGCAGGTGCGTACAGGGGTTACGGGGTGGTCAGGTAGGCCCTTTCGATCGTCTGGGACAGGGTGTTGCCCGCCCGGTCCGTCAGTTCCGCGCGCAGGGAGACGGAGCCTGCCGTCGCCGGGTGCTTCAGCGACAGGTGCGTGCCGCCCACGGACTTGGCCGTCTGCCAGGTCTTCCCCTCGTCGTAGGACACCTGGAAGGCGAGCTTCGCCGGGCGCTGTCCCGCCGCCGCGCCCTCGACGGTGAAGGGCACCTCGAAGCGCTTGCCCGCCTTCGCCGTACTGGCCAGGGTCAGGTCGGGGCTGAAGCGGACCGTCGACAGCGGCAGTCCGGTGAACTCGTCCTCCGGGGTCTTCGCCGAGCGGAAGGTCCACTCCGCACGGACCCGGGTGCTGACCGGATACACGCCCGGGTCACGGGAGTTGTCCACGGTCAGCTTGTACGCGGTGTCCTCTGCCGGAACCGTGTACTCGGTGAGCCCGTCGGTCGGAGGGATGCCGTAGTCGTCGGCGATCTCCTTGCCGTTTCGCCTCCAGCCTGGTCGTCACCTCTGTGGTGTTGCTGGTGCCCCAGTGTCCGGCGCCGTCGCCGAACAGCGGGACATACGCCCTGACGGTGTTCCCCGTGCGGGCGACGCCGGGGAAGCCCCTGGCCGGTCCGAGCTGTCCGGTGCCGGGCAGGGCCGGGCCGAAGACGCCGACGTTGAAGCGCTCCCGGTAGCTGTGACCGGCCTTCCAGGTCTGCGGCATCCTCATCAGGAAGTTCTCGAACACCGACTCCTCGGCCTCGCCCGAGACCTGCCAGGTGCGCATGGACCACTTCACACCGTTGTCGAGGATGTACTCGGTGCTCCGGAACGGCAGGTCGCCCCGCATGTCGGTGAAGCCGAAGACCAGTTCGCCGTCGGGCAGGTGCGGGCTCACCTCGGCCTGGACGCGTCGGCCGTCGACCGCCTCGCCCACCTGGAGGTCGACCTTCGCCAACTGCTTCCGCCCGACCTTGGCGGTGAAGCCGTCCAGGCTGCCCTCCCGGAACCAGGCCGCGTGGTAGTTGACCCGGTCGCCGTCCGCGCCCCGGCCGCTCCAGCCGCCGGAGTACAGGGCGTTGAGACCGCCCACGGGCTCCCCGCCGCCCAGCCGCCCGAACCGCGAGCCCTTGAAGCTCGGCATCAGGTACTGGAGTGAACCATCACGCTTGCCCTCGCCGCGCCCGAAGCCGATCAGGACGGTGGCGTCCGTGCCCTCGGCCGTCGGGTCCGGCACGGTGATGTCCACCGGCTTCGCCTGCCGGGCGTCCACGGTGACGGTCTTGTCGCCGTCCAGCCGGAACCTCGGCTCCACCAGAATGCCGTGGGCGGGCGACGAGGTCTCCGGGTGGACGACCCCGCTGAGGATGTAGTCGCCCTTGGGCAGCCGTACCGTCAGCTCGCCGTCCTGCTCGTCGGCGTACTCGGCGTAGAAGTCGCCGTCGAAATCGGCGACGGAGGTGGCGGCGTCCCCGGTCGGCCGGCCGTTCTCGTCGATGTGCTTGAGCGTCAGGCTGTACGACTCCACCTCGCGCGCCGCACCAACGGCGGACCGCACCTGGACCTCGCCGTCGGCCGAAGTGGCCTGCACCGAACCGCCGAAGCTGCCGTCGGCGCTCCCCGCGCGGGTGTCCGCCGTGACCTCGGCGCTCGCGGTGCCGCCCGCCGGGACGGTGATCCGCTGCGGGGACACGCTGAACATGCCCTCGGCGGCGGGCTTGCCGTCCACCGCGAAGGCGTCGACGGACAGGTCGAGGGTGACCGGCTCGGTGCCGAGGTTGCGGTAGGTGAGCTGCCTGGTGGACGGCTTGTCGTCGGCGTGCGGCCACTGCTGCTCGCCGAAGTCGAGCGGCCCCTGCTCGGTGACGACGTTCTGTTCCAGCGCCCGGACCAGATCGGTACGGCCGGTGCCCTGCTGGAAGGAGCTGTACGTCCCCGGCTTCGCGGAGCCGGTGAGGACCGCCTTGAGACGCTCGCGGCTCCAGTCGGGATGCTGCTGGGCGAGGAGGGCGGCGGCGCCCGCGACATGCGGGGTCGCCATGGACGTACCGTCGAGGGTGGCGTAGCCGGGGACGCCGGAGGGGTACTCCTTCTCGATGAGGCTGCCGGCCGCCGCCGCTGCCGTGATCTCGGCACCGGGCGCGGTCAGGTCCGGTTTGACGCCGCTGTCCCCGACCCGCGGGCCGCGACTGGAGAAGTCGGCGAGCGCGTCGGACTTGTCGACCGCGCCCACGGTGAGCGCGGCGTCCGCGCTGCCGGGCGAGCCGACCGTGCCCTCGCCGAACTCGCCCTCGTTCCCGGCCGCCACGACGAAGAGCGTGTCGGATTCGGCGGAGAGCCGGTTCACGGCCTCCTCCATCGGGTCGGTGCCCGGCAGGTCGGTGCCGCCGAGGCTGAGGTTGACGACGTCCGCCTTCTGGGCCACCGCCCACTCCATGCCGGCGATGATCCCGGAGTCCGAGCCGAAGCCGGTGTCGTCCAGGACCTTGCCGTTGAGGATCTTCGCGCCCGGCGCGACCCCCTTGTACTTGCCCCCGGACTTGGCGCCGGTGCCGGCCACGGTGGACGCCACGTGCGTACCGTGTCCGAACTTGTCGCCGGTACCGTCGGAGCCCGAGAAGTCCTTCTCCTCGACCACCTGGTCCGCGAGATCGGGGTGGGAGGTGTCGACTCCGGTGTCCAGGACGGCGACCTTCACCCCGGCGCCGTCGTACCCGGCGGCCCACGCGGTGGGTGCGCCGATCTGCGGGACGCTCTTGTCGAGCGAGGCCTTGCGCCGGCCGTCCAGCCAGACCTTCTCGACGGCCCCGGACTCCTCCGTGGTGACGGTGTCCCAGAAGTCGGCCGTCCGCTTCTTGACGGAACGCATCGACTTGCCGTTGACGACGGGCAGCGTTCGGCCCATCCGGGCCCCGGCCTCGGTGAACGGGCTCATCGAGGGCGCCTTCCGGCCCTTGAACGTGACGATCAGCGGTACGTCGGACCGGCTCGCGTCGTCGTAACCGTCCTTGAGCAGCTGGGTCACGTCGAACAGCCTCGCGTCCAACTTCCCCTGGGCGAGCAGCAGTTCGGCGTCGCCGGGAATCACCCGGGTGTGTCCGGCGACCTCCCGGATCGAGAACGGCACGTTCTTTCGGCCCGGTGCCCGCTCCACTCCGGAGACCCGGCCCTCGTGGCCGACGAGGACCCGGTCGCCGGTGACCAGCGTGACCGTCCGTACCGCGGCGGCCGTACGACTGCCCCCGGTGTCGACGGCTCCCGCGCCGGCCGGGAGACCGGCCAGGACCAGCGTCACGGACGCGACTCCCGCGGCCATGGCCGCATGTCTGCGGCGTACGCGTAACTCCATTTGCACTCCTGACAGTTGGGGGATCAATGCGTCACGGGACGGAGGGGCCCGTGAGGAGACGGCCGTCGCTGTCGTACGGCCAGACATTGGGGACGCAGCCGAGCAGGCCCTTGATCTGCTGCATCATCGCGGGGGCCGGCTGTCCCTTGCCGGGGCAGGTCACATGGCCGTGGCCGAGGAAGTGGCCCACCTCGTGGTTGATGATCAGCGAGCGGTACCCGACGACGTCCTTCGGATAGAACTCGGTGGCCAGCACCCAGCGTCTGAGGTTGACCATCACGTCGTGATCAACGCTGCAGTTGACCTTGCCACCGGTGTCGAGACCGCCCGCGGCACAGATCTTGTCGACGGTCGCCGGGGTGGCGAGGCGGACCCGGAAGTCGGTGGGGCCACTGGACACCCGCTGGAACGCCGAGTGGCCGTCGGCCGTCCAGCCGCGCGGGTCGGCCAGGGTCCGCTCCACCTGCGCGGCGACGTCCTCGGGGGAGATCGTGATGCCCTTCTCCACCTCGACCCGGTAGCGCAGGGGCGTGCCCTTGCCGACCCGCCCGCTCCCGCCGGGCGCGGTGACGAAGGTCCCCGGACCGCTCTGGGGGAGGGGAGTCGTGGAGGGGCTGGGAGGAGCGCCGGACTCCTCCGGTTCCGGTGACTCGGCGGGCCTTCGAGGCTCCGGACTCGCCACGGGTGAGGGAGCCGCGGACGTGCGTCTCGCGTCGGACGGCAGCCACGCCACCACCGCGCCACCGACGGCCGCGAAGGCCACCAACGCGGCCAGGCCGCCCATCAGTTGGCTCTTCACACTCCGCTCGGAGTGCTTCCGGCGACGGCGGCCGGCGGGGTTTCGTTTGTGCGCTGTCACGGTGATCACGATGTGATCGCCATGTGATCGGACCTGGCCCGGAAGGTAACGAACCGATAACCCTCCTCCGGGTCATGGTCGTGTGGATACTGTGCGCATGTCACGTGTACTGCTGATCGAAGACGACCCCGCCGTGCGGGAGGGCGTGGCCCTGGCCCTGCGCCGCCAGAACCATGACGTCGCCGCCACCGCGACCGGCGAGGAGGGGATGGACCGGCTGCGGGCCTTCCGGCCGGACATCGTCGTCCTCGATCTGATGCTGCCCGGCATGACCGGCCTGGACGTGTGCCGGGGCATACGTGCCGTCGACCAGACCCTGCCGATCATCATGGCGACCGCACGGGGAGACGAAGTGGACATCGTCGTCGGCCTGGAGGCGGGCGCCGACGACTACGTCGTCAAACCCGTCCTTGCCCGTGTGCTCGACGCGCGCATACGTGCGGTCCTGCGCCGGGCGGCCGGAAGCGCACCCCGCGCCGAGGGCCTGCCGAAGATCGACACCTACGGCGACCTGGCCGTCGACCGGGCCGGCCTGACCGTCGCGCTGAACGGCGAGCCGATCGCCCTCGCCCCTTCCGAGCTACGGCTCCTGCTCACCCTTTCCGCCTCGCCGGGCCAGGTGTTCAGCCGTCAGCAACTCCTCGAAGCCGTCTGGGAGCACGACTACCACGGCGACGCCCGCCTGGTGGACGCCTGCGTCAAACGACTGCGCACCAAGATGTCCGAGCCGCCCCGCGCACCCCGCTACATCCACACCGTGCGCGGTTTCGGCTACCGCTTCGCGGCGCCGTGAGGAAGCGCCGGCTGCGGGGCCTGCGGGCCCGCCTGGTGGTGGCCTTCGGGCTCGTCGCCGCCGTCGCGGCCATCACGACCGGGGCCCTGACCTTCCGCGAGGCGCGCACCGGAGTCCTCCAGCAGAGCCAGGACGCCACCATCAGACAACTGCGGGCCCAGCTCAACCAACATGCCACCGAACTCGCCGTGCCCCCCGAGGAATCGGCGCTGCGGGAGTTCGCGCAGGACGTGGCGGCCACCGAGTCGCAGGGCAGCTGGCGGGTGCTGGTGACCTACGGGGACCTCAGCGGCTCCTCCGCCCCGGGAGACCCCTTCAGCGAGGTGACGCCCGCCCTGCGGAAGGCCGTCGGATCCAGCCGGGCCACCGTCTTCCAGCGCGTGCGCGGCGAGGGGCGCACCTCCCTCGTCGTCGGCATGTCGATCCTCTTCGGCGGCCGGGACACCGCCGCCACGGTCACCGGGGTCCACGTCTTCCTCGTCGTTCCGCAGACCACGGAACAGGCGTACGTCGACGCCCTGGTCACCGCTGTCGAACGGGCCATGGTGGCGGCGCTCGCACTCGCTGTCGTGCTCGCGCTCCTCGCCGCCCGCGGGGTGCTGGTGCCGGTGCGGAAGCTGCGGTTCGCCACCCGCAGGATCGCCGAAGGGCGCCTGGACACCCGGCTCGCGGTCAACGGCTCCGACGAACTCGCCGATCTGTCCCACACGTTCAACGAGACGGCCGCCGCCCTGGAGACGTCGGTGGCCGAACTGCGCGAGATGGAGGCCCGGGCCCGCCGCTTCGCAGCCGACGTCTCGCACGAACTGCGCACCCCGCTCGCCGCCATGTCCGCCGTCACCGACGTTCTCGACGAGGACGCCGCCCGGCTGGACCCGGACACGGCCACCGCGGTCAGGCTCATCAGCGAGGAGACCGTGAAACTCGCCCGTCTCGTCGACGACTTGATGGAGATCTCCCGGTTCGACGCGGGCGCGGCGGTGCTGCACCTGGACGAGATCGACCTCGCCGAGTCGATCCGGCGCACCCTCGCCTCCCGAGGCTGGACGGACACGGTGGCAACCGAGCTGCCGCCGCCGCACGCGGTACGCGGACGCGTCGACCCGCGCCGACTCGACGTGGTCGTCGCCAACCTGGTCGGCAACGCGCTCAAGCACGGCGACCGCCCGGTACAGGTGCGCCTGAGCGGCGGCGACGCAGTGGCCGTCATCGAGGTACGGGACAGCGGCCCCGGCATCCCCCCCGACGTCCTGCCCCATGTCTTCGAGCGGTTCTACAAGTCGGACACCGCCCGGATCCGCTCCGAGGGCAGCGGCCTCGGTCTGTCCATCACCGCCGAGAACGTCCGCATCCACGGCGGCACCGTCCGCGCGGCCAACCACCCGGCGGGCGGGGCCGTCTTCACCGTAGAACTTCCGCTGTGGCGGGACGAGTCGCCCGAGGAGAACCCGTCATGAAGGCCCTGCGCGGCGTCCCGCTGCTGACGCTCCTCGCGCTCACCTCCTGCGGGATCCCCGCGACCGGAGTGGTGGAGGCCGGCGGTCCCGCGAGCGGGACCCTCCCGATGACGCCGGTCTACTTCGTCGAGAACGGCGCACTCGTCGCGACGCGCCGCACGACCACGCGGCCCGGTGACCCCGAAGCGGCGCTACGCCTGCTGATGGCCGGTCCGCTGGCCGGGGAGGGACGCCTGGACGGCCTCTCCTCCGAGGTACCGGGCGTGCCGACCGCCATGGCACTCCCGCCCGCCACCGACGAGCCCGGGAACCCCGACCCGCCCGCGCCGGACACCCCGACGGTGACGGTGAAGGGGGACGCGATGACGATCCGGCTCCCCCCGGGCATGGACAAGTTGAGCGACATCGGGGTACGGCAGATGGTCTGCACGGCCGCCGCCGCCTACCGCCTCACGCGTCCGTCCGACGCCACGGTCACCGCCGAAGTGACCGACGGCGGCGGGCGGCGGGTCACGGCGTCGGACGAGGGCTGCCCCGACCGGTGAGGAGGCTCCCCGCGCCGGACACTTCGGCCGCGGTGGTGTCGGCCTGCTGAAGCTGGCTCAGGAGCTGGTTCTGGCCCGCCAGGAGCTCCGTGAGGATGCGGCGGGCGGCGCGCAGCAGCTCGGCGACGTCGCCTCCGGCCAGGGCGTAACTCACCGTGGAGCCTTCGCGGATGGAGACGACGATGCCGGAGCGCCGCAGGACGGCCAGCTGCTGGGAGAGGCTGGAGGGCTCGATGTCGATGTCGGCGAGCAGGTCGCGGACGGGCACGGGCCCGTGCTGCAGCAGCTCCAGGACGCGGATGCGCACCGGGTGGCCGAGCATGCGGAAGAAGTCCGCCTTGGCCTGGTAGAGGGGGACGTGCATGGGCGCTCGCTCGCTCCCTGCCGGACGGTACGGGGTGTCGGTGTCAATCCTTCTGGTCGGGGACGCCGAGCGGCCACGGTTTCGACTCATGTGGATGTGGCGACTTGAAGAAGTCTTCACATCGTGGGCGCGCGGCGTCCCTGACCGAGAGCGCGCTAGATCTCCAACTGCTCCTCCACGCGCTTGAGTTGGTGCCGGGCCATCGCCAGGTTCGAGCGGGCCTTGTCGAGGACCAGATAGAGGAACAGGCCGTTGCCGTTGCGGCCGGTGACCAGGCGGATGAGGTGGTACTGGTTCTCGAGCGTGATCAGGATGTCCTCGATGTTGCTCTTGAGCCCCAGCTGCTCCATGGTCCGGACCTTGGCCCGGATGACGTCGGTGTTGCCTGCCGCCGCGACCGTCATGTCCAGGTCCTTGCCGCCGCCGAGGGTGCCCAGCGCCATTCCGCTGGTGTAGTCGACCACCGCGGCCGCCATCGCCCCTTCCGTCCCGGCCGTCATCTCCTTCAGTGACACTTCCACACTCGCCACGGTGCCTCCCTTTGTGCCTGCGGATCGCGGCGGGCCCGTGGGTCGGGTCCGTCCGCCGGATGCCGGGACCGTATGCGCACGGCGGCGGCAGGGCGCGGCGTCTTCGGGACTGTCCCTCGTTGACTGAACGCCATGCCGAAGAGACAGTCCCATGGGCCACAACTGGCCTTCAGCGGACGGAAGATGACGCCGGAACCGGACTCCGGGGCTCCGGTCGAAGGGCCTGGGCGACACGGGGACTCCTCATACGTCACCGGCCGCGCCGCCTTATCGCGTGCGCGCCGCCAGAAGCGTGACGTCGTCCTCCGAGTTGGCCGGGGCCAGCCGGTCGAGGACGGTGTTCAGGATGTCCGGCAGCGCGTTCCCGGCGGCGACGGGTGCGTGGGTGAGGGTGGCGAGGCCCGTGTCGATGTCCTCGCCGCGCCGCTCCACGAGCCCGTCGGTGTAGGCCAGCAGCAGGGTGCCCGGCGGCAGCGGGCAGTGCCGGCTCTCGTGTCCGCCGAAGCCCGTGCCGAGGGGAGGGCCGACGGGGAGGTCCGCGAGTTCGGGGGCCGTGCCCGGCCTCACCAGCAGGGGCGGGACATGGCCGGCGGTGGCCAGGACGGCGAGTTCGGCGCCCGGGTCCAGGAGGACCAGCACACACGTGGCGACGCGGTCCAGGTCGAGCGCGTGGGCGGTACGGTCCGCCTCGGTGAGCAGCCGGTCGGGAGGGAGCCCCTGCAGGGCCAGCGCCCGGAGCAGGGAGCGGTACTCGCTCATGGCCGCGGCGGCCCGCACCCCGTGGCCCATGACGTCCCCGACCACGAGCAGGGTGCGCCCGGCGGGCAGCGCGACGGCGTCGAACCAGTCGCCGCCGACCTCGGCACCCCGCCCGGCGGGCAGATAGCGGCTGGCGATCTCCACGCCCGGACCCGGTATGTGCGGGGTGGCCAGGAAGGCGCGCTGCATCTCCAGCGCGGTCTCGTGCTCGTGGGTGTAGCGCAGGGCGTGGCCGATGCCCGTCGCGGCCCGCGCGGTCAGCAGTTCCAGAAGCTCGGCGTCGTCCGGCGTGAACTCGGGGGAGTCCGCCCTGCGGCCGACGATGACGGCGCCGACGGGTTCGCCGGCGACCATGAGCGGCAGGTAGGCCACGGAGTGCAGCTCCAGGGCCCGGTAGCGCTCCAGCCGACGCCGCGTCGGGGCGAGCAGACGCACGGTGTCGTCGTCGGGCCGGTTGAGCACCACGGGTCTGTGTCCGGTCAGCACCTGGGACATCGACGAACTGGCCTGGTGGAAGATCACCTCACCGCTTCTGGTCACAGGGTTGAAGGGCTCGGGCGTGCCGGGCGCGGCGGCCACCGCCATGCGCCGCAGCCGCACCGGGACGGGGGTGGCCGGGGCCCGGCGGGTGCCCTCGGGGTCGAGCACGTCCACGGCGGCGTAGTCGGCGAACCGCGGGACCAGCAGGTCGGTCAGCGCCCGGCAGGCCTCGGCCGCGTCGAGCGTGCGGCCGACCCGGGCGGCGGTCTCCTCCAGCAGTTCGAGTCGCTCCTGGGCACGCGTGAGTGACTCGCGCTGCCGGATGCCGTCGGTGATCTCCATGACCATGGCGGCGACACCGAGGATCTCGCCGTCCTCACCCTCGAGCCGGTGGAAGGCGCCGAGCCACCAGCGCGGTACGTCCACCGTGTCGTCGGGCGGCCGGCCGTCGAAGACGACCGTCTGCGGCCGTCCGGTACGGAGTACCTCGCGGGCCACCTCCGCAGAGGGCCCGGAGCCGGGGATCACCTCCGGCATGGGACGGCCGAGGTGCTCCTCGACGGGCAGCCCGTTGAGCCGGGCCAGGGTGTCGTTGAGGTACAGATAGCGCAGGTCCGCGTCCAGGACCGCGACGGCCGCCGGTGTCCCGTCCAGGAACCGGCGGGCCGTCCACAGTTCGTCCAGCACCTGCCCCGTCCCCGCAACCCGGACCGCCTCCGACAGCTCCCGCAAGGTCTCCGACGGGAGGAAGGGGGCGGAGGGCGCGGACAGACGGGGATGGGTCATCTGGGGTGATTCCTCGAGAGGCCGGAGTCCGATTCGTCATACTTACGGCGTATTGGACCATATTTGCGGTTTCGAGGCTGTGAGCTGGGTCTCATCCGCCGTTCACGAGCTTCTCGAAGAAGAACTCGTGCTTGAGGAACGACGTCTCGTGCTCGGTCCCCGGATACGGCGGGACGAGCTGCGCGGCCTGGAAGAGCCGCCAGCCGTCCTGCAGAGCGGCGACGCCCGTCTCGTACGGCGGCTCGTCGCTGTCCCCGGTCGTAGGGCGCGTGGCCCCCGTGCCGTCGTAGCGGGCCCAGCCGAGGACCCGCGAGTCGAGCGCGGAGGTGTCCAGGTACAGGACGAGGACCTGCTGGCGCAGGGTGTTCGAGAGGGTCACGCCTTGCTCCTCTGTGCGGCGGGCCGGTTGGTGATGCGGGTGGCCCAGTACTCGATGTCGAATGCGGGATCGCCGGACAGGGCACGCCACAACCTGACCCGGTTGAGGATCTCCAGCCGGCCGGTGGCCTGCTCGTACCAGGGGAAACCGCGCCCCAGTTCCTCCCGGACGGCAGGCGCGTCCAAGTCCGCCGTGTCCCACAGCCGCACCTGGGGCACGGTCGGGTTGAAGCGGATCTTGTACATGTGCCGGACGGTGTCGCTGTCGTTGCGCCGTCCGCCGTGCCAGATGCCGTGGTGCAGCAGTACGACCGTGCCGGCCGGGCAGGTCAGCCGGGTCTGGCCGCGCAGGTTCTGGTAGCGGCCGGTGTCGGACTCGTTGGTGCGGCGCAGATGGCTGCCGGGGACGATGAGCGTGCCGCCCATCTCCGCGGTGACCTCCTGCGGGTAGTACATGAGCTGGACGTCGAAGGCGTCGGACCGCAGATCGATGACGGCGTCGGCGTGCAGCGGCTGGGCACTGCCCTCGCGCGGCTCACGGGTGTGCACGAAGTGGTGGTCGACGGTCGGATCCGGGCCCACCAGACTCTCCAACGCCCCCGCGACGGCGGGCAGTTCGACGAGCCGGCGGGCGAAGGAGCCGTCCGGGAACGCCTTCGGTACGGGAGTCCCGTACGGCACGGAGGGCAACCCCGCGGCGAAGACACCGAGCGCCTCCTCGTTCATCTCCCGGGGCACGATGCCGTCCAGGCGCAGGAAACCGTGGGCCACGAACCGCGCCACCCGGGCGGAGCTCAGCAGCTGTCGTGTGGTTGGCATACGGCAACCGTAGGAACAGTCACCCGGGAAGTAGTGGGCTGTAATCGGCGACCACTGGTAATTTTCCACCATGACCCAGCACGTCGACCTCACCCTCGACCTGCCGCCCCACGTGGAGAACGCCGGCGTCGGCGTGCACGGCTCCGCGGGCCCGCACGACGTGTTCCGGCTTCCACGGCTGTGGCAGCTCCATCTTTACGGCTACTCCGGCACCCTCGAGCTGGGCGGCTCCCGGCACCCGATCCGCCCGGGGCACGTGAGCCTCGTCCCGCCCGACACCGAGGTGCACTTCCACTACGACACCACGCGCTGCGAGCACCTGTACGCGCACTTCCGGCTGCCGGGCGACGGCGAGCGGCGCCGGGTCCCGGTGATGCAGGACGCCGGTGCGGACGCGGCGGTGCTGACCGGGCTGCTGCGGCAGACGGTCGCCGCGAGTGCGCAGTCCTCGGCCCGGGCCTCAGCCGAACTGTGGACGGTGCTGTGGCGCACGACCGGCCTGACCGCCGCCGACGAGAACCGTCCCGGCTCCCGGCATCCGGCCCTGCGGACGGCCGTCGCCCACATCGAGGAGCATCTGGCCGGGCCTCTGAGCGTCCCCGGCATCGCCCGCGCCGCCGGGGTCTCGCACACCCATCTGACCCGGCTGTTCCGCGAGGACACCGGATACACGGTCGTCGGCTACATCCGGCGCCGTCGCACGGAACGCGCCCGGCACCTGCTCATCGCCTCCACGCTGGCCATCCCGGCGATCGCGGCGACCGTCGGCATCCCCGACCTGCAGGCCTTCAACAAGGCCTGCCGCAAGGAGCTGGGCGCGTCGCCGCGGGCCGTACGGGAGGGGCTCGGACAGAGCGTGACTCAGGCCGGAGTCGGCGCCGGGGCCGCACGCCGGGCGCCCCAGCGCCGGGTCCGGTATCTGCCGACCGCGGCGCAGACGACGTAGAGGATGAACGAGATCGTCGTGACGTACGGGCTGATCGGGATGCTGCTGCCCAGGGCCAGCAGGATGCCGCCCTCGATCGACGCCATGGCGAAGACCACGCTGAGCAGGGGGAGCAGGACCGGTGACGCGGTGACGCGGGCGGCGGCCGCGGCCGGGGTGATCAGCAGGGAGAGCACCAGCAGCGCGCCCACGACCTGCACGGACAGGGCGACCGCCAGGCCGAGCACGATCATGAAGGCGAAGGAGAGCCCGCGCACCGGGACTCCGCGGGCCTCGGCCACGTCGGGGTCGGCGCTGGCGAAGGTGAGCGGGCGCCACATCACCGCGAGGGCGATCAGGACCACCGCGGAGGTGACGAGGAGCCAGGTCGTCTGCGGGGTGTCCACGGCGACGATCTGTCCGGTGAGCAGGCCGAACTTGTTCGCCGCCCGCCCCTTGTAGAGGGCGAGGAAGAGCACCCCGAGGCCCAGTCCGAACGGCATCAGTATGCCGATCACCGAGTTGCGGTCACGCGCGCGCGTGCCGAGCAGGCCGATCGCGCCGGCCGCCAGGAGGGAGCCGGTGATCGAGCCCGCCACGATGTTCATGCCCAGCAGCAGGGCTCCGGAGGCGCCGGCGAAGGACAGTTCGCTGATGCCGTGCACCGCGAAGGGCAGGTCGCGCATCGCGACGAACACCCCGGCCAGGCCGCCGACCAGGCCGAGGGCCGCGCCGGCGATGAGCGAGTTGCGGACCAGGACGAGGAGTTCGCCGTAGTTCTCGAAGTCGAACATCTGGTGCCAGACGCTCACTGGTGGACCTCCTCCGGCACGTGGTGCGCATGGTCGTCGAGGGCGCCGACCACCACGACCCGGCCGTGCACACGGACGACGTCGACCCGGGTGCCGTACAGCCGGGACAGGGACGCCGAGGTGAGGACCTCGTCGGGGGTGCCGACGCGGTGGCCGCCCGGCGCCAGGTACAGCACCCGGTCCACCAGACCGAGCACCGGGTTGATCTCGTGGGTCACGAACACCACCGCCGTGCCGTGGGAACGGCGGCGGGCGTCCACCAACTCAGTGACGGCGCGCTGGTGGTGGAGGTCCAGGGAGAGCAACGGCTCGTCGCACAGCAGGATGCGGGGATCGGTCGCGAGGGCCTGTCCGATGCGGACACGTTGACGCTCGCCGCCGGACAGCAGGCCGAGCGGGACGTCGGCGTACGCCGAGGCACCCACCGAGGCGAGGATCTCCTCAACGCGCCTGCGCACGGCCGCTGTTCGCAGGCGCGGTCCGAAGCGGTGGCCGTCGATGCCGAAGCGCACGAGGTCACGGGCGCGAAGCATCGCCTGCGCGGACAGGGCCGCCTGCTGGGGGACGTAACCGATGTGCCGGGCGGCCTCGCGGGGAGAGCGGCCCAGGACCGTCAACTCCCCTGCGGACAGCGGCTGCCGGCCGAGCAGGGCCCGGACGAAGCTGGTCTTGCCCGCTCCGTTCGGGCCCAGCACGGCGAGGAACTCCCCTGGGTGCACGTCGAGTGCGAGGTCGCTCCAGACCGTGCGCGGACCGTAGGAGAGAGTGGCCCCGCGCAGGCTGATGACCGCGCTCACTTGGCCAGTGCGTTCGCGAGCGCGTCCACGTTGCCGGTCATCCAGGCGAGGTAGTTCTTGCCGCTCGGCAGGGTCTCCGTCACCGGGACCACCGGGATGCCGGCCGCCTTGGCCGCCTGCTCGGACTTCTCGGTCTGCGGGCCGGAGGTCTGCGCGTTGTAGACCAGCGCCTTGACCTGCTTGTCGGTGAACAGGGCAAGGGTCTCCTGGAGGACCTTGGGGGAGACGTCGTCGCCCTCCTCGATGGCCTCGCTGAACTCCGCGGGCGTCTTGTCGACCAGCCCGCTCGCTCCGGTCATGTACAGCGGCACTGGCTCGGTGATGGCGATCGCCTCGCCGCCGTGCTCCTTCTTGATCTGCGCCTCCTTGGCCTCCAGCGGCCTCAGTTCGGCCTTGAATGCGTCGGCGTTCTTCGTGTACGTCGCGGCGTTCGCGGGATCGGCCTTGCCCAGGGCGGCCGCGATGCGGTCGGCGATCTTCGCGACCGTCGGGAAGTCGTACCAGACGTGCTCGTTGAGCTCGCCGCCCTTGGGAGCGGTCCTGCCGGAGACCTTCACCGCGTTGATGACCTCGGCGGAGGAGTTGCCGGCGCTCTCGAGCATCCGGTCCACGAAGTCGTCGTAGCCGCCGCCGTTCTCGACGACGACCTTCGCCTTCGACAGGGCCAGCTGGTTCTGGGTGCTGGCCTCGTAGGAGTGCGGGTCCTGGTCGGGGTCGCTGATGACCGAGGTGACGGAGACCTTGTCGGCGCCTATGCGCGAGACGATGTCGCCGTACACGTTGGTGGAGGCGACGACGGCGACCTTGGACGAGGCGGCCGGGGCCGCGGAGGCATTCCCGTCGCTCCCGGAGTCCGAGGAGCTGCCGCAGCCTGCCAGCAGGGTGACGGAGGCACCGACGAGCAGCACCAAGCGGCGGGATGACGGGGACGTGGACATGGATCCTCCAAGCGCGGTTCTGATTGCCCCGTCACGCTAGATGGAAATGATTGTCGTAAACAGGTCTGGCGACCGGTATGTGAAAACCGTTGCCAATAATTGACTCGTCCCTGGTCCGGACCTCGTCTGTTCAGTCCGAGGACGCGGTGCGGGCCCGATGGCGGCGGACCGCGTCCCGGTTGGCGCAGCGGGGGGAGCAGTAGCGCTGCCGGCCGGTGCGAGAGGTGTCGGCGAAGATCATGGCGCACTCCGTCACCTCGCAGCGCCGCAGGCGGTGCATGCCGCGTCCCGCCAGGTGCAGGGCGGTGCCCACGGAGATCAGGGAGTACAGCACGTCACCGAGCGACTGGCCCTCGTCGCGGTAGTGCAGATGCCACCCCGTGCCCACGTGGTTGGTCATCCGCGGATACGCGGCGGCCGTCGCCAGCATGCGGTTGAGCAGTTCGGCGCGCTCCTCCTCGTCCGTGGCGTCGACCACCTTCTCCCACGCGTCCAGCACCTCCCCGGTGCGGACCAGGTCCGCCGGGGTGACCGGACCGTCCAGCACCACCCCGGCGGCGAGGCAGCGGTCCGCGAGCTCCGTGACGTCGGCCGGACGCCGGTTGGCCAGATCCGCGGCCAGCTTCACGGGATCCTCGCCGTAAGGGTTGAGATGCACAAGGGCATTACATCAGTGTGGTCGGTATGGGACAAGGCACCGGAAGCTCAGCCGCCGTACGGCAGGCGGTGGAGTACGACCTCGTGGAACTCGTACGTCTGCAGGCCCTGCGATCCGGGGATCTCGACGGCAACGAACTGGACTCACTGGCCGTGGCGCTGTGGGAGCAGCTCACCGCGGACGACGTGCGCGTACTGGTGGTGGACGCCGAGGACGAAGGGCTGGCCGCCTGTGGCATCGGCGCCATCGACCGACACCCGGCCCGACCGGGCTTGCACAGCGGCCGGACCGGGCACGTCATCGGAGTCGTCACCGATCCGGACCACCGGCGGCACGGCCACAGCCGGACGGTCATCGGCGGCCTGCTCGCCTGGTTCCGGGACCGCGACGTCTCCCGGGTGGAACTGCGCGCTCCCGTGGAGAACGCGCCCCTCCATCGCGCCGTCATTCCTTCCCGGTGAGCAGTCGCCGCGGGTTGGCGATACGGAAGGCGTAGGCCGCCGCTCCGCCGAGCCCATGACCGGGGTGCTGCGGCGGCTCCGCGTACGGCCGGTCCGAACCCTGGACCACGGCGTCCACGCCCAGCGCGCGCACCACGGACTCGACGGCACGCGGCCCGTACGAGGACGTCTCGACGAAGACCAACGGGTCCGGCTCCGTCCCGCCGTCCCCGCGCGCGGCGAACCGCTCCCCGTGCAGCGGGGCGAGCCCGGCCAGCAGCGCGAAGCAGACCCGCAGCCGCGGATGGCGGGGACGGCCGTAGGCGCGGAAGGCGAACCAGGCGGCATGCATCTGCTGGACGTAGGGGACCATCGCGGGCCACCAACCCGGCCCCTCGGAGCCACCGGCCGCGGGCCCCGGGTGCACGAACAGCGGGAGGTCGCGCTCTTCGAGCAGCTCGAGCAGGGGGGCACACCGGGCGTAACCGGCCGCGTCCGCCAGGGCGTCGGCGGGCAGCTGGAGGCCGGCGAACCCCTGGTCGAGACAGGCCGCCGTCGCCCTGGCGTCGATGTCCCGCACACAGGCGGCGGCCCACGCCCCGAACGGCGCGGGGAGCGCGGCCGCGCCCTCGTGATAGGCGTCCAGCAGCGGCCGTGCCTCGGCCGCGGGCAGCCACTCCACGCCGATCGGCGCCGAGAGGGAGACGAGCGCGAGGCCGAGCCCGTCGGTGGCGGCGAGTTCCGCGCGCCGGGCCGCGTCGTGGTCGGCGGGCGGGAGGCCGTAGGGCGGCTCGCCGTCCAGATACAGCGTCCAGCCGTCCAAGTACGGTGGCTCGCGGCGCGCCCTCAAGGCCGCCACCAACTGCGGACTCCACAGATGCTGGTGTACGTCGACATTGGTCATGTCGCTCCTCCCACCCAGGCCCGCGATGTGCTCCGGACTCCCCGGCCCCCATGATCTCGTGGCCGACCACCTCCACGTCCACCCCGCGGCGGCCGTGAGGTCGGCCGGCCTGCTCGGAACCGTGGCTCACCGAGCTCCTGACGCCGAGCCGATCTCCACCACGCGGGCCCAGGCGGGCGGTGAGTCCGGCACGTACTCGGGATGGTTCTCGCGTCGTGCCCTCCCCGGCCGGGGGAACAGACCGATCACCGTACGGCATGAGGGCCGCGCGCTCGGCCAGGGTGTCTGCCCGTCGGTCAAGGCCACGACGACGTCCGGACGGGGCCGCGAGCGCAGCGCCTTCTCGAAGCCCGTGCGCAGATCCGTACCCCCGCCGCCGATCAGCGGGATGCCCTCGGCCCGGCACAGCGGACGCACGACCCCGGCCGCCGCGTCGCACGACAGCACGTTGACCAGATCACGTCGGCCGCCCACGGCGTGGGAGATCGCGGCGACCTCCAGGAGCGCGCTGCCCAGTTCACCGTCGCTGACCGAGCCGGAGGTGTCGATGATCACGCAGACCCGCGGCGGCCGGCGCCGCAGGCTCGGCAGCACCGCGCCGGGCACGCCCGCCGAGCGCCGCGACGGACGGCCGTAGCTGTAGTCGTCGCCCGCGCCGGAGCCGGAGACCGCCGAACGAAGTGCCGCGCCCAGCAGGTCCCGCCACGGCTGCGGCGGATGGAACGCCTCCTCCGCCCACCGCCGCCAGCCCTGCGGGGTGTTCCCCGGATGCGCCTTGATGCCCTGTGCCACCCGGAAGCGGACCGCGTCCCGCTCCTGCTCGCTCAGACCGTCCGCCCCGTCGGAGCCCAGGTCCCACTCGCGTTCCAGGCCGTCGGCACCGCTACCGCAGTCCAGCCACGACAGGTCGAGGGTGAGCGGCCCGAAGCTGATCCCGCTCAGATACTCCTCCATCAGCTGCCCCTCGGGCAGCTTCAACCGCCAGGGCCGGACGGCGCCTTCGGGCGCGACCAGTCCGTCGCCGTACACGTCGTCGTTGATCTCGCAGTCCGCGGCGATGTTCATCCGCAGCCGGTCCCCGACACCGGTCAGCCCGCGCTCCCGGGCCACCCGGTCGCCGCGCCCGTGGTGGTCGCGCAGCAGATGGGACACCTCGTGCACCCACACGCCCGCCAGCTCCTCCACCGGCATGCGGTCCACGAACGCCGGTGAGACATAGCACCGCCAGTGCCGGTCGACGGCCATCGTCGGCACCTGCTTCGACTCGACGGTGTGCAGGGCGAACAGCGCGGTGGCCAGATAGGGGCGGGCCCGGGCGGCGTGGAGACGGGCGGCGAAGAGCTTGTCGCGGTCCAGGTGTCCCGCCTGTTCGGGGGCGTTCGTGCTCATCGGCGGGCCTTGGAGGCGACTGCCGCCCGGTCTGCCCGCCGGGACAGCGCCACCGTCCCGGCGAGCCTCTCGATCGCCGCCGGCACGTCCCAGTTCTGCTGCCGCAGCGAGGCCAGCGTGGTCGCGGGCACGACCACCAGGTCCGGGGCCCCGGTCTCCAGCGCCCGCACCAGCACCGCCCACGCGGAATCCCAGCGGGTCCGGTCCGGACGGGCGCGTACGGCAGCCACCACACCGTCGAGCACGGCCTGCCGCAGGTCTCCCCGCTCGGGCAGGACGGCCCCCGCGGGATCGGCGAGCACGTCCTCCGGGTCCGGGAGGTCCAGCCGGTCCAGGCTCGCCAGCAGCTCCAGCCCCGGGCCGTCGCCCACCGTGCCCCGGACCAGCGAGGAGAGAACGTCCCGCGCGGAACCGGCCGCGGTCGCGAAGGCGATCAGGGACAGGGTCATGTCCCAGCTCCGCGGCGACGGCCAGGGTCCGCCCCGTCCGGTCTCGTTGGTGGGCAGCCGGTGCACGAGCGTGGGCCGCGCGGCGAGCAGCCCGCACACCGCGCGGCGGGCGAAGTCCACGGCCTGAGGCAGCTTGCGCGGGTCGAGCCGTGGCAGGGTGGCCCGCGGCCAGGTCCCGCCGAGCCCGCGTACGACGGTCTCGTGGTCGTGGGTCCACTGGAGATGGACGAACCGGTTGGCCAGCGGCGGGCTCAGCTCCCAGCCGTCGGCCGCCGAGGACCTGGGGTTGGCGGCGGCCACGATCCGCACACCGGGCGGCAGCCGGAGTGCGCCGATCCGCCGCTCCAGGACGAGCCGGAGCAGCGCGGCCTGGACGGCGGGCGGAGCGGTGGACAACTCGTCCAGGAACAGCAGCCCCCGGCCGGCCCGCACCAGCCGTACCGCCCAGTCCGGCGGGGCCATCGGCACGCCCTGGGTGGCGGGATCGTCCCCGACCACGGGCAGCCCCGAGAAGTCGGACGGCTCGTGCACGCTGGCGATCACGGTGGTCAGCGGCAGGTCCAGGGCAGCGGCGAGCTGGGTCAGGGCCGCGGTCTTGCCGATGCCGGGCTCACCCCACAGCAGTACGGGCAGATCGGCGGCCACGGCCAGGGTGAGGGCCTCCAGCTGGGAGTCGGGGCGCGGTTCGGTGGTGGAGTCGCGCAGAAGGGTCAACAGGTCGGCGGCGACGTCGAGTTGGGAGGGAGCAGGGGCAGTCATGGGCATGAGTGATCACCTATGGGCTAGGAGTGGGCCAGGAGGAGGGGACAAGTTCCCCGGTGGAGGATTCAGGTCGCGTGACGCGGATGGGTACGCCGGTTCCGGGGGTCGCGACCGCTCGGGCGCGGTCGGAACCAGGTGGGCCCTGGCCCTGTCAGGCCCGCCCTGAACAGGCCGTATGTGATGCGCCGTAGCGCGGCCGCCTCCAGTTCGTCCCGGAGGGGGCCGGTGCGCAGGAGCGCCTCGGGGCCGAGCAGTCCTTCCACGACGGCCAGGGCGCCGGCGGTGTCGCCGTGCACGAGACGTTCGCGGACACCGGCCAGGCAGTGCGGACGGCGGTGTGCCTCGTCGATCGCCTGGAGGCAGGGGAGCGGGGTGCCGGTCAGCGCGACTAGCAGTTCCTCCCGCCGGATCTCGTCCGGGTCGTGGTCCAGTGGGGCCAGCACCCCGTCGACCAGGCCGATCCGATGTCGGGCTCCCCGGCACTCCACGAGACGCGGTCGTCCCGGCCGGTCCGGGGTGCGGCGTGGTCCGGTGGCCGTGCGGTCGGGTGCCAACGCGGCGGCGACCAGGGGGTGCAGCCGTTCCGCCTCGATCGCGCCGGCGCGCAGCAGTCGGAGGTCGGGCAGCACCCAGGTCGCCGCGTCCGGCAGGACGGGAAGCGCGGAGACGGTACCGGCCGAGGGAGTCGGCACGGGACGCATCACGTCGTCGTCCGCGGCGAGCTCCAGCACCAGCCGGTGCCGCCCACCGAGCCGCACCAGCACGACTCCGCCGGTCCGTCCTTCGGCCGCGAGCAGTATCCGCGCCTCCGCCGCCCACCGGTCGACGGCACAACCGGGTGGGACCATCAACTCCAGCTCATGGAGAGCAGGTTGACGGGACCGCGAGCGGAACGAGGGCTCACCAGCCTCCGAACCTTGCCGCATCTCATCGGTTCCGGTCTGGTCGGGGCTTTCACCGGTTCTGGTCTGGTCGGGGGTGTGTCTGGTCGCGGTTCGGTGGTGGCCTTGGCCGGTTCCGGTTTGGTCGTGGCCTTGGCCGGCTCCGGTCCGGTCAGGGGGGTGGTGGGTTCTGGTCCGGTCGTGGTCTTCACCGGTTCTGGTCTGGTCGGGGGTGTGTCTGGTCGCGGTTCGGTGGTGGCCTTGGCCGGTTCCGGTTTGGTCGTGGCCTTGGCCGGCTCCGGTCCGGTCAGGGGGGTGGTGGGTTCTGGTCCGGTCGTGGTCTTCACCGGTTCTGGTCTGGTCGGGGGTGTGTCTGGTCGCGGTTCGGTGGTGGCCTTGGCCGGTTCCGGTTTGGTCGTGGCCTTGGCCGGCTCCGGTCCGGTCGCGGGTCTGATGGGTCCTGGTCCGGTCGTGGCCTTGGCCGGCGCCGGTCCGCTCGTGGGGCTGACTGGTTCCGGTCCGGTCGTCGTCTTCAGCGGCTCCGGTCCGGCCGCGGAACTGACCGGTCCCAGTCCGGTCGTAGCCTTCACCCGCTCCGGTCCGGACTCGGATATCACCGGCCCCGTCCGGGTCGTGGACTTCACCGCACCGGTCCGGCTCCCGCATCTCACCGGTCCCCGACCGTTCCCGCATCTCGCCGGCCCCGTCCGGGTCGTGGACTTCACCGCACCGGTCCGGCTCCCGCATCTCACCGGTCCCCGACCGTTCCCGCATCTCACCGGCCCCGTCCGGGTCGTGGACTTCACCGCACCGGTCCGGCTCCCGCATCTCACCGGTCCCCGACCGTTCCCGCATCTCACCGGCCCCGTCCCGGTCGTGGACTTCACCGCCCCATTCCCGCACCCGCACCTCCCCGGCCCCCGACCGCCCCCGCAACTCCCCGACCCTGCCCGCATCCCACAGATGCCGGTGCAGATCCAGCCGGAACCGTCGGTTCGGACGCGGGTGGGGATGGCCTACGGCGTCGGCCGTGGACCGGGACCACAGCGCGAGGCTGATGCGCTGCCCGGCGTCGGCCCAGGCGGGCGCGGTCCGGGCCACGAGATGCACAGGGCCCTCGGGTGTGTCGTACTGGGCCAGTGTCAGGGTCACCCCCGGCCGCAGCAGCCCGTCCGGGGCGATCCTCGGCATGTGCCAGCGCAGCAGGTCGGGAGCGAGGGCGCGGAGATCGGACCGGACCCGGGACGCCAGCTCCCGGCCGTGATCGCGTGCCACCGCACGGAGATTGAGATCGACGTCGAAACCAGCGGCGGCACACGCCCCCGCCCAGTCCCCGGCGAGGCGACGGGCGGTCGCGGTCTCGATCATGGAGGCCGGCACGGCGAACTCGCGCACGCGCGGCCAGAAGGATGTACGGATGTCCTCGTTCGCGGTCGAAGTGAGCATCAGCACTCACCTTGCGCGGACGGGACCCCCAATCGTTCAGGAGTGTGAGTCGTCATCGTGGAGCAGCGTAGGCCGCCCCACGCCCATCTGCCACGTATTTTCCGCCGGGTTAGCCTGGAGCGTGATCGGATTCCCGCTCGGCGCCACCACCACGCTGGCCGAACTCGCCAGTGATCCGCATCCGCGGCTGGCCCGGCTGCGTGCCCACGAACCCGTCTCCTGGCTGCCCGAACTGAACGGTTGGCTGGTGACCCGGCGCGATCTCGCGCTCGACGTGATGCGGGACGCCGAGACCTTCACCGTGGACGACCCCCGCTTCTCGACCGCCCAGGTCGTCGGCCCGAGCATGCTCTCCCTGGACGGCGACGCACACACCCGCCACCGCGAGCCGTTCACCGCGCCCTTCCGCCCGCGTGAAGTGCGGGACGGCTTCGCCGGGTTCATCGAGCGGGAGACCGACCGCCTCGTCACCGCACTCGAACCGGCGGGCGCCGCCGAACTGCGCCGCGGTTTCGCCGGCCCGCTCGCCGTCGCCGTCGTCACCGAGGCACTCGGGCTGGTGGGCGCCGGCACGGACACGGTGCTCTCCTGGTACGACGCCATCGTGCGGACCGTCTCGGACATCACGGCGGGCCGTACGGCCGGACCCGCGGGACCGGAGGCGTACGCCGAGCTTCGGACAGCGGTCGAGGCCACGGTCGCCAAGGAGGGCACCACCTCGCTCCTGACCTCCGCCGCGGACCGGTTGACGCTGCCGGAAGTGGCCTCCAACGCCGCGGTGCTGATGTTCGGAGGCATAGAGACCACCGAGGCGATGATCACGAACGCATTGCTGCATCTCCTCCGGAATTCCGACCAACTCGACTTGGTGCAGGCCGACTTCGCCCTGCTGGACGGTGCGATCGAGGAGTCCCTGCGTCTCGAACCCGGCGCGGCCGTCGTCGACCGCTACGCCACCCGGGACATCACTCTCGGTCCGGCTCCGATCCGCAAGGGTGACCTGGTCACCGTCTCCCTGACGGGTGCCAACCGGGACCCCGCCGTCTTCCCCGACCCCGACCGCTTCGACGTCCGCCGCGCGAACGCCCGCCTCCAGCTGGCCTTCGCCCACGGTCCCCACTACTGCCTCGCTGCCCACCTGGCCCGCCTGGAGACCCGCATCGCCCTGCGGCACCTGCTCGACCGTCTCCCCGCTCTCCGCCTCGACCCGGACCGCCCCACGGCCCCGTACGGCCTGGTCTTCCGCAAACCACCCACCCTGCACGTGCTCTGGGGATGACCTTCAGCGCGGTGCCGTCGCCGCCCACGCCTCCTCGTCCAGCGCGAGGCAGCGGTCGGTCTCCGCGCGCGTCGGCATGACGGGCACGTCGTCCCGGGTGCGCAGCGCGGCCGCCGCGGCCAGATGCCCCAGCCGGAGCCGGTCGCGTTCGGCGCGGTCCTCCAGCACCCCGGCCAGGTAACCCGCCGCGAACGCGTCGCCCGCGCCCACCGGTTCGACCACCTTGGTGGGCAGCGAGGGCACGAAGGTCCGCGTCCCCCCGGCGTACGAGGTCGCCCCGGACCCGGCGTCCTTGACGACCACGACGGGCGCGGGGGCGAGCAGGCCGGCGATGTCGTCGGGGCGGGCGGTGCCCCACAGTTCCTCGGCCTCGTCCCGGCCGACGAAGACGATGCCGGCGGCGCGGGCGAGCGTCAGCAGCCGCCGGGAGGCCCTGCCGTCGCGCCACAGTGCGGGCCGGTGGTTGACGTCGAAGGAGACGAGCCCGCGCCCCTCCGGCCGGGCCAGTACTGCCTGCAGCAGCCGGTCGCAGCTCTCGGACAGGGCCGCGGCGACGCCGGAGAGATGCACGATCCGGGCCGCGCGAACTGCGGGGTGCCGGGCCAGTGACGGGCCCATCGCGGTCGCGGCCGAACCACCCCGGTAGTAGTGCGTACGGGTGCCGCCCGGGCCGGGGTCCTTGAAGTAGACCGCCGTCGGACGCTCCGGGTCGGTCTCCACGGCGCTCACGTCCACGCCCCGAGCGCCGAGTTCGGCCAGGATGCGCCGGGCGAACGGGTCGTCGCCGAGGCGGCTCAGCCAGGCGGCGCGGTGCCCGAGCCCGGCCAGCCCGCAGGCGACGTTGGACTCGGCACCGCCGACGGCCACCCTGAGCGTGTCCTGCTCGGCGAGCGGACGGTCGTCCGGCGGGCCGAGGACGACCATCGTCTCGCCGACGCACACGACGTCGGCGGGGTGGGACTGGAACGGATCGGACACGAAGGACTCCTGGGAAGGACGGACACGAAGGACTCCTAGGGAGCCAGCCGCAGCATGACCTTGCTGCTTCCGCCGGCCGGATCGGCGGCCACCGCCAGGGCCTCCTCCGCCCGCTCCAGCGGGAAACGGTGGGTGATCAGCGGACTCACGTCGAGCCCGTCCCGCAGCGCGCCCAGCGCCTCGTCGATCTCCTCGACGAACCGGTACGAGCCGATCCAGGTGATCTCCCGGGTCACCAGGTCGCCGAGAGCGGCCGGCACGGCCGTCCCGGGCAGGTTGCCCACCTGCACGACGGTGCCGCCGCGAGCCGCCGCCCGCAGTACGGGGCCGAGCGCGGCCGCCGCCCCGGACGCCTCGAAGACCACGTCCACGTCCTCGGGCAGCCCCTCGCCGGCGGACAGATCACATGTGTCGTCGGCCCCCATGGCACCGGCGATCTTCAGGGAGGAGGACGCCAGGTCGGCCGCGACGACGGTCTGTGCCCCGTGGAGCCGGGCGGCCGCGACGACGAGCGAGCCGATCGGCCCGCAGCCGTTGACGAGGACCGTACGGCCCCGCAGTCCGGGCACCCGGCCGACGGCGTGCAGCGCGACGGCCAACGGCTCGGCGAGCGCGCCCTGTTCGGTGCCGACCCCGTCGGGCAGCGGCCGGATCTGCGCCGCCGGGACCGTCCGGTACTCGCTGAACCCGCCGTCGGTGTGCGGATCGAAGGCCGCCGAGCCGAAGTAGCGGACGCGCGGGTGGAGATTGGTCCGCCCCGCGATGCGCGCGGGAAGCGTCCCGTCGCCGACGAGCCGGGCCGGATGGACGGTCACCGGCTGCCCTTCGCCGAGTCCCGTGACCCCGTCGCCCACCTGGGCGATCCGCCCCGCGACCTCGTGCCCGAGGACCAGCGGGTGGGTGAGCGCGGCGGTGCCGGACGCACCCTTCCTCCAGTACGCGATGTCGGAGCCGCAGATGCCGCCCCACTCCATGGCCAGCAGGACCTCGCCCGGTCCCGGCACCGGACGTTCCCGTTCGTCGATCCGCACGTCACCGGGACCGTGCACCACGACCGCCCTCATACGGCGTCCTCCAGCCGGACGAGGTCGCGTCCGCGTGTCTCGGGCGCGAGCAGCGCGCTGACGAAGGTGATGAGCGAGTAGACGACGAGCATCGCCGCGATGGGCCACCAACTGCCGGTGACGGCCGTCAGCGTGGCCGCGAGGACCGGGCCGATCGCGGTGGCGAGGATGCCGCCGATCTCCTTGGCGAGCGCGAGCTGGGTGAACCGGGTGCGGGAGCCGAAGAGTTCGGCCATCGTGACGCTCTCCAGGGAGAACAGCCCGAGCACACCGACGTTCAGACCGAGGACCATGCCCAGCATCACGCCCGCGCTCGACCCCGAGGTGATCAGGAGCATCACCGGGAACGCGACGACCGCGGTCAGTGCGGTGAGCGCGAGATACAGCGCACGGCGTCCGAAGCGGTCGCCGAGCCGGCCCACCAGCGGCACGGTGACGAACCCGAGCAGCGAGCCGTAGACGATCGCGTCCGTCGGCACGGACCGGCCGACCGCGAGGTTGGTGGCGATGTACCCGACGAGGAACGTCTGCATCAGCCCGGAGTTGCCCGCCTGCCCGAACCGCAGCCCCAGCGCGAGGAAGAAGGCCTTGCCCTTGCGCTGCCGTATCCCGGCCGCCAGGACATCGCCCTCGTGCGCCGCCGCGATCACCTCCTCCTTGGCCATCGCCACCCCGTCCACCACATCGGGACGCTCCTCGAAGACCGGGCTCTCCTTGAGGCCCCGGCGCAGCCAGAACGCGAACAGCATCAGCACGAAGCTCAGCAGGAACGGCAACCGCCAGCCCCAGGACAGCAGTTGGTCCTCGCTGAGCGTGGCGAGGAGCACCGCCCACAGACCGGAGGCGGCCAGGGTCCCGGAGTTGGTGCCGAGCGACACCAGCGAGGAGACCAGACCGCGCCGCTGGACGGGGGCGTACTCGGCGAGGAGCACGGTCGCCCCGGCGATCTCGGCACCCGCGCCGAACCCCTGGACCAGCCGCAGCGCGACGAGCAGCATCGGTGCGAGGATGCCGATGGACGCGTAGGTCGGCAGCACGCCGATGAGCGTGGTGGACGCGCCCATCAGCAGGATCGTCAGGTAGAGGACCCTCTTGCGGCCGATCCGGTCGCCCATCCGGCCGAAGTACACGGCCCCGGCGAGCCGGGCGACGTATCCGACGCCGTAGGTGGCCATCGCCGCGATCAGTCCGACGGCGGGGCTGACGTCCGGGAAGAAGATCTTGTTGAAGACGATCGCGGCGGCCAGCGAGTAGAGCTGGAAGTCCATGAACTCCATGGCCGTGCCGAGCCAGCCCGAGACGGCGGCCCGCGCCAGATCTCTCGTGGTCCGCTCGGCGGATGGCGTCCGCTGAGCGGCGGTGACGCTGTCCTTCATCGTGAACTCCGTTGTTCGGGGACGAAAGGTGAGGGGAGTCAGATCTCGATGCGCCCGGCACGAAGGGCGGGCAGCCGGTCGGTGACGGCGGCGGTGAGGGACTCGTCGTCGGCCAGGTCCGCGGCCCCTACGGACCGCAGGAGGGCCGGGATCGGCTCTTGTGCCGGCAACGCCCAGGCGGCGAGGGCGAGTTCGAGCACCGGTGTAGCGGCGCCACGCCCCCGTAGGTCCCGCAGGGCCGGCAGCCAGCGTTCCCTGACCTTCAGCGGGCCGTCGGTGCCGATCTGCCGCAGCAGGTGCCGCATCGCCGGGTTGCGGAACCGTACGACGAGAGCGTCGGCGTACGAGAGGGGGTCCGGGCCGCCGGCGGGAAGGGTGGGGGAGACCTCCGCGCACAGGGCCCGTACGAGGTGTTCGCCCCAGTCGGACGCCATGGTCTCGGCGATCGTGTCGAGGCCCGCGGCCATGCCCAGACAGGCCAGCGCCGAGTGGGAGCCGTTCAGCAGCCGCAGCTTGGTGAGTTGATACGGCGTCACGTCCGGGACGAGGAGCGCGCCGTCCCGTTCCCAGGGCGGTCGTGGCCCGGCGAAGGAGTCCTCCAGGACCCACTGCCGGTACGGCTCGCCCGTGACGGGGAGGGCGTCCTCCAGCCCGAGCGCGTCAAGGGCTCCTGCCCGGTCGGCCTCGCTCGTGGCCGGCACGATCCGGTCCACGACCGTCGCGGGGAAGACGACGGCCTCGGCCATGCGGTCCAGGATCACCGAGCGGTCCGGCCACTCGCAGTCCTGCACGAAGTCGCGCAGGACCCCCTCGAGCACGGCCCCGTTGTCCGCCATGTTGTCGCAGGACACGACACTGACGGGCGGTGCCCCCGCGCGCATCCGGGCGGCCAGTCCGGTGGCGAGCCGCTCGATCACCGGGGAGAACGGCGACCGCTGATATCCCTTCTCGGTCACGGTCAGTGTCACCACCGTCACGGCGGGGTCCGTGAGCAGCGCGTCGACCTTCTCGGCGTCCGGCCCCATGGCCAGGGCGTCGACCACCGAGCCCACCACCCGGCAGTGGTTGCCGTCAGGCCTGCGCTCGGTGAGCGAGTACAGACAGTCCTGCTCCCGCAGCGCCCGTGCGGTCCGGGCCGACCTGGGCGCGACCGCCGTGATGCCCCAGGGCTCCCCGGAGAGCGCGGCGGCCCGCTCGGTGTACACCGCCTGGTGGGCCCGGTGGAAGGCGCCGAGCCCGAAGTGGACGACCCGCGTGTGGAGTTCGGCGGGATCGACCAGGGGCCGCAGCTCGGGCGCGAGCGCCGAGACGGTCGTACGACTCAGCGTCTCGCTCACCAGTCGTGCACCGACCCGTCGCGACGGCGGGCGACCGGGAGATAGCGCCGCTGGTAGGGGAAGCGCTCGGCGGCCTTCTCGTCGTACTCGACGCCGAGCCCCGGCTCCTCGGAGGGGTGCAGCATGCCGTCGGCGAAGGTGACGCCCGTGCGGAAGACCTCGGCGGTCTCGGCGGGGTGGCCCATGTGCTCCTGGATGCCGAAGTTGGGCACGGCGAGGTCGAGGTGCACGGCGGCGGTCATGCTGACGGGGGAGAGGTCGGTCGCTCCGTGCGAGCCGGTGCGGACCTGGTGGAGTGCGGCGAGGTCGAAGATGCGCCGCAGGTGGGTGATGCCGCCGGCGTGCACGACCGTTGTGCGGACGTAGTCGATGAGCTGCTCGGTGATGAGGTCCTTCACGTCCCAGATCGAGTTCATCACCTCGCCGACCGCGATCGGTGTCGTCGTGTGCTGCCGGATCAGCCGGAACGCCGACTGGTCCTCGGCCGGGGTCGGGTCCTCCATCCAGAACAGCCGGCAGCCCTCGACGCTCTTGCCGAACCGGGCCGCCTCGATCGGCGTGAGCCGGTGGTGCACGTCGTGCAGGAGGTGGAAGCCGAAGCCGAAGCGTTCGCGCACGGCCTCCAGATAGGTGGGCGCGAAGCCGAGGTAGGCCTCGGTGTCCCAGGGCTGCTCGTCCGGCAGGTCGGTCGCGGCGGGCTCGTAGACCGTGCCCTTGCGGACTCCGTAGGTCCCTCCGACGCCGGGCACGGCGGCCTGCGCGCGTACGGCCTTGTAGCCCAGCTCCAGATAGCGCTCGACGTCGTCCAGCAGGGACGGGACGTCGGTGCCGCTGGCGTGGGAGTAGACGAGGACGCCGTCCCGGGAGCGGCCGCCGAGGAGCTGGTAGACGGGCAGGCCCGCGGTCCTGCCCTTGATGTCCCACAGCGCGGTGTCGACGGCGGAGATCGCGGTCATGGTGACGGGACCGCGCCGCCAGTAGGCGCCCTTGTAGAGGTACTGCCACATGTCCTCGATGCGCGCCGGGTCCCTGCCGATCAGCAGCGGCACCACGTGGTCGCGCAGATAGCTCGCGACGGCCAGCTCGCGGCCGTTGAGCGTGGCGTCGCCGAGGCCGACGACCCCGTCGGTGGTGGTGATGCGCAGCGTGACGAACGTACGCCCCGGGGAGGCGACGAACACGTCCACGCGCTCGATGCTGCTCACAGACCCTCCTTGGTCGCGAAGTACTTGTATACAAGCAGCTGTCGCGGAGAGTCGCAATACTTGTGCGGTGGTGACTACGTACGATGTGCGCATGGCTCAAACGAACGGGCGGACCAGTCGGCGCGACATCTACCTGAAGCTGCGTCAGCTGGTCCTGACCCTCGAACTCGCCCCGGGCGCCGCCCTCTCGGAGAACGAACTCGCCGCGTCCCTGGGCGTCAGCCGCACCCCGGTGCGGGAGAGCCTGATCCTGCTGGCGCAGGAGGGTCTGGTGCAGGTCTTCCCGAAGATCGGGTCGTTCGTGTCCCGAGTGGACCCGGCACGGGTCGCGGACGCGCAGTTCCTGCGGGAGGCGGTCGAGCTGGCATCGCTGGAGGACCTGCCCGCGGAGCTCGACTCCGGGGTGGTCGAGGAGCTGCGCGACAACCTGAGGCGCCAGCAGCGCGAAGACCTCGGTCTTGAGGAGTTCTTCGCGCTGGACGAGGCCTTCCACCAGGGCCTGATGCGGCTGAGCGGCCACGGCGAGGTCTGGAGGACCGTCGCCGCCGCCAAGGGTCACCTGGACCGGGCGCGGCGGCTCGGCCTCCACGAGAACGTGTCCCCGGCCGTGTTCGCCGTCCAGCACCACGAGATCTTCGACGCCGTCGTCGGCGGGGACGTGCCGCTCGCCCGCACCGCGATGCGCACGCATCTGAGGGCCGTCTTCGACGACATCGAACGCATCCGCGCCCACTCGCCCGAACTGTTCGCCGCGGACGCCTCGACGGTGCCGGTGCGGCGCAACGTCGTGGTCTGGGAGTGACGGCTCAGCCGGTCTTCTTCACCTCCAGGGACAGGTCGTTGTCGACCGTGTAGTACGGCCGCACGACGATTCCCCCGGCCGTGGCTCCCGGGTAGACGAAGACGTTCTTGCGGTCCGCCACGTCGTCCAGAAGCCGGGCGAGCCGGATCAGCGGGGCTCCGGGAGCGGACCGTACGAACATGTCCCAGATGCCGATGTCCAGGCCCTGGTCGGCGACCGTGAACGAGAAGCCCCGGCCGCCCTCCCCGACCAGTGGCTCGAGCGTGCGTACGGTCCCCGTGTCCCGCCGCAGCCGCAGCCGCACCTCGGCGCCGGCCGGCAGTGAGGCACCGTGCAGCCGGGCCGAGACCGTCAGTGCCCCGCCCGTGACGTCCACGCGCTCGACCTCGGCGTGCGCGGGCCGCAGCCAGGTCCGCACCGCGAGAAAACCGTCCTTGGTGACATAGGGGACCCGGACGGCCAGCGGCGCGTGCCGGTCCCGCAGGTGTCCGTCGACCAGGACCCGCAGGTCACGCGGGCCCGGACGCAGCCGTGTCCGCTCGGAACCCTCCAGCAGATACACGTCCCAGCGGCCCTCCGCGAGCACGGGATCGGCCCCGAGCACGGCACGCGCGCGCCCGTCGTCGGCCGAGTTCAGTTCGAGGACGTGCAGGGTCTCCTCGGGCAGCCCCTTCTTCGGACGCAGCCGCAGCAGCAACCGGCGGCCGTGGGCCTCAGGCACCTCGAAGACGATCCTGCCGTCCGCGTCCATCGCGCATCCGGCGCGTGCCGTGGTCACGGCCTCCCCTTTCGTACGATGCGCAGCGCACCGCTCGCCGCGACCAGAGCCGTGTCCCGCGCGGCGAAGCCCCGGGCGGCCAGCTGAGTGCTCCGGCGTTCCCGCACGACCGGCCGTCCCGCCCGCCGCGCCGAGACCGCCTCGGTGATGAGCCGCTCGGCGTGCTCGACCACCGGTCCGGGACCGAACCGCCGCGCGTTCTCCAGGGCCGCCCGGCTCATACGGCGGCGCAGCTCGTCGTCCCCGACCAGCTCCAGCAGCGCCGCGGCCATGGCGTCCCGGTCCCCGACCGGGACCAACCGCCCGTCGACCCCGTCCGCGATGATCTCGGCGGGGCCGTGCGGACAGTCGGTGCTCACCACGGGCAGCCCACAGCGCATCGCCTCGACGATGGTCATGCCGAAGGGTTCGAAGTCGGAGGCGGCCGCCCCGATCGAGCCCTTGACCCACTCCGCCTCCATGGGAGCCGCGGCGCCCATCAAAAAGACGTTGTTCCACAGACCGAGGTCGGTGATGAGCTGCCGAAGCCGGTCGTGTTCGTCCCCCTTGCCGTAGATGCGCAGCTGCCAGTCCGGATGCTCGGCGGCGACCGCGGCGAAGGCCTCGATCAGAAGGTCGTACCGCTTCACCGGGACCAGCCGACCGGCCGCGACGACCACCTTCGCGGAACCGTCAGCCGCGGGCAGCACGGGATCCGGCACGCTGTTGGCAAGCGCCTCGACGCGGACGCCCGGCAGTCGCATCCGGCGGCGGTAGGCGCCCGCGTCCGCCTCGGTCACCGTGGTGAGCACGTCGAGCCCTCGGTAGGCCCGCCGCAGCGCGGTGCGCAGCCGGGGCGAGTGGTTGTCCAGGGTGAGGTGCTCCTGCCCGATCCGGGCGACATGGGGTGGCGCCTGACCCGCGAGATGCACGTTGAGCCCGGGCCGGGTGCCGATCACCGCGTCCGCGTCGATGGCGGCGAGGGTCTCGGCTATGCGCTGGTCGGTCAACTCGCTGTACTGCCCGTACCGGTACTCGGAGCGCGGGAACACCCGCGCCGGTCTCAGATGTAAAGGGTGCTCCTTCTCCTCCCTGAGATCGACCAGCGGCCGCAGCGAAACCCTCGGATCCAGCACGAAGTTGGGCAGTTCCCGGTGCCGCAGCACGGAGACGATCTCCACTTCGTGCCGTTCGGCCAGGGCCTGGGCCAGATTGAAGGTGGTGGTGATGGTGCCTCCGATCCCGTAGGCGTTGTGGAGCAGGAAAGAGATCTTCATGTCGGACTAGACCACCCGACATTGCCTGCGGTTGACCCTCGTTACCCTTTCGTGGTGTCCTCGCCATCAGGACGTCACGCCGTGTACTGGTATGCGGGATAAGTGAGATAGCCGCTGTCGCCGCCCTGGAAGTACGTGGCCTCGTCGGCGGGGGCGATCGGCAGACCGGTGCGCAGCCGCTCGACCAGGTCCGGGTTGGCGATGAACGCGCGGCCGAAGCTGATGAGTTCGGCGCCGAGCCCGAGCCAGTGGTCGGCCTCGGAGCGGCCGGTCTGCTTGGCGCCCAGCGGCAGCACCGGGTTCATGACGAGGGCACCGGGCCAGACCCGACGCAGACTCAGGAGGGTCTCCTCGGGGGCGGTGGCCTCCAGATGAACGTAGGCCAGCCCGAGACGGGACAGCTCGGTCAGCAGCGCTGTGTACAGCTCGACGACCTCGGTCTCCTCAACTCCCCAGAACGTGCCGCCCGGTGAGAGACGGATCCCGGTCCGCTCGGCACCCACGGCGTCGACGGTCGCGGCCGCCGCCTCGACGGCGAACCGGATCCTGTTGGTCACCGAGCCGCCGTAACGGTCCGTGCGCAGATTGGCGTTGGGGGCCAGGAACTGCGAGATCAAGTACCCGTTGGCGCCGTGCAGTTCCACCCCGTCGAACCCGGCGTCGACGGCGCGGCGCGCGGCCCCGGCGTACGACTCGGCATGCTCGGGCACTTCCTCCGTGCCCAGCGCGCGCGGAACCGGCGTGGGCTGCGGTCCCGTGGGCGTGAACACCTCGCCGGTCGCGGGGACGGCCGAGGGGCCGACGGGCCGCAGACCGGTGGTGTCCGGGTGCGAGACCCGGCCGCCGTGCATGATCTGCGCGAAGACCCGGCCCCCGTTGGTGTGCACGGCCTCGGTCACCGGGCGCCAGGCAGCCACCTGCTCGTCGGTGTACAGCCCCGGCGTCCCCGGATTGGACTGCCCGATCAGGCTCGGCTGCACCCCTTCGGTGACGATCAGGCCTGCCGTGGCGCGCTGGGCGTAGTAGCGCGCCATCGACGGCGTCGCCAGACCGCCCTCGGCGGCCCGCACCCGTGACATCGGGGCCATGACCACCCGGTTGGGCAGCCGCAGTCCGCCGAGCCGGAAGCCGGTGAAAAGGGTCGTCACGTCATGTCTCCTTCGGTGATCCGTCGCACCCGTGTCCCGGGCACGCAGGTACGCTAAAACCTGACGTCGACGTGAGGGTCAAGTCCGCGAGGGAGGAACGCGTGCGCATCGGGGAACTGGCGGCACGGGCCGGGGTCAGCGTCCGGGCCCTGCGCTACTACGAGGAGCAGGGCCTGCTTGCCAGCACGCGCAGCGCGAGCGGGCAGCGGCACTACACGCAGCCCGCGGTCGAGCGCGTGACGTTCCTCCAGCGGATGTACGCGGCCGGTCTGTCCAGCCGTACGATCGCCGAACTCCTGCCGTGCGTCGACTCGCCCAGCGAGGAGACGTCCGACGCCGCACTGGAGCGGATGGCCGAGGAACGCGACCGGCTCACCGACCACATCGCGGAACTGATCCGGACCCGGGACGCCCTCGACGGGCTGATGGCCACGAACCGGGCTCACCGCGAGAGCCTGCGCACGGCGTGACAGGCTGAGATCACCTGGAACCGGTCGGACCGAGGAGCCCCACGTGACGTACGACATCGCCGCCATCCGCTCCCACTTCCCGGCCCTGGCCGCCGGTACCGCCCACTTCGACGGCCCCGGCGGCACCCAGACCCCCGAGCCCGTCATCCGGGCCATCGCCGAGGCCCTGGCGCAGCCCCTGTCGAACCGGGGACAGGTGACCCTGGGGGAGCGCAACGCCGAGGCCCTCGTCACCGGGGCCCGCCGCGCGATGGCCGACCTGCTCGGGGCGAGTCCCTCGGGGATCGTCTTCGGCCGCAGCGCCACCCAGCTCACCTACGACGTCGCGCGCACCCTCGCCAAAACCTGGTCACCCGGCGACGAGGTGGTCGTCACCCGCCTCGACCACGACGCCAACATCCGCCCCTGGGTCCAGTCCGGAGCCACCGTACGCTGGGCCGAATTCGACCCGGAGACGGGTGAGTTGACGGTCGACGCCATCCGGGCCGTCCTGACCGAGCGGACCCGGCTCGTCGCCGTCACCGCGGCCTCCAACCTGATCGGCACGCGCCCCGACATCCCCGCCATCGCACAGGCGGCGCACGAGGTCGGCGCACTCGTCCATGTCGACGGCGTCCACTACACGGCCCACGCCCTGGTCGATCTCGAAGCGCTCGGCGCGGACTTCTTCGTCTGCTCCCCGTACAAGTTCCTCGGCCCGCACCACGGAGTCCTCGCCGCCCGCCCGGAGTTGCTGGAGACCCTGCACCCGGACAAGCTCCTGCCCTCCACCGACGCCGTCCCGGAGCGCTTCGAACTGGGCACACTGCCCTACGAGTTCCTCGCCGGCACGACGGCGGCGGTCGACTTCCTCGCCGAGCGGCCGGACTCGCGGGCCACCGGCACCCGGCGGGAGCGGCTGGCCGCCGGGTTCGCCGCGCTCGAAGCCCACGAACGGGTCCTGCGCGCGCAGATCGACGAAGGGCTCGCCGCGCTCGACGGCGTCACCGTCCACTCCAGGGCCGCCGACCGCACCCCAACCGTCCTGCTGACCTTCGAGAACCACAGCACGGCCGACGCGTACGCCTTCCTCGCGGAGCGCGGCGTCCAGGCCCCGGCCGGTTCCTTCTACGCCATCGAGGCCTCCCGCCACCTCGGCCTCGGCGACACCGGCGGTCTGCGCGTCGGCCTCGCCCCCTACAACGACTCACAGGACGTCGACCGGCTCCTGACGGGACTGACCGACTTCCTCAAGAGGTGAAGGAGACACGCTCATGACCACCTTCCCCACCGCACCAGAGGTACGGACCACCCCTGAAGGCCTGCTGTGGGAGCCCAGCGAGCGCTGGGTGCGCGGCCGCAAGGGAGACGTCACCGTCGTCGACAGCCGGCACCCCGTCCTCGTGTGGGAGCCGGACGTGCCCGTCCCGCTGTACGCCTTCCCGCGCGCCGACGTCCGCGAGGACCTGCTGCGGCCCGCGAAGAACCCGGCCACCGGCACCCACACCGGATCGCGGATCTTCTACGACCTCGAGGCCGACGGCGAGCTCGTCGAGAACGCCGCCTGGACCTTCCCGGCCGCCGACCTGGCCGGCCACATCGCCTTCGCGTGGTTCCGGCGCTGGGGAACCGGCCTCGACCACTGGTACGAGGAGGAGGAAGAGATCTTCGTCCACCCCCGTGACCCGCACAAACGCGTCGACGCCATGCCCAGCAGCCGCCATGTGCGGGTCGAGATCGACGGGACGGCCGTCGCCGACACCCGCCGTCCCGTGCTGCTCTTCGAGACGGGCCTGCCCACGCGCTACTACATCCCGCGCGAGGACGTCCGCCTCGACCTCCTCGAAGCCACCGACCACCACACCGACTGCCCCTACAAGGGCACCGCCGAGTACTGGTCGACGGGTGGCCACCCGAACATCGTCTGGAGCTACCCGGACCCGCTCCCCGCCGTGGCCGCCGTCAAGGGGCTGCTCGCGTTCTTCAACGAAGCCGTCGACATCACCCGGGACGGGGAGCGCCTGGAGCGTCCGGTGACTCCCTTCACCGGGACGGTCGAGTGAGCAGAGCTGCCCGCAGGAGGCCGTACAACCGCTGTACCTGCGCAGATCACCCCCAAACCGACCACGATACGTGACCTGACTCTCATGGCCACCGGCTGTCTTTGCCGAGACCATGGGGGGCGTCACCGGCAGGCGGAAGGGAACGGGAATGCTCCGCAAGGTACTGGTCGCCAACCGTGGTGAGATCGCGATCCGCGCGTTTCGCGCGGGCTACGAGGTGGGCGCGAGGACGGTCGCCGTCTTCCCGCACGAGGACCGCAACTCACTGCACCGACTCAAAGCCGACGAGGCCTACGAGATCGGCGAACCGGGCCATCCCGTGCGGGCCTATCTCTCCGTCGACGAGATCATCCGCGCCGCCCGCCAGGCAGGTGCCGACGCCGTCTACCCCGGCTACGGCTTCCTCTCCGAGAACCCCGAGCTGGCGCGCGCCTGCGAGGAAGCGGGCATCACCTTCGTCGGACCGAGCGCCGACATCCTCGAGCTGACCGGCAACAAGGCCCGCGCGGTCGCCGCCGCCCGCGCCGCCGGCGTACCGGTCCTGGGCTCCTCGGCCCCCTCCACCGACGTGGACGAGCTGGTCAGGGCCGCCGAGGACGTCGGCTTCCCGGTGTTCGTGAAGGCCGTCGCCGGCGGTGGCGGACGCGGCATGCGCCGGGTCGAGGACCCCGCCCAGCTGCGCGAGTCCATCGAGGCGGCCGCGCGTGAGGCGGCCTCGGCCTTCGGCGACTCGACCGTCTTCCTGGAGAAGGCCGTCGTCGAGCCCCGCCACATCGAGGTGCAGATCCTCGCCGACGGGCACGGCAACGTCATCCACCTCTACGAGCGCGACTGCTCGGTGCAGCGCCGCCACCAGAAGGTCATCGAGCTCGCCCCCGCACCCAACCTCGATCCGGGCCTGCGCGACCGGATCTGCGCCGACGCCGTGCGTTTCGCCCGCGAGATCGGCTACCGCAACGCGGGCACCGTGGAGTTCCTCCTCGACCGCGAGGGCAACCACGTCTTCATCGAGATGAACCCGCGCATCCAGGTCGAGCACACGGTCACCGAGGAGGTCACCGACGTCGACCTCGTCCAGGCCCAGCTGCGCATCGCCGCCGGCGCCACCCTCGCCGACCTCGGCCTGTCCCAGGAGACGGTGCAGCTGCACGGCGCGGCCCTCCAGTGCCGTATCACCACCGAGGACCCCGCCAACGGCTTCCGCCCCGACACCGGCCGCATCAGCGCCTACCGCTCGCCCGGCGGCTCCGGCATCCGCCTCGACGGCGGCACCACCCACGCCGGTACCGAGATCAGCGCCCACTTCGACTCGATGCTGGTCAAGCTCTCCTGCCGGGGCCGGGACTTCACCACCGCGGTCAACCGGGCCCGGCGTGCCGTGGCCGAGTTCCGCATCCGGGGCGTGGCCACCAACATCCCGTTCCTCCAGGCCGTCCTCGACGACCCGGACTTCCAGGCGGGCAACGTCACCACGTCGTTCATCGAGCAGCGCCCGCACCTGCTGACCTCCCGGCACTCGGCCGACCGCGGCACCAAGCTGCTCACCTACCTGGCCGACCGGACGGTGAACAAGCCGCACGGCGAGCGGCCCGACGTGATCGATCCGGTCACCAAGCTGCCTCGCGTGGACGCCGGGGTGGAGCCGCCGGCCGGTTCCAAGCAGCGGCTCACCGAGCTGGGCCCCGAGGGCTTCGCCGGCTGGCTGCGCGAGTCACCGACCATCGGCGTCACCGACACCACCTTCCGCGACGCCCACCAGTCGCTGCTCGCGACCCGCGTGCGCACGAAGGACATGCTCGCCGTCGCCCCGGCCGTCGCCCGCACCCTGCCCGAACTGCTGTCCCTGGAGTGCTGGGGCGGTGCCACCTACGACGTCGCCCTGCGCTTCCTCGCCGAGGACCCCTGGGAGCGGCTGGCCGCCCTGCGCGACGCCGTCCCCAACATCTGCCTCCAGATGCTGCTGCGCGGCCGCAACACCGTGGGCTACACCCCGTACCCCACCGAGGTGACGGACGCCTTCGTGCAGGAGGCGGCAGCCACCGGCATCGACATCTTCCGCATCTTCGACGCCCTCAACGACGTCAGCCAGATGCGCCCCGCCATCGAGGCGGTCCGCGCCACGGGCACGTCGATCGCCGAGGTCGCCCTCTGCTACACGTCGGACCTGTCCGACCCGAACGAACGCCTCTACACCCTCGACTACTACCTGCGCCTCGCCGAGCAGATCGTCGACGCGGGCGCCCACGTCCTGGCCGTCAAGGACATGGCGGGCCTGCTGCGCGCCCCCGCCGCGGCCAAGCTGGTGTCGGCCCTGCGCCGCGAGTTCGACCTCCCCGTGCACATCCACACCCACGACACCGCGGGCGGCCAGCTCGCCACCTACCTGGCCGCGATCCAGGCGGGCGCGGACGCCGTGGACGGTGCCGTGGCCTCCATGGCCGGTACGACCTCGCAGCCCTCCCTGTCGGCGATCGTCGCCGCGACCGACCACTCCGATCGGCCCACCGGCCTCGACCTCAGGGCCGTCGGCGACCTGGAGCCGTACTGGGAGAGCGTCCGCAAGATCTACGCGCCCTTCGAAGCGGGCCTCGCCTCCCCGACCGGGCGGGTCTACGACCACGAGATCCCCGGTGGCCAGCTCTCCAACCTGCGCACCCAGGCTGTCGCGCTCGGTCTCGGCGACCGGTTCGAGGACATCGAGGCGATGTACGCGGCCGCCGACAAGATCCTCGGCCACCTGGTGAAGGTCACCCCGTCCTCCAAGGTGGTCGGCGACCTCGCCCTGCACCTGGTCGGCGCCGGGGTCACCCCGAAGGAGTTCGAGGAGACCCCGGACCGCTTCGACATCCCCGACTCGGTGATCGGCTTCCTGCGCGGCGAGCTCGGCACCCCGCCCGGCGGCTGGCCCGAGCCGTTCCGCACCAAGGCGTTGCAGGGCCGCGCCGACGCCAAGCCCGTCGAGGAACTGAACGCCGAGGACCGCACAGGCCTGGAGAAGGACCGCCGCTCGACCCTCAACCGGCTCCTGTTCCCCGCCCCGACCCGCGAGTACGAGACCCACCGGCAGTCCTACGGCGACACCAGCCTCCTGGACAGCAAGGACTTCTTCTACGGCCTCAGGCCGGGCAAGGAGTACGCCGTCGACCTGGAACCCGGTGTCCGGCTCCTCATCGCGCTGGAGGCGATCGGCGAGGCCGACGAGCGCGGCATGCGCACGGTGATGTCCACGCTCAACGGCCAGCTGCGGCCCATCCAGATCCGCGACCGCGCGGCCTCCTCCGACATCCCGACCACCGAGAAGGCCGACCGCTCCGACCCCGGCCATGTCGCCGCCCCGTTCGCCGGCGTCGTCACGCTGGCGGTCGCCGAGGGCGACGAGGTCGACGCCGGGGCGACCGTGGCCACCATCGAGGCCATGAAGATGGAGGCCGCGATCACCGCGTCGAAGGCGGGTCGCGTGTCCCGGCTCGCCATCAACAAGATCCAGCAGGTGGAAGGTGGCGACCTGCTGGTCGAGATCGCCTGAGCCGGAACGGTGACGCCCGTTTCCGGACGGGTCATCGCCATTGCGGTCACGTCGGACCCGTCCGAGTCTGGACCCATGTGCCGGGCGGCCGGGAGGACGGGCGATGGAGACCGACAGCAGCGCACCGGACGCCGAACGGCGGCGCCTGGCGGAAGCCGACGCGGGTGCGGTGCCCTGGCGACGCTGGGGCCCGTACCTGAGCGAACGCCAGTGGGGCACCGTCCGCGAGGACTACAGCGACAACGGCGACGCCTGGTCGTACTTCACCCACGACCAGGCCCGCTCCCGCGCCTACCGCTGGGGCGAGGACGGCATCGCCGGCGTCAGCGACGACAAACAGCGGCTGTGCTTCGCGCTCGCCCTGTGGAACGGCCGCGATCCCCTCCTCAAGGAGCGGATGTTCGGCCTGACCAACGCGGAGGGCAATCACGGCGAGGACGTGAAGGAGTACTACTTCCACCTCGACAACACGCCCACCCACTCGTACATGAAGTACCTCTACAAGTACCCGCAGGGCGAGTTCCCCTACGGTGACCTCGTCACCACGAACCAGGCCCGCGGGCGCGAGGACGTCGAGTACGAACTCCTCGACACCGGTGTCTTCGACGAGGACCGCTACTTCGACGTGTTCGTCGAGTACGCCAAGGCAGGCCCGGAAGACCTCCTGATCGAGATCACCGCCCACAACCGGGGCCCGGACGACGCCCCGCTCCACCTCCTGCCGACCCTGTGGTTCCGGCACACCTGGTCCTGGGCGGGCGGCACGGCGGTCCCCGCCCTGCAGGCGACGGACGGGGCGATCCGCGCCGACCACGAGGAACTGGGCCCACGGTGGCTGTATCACCGGGGCGAGACGCTCTTCACCGACAACGAGACCAACAACGAGCGGATCTTCGGCAGCCCGAACAGCACGCCGTACGTGAAGGACGGCATCGACCGATTCGTCGTCCACGGCGTGCAAGAAGCCGTCAACCCCGCGCGCACCGGCACCAAGGCCGCCGTCCACCACGTGCTGACGATCCCCGCCAAGGACAGCGCCCGGATCCGCCTGCGCCTGACCGACACCGAACTCGCGGACCCCTGGGGCGAGTTCGAGACCACCATGCAGGTGCGCCGAACCGAGGCCGACACGTTCTACGCCGCCATCACACCGCCCACCACCGGAGACGAAGAGCGGCGGCTCGTCCGCCAGGCCCTCGCCGGAATGCTCTGGAGCAAGCAGTGCTACTACCTCGACGTGGAGCGCTGGCTCGCCGAACACGGCGTCGACCCGCTCTCCGCCGACCCGGGCCTCCGCAACAGCGCCTGGTACCACATGGTCAACGACGAGATCATGTCGATGCCGGACACCTGGGAATACCCGTGGTTCGCGGCCTGGGACCTCGCCTTCCACACCCTGGCCCTCTCCATGGTCGACATCGGCTTCGCCAAGGGCCAGTTGGACCTGCTGCTGCGCCGCCTCTATCTCCACCCCAACGGCCAGATCCCGGCGTACGAATGGAACTTCGGGGACGTCAACCCACCCGTGCACGCCTGGGCCGTCCTCTTCGTCTACGAGCTGGAGAAGCACCGCACGGGCCACGGCGACCGCGCCTTCCTGGAGAACGCCTTCCTGAAGCTGATGAAGAACTTCACCTGGTGGCTCAACCGCAAGGACGCCGACGGCAACAACGTCTTCCAGGGCGGCTTCCTCGGTCTCGACAACATCGGCGTCTTCGACCGCAGCGCACCCCTGCCCACCGGCGGTCAGCTCGACCAGGCCGACGGCACCGCCTGGATGGCGCTGTACTGCCAGAACCTCCTCGACATCGCCATCGAACTCGCCGTCGACAACCCCGTCTACGTGGAGCAGGCGCAGATGCTCTTCGAGCACTTCGCCTGGATCGCCGTCGCCATGAACCGCATCGGCAAGGACAACGCCAGCCTGTGGGACGAGGAGGACGGCTTCTTCTACGACGTCCTCCGGCTGCCCGACGGCACCGCGACCCGGTTGAAGGTACGGTCCCTGGTCGGCCTGATACCGCTTGCGGCGACGAGCGTCATCGGCGGCCGCGCGGACCGCGCCTTCCCCGAACTGGTCGAGGGAGCAAGGAACTTCATCAGGCGGCATCCGGCCGTGGAGGCCTTCGTCTCGCAGCACGCGAACGCGGATCCCAGCACCGACGGCCGCTACCTCTTCGCGCTGTTCGGCGAGGACCGGCTGCGCCGCATCCTGGCCCGGATGCTCGACGAGGACGAGTTCCTCGGCCCGCACGGCATCCGGTCCCTGTCCCGGTACCACGCGGAGCACCCGTACACCTTCGACGTGCACGGCCGGACGTTCGGTGTCGGCTATCTGCCGGCCGAGTCCGACTCGGGCATGTTCGGCGGGAACTCCAACTGGCGCGGCCCGGTGTGGTTCCCGATGAACATCCTGCTGATCCGCGCCCTGCTGAACCTGCACGGCTACCACGGCCCCGACTTCACCGTGGAGTGCCCGACGGGCTCCGGGCGGCAGCTCAACCTGTACGAGGTCGCCCGCGAGATCTCCGACCGGCTCACCGCGACCTTCCTGCCCGACACCGACGGCCACCGCCCGGTGCACGGCGCACAGACCGTGTTCGCCAAGGACCCGCACTGGAAGAACCTGATCCTCTTCTACGAGTACTTCCACGGTGACAACGGCGCCGGTCTCGGCGCCTCCCACCAGACCGGCTGGACGGGCCTGGTGGCGGCCACCGCGACCCTGTTCCACTCGATCAGCGAGGAGGCCTGGCACCGGGGCGGGCGGGAGTCGCTCCGGCCGCCGGGCGACCGGGAGGAGCCCCTGTCATGACGGTGATCCACGAGATCAACACCCTCGTCTGGCTGCACGAGTTGAGCGTTCGCTACGGCCGTCCCGTCACCCTCGGCGACGTGCCCGGCGAGGTCTGGGACGCCGTCGCGCCACCCGGCGTCGACACCGTCTGGCTGATGGGCGTGTGGGAGCGCAGTCCGGCAGGACTGGAGATCGCCCTGCGTGACGAGGGGCTCAGGGCCTCCTTCCGCGAGGCCCTGCCCGACCTCACCGACGCGGACATCGCCGGATCGCCGTACTGCGTACGCGACTACGTCGTCGACGCCTCCCTCGGAGGACCCGACGGCCTGGCCGCCGCCCGCACCCGACTCGCCGCACGAGGGCTGCGGTTGATCCTCGATCACGTCCCCAACCACGTGGCCCCCGACCACCCCTGGCTCACGTCGGGCCCCGACCGTCTCGTCCGGGGCACCGCCGACGACCTGGCCCGCGCACCGGCCGACTTCATCGAGGCCGGGGGAGAGGTCTACGCCCGCGGCCGTGACCCCTACTTCCCGCCCTGGCCGGACGTGGTCCAGCTGAACGCCTTCAGCGACGCGCTGCGCGAGGCGACCGTGGACACCCTCGTGTCCATCGGCGACCAGGCCGACGGCGTGCGCTGCGACATGGCCATGCTGCTGATGAACGACATCTTCGGGAAGACCTGGGGAGACCGCGCGGGCACGGCCCCCGCCGAGGACTTCTGGCCGTACGTCATCCCGCGCGTGCGGGCCCGCCACCCCGGTCTCCTCTTCGTCGCCGAGGCCTACTGGGACCTCGAAGGGGCCCTCCGGCAGCAGGGCTTCGACCACTGCTACGACAAACGCCTCTACGACCGTCTGCTGCACGAGAGCGCCGACTCCGTCCGCGCCCACCTGGACGCCGACCTCGCCCACCAGCGCGGTCTCGTCCGCTTCCTGGAGAACCACGACGAGCCCCGGGCCGCCGCCACCCTGCCCGGTGACCGGGGCCGGGCGGCCGCCGTGGCCGTGGCGACCCTGCCGGGCGCGACCCTCTGGCACGAGGGCCAGTTCGAGGGGCGCCGGGTGCGGCCACCCGTGTTCCTGAGGCGCAGGCCGCAGGAGCCCGTCGACGAGCCCCTGCGCGACTTCTACGGCCGACTGCTGCCCGCCGCTGCCGCCGTACGCAGGGGGGACTGGCGGCCGCTGACGCCGACGGGCTGGCCGGACAACGACACGCACCGCGACCTGCTCGCCTGGACCTGGACGCACGCCGACGCCCGCCACCTGGTCGTCGTGAACGACTCCGACGGCCCGGCCCAGGCGAGGCTGCCGCTGCCGTGGGACGACCTGAGGGGCCGCGTGTGCCGTGCGAGCGACCTGCTCACCGGGGCGGTGTACGACCGTGACGGAGACGAACTGGCCGACTGCGGTCTGTTCGTGTCCCTGGAGGGCTGGGGGTGCCACGTCCTCAAGTGGTGACGGCCACGGCACAGGCGTACGGTCGAACGGAGATTATGAGCAGCGACCCGCAGGCGAGTTCTGCACCACGGACGGCCCCACCGGACTCCGGCGGCGGCGGAAACGTCATGGCCCTGCTCGTCATCGCGTCCTGCCAGCTCATGGTGGTGCTCGACATCACCATCGTGAACATCGCGCTCCCGGACATCCAGCGCTCCCTCGACTTCTCCACCACCAGCCTGGCCTGGGTGGTCAATGCGTACACCCTCACGTTCGGCGGGCTGCTGCTGCTCGGCGGCAGGACCGGCGACATCCTCGGCAGACGCCGCGTGTTCGTCTTCGGAGTACTGCTGTTCGTGCTCGCCTCGCTGCTCGGTGGACTCGCCCAGAACGAGGCCCAACTCCTCGCCGCGCGTGCCCTTCAGGGTGTCGGCGGCGCCATCGCGTCCCCGACCGCCCTCTCCCTGGTCAGTACGACCTTCCGCGAAGGACCCGAGCGCAACCGGGCGTTCGGCGTCTTCGCCGCGGTCTCGGCGGGCGGCGGCGCGATCGGACTGCTGGCCGGCGGAGTCCTCGTCGAGTGGCTCAACTGGCGGTGGGTGCTGTTCGTCAACGTCCCGATCGGACTGCTCATCGCGCTCGCCACGCCCCGCTGGATCCGTGAGTCGGAGCGGCATCCCGGCAACTTCGACATCACCGGCGCGCTGACCGCCACCGCGGGCATGGTGCTGCTGGTGTACGGCTTCATCAGGGCCGCCCAGGAGGGCTGGCGGGACGCGCTCACCCTGGCCTCGTTCGCCGGCGCGGTCGTCCTCCTCGTGCTGTTCGTGCTGGTCGAGAAGCGTTCCCGGCAGCCGATCACGCCGCTGCACATGTTCGCCGACCGCAACCGCGCGGGCACCTACGGCATCATGCTGTGCCTCGCGGCCGCGATCTTCGGCATGTTCTTCTTCCTGACCCTCTTCACACAGAACGTGCTGGACTTCAGCCCGCTGGCGACCGGGTTCGCGTTCCTGCCGGTCAGCGTGGTCATCGCGATCGGCGCCGGTCTCGCCTCGAGGTTCCTGCCGGTGTACGGGCCCAAGCCCTTCATGGTCGGGGGCGCGATCCTCGCGGCGGCCGGGCTGGCCTGGCTGACCCTGACCGACGTCCACTCCACCTACGCGGGCAGTGTCCTCGGGCCGATGCTCGTCTTCAGCCTCGGCATGGGCATGGAGTTCGTGTCGCTGACTCTGATGGCGCTCTCCAACGTGCCCACCGAGGAGACCGGCGCGGCCTCCGGGCTCCTCAACGCCACTCAGCAGGTGGGCGGTTCGCTCGGGCTGTCCATCCTGGTCACGATGTTCGGCACGGCCAGCACCAACGAGGCGGAGAAGCATGTCCCGCGCTTCCTCGCCCAGGCCACCCCGGCCGAGCGCCGCCTGTTCCAACGCACCGGTGAACTCCCGGGCACCTGGGGCGACGAGGTCCTCACCGCCGGTGTCTCGGCCGCCTTCGTCATGGCCGCGATCTTCACGGTGGTCGCCGCGCTCATCGCCGTCGTGGTCATCCAGGTCCGCCCCTCCGACCTGGAACGCCTCAAGGGCGGGCCGCCGGTGCCCCAGGGATGAGCCCGAGCCGCTGGGCGCGCAGCACCGTACTGACGCGGTCGTGCGTGCCGAGCTTGCGGTAGATGTTCGCGATGTGCTTGTGGACCGTACGCTCGGATATCCCGAGTCTGCGGCCTATCGACAGGGCGGTCAGGGCGTCGCCGAGCAGGAGCAGCACAGTCGTCTCCCGGGGCGTGAGCGCCACGTCGGCCGCCTCCTCGGAAGGGGCGTCGAGCCGTCGCAGGAGCTGCCGCTGCTGCTCGACGGCGGCCAGCAGGGGCTGCAACTGCTCGGCCAGGCGCAGTTCGTCGTCGGTGAAGTCCCGCCCGGAGCGGTACACCATGCACCCGGTGACCGGAGTCGTCGACTGCGGCAGCGGAATGCCCAGCACATGGTCGACGTCCAGAAGGTCGTCGAGCAACCGCGCGGTCTGGCTTCCGGGCCAGGACCGACCGGCCACCCGACCAGCAGTGACCGGCGCCCGGTCGGGTCTGTCCGCGTAGTGCCGGGCGAACGGGTATCCGGCGCGCAGCAGCGCGGCGTCCTCGTCCCCGAGCGCGACGAACTCCGCGGTGACACCGGGGGACAGACCGAGCGTGCCCTCGCTCTCGTTCCAGTTGTCCAGCTTGTAGATCAGGGCGTCGCCACCGCACAGGACCGGCAGTTCGGCCGCCAGCAGGGGCCACAGGCGTTCAGGGTCGCGTTCGTGGAGCGCGGACACGGCGACCGACAGCACCCGCTCATACGCAGTTGTACCCATACCGGCGTAGTACCTCGCTGACCCACACTTCATCCGAGCAACATCGACGTTCTCGGATGTACTCCAGCACATTGAAGCTCCGGCGGGCCGCAGTGGGGGGAGGGCGGCCCGCCGGATACGCCTGTCTCCCCGTGGGGACGGCAGCGCCGGCCGCGACGCGTGCGGGCCGCCGGCACGGGGGACCGGCGGCCCGCACGAAGCCCTCGGTCTACTGGTCCGGCGCCTCCAGACCCGGGCCGGGCGCGGGCTCCGGGTTGAACACCGGGTGGTAGCTCTCCGGCGGCGCGAGGTAGGTGGCGGGCAGACCGCCCGTGTCGATCACGATCTGGTCCACCGCGATCGCCGGATCGACCATGAAGATCCTCAGCACATGCTCCCCGGCCTCGGCGACCGTCACGGTGGCGGTCAGCCGCTCGACGCCGTCCTCCACCTGGCGGGCCCAGGCGTCCCCCCGGTTGCCGGTCGCGACGGCCTGCCCGGACAGCACGGTTACCGGCTGGTCGTCGAGCCCGACGGCCACCCGCCGCTGCCCGCGCTCGTCCAGCGAGGGCAGCCGGAAGACCGTGACGGGGAAGGTGCCCGTGCTGCCGAACCGCACCCGGTACCGCAACTCCGGTGCCCGGGAGGCGAAGTCACCGGTGATCGGAGCCGCCGTGGAAGGAACGGCCTCGACGGCTCCCGTACGACGACCGAGGCCCCGCACGGTCCGCCAGCGGCAACCGCCTCGGCCCACCCTCTGGTCGGCGTGTGCCGCGTCGATCGACACATAACCGTGGGCCTCGACGAAGCCACGGGCCCTTCGGCGGCCGTTGACCACCCGCAACGGCACGTCGAAGCGCTGCCCCGCGCCGGTGAGGACGACCGTGGCCTCCTGCACACCCTCGGGCGCACGCTCCCAGTCGATCTCCACCCACACCCGCCGCTGCTCGGTGAGCGAGCCTCCGGCCGTGCTCAGCGTCACCCACGGGTGACTGGCCTCGGCCGCCCAGTCCAGGGGCTGGAACCCGGTGTTGAAGACGTCGACGAAGCGCCGGTCCCGGGTGTACGAGGAGAACGACAGCGGCCGGCCGGCCCCGGTCTCGTTCCCCTCGGCCGCCACCCCGAGCCCGCCGGTCTCCTGCCGGGTCACCCTGGTGACGGTCGGGCGCCCCGGTGCCTTCGGGATCTGGGACGGGTACGGATTGACGATCCCGTTCCATTTCCCGCCCGCCACCTCGGTGTTGTACCTGCTGGTGAGAGCGGCCTCCGCGGTGTGCGCGGCGAGCGCGAGGTCCGCGAGGCGGTTCGTGCCGGCCCCACGGCCCTGCCGGGCGGCGAGCGCGTTGCGGTCCGCCCAGTAGTACTTGAGGTTCATCAAGTACGCGCCGTGCACCGGATATTCGACCAGTTCGTAGAAGGCGTCCCGATAGGCGTCGGGCAGCTCGGCGCCCACCGCCCGGACCCGCGCCAGGAGCCGGTCGTACGCCGCCATCCGGCGCCCGGCCTCGTCGCCGTGGTGGACGACGGAGACGAGGCCCGCGGCGATGAACTCGGGACGCAGCTCCCCGGCGAGCCGGTAGTACTCCGTGCGGATCGCGGCGATCTCCCTGGCGTGGCGTCGCCCGAACTGCCTTCCGGCCCACTCCGCCAGGAAGCCCTCGACCTCGTCGGCCTCCCAGCGGTCCACGTCCCAGGCCATGTCCATCGCGAAGGACAGGCCGGTCTCGATCGACTTGAGGTCACCGACGTTGAAGATCCACATGCGGTCGGTTCCGTGCTCGTAGACCCGCCGCAACTCCTGCCAGACCTTGGCCACTTGGGTCGTGTCCAGCCACAGGTAGCTCTTCGGACGGCCCCAGTAGGAGAGGTGGTAGTAGATCCCGTTGCCGCCCGACCGCGCCCGCTCCGCCTCGTTCGGCAGCTGGCGCATATTGCCGTGGTTGTCGTCCGGCCAGATCAGCGTGACGTCGTCGGGGACCTGGACACCCGCGTTGTACAGGTCCAGGACCTCCTTGTACGGGATGAAGATCTGCGGCTCGGCAGCGGAACCGACCTCTTCGGCGAGGATCCGGCGCTGGTCGGCGATGATGTCGTTCATCACCACGACCTTCTCCGGGATCGTGGTGGCGTACTTCGTCTCCAGCGCGCTGTCGTGCAGACCGCGCATGCCGAGCGTCCAGCTGCTCTCGTACGCGGCGTTCTGTCTCGCCCGAGCCCTCCAGTAGTCGGAGATGACAGCGGGATTGACCGTGTAGTCGTAGACCGGCGCACTGCCGTCGGCGTTCGGGTGTTCGGCGATCCACGGCTCCCACTCGTGGACTCCGTTGCGCAGCAGGGCCTCGGGGTGGCTGGAGCCGACGACGATGCCGTAGCGGTCGGCGAGTTCGGGGTTCTCCCGGTACTTGTTGAAGAAGTCGGAGTACGGATGCATCGCCGGCCACAGGTAGTTGGCCTTCAGGCGCAGCAGCAGCTCGAAGACGCGCTGGTACGTCTCGGGGCCGATGTTCTTGTCGGTCTCCTGGGTGCGGTGGGACCAAGTGGTCAGGTTCTGCTCGTCGTTGATGAAGACGCCCCGGTAGCGGACCGACGGCTCCCGGCGCTCGAAGCGGCCAGCGGGGACCGTCACGGTGTCCCGGCGCTCGACGGGGACGTCCGCCCACCAGTACCAGGGGGAGACGCCGATGCGTTCCGAGGTGTCGTAGATCCCGTAGACGGTGCCGCGCCGGTCGCTGCCCGCGATCACCAGGGCGCGGTCCACGCCGGGCAGCGGACGCTCGATCACCTGGGTCACGGACGCCTCCCAGCGGCCCTTCACCCGGGAGACGTCCAGGCGCCCCTGCGAGACGAGGCGGTCGATGGCGGGGCTCGCGCCGAGGGTGCCCACCAGGACGAGCAGGGGGGCGCTCCGCGGCAGCGCGCGGAGCAGGTCGGGTCTCGCTCCGGAGACACGCTCGACGTCCGACTGGAGATCGCCCGCGGCGCGGACGACGGCGGGGTCGTCCGCCGCGTCCACGACGATGCCGACGGCCGTGCCGCCCGCCGCCAGCGGGAAGGCGGGACGGTCCGAGGAGGCGGCGTGAGCGGTGGTCGGGATCAGGCCGGGGAGGAGGGGGGCCGCGCCGACGGCGGCCATTCCCCGGAGGAAGGACTTGCGGGTCCATTGCTGGTGCGGCACGAGACGCTCCCCCTGGTTGGCATGGTCAGGCCAGAAAGCGCTTTCTCCGGAACCCTAGGCGAGGTGTTCGCGGGGCGTCCAGAGGTGTGCGTGAAGGGAGTGCCGTGATGTGCTCGCCCGGCGTGTCAGACGGGCCGTATCGCGCCGCGGATGATCGACTCGCCGGTCGGGTAGATCGACTCCTCGCGGATGGACGCACCCGGGCCCGGCGCGTGGATCATCATGCCGTTGCCGGTGCACAGGCCCACGTGGCTGAAGTCGTCGTGGAAGAAGACGAGGTCGCCGGGTTGCATGGCGTACAGGGACACCGCCGTGCCGGTGCTCGCCTGGCCGAGGGCGGTGCGGGGGAGGGAGACCCCGGCGACCTTCCAGGCGGCCTGGGTGAGACCGGAGTTGTCGTACGAACCCGGGCCCGCCGCGCCCCAGACACAGGGCTTGCCGATCTGGGAGCGGGCGAAGGCGAGCACCTGGATGACCTTCGAGTCGTAACCGGGGTCGACGGTGGGGAGGTCGACGCTCGGGGCCGCTGCCGGCTGGGGTGCCTGCCAGTCCGGCTCGGGGGCGCGGGGGGCCGGGATGGCCGGGATGCTCTGGACGGCGGCCGGGAGGCTCTGGAGGGTGTCGGCCGGCGGGGGTGCGATCGCCGCGAGCGGGGCGGTGAGGGGTGTGGAGTAGTCGGGGTATGCGGTGGTGGGTTGCGCGGAGTACTCGGCGAAGCCTGTGGTGGTTTGTGCGGTGTACTCGGCGAAGGCTGTGGTGGGTTGTCCGGCGTACTCGGGGAACCCCGTGGTGGTCTGTGCGGCGTATTCAGGTGTTCCAGTGCCGAGTTGGCCGCTGTGGTCCGGGAATCCCGTGGTGGTTTGTGCGGTGTACTCCGGCAGCACTGTGCCGAGTTGCCCGGTGTGGTCGGGGAACCCCGTGCTGATCTGCGGGCTGTACTCGGGGTACCCCGCGCTGACCTGCGGTGTGTAGTCCGGGAAGCCGGTGGCGGACTGGGCGGAGTACTCGGGGAACCCGGCGGTGAGTTGCGGGGTGTAGTCGGGGATCGCCGTGGCCTGTTGCGCGGTGTACTCCGGGAAGCCGATGGTGGGCTGGGCGGTGTACTCGGCGGACCCGGTGGCAGGCTGGGCGGTGTACTCAGGGGCCCCGGTGATGGGTTGCGGCGTGTACTCGGGGACAGCGGTGACGAGTTGGGAGCTGCCCAGGGCGGGCATTTCGCCGGTGCCGGTGAGGTTCTGCGGGCCCGGTTCCGATGCCCACGAAGGTGATTGGGGGGCCGGCGCGGCGGTGAGTGCGGCCGGTGCCGTCTCCGGTGCGCTCGGCAGGGCGAGCATGGGCGCGGCGGTCAGTTCCGGCATCGCGCGTTCGGCCGGCTTCGGTTCGCGTGCCGGGGAAGCGTCCGACGGGCGCTGGCGACGTGTCTCGGCAGGGCGGGCGGCAACGCGGTCGGAGGGCAGGGTCGCCTCGATCATCGGACCCGTCTTCGCGCGGGCCATGCCGTACCACTGCTTGGCGAGGTCGTCGAGAGCGGGATCGCCGCCGGCCCTTCGTCCGCCACCGGTCGCCGCACTGGTACGGCCGCGGGTGCTCGACGCCGTTCCGGCCGCGCGCGTGGCGTTGTAGGTACCGGAGTCGTCCTCGGCCCGGTCGTAGAGATTGGTGACCCGTCGGCTCACCTCGTCGGGGCTCGGCCCCTCGTCCGCGGCGGCGTTCCCGGTCTGCGAGAGGAGGGCCGCGGAGGCGATGGCGGCCGTCGCGAGTGCGGAGTTGCGCTTGGCCGGGAGGCTGAACCCTCCATTGCGCGAAGTTCGATCCGGCGCCATGAAAGACATGCCCCTTCCGTCGTACTGCTCGCCGTCAACTTAGCCAACTTGTGAGGCTCTCGTGAAGGTTGAAGTGTGAAAAGTGTGAGATGTACCTGTGACCTTCGTCGCGTGCAAGCCGGTTCTCCCGAGCGGATCAGCGTTTTGCCTGTTGGGCGAGCCACGCCTCGTAGTGATCGAGGACTGTCTCCTCGACCGGGCGGTAGACCAGGCCCAGTTCGTTCACGCTGCGGCTGTTGTCCACCTTGAAGCGGATGCCGAGGTGCTTGCGGATGTAGTCCTGGGTCAGTCCGAAGGCGGGGCCGAGTACGCGCACGGGCCAGTGCGGGAGCGCGGTGCGCGGGATGCGCAGGCCGCGGGGATGGCGGGTGCGGATGATGCGGGACATCTCGTGGAACGACGTCATCGTCGGCGCGGCCAGAATGTAACGGCCCTTGGCGTCGGGCTTCTCCGCCGCCGCGATGTGCGCGTCGGCCACGTCACGGACGTCGACCGTGGTGAAGCTGAAGTCCGGGGCGCCGTAGAAGAAGTAACCCTTGAAGAGTTCCTCCAGGAGGAAGAGACTGCCGGACTCGGAGGCGGGCGCGAGCGAAGGGCCCAGGATCAGGCCGGGGTTGACGGACACCATGTGCCAGCGGTCCTGCGCGGCCTCCGCGTCCCAGGCCGTGCGCTCGGCGACCGTCTTGGCGTAGTGGTACGGGTTGTTCTGCAGCGTGCTGCTGGTGTTGAAGTACTTCTCCGACAGGACCTGCCCGTCCATGTCCCGCACGTCGGAGTAGTCGCCGAAGATCGCGCCGACCGTGGAGGTGAAGACCAGCCGCTCGACCGTCGGCGTCCGCTCGATGCCGCCCAGGACGTTGCGGGTGCCGGTCAGGGCGGGGTCGACCATGTCCTTCTGGCCGTCCTTGATCTTCTCCGGCATGAAGAACGGCGAGGCGACATGGAAGACGACGCGGCAGCCCTCCATCGCCTCGTCGAAGGAGCCCTCGTCGAGGAGGTCGGCCTCGAACAGCGTGAGCCGGCCGGGGAACTCCGCTTCCATCCGCCGCAGCGGCCGCACCTTCGCCGCGTTCGCGAGACTGCGCACGGTGGTGTGCACCTCGTAACCCCGCTCCAGCAGCCGCAGCACCAGATGGCTGCCCACGAACCCGCTGCCGCCGGTCACCAGGACGCTGCCCGACTCCGCACCCATGCGTCGCTCCTCCACCCGGGGAGTGACATTGAAGCACCGGCAGATCTTCAGCGGGAGGTGACGGACTCGGAGCGTCGCCACTCCTGCGAGCCGGGCGGTCTCCCGCCTGATCCGATCCGCCGTGCAGGACCCGGCCGTTCAGGCTTCCTCGGCAAGACACGCGACACCACCACCGGTCTCACCCACATTGGTGCCCGTGAATGCGACCCCGTCATCGGCCAGTTCATCAGCGTCGACCCCCTCCTGGAAGTCGACAAACAACAAACCCTCAACGGGGATGGATCGAAGGGCAACGGACGTCTTCACGAAGGCGTCTTTACCCCCTGCACGTGGCTGACCACCGTGTCCCAGGACGACCTGATCGAGCGGGCGGGCGTCCTGTCCTCCGCGAAGCTCAGCGAGATTGAGGACGCCCTCCGTCTCGGTGAACTCGGGTAGGCGGAGAGGCGCCACTCACCATCGAGATCACGATCTACGGCTGGAGTACTAGGCCCCGGTCAAATTCAGCACGGAAGACCCTTCCAAATTTCTCAGAAAATCCCTCATCTGACTAGTCGAGAATATTCGCGTATTGGCGCGCATGAGGATCTCGGCACGGTGAGTGCGGCAGTCAATTGAAAAAAAGAGATTCATGTCCTCTCGATGCAAGCCTGCCCCGACGTCGATCCGGGTCTCCCCAGTCAAGCGTTCGACATCCTGAGGCGCCGCGACCTTCAGCGCGCCTCTTTCTCGCGTCGATGGACCTGACTCCCGGGACAATTTCGTGTTCACGGCACAAGAGAGATCCGGATTGAATCCCAAACTCCCCGACACACTGGAGAGCAAGGAAGGGAGGCGAGTCGGGTTGTACTGTCCGTAGAAGCTGCCGCTGAGAGTCGTTTGATCAATGTCTCGTGCCACTTCGAGGAGCGTTCTACCAGCCACTTCCACATAGAGGGGGAAGTCCTGGACCAGGGGACCGGAAAGCTTGGCCCAATTCCGGCCGTAGCGATTGTGAGTGAAGACAAGAAACCCGACCCCAGCGTTTCCGTTTATTGCAGAAAGAAGCGTGGCAGTGAGCCCGATAAACACTGCGCCAACACCCACCTTCGCCCTCTGCGCCAGAGCACGGCAGGTCGCAGCGAGTGCTGCAGAATCCATGCTGATCTCCCTGAAAGGCGCACCGTCTGGTTTACCTTCTGCCGCCGGGAGAGAATTTTCAGGGAATCGTGATATTTGCTTACCCCAGTATTCAAGTGACCTTTCGGAACATCTGACCCCTTGCGCACCCTGTTCGAATTCGAGCCTTTCGTGGACCTGGGTCGGAAAGCTTGAGAGCAGGTCGAAAATCCCGTCTCGGAGCGAGCCCATGATTGATGTCAAGTCGTCGACGATGCGACCCGCTCCCCAGGCGTCGGTCGCCATGTGAAACGCACAAAGAACGAGCATAACTGGTCTTTGCTCTTCAGTGATCAGGGCGACTCGCAGCGAGACCTCCGGCGCGGTGAACGGAGCGGCGCAGAGCCTCTCCTTCACTGCACGAGCGACGTCACGGCAATCCGCGCCTGCTGCTTCGTACTCCTCGACCGTCAACTCTCCTCGGTCGGCAACGACTTGGCGCGGTCTGCCACGCTCATCGAGATGGAATCGAGTCCGGAGCGCTTCGTGTCGGTGCATCAGTGCTGATATCGCCCTGAGTGTGGAGCCGAGAGGAAGCCCGGACGGAACTGGAACAATCCGCCCCAGATTCATGCGTTCGATGTTCGGGGCGGTGAGAACGATCCCTCTCCAAAGCCATTCTTGAGACCACGTTAACGGGTAAGTACCGTGTCCGCTGCCGGAGAACTGCACAGTGTGAATGGTTGACGGTCCGGCCAGGATGGGTTCGAATGCTGGCAGGTTGCGCAAATCACCCTCCATTTCTATTGCGGTTGAGACCGGGCGGGGCCTACTGGTTCGGGGCGACTTCTCCGCTTCCCTCACTTGTCGTGCGCCTCACTCCTCGCGGAGCGGAGCCGGCCGTCAACAGTCCAACCATTCTGGCTGTTGGACTCGGGAGTTAGTTCTCAGGCCGACGTCCCGCAAGGAGAGCCAGCGTGTTGATGGGGCTGACAAAACAGCCGTGCCACATAGAGACATTGTTGGGAATTGAAGCACTTAACCTGGCAGCAGGTGGCCAACCGTAGTCTGGGGGATCAACCAGCCGTCAAGGGGACCGACGGTCCAAAAGGAAGCCTTTACTATTGGCTATGAAAGCATTTGCTATCGCTCTTCGGCGATAGGTTGACACGTCGAGTGAGCCTCCACACGATAGTGAGTGCTTCAACCTCGCCTCGTCACAGTCGCTTGGACGCCATAACGCAGTCGACGTCACGCCAACCGTGCCGCGCCGCGGGTTCAGCTCCGCATGGCCGTGATCAACCGGTTGTGCGCGGTCAGAGAGCCGTTCGCAGCACCTGAACCACACTGTCGGCGACGGGACGGTGGCCGACGTGCCGCCGCGATGCACGAGCGCTTCAAGCAGGCACGGCTGGCGTACTGGAGGCGCCCACCGCCCAGGTGTCCAGGTGGCTCCAGGAGCGCGAGTAGCGAAGAACTGTGCGATCCCTGCTCGCTTGGTGCACCGCATCAACTGCGGCAACCGGCCTCGGTCAAGACCAGCTCCGCCTTTGCGGCTGCCCGGCCGCGGCTCGTCCGCAAGACCCTTCAGCCGCACAACCGCGAACCGCGAGGCACTTGCGCACCCTCATCTCATTCACGCCCAAGCCAATGGCCTCTGGGCGCTTGACGCACCGTCCGTGCAGCCCAAGATGATCTGCGCGCGGTCGGCCGGCCCTCTGCTCTGCCTGCCGCCTGTAGCAACGATTCGAGGCGCTCCTCCGCAGAGAGGAGGATCTCGACAGCCCATAGACCTCTATGCGACATGGAAACATTATTCGGACTTACAGGTTAAATCGCATCACGCTAACGGAGGAGCTCGGCGTGCGCAGCGCCTTCTGGGAACTGGATCAGCGGTCTCGACCTCAGCTTCCTCGACTTGGTCATCGGCGGCCGCTCCGCCATCTGGATCGTCGAATGCCTTTGAATTGGGGGGCAGATGACGGAGGTTTTCGGCCTTCGGATTTACCGAACTTTGGAATTCATCTGTCGAGGGCACAGTTGTCAGGCGCTTTCTGTCCGTGTTGGATGATCGTGACCAGCAGCTCAACTGCGCACCCTCGGCAGGGAGTACCGGTGAGAAAAGTTCCGATTACCCTGGAAGGCCACCGCGACGCGAGCGCCCCTCTCACCTGGCCGCAGCGCAGAACCTGGCGGGGTTCCAGACTCAAACACCGGCTCTGTCGCGTCATACCTCTTCCAGCAGGAGTCACTCTGGACCAGGTCCGCGGCGCGCTGCAATGGGCGTACCAAGAGTTTGAGGCGCTACGGACCACGTTCCCGACCGATGCGGACGGGGTCCCGTGTCAGAAGGTTGAGGCCCGGGGGGAGATCGACATCTCCGTCCTGGAGAGCGGCGAGGACTGCGTCGAGGCTGACGTGGACGCGGTTGCCCAGGTGTTCCGGCGTGAGCTGCACGATCCCGCGGTCGATCCGCCCGTACTCTTCGCCGTGGTGGTGGTCGGCGAGCGTCCGGCGTACCTGGTTACTGCGGCTTCTCATCTCGCCCTGGACGCCTTGGGGTTCAGGGTCCTGCGAAACGCGCTGAACGACTACCTTCTGCTGGGCGCGTGGAAACGTCCCAAAGGGTCCAGTCTGCAGCCGATCGACCGAGCACGCTACGAACAGTCGCCGACAGGGCAGGAGAAGAATTCCGTCGCGCTCGCGTACTGGCAGAAAGTGCTGGCCGCGTGCCCGCACAGGGACGAACTGAGCCGGGCTGCGACGATGGATTCCCCGGCGGTCAGGGCGGCCGTGGCTGTCCTCGCCAAGCAGCGCAAAGTCAGTACGTCCATAGTTTACCTGGCAGCGGTGGCCGTGATTACGGGAGCGCTCACGAGGCGAAGTGCGGCATCATTTCGCGCGGCCGCCTCCAATCGTCGTGACGCGCGGGAGCGGTATTGCGTCGGTGAACTCGTGCAGTTCATGCCCGGGTTGATCGAAGAACTGGATGCGCCCTTCACAGAAATCATCAAGGGTGCGTGGGAGGCGAGCATCCGGGGTTTCCGCTTCAGCCATTATGACGAGGAGGCACTGCAGGAGATATTCCGGGAACTGGACGGCGTTGAGCTCGACTTCGCGTACAACGACTCCCGGAGCGCTGGCCAGGATTCACCTGTAGAGAACTCCGGTGATGACCTGAACTGTATGGATGCCACGCGGATCGAGCCAGTGAGGGGAGCGTTCAGGACCGACAGCCGTTTTCTGTCGGTCATCGTCCGCGATGGGGCCGGGAAGGAAGGAGCGGTGCTCGGCGTGGTCGTGCACGACGCCTACTTCCTTGAGATCCGTGTCGAGCAGGTTCTTCTCGCCCTCGAAGCTCTGATCGTGGGTGCGGCACGGGGTGAAGCGGAGCCGGCCGAGCACCCGCTGCGGTTCACGAGGGCTTTCCTCGGGGAGCGCACAGACCGCTGATCGACTCGTCGCGTGACAGGTTCCTTGGAGATGAGAGCCTCCCACCCCCAAGGAACCCGAGGTCAGCTACGGTCTGCGCGTCGGCGGCGCACGGCCTCCGCCAGCTCAGCGAGCAGTTGTTCGGTCTCGTCCCAACCGACACAGGCGTCGGTGACGCTCTGTCCGTAGGCGAGCGTCTCCAGCGGTCCCGGGTCCTGCCGACCCTCGGTGAGGAAGCTCTCCACCATCAGGCCGGCGATCCCAGGTTCCCCTGCGGCGATGCGCGCGGCGACGTCCCGCACGACTGCCGCCTGGCGGACATGGTCCTTGCCGCTGTTTGCGTGGCTCGCGTCGATGACCAGACGGGGTTCCAGCTTGGACTTGACCAACAGGGCGATCGCGTCGCGGACGCCCTCCGGGCCGTAGTTCGGACCGCCTCGTCCGCCGCGCAGGATGATGTGGCCGTCCGGGTTTCCGCTGGTGGAAACGATGGAGGCACGGCCCTCGTCGTCAATGCCGAAGAAGACGTGGTCGCTGGCCGAGGCTCGGCAACCGTCGATGGCCGGCATCACGTCCCCGTCCGTCGCATTCTTGAATCCGACGGGCATCGACAGTCCCGAGGCGAGCTGACGGTGCACCTGGCTCTCCGGCGTGCGTGCGCCGATGGCGCCCCATGTCACCGCGTCGGAGATGAACTGCGGGCTGGTCGGCTCCAGGAACTCGCAACCGACGGGCAACCCCGTGTCGAGCACGTCGAGCAGGACTTGACGTGCCAGACGCAGCCCCAGTTGTACGTCGTGCGTGCCGTCCAGGTGCGGATCGTTGATCAGCCCCTTCCAACCGACGGTCGTACGAGGCTTCTCGAAGTACACCCTCATCACCACGCACAGCTCGTCACTGAGCGGGGCGACCGCCGCAGCCAGCCGGTGTGCGTAGTCCCTGGCCGCAGCCGGGTCGTGAACCGAGCAGGGGCCGACGACCAAAAGCAGCCGATCGTCTTCGCCGGTCAGCACTTTCCTGACGGCGTGGCGACTGCTCTCCACCAGGGTTGCGCGGGTCGGCCCCAGCGGAAGCTCATCGCGCAGGACGGCGGGAGCGACGAGGGGCTGGAAGCCGGTGACACGAAGGTCGTTGGTCTGGGGTGAGACGCCGGTCGGTGTTGTCATGGAGGAGGATCCCGTCCCTTTTCACAAGGCGGTCCGGTTCCGTCCGTGTCTTCCACACCCGGGCCGGCCCGCCGTAACGACGAAGGGCAGAGACGGATCGTCTCTGCCCTGCAGGCTCCGGGTGAAAGGTCGGTCAGCGCACGTGACCCCTGGCTCCACCCGGAGCCAGCGGAAAGCGCCAATACCAACGATTCGCCATGGACATGCACGTAGGCTAGCACGTCACTGCGGCCTACATGTACTGCGCCGCCTCCGCGGCCAGCCGACACCACCAGGCGAACTCGTCGGTGCGGCCTGTCGATTGGAGGTCCAGAGCAATGCGCCACCCCCGCAGGAGCAGCCCGCAGAACGCGGTCATCGCCGCGTGCCGGTGGTGCAGAGCGGGGTCGAGCGCCGACACGTCCGTGTACAGGTCGACCACCTGCTGCGGGCCAAGGCTCAGACAGCCCGAATTGACCGCGATGAACCAGCCGAGCTCCACACAGGCCGGGCCGCGGACCGCCAGCGCCCAGTCGATGAGCCACAGCACGCCCGATCGGTCGAGCCCCATGTTGTCCAGCTTGAGATCACCGTGCAGAGAGGTCGTCGGCAGTACTGCCAGGGCGGGGGCGAGGACGGCGGCGTCGGCGCGGACAGCCTCGACGAGATCGCGTACGTCGCGGGGAGCTCGACGGGCGAACAGTTCCCATCCCGTCCGGACCTGCTGGGCCAGGCCGTTCATGTCATGCCCCCCGCGCAACGCGCGGATTCCCCGAGTCAACAACAGCAGTCGGTCTTCGAGACTGCACCAGTAGTGGGCGGGGGCCTCGTACTGCTCCGCGTGCAGGGCCGCCATGCCAGTGATCACGCCTTCGAGGGCCGGCCTGTCGAGAACGCGGAGATCCATGCGATCGGAGATGTCCCGCATCAAGGTGTAGAAGTGCCGTCCCGCTCGCACGCCGTCCACTGCCGCGGAACGGACGCGCTCACCGAGCAGCAGTCCGACTTTGGCCAATCCGCACTCGCGCCCGTGGACGTCGGCCGTGGCCTTCATGATCCAGTCGTCTCTGCGGCAGGTGCGCTTGAGCACCCAGGATCGGCCGGCGCCGTCCCGGCCCGCGAGCAGCGTCGCGCCGGAGAAGCCGCCGTGGGACAGCGGCCGCCAGTCGACGCCGCTCAGGCCATGTCGCGACAGCAGGGCGGGGACCGGCTCGTTCCGGTCACGGAGTTGGGCCACTAGCCGAGAAGCCCCCTGCTCCGGAGATCCGCGACGCAGCCTGTCAACTCGTCCCTGGTGAGCTGCTTGGCGCGAATGCGCGTCTGGTCCTCGTCGCGTCGGCCGAAGCGCCAGTAGAGCCCGCCCTGGTCGAGGTTGGCGACGAACGCGACGTCCTTTTCCGCCGGCCCGCGCAGGATCAGGGAGACCGTATCGGCATGGACCAGGGTGGCGTGTACGGCCTCGTGGTGCAGCGTGTAGCTGTCACCCGCCTTCATCTCATACTCCAGCGTCGGCCGGATCCGGGCCAGGTCAAGTCCCGAGGACGAGTCTGGATGCTCGGGGTCCATGTGGTGGCGGGCTGCCTCGGACCGGGCAGGCCGGGGAGAGTCGTACAGGACATGCCGGTAATGCCCCTGGAGGAGCCTGGAGGTGAACGAGAATCGGTGCTGGTGGGCGCGTTCGAATTCGGTGGTGCGCCAGATGTGCAGACGGATACGGAAGTTCCGGTCGCCGCCGTCGTAGATGACGATCTTGTCGAACGGGCGGTGCCTCTCGCACATGGACAGCAGGGTGTCGTCCTCGGCCGTCCGTGTCAGGAGGGTCCTGAGCAGTTGGGGGTCGTCGGCGATACGCTCCAGCAGCGCGTCGGCACGATCCCCGGAGGCACGCAAATCCCCCCAGTCGAAGGGTTCCTGGTCGTCGAGCAATGCGACGGGCTGCCGCTGTGGGGCCGTGTCGCTCTTCCGCGCAGAGGTGTCGGACACGAGGTTCATGCTGGTCCTCCAAGGTCATCTGTGGACTGCGCCGCGAAGCGCTCGTACGGGCCGATGAGTTCGGCCACCTGGTGGGGCACCCCCTTTCGTGCTTGGTCCGCCTGCGGAGCGCGAAAGGTGAACGTCGCGGCGCGGCGCACGCCGTCGAGGGCTCCGGGCGCGCGGAACAGCTCCGGTTCGGGCTCCCGGATGATCGACGCGTCGAGTGCGTCGGGATCGGTGGGCCAGTGGACGGCGGCAGGCGTGTAGGCGAGGCCGTGCCGGGCGAACAGCACCGGCAGGACGTCCTCGGGCTTCCTCTCCGCCAGGGCGTCGGCTGCGAACGCGGTGACGCGCAGGCCGCTGTCGCGGGCCCGTCGGTGAAGGGCGAGGGTGTGCCGGAACGCCGCGACGAAGACCTCTGTGTCGATGCCGCCGAATGTGCCGTTCGCTCGGTACAGCTGCAGCCAGGACAGGTACATGTCAGCGGGATGCCTGAGCGTCACGATCACGCTGAGGCGAGAGGGACGCTCCAGGCCGCTGAGCACGGCGACCGGGTCGAACAGGGACTCGGCCAGGAGGAAGGGTCCGAGGGTTTCCTTCAGCACCACCGGTCCGGGACCGGAGGGGAGGACGAACCGGGAGTCCTCCCCGATCAGCGTGTGCCGGACGATTCGTTTGAACGGCTGGAAGTAGGCACGGTGTCCGGTGGCGGCGGTCGCGCGCAGCACGGCGGTGGTCCCGGACCGGCACGGGCCGACGACGAGGGCAATCTCGGATGGTTCCCGCTCCCTGGGCAGGTTGACGCGGGCGCGTATCTCCTCCTCGCCAACGGTGTCGGGGAAGGTCCGGGGAGAGGCGGCGGGCTGGATCACAACAGTTCTCCCATGGCGCTGGCAAGCCAGTCGAGGTAGTCGGCGTAGCAGCCCCTGACGGTAATGACGCGGCACTGCGCGACCAGCCGATCCAGCAGGTCGGAGTCCGTCGCGGTACTCCCGGGTGCCGGGGGAAGGGGAGCCTTCAGCCATGGGCGGTGGGTGTTGCCCGGGCTGTCCTTCCGCAGCTGGTTGTGCCGCACCAACTCACGTGCCCGGCCCGGGTCACACACCACCTCGGCCCGCACGGAGCCGGCGGTGGCATCGATCTGCGGCAGCAGGAGCGTCGCCGGTCGGGCGCTCGGTGTGGTGCCGACGCCGAAGTGGCCGGTGAGTGCTGGCACGTCGACCAGCACCTTGCCTTCGACGGCGGCTTCCCAGTCGGCGCCCCCGGTGAGACTGTCCAACGGCTGTCCGGGGCCGAACACCACGGTGTGCACGTTGACGCGAGCCGGGACCCCGACCATGACGACGCCTTGGCCGTCCGGTCCGACGCTCAGGCGGTCGGCGGTCACGAAGTCGTATCCGGCGCCCAGCAGAGCCAGCAGCGCGGTCGTCTTGCCCGCGTTGCGGTCGCCCAGTATCGCCACGCCCCGTTCCTCGCGCACGGCGGCGGCCGCGTGGAAGATGCGGAAACCGCTCCTGTGCTCGACACGCTGGAGCAACTGGTCCCTCAGCAGGACCCGGGCTTGCAGTCCGACCTCTACGGTGCTGGATCCGACCACCAGCGCGTCGCGGCGCGCCTCGTCCACGGCGATCACGACGTCGGGACTGCGCCGCCGGGCCAGCGTCAACCCTGCGCCGCACCCGTGGAGTTCGGGCCGGTCGCGGAAAACGCGCATGTCCGTGCACGGCGTCCCGGTCGCGGGCGGTCCGTCAATGAGCAGTTTCAGGGTCAGGTCGGGGGCGCGCGGAGGACGACCCGGCACCAGGGCGTAGTAAGGGTGGTAGAAGTCCGTGAGACTTGCCAGCAGTGCCTCGTCGTCGCTGGCGACGCGGATGAGGACCCCGAGCCGTTCCGTCCACCGCTCATGCTTCGGACGGCGGTGGCGGTGCGGCAGCAGCCGTCGGACGGCGTCGTCGCACCAGCCGGAGTGCGGGGCTGTGCCGTGCGCCTCGGTGAGCATGGTCACGGGCCTGTGCTCAGACATGGAGGAGGTCGACCAGGCAGAAGGCAAGTTCCAGCGCCTGCTCATTGTTCAGCCGGGGGTCGCAGGCCGTCTCGTAGCGGGTCACCAGGTCGGATTCCGTGATGTTGCCGGCGCCGCCGAGACACTCGGTGACCGGCTCCCCGGTCAGTTCGATGTGTACGCCCCCGGCATGTGTCCCCTCCTGCTCGTGGATGGCGAAGAACGAGCGCACCTCGGCCACGATGTCCTTCCAGTGGCGGGTCTTCTGCCCGGTCGCTGCCGTGAAGGTGTTGCCGTGCATCGGATCGCAGGACCAGACGACCTGGTGCCCCTTGGCACGGACGTGCCGGACCAGCGGCGGCAGGTTCTCGTCGATCCGGTCCTTGCCCATGCGCACGATGAAGGTCAGGCGCCCCGGATCGTTGCCGGGGTTCAACCGCGCCACCAACGCGTCGACCTCGTCGGTGGTCGTCCCGGGACCGAGCTTGCAGCCGACCGGATTGCCCACGCCCGAGAAGTAGTGGACATGGGCGCCGTCGGGGTCCCTGGTCCGCTCGCCGATCCACGGGAAGTGAGTCGAGACGTCGTAGTACTCGCCGGTCAGGGAGTCGGCGCGGGTCAGGGCCTCCTCGTATCCGAGGAAGAGCGCGTCGTGGGACGTGAAGAGCTCGACCTGCGAGGTGACCGAATGATCGACGGGCATCCCGCAGGCGCGGGCGAAGCCCAGTGCGTTGTCGATCTCGGTGGCCACCCGCTCGTAGTCACGTCCCCGTGGGCTGCGCCGGACAAATTCTCTGTTCCACGCGTGTACCTGACTGAGACTCGCGAATCCGCCGTGCGTGAAGGCGCGTACCAGATTGAGTGTGGCCGCCGACTGGTCGTAGACCCGCAACAAACGCCACGGATCGGGGCGCCGCGCCTCGGGCAGGAACGCGAGGTCGTTGGCGGCCGGACCGCGGTACGACTCGAGCGTCACCCCGTCGATGGTCTCCGTCTCGCTGGAGCGGGGTTTGGCGAACTGCCCTGCGATGCGGCCCACCTTCAGCACGGGTGCCTTGGAGCCGTAGGTGAGGACGATGGCCATCTGAAGGAGAACCTTGAGCTTGTCCCGGATGTTGTCCGCCGTGAACGCCTCGAAGGTCTCGACACAGTCGCCGCCCTGGAGGAGGAAGCTGCGCCCGGCGCAGACCTCCGCCAGCTGGTCCCGCAGCGTGCGGATCTCTCCCGCGAAGACCAGCGGGGGGCGCCGTGCGATCTCCTTGAGTACGGCCTCGTACTCCGCCTGGTCGGGCCAGTTGGGTTGCTGTGCGATGGGATGGTTCCGCCAGGACGTCGGCGTCCAGCTCTTCGATACGGAGATGTCGCGGTTTACGGTCATGGTGCCTTCTTAGAGATGAGGAAAAGGAGCGACTGCCGGCGGACAGGTCCTAGCCCGGACCTTCGTCGAGGAACCGATCGCTGATCATGTATCCGCCGTCGACGGGGACAGCCGCCCCCGTGACGAAGTCCGATGCTCGGGAGGCGAAGAAGACGGTGATCCCGGCGAGATCGGGGTTCCTGCCCCAACGGCCAGCCGGGCTGCGGCGTCGGATCTCCTCGCCCCGGGGCATCCGGGGCAGTTCGCCGTTGATGTCGGTGGGGAACCAGCCCGGCAGGACGGCGTTCGCCTGGATGCCGTGACCGCCCAGCTCCGCGGCCAGGGAGCGGGTCAGCCCGACCAGGCCCGCCTTGGTCGCCGCGTATCCGGCCGAACGGGGATGGCCGAAGACGGAGTACACCGACCCGACGTTTATGATCTTCCCGGATCCGGTCTCGCGCATGTGCCGCGCGGCCTCACGGGCGCAGCGCAGAGATCCTGTGAGGTTGACGTCGATCATCCGCTCCCAGGCGGACAGATCGCCCTCACTGACAGGGTCGTCCAGATAGATGCCGGCATTGTTGACCAGAATGTGTATGCCGTGGTCGCGTGCGATGTCGTCGAAGAACCGGGTGACGGCCAGAGCGTCCGTGATATCGAGGGGCCTGACCTCGAACTCGTCCGAGACTGCGGCGTTCTTCTCCGGGTCGCGTCCGGTGACGACCACTGTGGCACCGGCGTCCCGCAGGGCGCGGGCCATCGCCAGGCCCAACCCGCCGTTGCCGCCTGTCACCACGGCGACCTGGCCGTCCAGTGAGAACAGGTCGGTCAGTGGTGTCGTCACGCGAGTGTCCTAGCGGACGGCAGGTGGTGCGCGACCAGGCGGACGGCGGACACCAGGTCCGCGCAGTCCTGTTCGTCCATCGAGGCCGAGAGGGGAATGTCGACGGTCCTGGCAACATGGCGGACGGATGAGGCCAGGGGGCCGTTCGGGCCGTCCGTGTCCTTCCCCAGGAAGCGCCAGTTCCAGAACGCGCGGACGTTGCGGTCCGTAGGGTCGCCGAAGGCGCGGGCATCGATGCCCTCGGCGCGTAGGGCCCGGGCGAACCACTCGGCGTCGGTGGCCGCACCGGACTCGATCATCAGCAGCAGGGCATCGCCCAGGATCGCCCCTTCGATCGGCCTGCGGACGCGGATGCCCTCGAGACCGCTCAACTCTCCGCTGATCCTGGTGTAGTTGGTGGACAGGCGCTCCAGCCGCAGCGGAAGGGAGTCGAGCTGGGCGGCGGCCAGCGCGCCGCGCAGCTCGTCCATCCGGAAGCTGTAAAGGGGCAGGGCCAGGTCATCCAGCTCGGCTGTCGCGAAGTGCCGGCGTACCCGTCCCTCGTACGCCCCGGACAGGACTGCGGCACGGGCCACAAGGCCAAGGTCGTCGCTGACGAGGATCCCGCCCTCGCCGGTGTTGATGCTCTTGTCGGACTGGGTACTGAAGGCGCCTGCCAAACCGAACGTACCGAGCTGCCGCGCGCGCAGTCGCACGCCCATGGCCGGCACCGCGTCCTCGAAGACCGGGACACCTGCCTGATCCGCGAGCGCCACGATCGCGTCCATGTCCTCGGCCGCGCCTCGCATGTGCACCGCCATCACCGCGTCGACGTGCGACACGGTCTTGGCGAGTGCGTCGAGGTCGATGTGCAGGTTCTCGTCGACGGGAACCAGCACCGGTTCGGCGCCAGCGAGAAGGATCGCGCTGGGGGTGGCCGCGAAGGTGAAGACGGGGCAGGCCACCCGGCTTCCCGGCCCGATACCGGCCGCCATCAGGGCCAGAGCCAGGGCGGTCGTGCCGCTGGAGACGGCCAGCGCGCCAGCACTGCCGCAGAAGCCGCGGAAGCGTTCCTCGAACCTGCCGACCTCGGTCTCCGTGTGCGGCCGGGTGTCGTACCGAAACAGGCGCCGGCTGCGGATCACGCGGACCGCGGCCGCCTCCTCGGCCTCCCCGAGGAGCCGGTCACCCTTGTCGTACGTGGGCCACGGGGCCGTACGGGTCGGCGTGCCCCCTTCGATGGCCAACGCCCGTGGCGTGACCGTCCTAGTCGTCACTGCGCACTCCCACTGATCATGTAGTTCCGAAAGGTCACTGGGCGACACCGTGCTTGTGCCGGAAGGAAATCGGGCAGCGTGTCGCGTAGGCCCACCTGGTCTCCCGCTGCCGTCAGAGGCGCTGTTCCAGGGAGCGGCGGTCGAGCTTTCCCGAGCGCAGTCGGGGGAGTTCACCAATCTCGACGGTCCGCAGCCCGAGCAGTTGGGTGTCAAACTTGCGCTGGACGTGCGCCATCAGGTCACGGGACTCAGGACGACTGCCCGGCAGCGCCACGTAGAACGCCGTCAGGGCGTCGCCGCGGCGCGGGTCTGCGCGTCTGACGCAGCAGGCTTCGCGAATCCCCGGCATGACGGTGATCCACCGGTCGACCTCCTCCAGCGAGACGGAGACCCCGCCGCACTTCGCAACGTTCTTCTGCCGCCCGACCAGAGTGAGCCAGGGGCGGTGGCCCCCGGTCACGTCGAGTCGCCCGAGGTCTCCCGTCCACAGCCATCCGTCGCGCAGGGTGCGGGCGGTGGCCTCCTCGTCACCGACGTAGCACGACATCAGAGAGTGTCCTCGTACGCCCACTTCGCCGACCTCGCCCTCCCCGAGGGTCCGCCCGTCGCGGGAGAGGACCGCGACCTCGCATCCGTGGAGCGGATGGCCCACGGCGGGCACCTCGCGGCCGAGCACATGGTCCTCGTACTCCGGTCCCGCCAGGTCGGCCGGCATCGTGGTCGCGAAGTTCATGCACTCGGACAGTCCGTAGCCCTGTACGACACGGTGTCGGCCCCGCTCGTACACCGCCTGAGCGGTCCCCCGGGCGAGCGGGGCGGCCGCGCTGATGAAGTACCGGAGTGCCGGCAGGTCGGGCCAGCGCCTCAGTTCCGACAGAACCTGAAGCAGACTGGGCACGGTGGTCGCACGGGTGGCGCCCACTGTGGCGAGGCCACGGAGGTAGGACAGGGGGTCGAAACCCTGGAACAGGGCGCAGGTTCCGCCGCTGAGCAGGGTGGCAAGGACACCGAAGTGCAGCCCGTTGACGTGTGAGACGGGCAGGGCACACGCCATGGTCTGGCCCGAGGTCATCCGGTGGTGCCGGATCGTCGCCCGGACGTTGACCAGGACGGAGTAGTGGCTCTGCGCGACCGGCTTCGAGGCGGCGGTGGATCCGGTGGTGTACAGCACGAAGGCGATAGGTCGGCTGTCCGGCTGTGTGCCCGTAAATGTGGGGATCTGCAGACGGACCCGACGGCCGCCCGGCGTGGCTTCGATCACCGCCCCGCACAGCAGGCCGAGTTGCTCCTCGCGTCGTTCCTCGGCGTCGTTGTCGTCGACGATGACCGCGGCGGCCCCGATCCGCAGGACGGACAGCAGATCGACGATGCTGTCGGCGGTGTTGGAGACCCGCACCCCGACATACGCCGTACCTGAGGGGACTGCCTCACGCAGCCACTTCGCACGTTCGTCGACGGCCCGGCCGAGCGCCTGATAGGTGATCCTCGACGTCTCGGTGCCCGAGGGACCTATTTCGACTAGACAGGTCAGATCCCGGTACTGGATAACAGCGTTGTCGAACCACTCGGTGATCAGCGTCGGCTCCAGCAGCGGCGACGTGCCCGGGATCCCGCAGTAGACGTCGACTCCCGGCCGCCCCGTCCGGGCCCCCGCACTCACCATTGGCGTCGGGGCCGCGGCAGCGCGGAAGGCTCGGAGACGTGTCGGACACGGTTCCGGTCGAACATCCTGGCCCGGAAGCCGACCGGCCAGGTGGCGGGACTCCCGTCAAGGGCACCGTACTCGTCCAGGTACGACAGATCGTCGGGACGCAGTCGCCTCAGCAGCCCCGGATCGAGCACACCGGGGAACAGCACGTCGGTGAAGTGCAGACTGTAGTAGAACTCCGCCTCCACGCCGTACCGTTCGGCGAGCCGGACCAGTTGATCGATGTCGAGCGCACTCTCCGCGTGCCGGTACCACTGCACCATGTCGACGAAGCGGATGAGGCACAGATCCTTGCCGGAGCGGATGGAGCTGAGGGTCGTGGCCTCCCGGAACAGATGGATGCCCAGGTCCAGGAACATGTCCTCGTGACTCGGCACCCACGCCGTATCACCGGCGAGGCGAACCCGTTGTGCCCGGCTCCGGAAGTCTTCTGCGGGCAGGCTCTTCCCGCTGGCCGGCTCCATCAGGTCGCGACGCAGGTCGATGGAGAACACGTCGATGTACGGGTCGCTCGTGGGCCGGAGAAACGGGGGCAGGGCCGCGACGTTGAATCCCCAGAACAGCGCGGTCGTGCGGGGCAACGGGCCGACCGTCCGCCGGTCGGCCGAGTCGGTGCCCTGCTGGTAGCCGAGGCGCTGCAGGGTGGCGGCGACCTGTTCGACGTCGTCGCCGGCGACGTACAGGTCCGTGTCCTCCATGTAGCGCATGGCCGGGTCGGGATAGACGTGCGGTGACAGGTACGAGCCCTTGCGGACGACCGGCCGTACGCCGTCCTTGTCGAACGCGGTGAACAGCTGACGGCGTTCGCGCTCCCAGGCCTGGGCCCGGCCGCGGTTGTACAGGTAGACCGCGCGCAGAATGGACCTGCGGACCGTGCCGATCGGGCCGAGGCCCTCCCGGTCGAAGTTGTGCGCGACCAGCCCCAGCACCCGGTGCCTGGTGGCGAGGTCCATGAACAAGCCCCAGTCCAGGCGGGGTTCGGTAGAGCTCAGCAGAGAAAGTGCGCGTTCGACGTGTTCCCGCGTCATGCCGACGCGCGCTGTACAAACCAGCAGCTCGGCCTCCAGGCCGGCCTCGGCCCACTGTGCGGTGACTGCCGGGCCGCTGACGTCCGGCCGTCGCCCGGCAGCGGGGGGAAGAGATTCCGCCTGGCGGCTGCCAGCTTTCCCGGCGTCGAGGTAGCGCGCCACCAACGCGCACACGCTGTCGAAACTGGTGAAGGCCTCTTGGGTCAGGTCGTCGTCCTCGATACGGATCTGGAACGTATCCTCGACGCACTGGGTGAACTGCACAAGCGTCAGTGAGTCGACCCCGAGGTCATGGAGCGAGGCGCCTTCCAACGCGCCGCGGTCGAGTGCGGGAGCCTCGTCCTGCGACTCCAGCAGTCCGGCGAGGACGTCGGCCACAGTGGTCGCGATGTCATCGAGTGTCTGCTGCATCGCGGGTCACACCTCGTGGGTCTCGACGAGCCGCATCCTGTGGTCGTCGTCCAGCGGATGGTGCGGAACTCCGAAGGCCAGGAACCTGAAAACGCTGTCGCAGCCCTGCGCGGTGGTCACCCCATGAGGGCACTCCGCGGGAACGAAGACGGAGTCTCCCTGCTTCAGCGGGTAGAGCGATCCTCCGATCCAGATGGCTCCTTCGCCGTCGAGGACGTAGAGGATGTGGTCGCCTTCGTGCTCGTGCATGTCGAACCGGGTCCCCGGCTCCATACATATCTCGTCCAGACCGATGGCATGGCCCGAGAACGAAACCGCCTGTGGGCCGGAGCGGCCGGTCACTCCCAGCAGGTCGAAGCCCTTTCCGTCGCGCACCTGCACAGGAGGGCACTGCGGGAGGGAACGGAGGTGTCCGGTGGAGTTGAACCCGCGCATATGGCTCTCTTTCCGAGGCGTCAGGAATGACGTACGTGGCAGAAGGCTCGCTGAGGCAAAGAGCCTTCATCAACTTTCACTCGCAAACTCGATTGGCTCTCTCGAATGAGTGCGCTTTCCTTCTCACGCTCCACGTCACCAGCACGCGCTGACGTGTCTGCGGCGAGACCGCAGGACATATGGCGGTGACAGTCAATCTCTCTTGCTGATAGGAGAGTTAACTGGCGATGAGTGAGCGACAGGAGCGTTTCAATCGTGGGGTTGTCTACCCGGTGTGTCAATCCCGTACCCCGCGGCCGCCACAGATGCATGGCAAAGGCTTTCTTCGGAAGTGCAAAGAGATCCTCTAAGGATCGCCGGTGCCTTGTCGGGGAGTAGGGCCAGGGTTACGTTGCCCTGGCCGCTCACATGTGGGGGGACGAATTGGCGGTACTCCGGTTGCATCTGACAGCGGATGGAGAAGGACGGCTTGGTAACTCAGGAGAAACCCGCGAAGACTGACGGAACCTCGGGCGAGATGGACACCGTCATGCTCGTCGACCCGCGCACAGGCCGCCCCCGGGGCAATGTCACCAAGACTGATGAGCAGGGCGTGGCCGCAGCGGTGAAGGCGGCGCGGGGCGCACAGCCCGGCTGGGCAGGCACGACGACAGGCGAGCGCTCACGCGCCCTGCTTCGGTTGGCGGCACTCGTCGAGGCCAGGGCCGACGCGTACATCCACGCCGAGCAGGCGGGAACCGGAAAGCCTCGTGCCGAGGCCGCCGGGGAGGTCGCGCAGTGTGCGGACCTGCTCCGCTTCTACGCCGGCGCGATTCGCGCCGACCTGACCCCCGGCAGCGGACATCGGTTGCCGCACCGGGAGAGCTGGGTCCGGTGGGAGCCGCTGGGGGTGGTGGGCGTGATTGTGCCGTGGAACTACCCACTGCTGATGGCGATCTGGCGGATCGCGCCGGCGCTGGCTGCGGGAAACACGGTGGTGGTGAAGCCGGCCGAGACCACCCCGGACAGTGTTCTGCGCATCGCCGAGGATGCCGAAGAGGCCTTGGGCAGTGGGGTGCTCACTGTAATTCCCGGCGATCGGGAAACCGGCAGGCTGCTGGTGCGCAGCGCCGTGGACGCGGTCGCATTCACCGGAAGCCAAGCAGGCGGCATGGACGTCGTGGCCGCTGCGGGGACACGCCGGGTGAGCCTCGAACTGGGCGGAAACTGCCCTGCGATCGTGCTACCCGACGCTCCCGACCACACCTACCTGAGACTGGTCGACGCCTGCCTCTACAACGCGGGCCAGAGCTGCGCGGCACCGGCCAGGATCATCACCCTCCGGGACAACTACCACAAGGTGATCGAAGGTCTGGCCGCAGCAATGGGGCGACGCCGGGCAGGCGTGGACTTTGGCCCGCTCAACAACTCTCAACAGCTCGACCGGTACGACCGCATCATCGATGCGGCCCCGGCGGGCATCCGGCACGTCGCCGAGATGGCCCTGGCCGACAACGAGACGGAAGGGTACTGGCGGCCCGGACTGATCCTGGCGGACCTGCCGGACGACGCCCCCGTCATCACCGAGGAAACGTTCGGGCCAGCGCTCACCGTGCAGGAGGCGGAGAACGAGGAGGCGGCCGTGCTCATGGCCAATAGCCTGCCCCACGCCCTCGCGGCGAGCGTATGGAGCACCTCGGTGGGCAGCGGCCTCCACATGGCGCGGCTGATCAATGCCGGAGAGGTGTGGGTCAACTGCCACCTGGAGCAGACCGCTGAACTGCCGCACGGCGGTCGCGGGCAGTCGGGGCACGGCACCGACCTCAGTGTTCTCGCGCTCACCGAATACCAGCGGCCCAAGACAATCACGGTCAACACCGGATGACAGCCGGGTAGTTGGAGCACTCCCGTGTACACCGTCCGAAGCAGGCCGACCAGGGGAGAGACAAGGCGTGACAAGCGGCATACCGGCATGCGCGAAGCATGCGCCTGCCGTCCGGACCTCACGACGCCGGAGCGACGGTGAATAGCCACGACGCCTACGAACAGGCAAGCCGATCGGATGCGCCGACGTTCAAGGACCGGGCGGGTCTCTCCGTAAGCAGGACCCGGAAGGCCTGGCGCTCCAGGGGCCGACTGCTGCTGTTCCTAAGGCATGGCGGCCCGTTCGCCGTCCCGTGTCTCATCGTCGTCGTCCTCGCCAACGCTCTGCTGCCCGGCGTGAACGCCCTGCTCGCGGGACACCTGACACGGACGATCTCGGCGAGACTGTCCAATCCGCATAGCTCTTCGGGCAGTTCGACCACTGTATTGCTGGTAGGCCTCGGCGGAGTGCTCTTGCTGGGACACGTCCTCGAGGCGGCGAAGAGCGTACTCGAGCGCGGCATCGCCCAACGCCTGGACGGGTGGCTACGGTCGGACATACGGCGCCTCGCGCTGTCGCCCGAAACCATCGCGCATCTGGAGGACTCCGCACTTCAAGCCGACATCGTGCGTGCCTCGGACATCGGTCCGGCGAACCAGGAGCGGGAGCGCTCGCCGGGAATGGCAGCCACGGCTCAATTGAGCCTGGCCGGCCGTCTACTCAGCGCGGTGATCGCCGCCGTCGTCATGGCGGTCGCGTTCTCATGGGCTCTGGCGGCCACCGTGCTCGCCGCCGCCCTACTCACCCGCACCCTGCTGCGCCGTCAGTGGCTCTACCTGGCCCGGGCGCAGGACGGGGCCGCGCCGATCGAACGACGCACGCGCTATTGGACCTCGGTCCTCAGCGAGGGCACCGATGCCAAAGAGGTGAGGCTGTACGGGCTGTCCCCACACTTCGTGCACCTGCGGTACCAGGAGGCTCAGCAGTGGATCGACACCTATCTGACTGTGCTGCGGGGCGTGCTCGGACGGCAGCACTGGACCCTGATCCTCGCTGGCGGGTCGGTGCTGATCGGTATGCTCCTGCCCGGCCTCGCCGCACTGGCCGGAAGGATTTCCATCGCCACTCTGACCACGTGTCTTGTGTCGATGTGGGCCATTCTGAGCATCAGTTTCATCGGCCGTGAGGCCTACGACATCGAGATCGGCCTCCGTGGGTTTGAAGCCACCTCCCGACTGCGCCGACGAGGTCGGGAATGGTCGGCTTCGGAAACCGGTCGGCTGCCCCTTCTCGCTGAACGACCTGCCATCCGGTTCGAAGCGGTCTCCTTCCATTACCCGGGTTCACCGCACAAGGTCTTCGACGGTCTGACGCTCGACGTTCGCCCCGGAGAAGTGACGGCCATCGTCGGAGGCAACGGCGTCGGCAAGACCACGCTGATCAAGCTACTCGCCGGCCTGTACCGCCCGACCGGTGGCAGGATCCTCCTCGACGGCCAGGACCTTACATCGGTTCGCATCGACGACTGGCGGCGCAGACTGACCGTCGTATTCCAGGACTTCGTCCGCTATCCGCTGTCTGTCGCAGACAACGTGTGGCTGTCGGCGCCCGAGCAGGACAGTCATGAGGCGGAGTTGCTGGAGGCGGTGCGCCGCTCCGGCGCCGAGGACGTCCTCTCCCACCTGCCCGCCGGCGTGGAAACATCGCTGTGGTCGGCCGGGACGTCGGCGACCGGTCTCTCCGGCGGTCAGTGGCAGCAACTCGCCATCGCCCGGTCCTTGTACGCGATGGATCACGAACGTACCTGCCTGATCCTCGACGAGCCGACCGCCCACCTCGATCCCCATGCGGAGGCCGACTTCTACCAACGTGTCGTTCAGAGCGTGCCGTCAGCCACCGTCATCCTCATCTCCCACCGCATGTCGACGATACGCAACGCCGATCGGATACTCCTCCTCCAGGACGGCCAACTCGCAGAAAACGGAAGCCACTCGGAACTCATGGCCGCAGGCGGCGAATACGCGAGACTCTTCAAGCTGCAAGCTTCGCGCTTCCAGGCGCAGAGGGCGAACTCATGAAGCCATTCACCAAAGCCGCGCGAACCACCACAGGCAAAGTCGGCGGAACGGCTCCCTCCCGGATCTTCTCGGTCCTGCGACACGTGTTGCGCCTGTCCCGTCGTACCGATCCCAGAGCCGCCAGGCTGATCGTCGTGCTCACTGTGGCCTACGCACTGTCCATCAGCGCCATCGCGGTGAGCCAGCGTTGGATCGTGGAGTCCTGCCGCGGCGGAATCACCCTCGGGGTCCTGACCGCGGTCGGTGTCGCTATGGCGGGTCAGGTCGTCCGTGGAGCATGCCATCGCATTCAGACACATCTGCAGGGTGACCTGGCCGATCGAGTGGCGATGCTGCTCACGGACGAGACGCTGCGGGCTACGGCGGACATTCCTACCATCACGCACCTGGAGGAGTCCGGAGACCTCAATCGAATAGCTATTCTCCAGCGGGGCACCAGAAAACTCGCCCAATCCTGCTGGACGATCGCGGACGCGGCCGCCGCGGCGCTGAGCCTGGGCCTGTCGATAGTGCTCCTCGCGTCCATCAGCCCGGCGGTCATAGGGCTGGCGGTTCTCGCCGCGCCGCCGATCTGGTTCGGCAAACGGGGGCATCGCATCGTGGCGGCCGCGGAGGAACGGGTGGCCGAGACCATGCGGCACGAGCGACGGCTGCATTCCCTGTGCATTTCTCCCGATTCCGCGAAGGAGATCTGGATTTCAGGCAGCGGTGCCCATCTGTCCGATCTCGCCGATCAGCGGTGGGAGGAGTGCACGGCGGCGGAACGTACGGCTCGCGCGAAGGCCGCCCTGTGGCAGGTCGCCGGCTGGGCCTGTTACGCCGTGGGCCTCGTCGGGGCGCTGGCCGTCGTTGCGCAACTGGTCCAGGGAGGCCAAGCAGGTCTGGGAGACGTCATCCTGGTCATCACCCTGTCCGTCCGCTTGCGCCTACAAGTGTCGGACGCGGTCGGCGGAGTCGGAGAAATCGCGGAGGTCCGGCAGGTCGCGGCTGAATACCTCTGGCTGCAGGACTACGAAGCAGGTCATCCCGGCGGCCGGGAACCCGCACCGACCAGTATCGGCCACGGACTTGTCCTGAAGGACGTGTCGTTCACCTACCCCCACCACGACCACGAGGTTCTGTCGCACATCAACCTGTCCATCGCGCCGGGATCGACGGTGGGCATTGTCGGACTCAACGGTGCGGGAAAGAGCACTCTGATCAAGCTGCTGCTCGGCATGTACCGTCCCGTACGAGGGGAGATCGCTCTCGATGGTCGGCCGACCACAGCGATGAACCCCGCGCAGTGGTATGCCAGGAATGCAGCCGTGTTCCAGGACTTCTCCAAATTCCACCTCCCCGTCAGCCAGGTGGTGGGAATCGGCGACATGGCACGCAAAGACGACGAGACGGTGGTACGCCGGGCCGTCGACGCAGCAGGCGCCGCAAGCCTGATCGACGTACTGCCGCACGGACTGAACACCCTGCTGGGCACCTCACACGCGGGGACCGAACTCTCCCACGGGCAGTGGCAGAAACTGGCGCTCGCCCGTTCCCTGATGCGGGAGGAACCCCTCCTGACCGTCCTTGACGAGCCGACTGCCGCACTCGACCCTCAGGCGGAGCACGACCTGTTCGAGCAGATCGCCGAGCGAGCCGCTGTAACCAGCAGACGCAGAGGCGGCATCACCGTGTTCATATCGCACCGGTTCTCCACACTGCGGATGGTGGACCAAATAGTCGTTCTCGAGGACGGCAAGGTCGTGGAGAACGGAACCCATGAGGAGCTGATGGCGGCCGGCCTGCACTACGCCGCCCTCTACAAGGCTCAGGCATCCGCCTATACATGATCCTCAAGGACTTCAGCTCATCGCAGAACGCCCACTGCTCGGCCGAAGTCATAAGGACCACGGTCGCGAAGCCTCTATCTAGTGCTCTGACCGCATAGGTTCGCCGGGCTGGCCGTGGTGGCGGTTGGATGTGGGGTGACGTCCGATCCGACCGCTGGAGGCGCGGTGGCTGAGCCTGTCCGTGTGCGCAGGTTGACCGACCAGGAGGGGCAGAAGCTGCAGCAGATCGTGCGCCGGGGCAGTACCAACTCGGTGCGCTACCGGCGCGCGATGATGTTGCTGGCCTCGGCCGGCGGGAACCGCGTGCCGGTGATCGCCCAACTCGTGGCGGCCGACGAGGACACCGTCCGGGATGTCATCCACCGGTTCAACGAGATCGGCCTGGCCTGTCTGGACCCTCAGTGGGCGGGAGGCCGTCCCCGCCAACTCAGCCCTGACGACGAGGACTTCGTCGTCCAGACGGCCACCACCCGCCCGGTCAAGCTCGGCCAGCCCTTCACTCGCTGGTCACTGCGCAAACTTGTCGCCTACCTGCGCAGAGTCCACGGCCGGATCATTCGCATCGGCCGCGAAGCGTTACGCAGCCTGCTCGCCCGCCGCGGTGTCACCTTCCAGCGCACCAAGACCTGGAAGGAATCTCCCGACCCGGACCGCGAGGCGAAGCTGGACCGGATCGAGGAGGTCCTGGACCGCTTCCCGGACCGGGTTTTCGCTTTCGACGAGTTCGGACCGCTCGGCATCCGGCCCACCGCAGGCTCGGGCTGGGCACCACGGAAACGCCCCGACAGGCTGCCGGCCACCTACCACCGCACTCACGGAGTCCGGTACTTCCACGGCTGCTACTCGGTCGGCGACGACCGCCTGTGGGGCGTCAACCACCGCAGGAAAGGTGCCGCGAACACGCTGGCCGCGCTGAAGTCGATCCGTGCCGCCCGGCCCGACGGCGCACCGATCTACGTGATCCTGGACAACTTGTCCGCCCACAAGGGCGCCGACGTCCGCCGCTGGGCGAAGAAGAACAAGGTCGAGTTGTGCTTCACCCCGACCTACGCCTCCTGGGCGAACCCCATCGAGGCACACTTCGGACCGCTGCGGCAGTTCACCATCGCCAACTCCCACCACCCCAACCACACCGTCCAGACCCGGGCCCTGCACGCCTACCTGCGCTGGCGCAACGCCAACGCCCGCCACCCGGGCGTCCTGGCCGCCGAACGCAAGGAACGCGCCCGCATCCGCAGCGAGAAGGTCATCCGATGGGGCAGACGCCCCCTCGCCGCCGCGGCCTGAACGACCCGGCGAACCCATGCGCTCATAGCACTAGCCAGCCGAACTGACCAAGGTCTCGAAACCTGAGCTATCGCAGTAGGACACTGCACGACCCTCAGCCCCGATGTCGCCGCCGACCGCGTTGACGGTGTCATCGAGGATGTCGGTGCCACCGTGTTCCAGGCCTGCCCGGTCAAGCCCTTTCGAGGCCTCGATGACCGCATGCCCTGCCGATTCGGTGTTATCGAACTCGGGCGACTGGACACTCTGTCCGTCACCGGCATCGGCGTCTGGCTCGCCGGTTGTCGTGGCGTGCGCCGCGTCCTGCCAGGACCCCAGCTTGGTGCAGTAATCCCGTTGCCGCTCCTTGGCCTGCGCTGGATCGTCCGACGAACAACCGCTCATCAGGACAGCGGCAACGACAACGGCCGCTGCTCGCCTGACTGCTCGTGTAATCCCACCGCTGTGCTGCAAGGACATGCCCTCCCCGAAGCTTCCGCCACAGAGTATGGATCACGAAGGTGTCACCTTGCGCTGATCTCCGCGCATCATCAGCAACGGATCGGCGAGGAGCTGAGCACACGACCAACCCGGCGAACCTATGCGGTCACAGCACTAGCCGTAGGCCCCACATTCAGAACAGTGGCGCCGACGGGCGCTTCCCCGTACATACGCCGGCAGAGCCGTGCCGTTCCACCGCTACACCCGGCAACGACACGCACTTGGTGGAGGGCCTGTGCACGTTCAGTCCCTGCCGTTCGGTCCCTCGTAAATGTGCAGGTCACAGCGTTAAGTCGCGCCCGTAAGGGACCCAAAGGACTCTAACGTCCTCGTGCACGGTTGGCCGTGGCCCGGGGGACTGTAAGACGTTCGGTGTAACTCCCGATCATGGAAGATGCATCGGGCTGTCGCCGGTTGTGATCGCTGAACTGATCGCCGAGATAGGGCCGTTATGGCACGAGCAGCATCAGACGCGCCTGACGGCACGGCCGCGGAAACGGGCGGTAGGAGCCGGTGTGAAGCACTAGGGTCCGTCTTCAAACGTCGTCAGATGGCCCCATGGTTGCCGGGCCGTTCCGCTGTGCGCCCCAAGCTCAGGGAGAGTGTCTGGTCGTGGGGCAGCGGGCGAAAAGGGCTGACGCTTCCGGTCCGGCGATCGCGGGCAGAAGGCGTTCGAGCCCAGCGGCTTGCTGCCGGAGCCGCTTGAACATTGCCCGTCCCGACTGCACCGAGCCGGGTACGTCCTGGGCGGGGCCACATCCAGCTGCGACGTAAAGGCATTCCAGCCATGCCGCTTCTCGGGTGCCGTCTCCGGTGAAGCGCTCGACGAGCGTGGAGACCTCCGACTCGCGTCCGAGGTGGAGCCAGATTTGGATGTGGAGGCCGGGACGGCGGTAGATGTGGCCAAGTTGGGTCGCTTCCGGCCCGACGAAGCCCTCGGCATGGAGGAAATCGAAGGCCGCTGCGAGAACTTCGTCGTACGTCGGCTGCCCGGCGCGGATACGACGGCTCATGGGTTGATGCTGCCGCGGGCCTGTCGAGCCTTCAAGGGTAAGTCCCACTTATCTGGACCTGTCCTCACGCACCGTCCGGCGGTGAACGTCGTACTTGCGGGCCAGAGCCCTGATCAACAGCCCCTCGCTCCGCGAGTCCCCTCGGATGGCCGCGAACAGATCGACCCGTGCCACGTCCAGTTCCTGACGGCGCCGATCAGGGAGCCGCTGCCGCAGCGGTCGTAACGCCTTGCGAGCGTGAGATGACGGGCACGGCGCTCAACCGCGATATCGCGGTCCATCGCTACGCCATCGGCGAGAAACTCCACGTCTCTCACGCCCGGAATTGCGAAGGACTCTATACGTTCACGTGTTCGAATGTTCCAAACGTGCAATTCGTCAATGTTCGTGCTGATGGCGGCGATGGTGCGGCCGTTCAGGACGGTGCACGCCAGTGCCTGGGCGGCGCCGTCGGGAGGGGTTCGCCGAGCTGGCCGCTGCCCAGATCCCACACATACACCGAACCCCTGAAGCGGTCCCAGATGCCGCCGGCGTAGTGGCCGGTGAAGAGCAGGGAGACGCCGCCGAAGAAGGCAGCAGGCCGATCAGTGCGCGGATGCCGCCCCCGAGGCCCAGGACCGGATGGTGGGTGATGGCCGGCAGCCACCACTTCACCAGGACCAGGCCGCGGGACAGGTGCTCGGGGTGTTTCGGGAGGATCCGGGATCCAGTCGGGCCGTACGGCTCGCATGGTAGGGCGCGTCCGCCGTGCCCGGCCCCGCTCCCAAGGGGTCGGCAAAGGCAGGGCGCCCGGGTTCGCCGGGCGCCCTGTCTCATGGGGGGACGGTCACCAACGGGGGAGCCTGAGTTCGTAGTCGGGCTGGAAGCGCTGTAGGTATCCGGTGTCGTCGCGGCTGCGTACCCCGGAGTCGAGGTAGACGTGGTGCAGCCGGTCCAGGGCCTCGTGGTCGAGCTCCACGCCGAGGCCGGGTCCGGTCGGTACCTTGACCTCGCCGTCGCGGAACTCCAGGACGCCGGGGAGGACGACGTCGTCCGCCGAGTTCCACGGGTAGTGCGTGTCGCAGGAGTGGTCGAGGTTCGGGATCGCCGCCGCCACGTGGGTCATGGCGGCCAGGCTGATGCCCAGGTGCGAGTTGGAGTGCATGGACAGGGCGAGCCCGAACGCCTCGCAGACCGCGGCCAGTTCACGGGTGCGGCGCAGACCGCCCCAGTAGTGGTGGTCCGTCAGCAGCACCTGGATCGCGTTCTGTTCGATCGCGGGCCTGAGGTGCTCCCAGGCGATCACGCACATGTTGGTGCCCAGCGGCATGGGCGCGTCCTTGGCCACCGCCGCCATGCCCTCGATGCCCTTGGTCGGGTCCTCCAGGTACTCCAGGACACCGTCGAGTTCACGGGCCACGTACCTGGACGTCTCCACCGTCCAGGCCGTGTTGGGGTCGAGCCGCAGCGGCTGCCCGGGGAAGGCCTCCGCGAGCGCCTTGATCGCGGCGATCTCCTCGTCGGGCGGGAAGACACCGCCCTTCAGCTTGAACGACCTGAACCCGTACCGCTCCTGCATCAGCCGGGCCTGCTCCACGATGCCGGCCGGGTCCAGGGCCTCGCCCCAGTCGTCGCCGACGGCGGCGCGGCCGTCGAGGGCCGGATGCTCGGCCCACTTGTAGAAGAGGTACGCGGCGAACGGCACCGAGTCCCGGACCGTCCCGCCGAGCAGGTCGCTGACCGGGCGGCCGAGCAGCTTGCCCTGCGCGTCGAGACAGGCCACCTCCACCGCGGAGGTGGTCCAGCCGCGCTCGTGGGAGCTGGGCACGGTCGGGAGCAGGGCGGCGTCGATCGCGGCGCGGACGGCGGTCGTGTCGAAGACGTCCATGCCTGCGACGACCTTCGCGGCGGCCTCGAGTCGTTCCAGGCGGGCGACGCCGCCGGGGGACTCGCCGAGGCCCACCGTGCCGTCCTCCAGGACGAGTTGGAGGATGATGCGCAGGGCGAGGGGCTCGTGGACGCCGTTGGAGTTGAGCAGGGGCGGGTCGCGGAAGGCGATCGGGGTGACGATCAGCTCTTTGATCCGAGTGGGGTCGCTCATGCGCCGACCACCTCCAGGCCGTGGTCGATGAGCTTGGACAGGCGCGCGATGTGCTCCGGGGCCGGATCGACCAGGGGCGCCCGTACGCCACCGACGGCCAGTCCACGCAGGGCCACTCCCGCCTTGACGAGCGCCACGGCATACCCCGGCAACTCGTCGCGGAGCTGGACGAGTGGGCCGTAGAACTCGTCGAGGAGGGTGTCGAGGAGCGGTCGGTCGCCCGCGGCGAGTGCCCGATGGAAGGCGAGGGCGATCTCGGGCGCGAAGGCGAACACGGCGGAGGAGTACAGCGGGACGCCGATGCCCTGATAGGCGGGTGCGGTCATCTCCGCCGTCGGCAGGCCGTTGAAGAACTGGAAGTCCTCCGTGCCCGGTACGGCACGCACCGCGCGCACGATGCGGTGCATCCGCTCGATGTCGCCGAGGCCGTCCTTGAGGCCGACGACCCTGGGCAGTGCGGCGATCTCGGCGGCCGTCTCCTCGGTGAGGCGGGCGGTGCCGCGCTGGTAGAAGATCACCGGCAGCTCGCTCGCGGCGGTGACCTCCTCGACGTAGCGCACCAGGCCCTGTTGCGGGGCCGTCACGAGGTACGGCGGGAGCAGCAGGATGCCGTCGGCGCCGGCCCGCGCCACGCGGGCGGCCTGGTCGCGGGCGACCGGGGTGGGGCCGCCGGCCGCGGCCAGGACGGGCACCCGGCCCGCGGTCGTGTCGACCGCGACCCGGGTGGCCCGCTCGATCTCGTCGGGCGTCAGCGCGTGGAACTCACCGGTGCCGCAGGCGACGAACACGCCGCCCGCACCGGCAGCGACGCCGCTGTCGATGTGCTGCGCGAGCCGTTCCTCGTCCAGCCAGCCGTCCGCGGCGAACGGCGTCACCGGGAAGAACAGCACTCCTTGGAACTTCATGTCTCCCTCAAACGTGGGGGGTCGGGTCAGCCCTTCGTGGCACCGGCGGCGATGCCGGTGACCAGGGAGCGCTGGAGGAGCAGATAGACGATCAGGCTGGGGATGAGGGCGATGACCGCACCGGCCAGGACCACCCCGGAGCCGACCTCGGGGTCCGTGCGCAGGATGGACAGGGCGACGGTGACCGTGTAGTCGGTGGGGTCCTTGGAGGCGATCAGGGGCAGCAGGTACTGGTCCCAGATCATGATGAAGCCGAGCACCCCGGCCACGCCCAGCGCGGGCTTGCACAGCGGCAGGATGATCTGCCACAGCATCCGCAGTTCGCCGACGCCGTCGAGGCGGGCCGCCTCCTCGATCTCGGCGGGGATGTCCCGCATGAACTCGGTCAGCATCATCACCGAGAAGCCCCAGGCGCCCAGCGGCAGGATGACACCCCAGACCGTGCCCTTCAGGTCCAGGTGGACCACCGGGACGTCACCGAGGACCAGGGACAGGGGGATCGCGATGACCTCCTCGGGCAGCATCAGCGTCATCATGAACAGCATCATGATCAGCGCCTGGCCACGGAACCGGTGCCGCGCCAGCGCGTAGGCCGCCAGCGTGCACACCACGAGCTGGAGCAGCAGTCCGCCGCCCGCGATGACCAGGGAGTTGCCGAGGTAGTCCCAGATGCCGCGTTCGCCCGCCACCCTGAAGTTCAGCAGGGTGCTGTCGTGCGGCAGGAACGACAGCGAGGATCCGCTGGGGTTGGTGGTGAAGGCGCCCGAGAAGATCGTCAGGAACGGCGCCGCGAAGACGGCGAGGGCGATCAGACAGAGCAGGATGCGCAGGGCCCAGGCGAGTCCGGGCCGGTCGTTCCAGCCGACGGCGGTGTCGAAGCGGGCCGGGGTGGTCCGCTGCGCCTTGGTGGTCCGTCCGGCCGGGGTGTCAGGTGCCGCCGGCCGGACGGGGTCGATGACGGGGGCGCTCATCGCGCTTCTCCCCTCTTGCGGAGGTTGTTGACCAGGACGGTGAGCAGCAGCGTCACGCAGAGCAGGACGACCGAGGCCGCCGAGGCGCCGCCGATGTCGTTGCGGGTGAAGCCCAGGGTGTAGGCGCGGGTCATCCAGACGTCGGTGGACCCGGCGGGGCCGCCGCCGGTGAGGACGTAGACCTCGGTGAACACGCGCAGTCCGCGGATGGTGGCGAGCGTGAGCACGATCATGAGCGCCGGGCGGATCGCGGGAAGCGTGACGTGACGCAGCCGCTGCCACAGCGAGACACCGTCCATCGCCGCCGCCTCGTACAGCGAGCGGTCCACGCCCGCGAGACCGGCGAGGAAGATCACCATGTTGTACGGCGCCCAGATCCAGATGCCCATCACCATCGTCGAGTACAGCGCGATGTCGGGGTTGTCGAGGAACTGGACGGTCCCGAGTCCGAAGAAGTGCAGGCCGCTGTTGAGCAGGCCGTCGGAGGTCGGGTAGTACATCAGCCGCCACAGTTCGCCGACCACCGCGGTGGCCGTGACGGCGGGCAGGAAGACCGCGGTACGGAGGAACTTCAGCGAGCGGGCCTGGCCCTCGAGGAGCAGCGCGAGGGCGAACCCGAGCAGGATCGCGCCGACCGACTGGCCGATGCCCAGGATCAGGGTGTGCCCGATGGCGTCCTGGAAGCGGTGGTCGGTCAGGACCCGGCCGTAGTTCTCGAGGCCGATCCACTTGTCGCCGAGGAAGGGCCTGACGTCGAAGAAGCTGAGCCAGATGCCCTTGGCCATCGGCCAGAACTTGAAGACGAGGGCGAGCAGCAGACCCGGAGCCAGGAAGAGCCAGGGGACGACGGCCTTCTTGTCGAAGGCCCTCCTGCCCGTGCCTTCGCGCGCCGCGGGAGCGGTAACGGTTGCGGTCATTTCAGCAGGTCCTGGTCCTTGAGGTCACCGGCGAGGGTGTCGTTCAGCTCCTTGAGCTGCGAGCGGACGTCACCGCCGCAGTACGTGAAGATCGCGTTCAGCGCGTCGGCGGTGTCCTGCTTGATCGGGGCGAAGTCCGGCGCGTTCGGGAACTGCTCGGAGGCGTCCTCGTAGGCCTTCTGTACGACACTCCAGCGGGCGTCGTTCCTGACCTTCGCCGCGTCCAGCGTGGAGTTCACGGGGATACGGACGACGGGCTGGTGGCCGTCGACGCTGGTCATGGCGATCTTCTGGCCCTCGGCCGAGACCAGGAACGAGGCCAGCGCCAGCTCCTGTCGGTCCTTGCCGGTCTTGGCGCCGAGGTAGACGTTCTCGCCGTCGGCCAGCACATCGCCGCCGGCCGGGCCGGCGGGGGCGGGGACGACCTCGTACTTGTCCTTGCCGGGCGTGGCGTCGAAGGTGGTGATGTTGTACGGCCCGGTCATGTACATCCCGGCGTTGCCGTCCTGGAAGTTGGTGGCCGTCGCCGTGACGGCGGTGATCGCGCCGGGCTGGACGACACCCTTCTTGCCGCAGAAGAGGTTGTCCTTCATCCAGGTCACGGCGTTGATCGCGGCGGCCGAGTCCATGGCCGGGGTGTACGTGCCCTTGCCGTCCGGCGCGATGATCTGCGCGCCGCCCTGCCACAGGAAGCTCGCGCCCCACCAGGCGGCGTAGCCGTTCTGGGCGCTGGCCGGGGCGACGATGCCGTAGGTGTCGGCCTTGCCGTCGCCGTCCGGGTCCTCGGTGGCGAAGGCCTTGGCGACGGAGAGCATCTCCTGCCAGGTCGTCGGCGCCTTCAGCCCGAGCTTCTTCAGCCAGTCGGTCCTGATCATCAGGGCCTGTGCCTGACGGGAGTACGGGATGCCGTAGTGCTTACCGTCGATGCCGACCGTGGAGGACCAGGACTTGTCGGTGATCCGGTCACCGCCCGCGATCGAGGCGGGGTCGATCGGCTTGAGCAGGCCCTGGCTCTGGTAACTGCCCATCAGCGCCGTGTCGTTGATCATGACGTCCGGCAGGTCCTTGGTGGACGCCCGGCTCTGGAGCTGCTGGTCGAAGTTGATGACCGGCTGGTAGTCGATCTTGATGCCGGTCTTCTTGGTGAAGGCGGCGAAGACCCGGTCGTAGGTGGCGGCCGAGTCCGGATTGCTCCGGGTCCAGACCTCCAGCGTGTTCGGATCGCTGCTGCCCGCGCTGTCGGAGCCGGAGCCACAGGCGGCCGTTCCGAACATCAATCCCGCGACGGTGGCCGCCGCGGCCAGGCGGCGTCGTCGTCGGCGATCGCCCATGGACACTCTCCGCTCATATCCGTGAACTGTTCATATCCGTGAACCCGCTTCACGAATCTAAATGATCGGCCAAGCTACGGATTGTTTCTTCCGTATGTCAAGACATGGCCGAGAGTCTTCACAGAGGCTGTGCACGAGCCCTTCGGGAACGCTGTTGAGAAAGCAGTGGCGCGAGTGATCAGGGAGACACAGGTGTACGACGACAGCGACGGCCCGGGTGCGGCGGCGGCGCGGCTCACCGGCCGTACGGCGACGCAGGAGCGCCCGCTGTCCGGCGGGCTGGCCGAGGTGGTCCTCGACGACGGCCGGACGGTGATGGTCAAGCGCGCCGACAGTCTCGAGGAGGCCCGGGCGGAGGCGGCGGGGCTGCGCTGGCTGGCCGGAACCGGCCCGGTCCGGGTGCCGATCGTGTACGGCCAGGACGGCCACTGGCTGGTGACCGACCTGATCGCGCGGGGGCGGCCGAACCGGGAGGCGGCGCTCGACCTGGGCCGGGCGCTGGCCGGCTTGCACCTCGCCGGGGCGCCCGCCTTCGGCTCGGCGCCGCCCGGTGGCCCACGGGACGCGTACATCGGGCGAGCCCCGATGCGGAACGTCGAAGGCGACGAGTGGCCCGAGTGGTACGCCGAGCACCGGGTGCTGCCGTATCTGCGGACCGCGGTGGACGACGGCACGATGACGCTCTCGGAGGCCGGGCTGATCGAGCGGCTCTGCGCGCGGCTGCCCGGTCTGGCGGGCCCCGCCGAGCCCCCGGCCCGGCTGCACGGCGACCTCTGGAACGGCAACGTGCTGTGGGGCGCCGACGGCCACGCCTGGCTGATCGACCCCGCCGCTCACGGCGGCCACCGCGAGACCGACCTCGCGATGCTCCACCTCTTCGGCTGCCCGCACCTGGACGAGGTGCTGCGCGGCTACGAACAGGTGACACCGCTCGCCGACGGCTGGTCCGACCGCATCGGGCTCCACCAGCTGTTCCCCCTGCTGGTGCACGCCGTGCTGTTCGGACGGGGATACGCGGAACAGGCACTCAGCACGGCGAAGGCGGCCCTGGAACGGTGAGTACACCGGTCCGGGCCGCCTGAGCGTGTGACATCGCGGGCGAGGAAAGCGAGGGAGCTGATTTCAAGCCCCGAGAGGCAGTCGCTGAGAAGGAAGCACCCTCATGGCCTCGCCACGGGCGGTACGGCCGCGGTGACCCGCGGGTGCCGCCCGGTGCGACGTCGACGGCGAGGAAAGCGAAGGGGCTGGAGCTTTGGAGGCCCGGTTTTCAGCCGGTGAGAAGGAAGCCCCTTCATGGCCTCGCCAAGACAGACGCTAGCAGTCACTCGGGGATCAAGTCGCGCAGATTTTCCGGGGTGATGACCACCGAGTCCGGGTGCAGCCCCTCAGGACGCTCCAGGCCGATGTAGGTCACGGGCACGTCCGGCACCGACTCGGCGTCCCAAGCCGCCACGTCCGTACCGCCGTTCGCCATCAGCTCGGTCAGATACCCGACCGTGAGCTGCTCGCGCTCGACGACGGCGCGCAGCAGCGTCGCCACCGACACCCGGTTGCCCTCGACGCGGTTGTACGCCGGATGCCCCTTCAGGTACAGGTGCAGCCACTTGGCGTGCCAACTCCCGTCCTCCGCACGCCGGAACGCCAGCGGCAGCGCCACCCGGCCCGGCCCGCGCAGCTCCGACTTCATCCGCACGGTACGCGCCTCGAAGGGCCGCCCCCGCTGCTCGGCCTCGCGCAGCATGAACCCGAAGAACGACTCCTCGGCCTCCTCGAACCCCTCCCCGGAGTAGATGTTGACCTGCGGGACGATGTACGTGCCCCGCACCGCTCCGAGCCGCAGATTGATGAACTCCGAAGCGCCGTCAGGGGCGTTGGTGATGTCACCCGAGTGCTCGCCCTCCACCTCGCGGAGATTGGTGTACGACAGCCAGGACACCGTGTCGTACTTCGCGTCCAGCAGCAGCGCCGACAGGTCGTAGTCGGTGACCCGCTGCGCCTGCTTCCAGTACACGAAGAACCGCAGCAGCTCTCCGTCGACCGGCGAGACGGAGCCGCGGGGCAGCACACCGAGTCCGGCCGAGGTGGCCCGCCCGCTGAGCGGAAGCGCCACGCCGAGGACGTCGGGGCCGACCAACAGCCGCTCCGGGGACGGGAGTCGACGGCCGATCTCCGCGTCGAGCGCGGCGATCAGACGCTCCCGGTCCGCCTCCGGTACGGCCGTACGCGTGTCGTCGGCGACATGCGCGCGGCCGAGACGGTTGATGAACACCCGCTTCCGGCCCGTCTCCGCGGCCCGGTTGTGCAGGTACTCACGCACCGACAGCACGACCCGCCCGGAGACCTCCGAAGCGGTCTGGTCTACGGCGGCCACCACGGCGTCCCGCTCCTCCTGCGTGCGCGCGGTGCGCAGCAGCCGGTCCAGCGCGCGGAAGAGCCGGCCGGGCGCGGACTTGAGCAGCTCCGCCGCCCCGGTGACGTCGTCCGCACCGAGCAGTGCCTCGATGCGCGCGTCGAAGGTGTACGCCTTCTGCTCGCCCCGGGCGACGCCGAACACCTCGGCGGCACGCGGCCACTGGGGGTACTCGTGCGGGTGCAGACGCTCGCCGAGCCGCTTGAAGGCCTCGCGGTGCGCGAGGACGTCGGCGAGCTTGGCCGGGGCCGCCGCGACGACCGAGTCGAGCCCCGCGAGCAGGGCCCGGCGGGCCGGCCGCGACAGCGCGCGGAACCGGGTCGGCTCCTGGAGGGACACATCCCCGCCCGACAGCGCGCAGGCGAGCCGCAGCACATCGGTGACGGTGTCCAGCAGCAGACCGGAACCCGCCTTCAGCCGGGCCTCGTTGACGACGGCACGGTTCTCCCGCACCGGGATCTCGTCCGGCTGGGGCCCGTCGGCGCAGTGCTCGGCGAGCACCTTGAGGTCGGCCAGGTGCTCGTCGCCGAGCGGCGTGGCGCTCCCGGCCAGCGCCAGGTACAGGGCGGTGACCTCGTCGTCCAGGGCGCCGCCCAGGTGCAGGACCGTCAGCCGGTCGCCCACCGCGGCCGTCAGCTCGTCGTGCGCGGCGAGCATCTCGTCGTACGTGTGCTGGTAGTTGCCGTACGACGGCAGCGTGAGCAGGTTGATCACACCGTTGCGCAGCTGGGTGAGGACGCCGGAGCGGGCCTTGCCGTCCTCCAGGGCCTCACGCACGCAGCGCATCCAGAACTCGAAGGTGTCCGGGACGTTCGCCGGGAAGTCCTTGAAGTAGACGTTGTGCCGCACATGGTCGCCGGCCATCTCACGGACGGCGGCGAGCGTGGGCACGGCGGTGTCGACGACCGTGGCCTCCGACAGCCCCGACAGTCGCCTCAGCGCACCCGCCGACAGCTTGAAGCCGACGGACATCAGCGCGGCGTCGAACTGCCGCGCCGCGACGGCGCCCTCCCCGACGGGACCCGCGGGGGAGGGGAGACGGAGGGTGTGCCGGATGACCAGGCGTTCCAGACGGTGGACCATTCCGGAATGGTCGCAGAGGTGTTCGACCCGGCGCACCGGAGTTTTCGGGGCCCCGGTCTTGCGGGCCCGGGTCCTCCGTGGGCCCGGGGGTCAGGACTCCTGGCCCTGCTTCTTCTCCTTGATGCGCGCCGCCTCCTTGCGGACCTCCGCCTGCGTGGCGCGCTCCTTCTCCAGCCAGTCGGGACTGTCCTGCCGCAGCGCCTCGATCTGCTCGGTGGTGAGGGCTTCGGTGACCCCGCCGCGTGCGAGGCCCGCGATGGAGACGCCCAGCCTGGCCGCGACGACCGGGCGGGGGTGCGGGCCGTTCTGGCGCAGGTCCTGGAGCCATTGCGGCGGATTGGCCTGAAGTTCGTTCAGCTCGGCGCGCGAGACCACGCCCTCCTGGAACTCCGAGGGGGTGGCGGGGAGGTACACACCCAGCTTCTTCGCCGCGGTCGCGGGCTTCATCGTCTGGGTGCTCTGGTGCGACTTCATGGAGTCCAGACTATCGGCCGCGCACGAGACCTCCGACCACAGTGGGTAACCTTGCCGCGTGACAGACTCGCCAGAACCCCCCTCCTTCCGGCTCGCCTACGTCCCCGGGGTGACGCCCGCCAAGTGGGTGCGGATCTGGCACGAGCGCCTGCCGGACGTCCCCCTGGAACTCCTCCAGGTGAGTGCCCAGGAGGCCTCCGACGTGTTGCGCGACGGCGGTGCGGACGCCGGTCTCGTACGGCTGCCGGTCGACCGTACGGTGTTCAGCGCGATTCCCCTCTACACCGAGACGTCGGTCGTCGTGGTCCCCAAGGACCACGTGGTGACCGCGGCGGAGGAGGTGACCCTGGAGGACCTGGCCGACGAGGTCGTCCTCCACCCCCTCGACGACGTCCTCGGCTGGGACCGGCCGCCCGGCGAACCGGCCTTCGAACGCCCCGCCACCACGGCGGACGCGATCGAGCTCGTGGCGGCGAACATCGGGGTCCTCGTCGTCCCCCAGTCCCTGGCCCGCCTCCACCACCGCCGTGACCTCACCTACCGCCCGGTCACGGACGCCCCGCAGTCCGACATCGCCCTGTCCTGGCGGGAGGACGCCACGACGGACATGGTGGAGGACTTCATCGGCATCGTCCGGGGGCGGACGGTCAACAGCTCACGGGGACGCACCCAACCGGAGCCGGAACGCAAGCAACGCCCCGAGAAGGGCGCCGGCCGCAAGCCCGCGGCGGGCGTCGGGAAGGGCGCGGGGCGGGGATCCTCCGGCGGGGCCAAGGGTTTCCGCGGCGGGTCCGGATCCGGCAACTCAAAGGGCACGGGCGCCCGACGCGGCAAGCCCAAGCGGAGGGGCTAGCCTCCTGGGACTCGGGGCCCTGACGTCGTGAGCCTGGCGTCGGGAGCGTGGGGGCTGTGAGTCCAGAGCGTGGGGCCGGTGGCGGTGACTGGGAGCCGGAGGCCCAGGGGCCAGGGGTCGGAAGCCGGGGCTGTGAGTCCAGAGCGTGGGGCCGGTGGCGGTGACTGGGAGCCGGAGGCCCAGGGGCCAGGGGTCGGAAGCCGGGTCTGTGAGTCCAGAGCGTGGGGCCGGTGCGCGGTGATCGGGAGCCGGAAGCTCCGAGCCCGGGCTCCCAGGAGTTGGGAGCCCAGGGCTGCGAGTCGGGTCCCCGCGGCGTCACGGCCCCTCCGTCCCACGGCCGCGGTCCGGTCCCCTCAGGCGGCGCCGACGGTGGTGATCCCGGTCGTGCCGTGCGAGCCGCCCCAGCGATCCGCCTGCACCCGGACGCGCGGCTCGCCGCTTCAGTCGCTGCCGAACAGCCCGTCGGCCCCGAACGCCACCCGCGCGAACCGTTCTCCCATCCGCCGGTGCGTCGCCGCGTCCGGATGCAGGTCGTCCGGTAGCGGCAGCTCCGTCGAGTCGCTCTCCCCGTACAGCTCGCGCCCGTCGAGGTAGTGCAGGTTCGGGTCCTCGGCGGCCCTCTGCTTCACGATCCGGGTCAGCTCCTCGCGGATCACCTGGAGGGTCAGCTTTCCGCTCGCGCGTTCCGCCGGGTCGCCCAGCGTCCTGAATCGCAGCCGGCCCTCGCCGAGCTCGCTGACGTCCGGGAAGCAGGGCCCCGGGGTGTCCTCGTGGATGGGGCACAGGATGGGCGAGACGACCAGCAGGGGCGTGTCCGGGTGGCCCTCGCGGATCGTGTCGAGGAAACCGTGCACCGCGGGACCGAAGGCGCGCAGCCGCATCACGTCGTGGTTGACGATGTTGATACCGATCTTGACGCTGATCAGGTCGGCGGGCGTGTCCCGTACGGCCCGCGCGGTGAACGGGTCGAGCAGCGCGCTCCCGGCCAGGCTCAGGTTGATCAGCTCCACCCCGCCCAGCGTCGCGGCGACCGCGGGCCAGGTGTTCCTGGGGCTCGCCGCGTCGGAACCGTGGCTGATGGAGCTGCCGTGGTGCAGCCACACCCGGCGATCAGCGGGCGGCGCGGTCTCGACGGGGGCGTCGGTGCGCAGGGCGATCAGCTCGGTGGTCTCGTTGTGCGGCAGCCAGATCTCGACGTCCTTGACCTCGCCGGACAGTCCGTCGAAACGGACGGTGCCGTGCGGCCCGGGCCGCACCTCGGACGTCCCCTCGGCCATGTCGATGGTGATGACGTTGCCGCCGAGCACACTTCCCTGCCCGGCCGGCCGCCCGTCGACGACCAGGTCGTACACGCCGTCGGGCCGGGGCGGCGCACCCACATACGTCCGCTTGGTCGGCAGCGCGTCCAGCTCCACCGCGGTGGCCCGGGTGCGGAAGACCAGCCGTACCCCGGCGGGCTGGGACTCGGCCATCGCCAGCTGCCCGTCGGTGTTCTGGGCGCGCGCCCGGGCGGGCAGCCGGTGCGGCAGCACCCCGTGCTCGGTGTGCTCCACGTCGAGGGCGCCGCGCAGCAGGTCGGCGGTGACGGGTGTGGTGATCCAGTCGTGCATGTCCTCAGCCTGTCGATGGAGGGGCGGGCCAGTTGCGCAGCAGCGAGTCGAGGGCGTCCAGGATCCGCGTCCAGGACTCCTCGGAGTCGGGCGAGCTGTGGCTGAACCCTCCTGCCCCCTCCAGGCTCGCGTAGCCGTGGAAGGTGCTGCCCAGCAGCCGTACGGCATGTGTCTGGTCGGGTTCGGGCAGGTCGTAGCCGCGCAGGATCGCCCGCATCATCTGCGCGAGCCGTACGCCCGCGCTGGCCGCCGCGGCCTCGGGGTCGAGCCTCAGCCGGGCGGCGGCGGCACGGCCGGGGTGTGCGTGGGCGTAGTCGCGGTAGACGTTCGCGAAGGCGGTGAGGGCGTCCTTGCCGGCCCGTCCGGCCACCGCGTCGGCGGAGAGGTCGGCGAGCTCCTCCAGGGCGAACAGGGCGATCCGGGTCTTGAGGTCCTGGGAGTTCTTCACGTGCGAGTACAGGCTCGCGACCTTGACGCCGAACCGCCGGGCGAGCTCCGAGACGGTCACCTGCTCGAAGCCCGTCTCGTCGGCCAGCTCCGCGCCCGCCCGGACCAGTCGCTCCGTGGTCAGCCCTACTCGTGCCATAGCAGTCCTCTCGTTTGCCAGAAGCAATTATGCATTTGCCTAAAGCTTTTAGGCAAACTAGCGTGAGGATATGGAACCGCTGACCGAGCAAGAGATCCGTGCCGCCTTCGTGAACTGCACCAAGGGCGAGGCGAAGCGGCTGTCCGTACCGCGTGACCTGGCCGAGCGTCCCTGGGAGGACCTGGACTACCTCGGCTGGCGCGATCCGCAGGCCCCCGACCGCGCCTACCTGGTGGCCAGGCTGGACGGCCGACCGACGGCCCTCGCGCTGCGCGGCTCCGCCGCCGGCTCCTGGCAGACGCGGCGCAGCATGTGCTCGTTGTGCCTGACCACCCACTCCGGCGGGGTCTCCCTGATGGTCGCGCGGAGGGCGGGCAAGGCAGGGCAGCAGGGCAACTCGGTCGGCGCCTACATGTGCGACGACCTCGCCTGCTCGCTGTATGTGCGGGGCAAGAAGGACGCGGGCGCCGGTGCGCGGCTGCACGAGACGCTCACCCTGGACGAGAAGATCCGGCGGACGGTGACGAACCTCGCCGCCTTCGTCGCCAAGGTGACGGGCGCCGTGTAAGGCGCCCGCGCCCTGGGGGAGTTCAGCCGGGAAATTCACTCGGGGCTTCACTCGGGGACTTCAGGAGACGTACGTCGCCTGCTGTGCCGTGTTCACCACCGTCTCGCCGTTCGCCCGGGTGAGCGACCCGGCCGCCACCCAGGAGTCCACCGTCGATTGCACCCGGGCGACGAGCGCGCTCTTCGTGGCGAAGGGAGCCCCGGCCCAGATCTCGTCGAGCAGTGAAGTGCCGTCGGACTTCACGGGGTTGGCCACGCCGGAGTCGAGTCCACCGAAGACGACCCTGGGCTCCGAGCGCCGGAAGTAGGCATGCGTCGGGTCCTCGGTCCCCTCGTGGAAGGGGGCGAACTCGGTGCCGTTCAGCGTGAAGTGGAGGGGTTTGCCGCTCACCGGGGTCAGCGTCGGCAGGAGGTCGCCGGACAGGGCCGCGTTGGCGTACAGCCCGAACGGCAGATAGGTGGTGGCCGAGTTGCGGGCGACCAGGTTGACCGGGCCGTGGAACAGGGTCTGCAGGGTGGGATCGTCCAGGGCCTTCTCGACGCGCAACCGGAACGGCACGGTGACGCGGACGACGTCCCCCGCCTTCCAGGTCCGCGACACCGTGAAGTACGACCCGGCGACCGGAGTCCCGCTCACCGCACCGCCGTTGACGGTCACCTGGAAGCCCGCGGTGGCCCACGACGGCACCCGCAGCTTCAGCCCGAAGGCCGCGCTGCCGCCACCGAAGGTGAGCGTGGTGCCCTGCTCCGCCGGGTAGCTCGTGGCCTGAGTGACCGTCACTCCCTTTTCCACCCAGGTGAGTCGGGATGGGCTGTACAGGTTGACGTACAGCGCGCTGCCGTCGGCGGCCTTGAAGTACACCGAGTCCTGGTACTTGGTGGCGCTCTCCATGCCCGTGCCCTCGCAGCAGGTGGTGCCCTCCTTGGGCGTGTAGTCCCGTACATGACCGGGCGTCAGCCCGATGAAGTAGGTGACGAGGGGCTTCTCCGCGTCGGACTTGTCCTGCTTGGATCCGAGCACCTGGTTGTAGAGGGCCCGCTCGTAGTAGTCCATGTACTTCGGGGCCTGCTCGTGGAAGAACAGCGTCCGGCTCAGCTTCAGCATGTTGTACGCGCAGCACGTCTCCGCCGTCGCGCCGCTGATCGTGCCCGCGATCACCCCGGACGCCTTCCAGAACTCCCCGGTGCTGGTGCCGCCGATGCCGTACATCCGCCCCGGGACGACCATGCCCCAGAAATTTCGCGCCGCGGCGAGGTAGCGCTGCTCGCCCGTCGCGTCGTACAGCCTCAACAGGCCCGTGAAGATGGGGATGTGCTGGTTGGCGTGCAGCCCGTTCAGGGTGTCGGTGTTCGCGGCGCACGCGTCGATCAGTGTGTCCAGGTCGAACAGGCGGGCCAGCGCGAGGTGTTCGGCCCTTCCGGTGAGCGAGTGGAGGTCGACGATCGCCTCCACGATGCCGCCGAACTCGCCACTGGAGAAGATGCCCCACATCCGCTGCAGGGTTGCCTCCGGGAGCACGGACAGCCGCGAGTACATCCAGTCGCCCATGCCCGACGCCAGGTCGAGGGCGCGGTCGTCGTCGGTGGCCGTGTACGCGTCCAGCAGGCCCCTGAGGATCTTGTGCGCGGTGTAGTAGGGCGCCCACACCCTGGAGTAGTCGCTGCCGGTCATCGACTCCAGCTGGATGAACTGCGTCTCCGGATACGCCGCCAGGAACCCCGGGTGGCTCGGCCCGCCCCACGTCCGGCGCAGGGTCGCGGTCAGACCGCGACCCGAGGCGTCGGCGAAGGTGCCGCCGGTGGTCTCGAAGAAGTCGTACGACGCCAGGGTGCCGCGTCCGGCGGAGGTGGCGGAGACCCGGTTGCTCTGGAGGGCGGTGATCTCGGCGGCGGTCAGTGCCCGGGACCAGATGTTGAACTCGTCGAAGGCGCCCGCGAAGACGGGGTCGCCGGAGTAGTGGGAGCGGCCGAGCCAGTGGTGGGCCAGGGTGCCGAGCGCGGCCGGGTTCAGGCTCATCGAGGTGTTTGTCGCTACGGCCGTGCCGTTGACGTACAGCGTGCCGGTCGTGCCGGAGATCGTGACGGCCAGGTGGCTCCACTGGTTCAGTGGCAGAGCCGCGGTGCCGTTGAGTCCCTGTTCGGCGCCGGCCCCGTTGGCGGTGATGGCGAAGCGGGGCACGCCCGAGCCGTTGCGGGCGGCCAGGTACAGGTACTTGGTGGTGTCGTTGCCGAAGTCGAAGACGCGGGCCCAGTTGTCGGCGTGGGTGGGCTTGACCCACGCGGACAGGGTGACCGCGGAGGCTCCGCCGAAGGCGGCCGTCGGCAGGTCGACGTACTGGTAGGAGCCGCGCACGTTCTCCTGGGCGGTCCCGAACCTCCCGGTCACGGCGAGCATCTTCGGGTCGGTGCGCAGGGCCGAGCGAACCGCGGTCAGCGCGCTCACCATGCTCGCGATCCTGTCGGCGAAGACCTGCTCGCCGGTGCCGGCGTACGCCTGCGACAGCATGGTCAGGAAGTGCCCGGTGTAGTGGCCGCGGAGATTGCCGTTGGCCTCGCCGTCCAGCCCCTCCCAGCCGCCGGGCGCGACCGCACCGCCGGTGGACAGGCCGGCGTTGGCGCGGAAGACCTGGAGCAGCCGGTTCACGTCGTAGCCGCGGGCGTGGTCGAGCAGGAGCTCCCGCTTGTCGGCGAAGAGGCCCGGGCCGAGGGCGACGTCATCGAGAGCGAAGGGCTGGGCGGTCCACACGGACGGTGCCTCCGAAGCTGCGGCGACGGCCGGGCCGGTCGCCGCGTGGGTGATGGCGGGGGTCGCTGCCGCGAGGGCGGCGGCCTGCAGAAGGGATCGTCTGGAGAGGGGCGGTGCCATGGGTGCTCCTCCGTGGGTCGCTCGCGTCAGGGGGGTCGGTATTTCGAACGATGTGCGAGTGATCGACCAGACGATAGGGAAGAGGTGGGCGGGGGTCAACGGGTCTGGAGGGGCCAGGTCCGGGCAACGGTGACAACACCTCCGCAGCGAAGCCGTACGCCGATACGCCCACCCCTCCCGTCCCCCCTGAACCGCAGCCCGTGCGGCACGACGTGCCCCGCGTCGTGCCGAGGGAAGCGGACCGTCAGTGGAGCAGGGGCGTTCCGGCGTCGCCGGTGGCAGAATCGGGCGGGTGGACTGGGGGATCCTCGAGCGGGAGCCCGAGCTGGCGCGACTGGCCTCGGCCGCGCGGGAGGCGGCGGACGGGGCCGGATCCGTGGTGCTCGTCTTCGGAGAGGCCGGTATCGGCAAGTCGAGCCTGGTCAAGGCCCTCCCTGACCATCTGCCGGACGGCACCCGGATCCTCGTCGGCGAGTGCGACGACCTCGCCACCCGCAGGCCCCTCGGCCCCTTCCGCGACCTGATCGGCAGCGTCGGCGGCGAACTCGCCGGTGCCGTGGCGGGGGGCGGCGACCGCCATCGCGTCCACGAGGCTCTGCTCGAAGAACTACGCGGAGCGGTACTCGTCGTCGAGGACGTCCACTGGGCCGACGAGGCCTCCCTGGACGCCCTGCGCTTCCTGGTCCGGCGGATGGAACGCCTGCCCGCCCTGCTCGTCCTGACCTACCGCGACGACGAGTTGAGCCGTGGGCATCCCCTACGGCATCTGCTCGGCCAGGTGTCCCGGGCGCCCCGCGTGCACCGGCTGCCGCTGGCCCGCCTGTCCCTGGACGCCGTACGCACCCTCAGCGCCGGCCGTGTCGACCCGGCCCAGGTGTACGCCGTCACGAACGGCAACCCCTTCTTCGTCGCCGAGATCGTCGCCGCCGGTGGCACCGGGAGTGTGCCCCCGACCGTCGTCGACGCCGTGCTCGCCCGGCTGCGAGGTCTGCCCGGCGCCACCGTGGACGCGTTGGAGCAGTTGGCCGTCGTTCCCTCGGCCGTGGAACGCCCGCTGGTCGACGCGCTGCTCACGGACGGGGCGCCCGTCCTCGCGGCGCCGCAGGAACACGGCCCGCTCACCGACGGGGTGTCCGTCCTGGCCGCCGCCGAGCAGCGCGGTCTGCTCAGCGTCACCCCGGAACGGGTGGCGTTCCGGCACGAGCTGATCCGCCGGGCCGTGGCCGACTCCCTGCCCGCAGCCCGCCGCATCGGCCTCAACCGGACCGTTCTCGCGGCTCTCGTCGCCCGGCCCGGATCCGACGCCGCCCGGATCGTCCACCATGCGGCCCAGTCCGGCGACCAGGACGCCATCGCCCGCTACGCCCCCGACGCGGCGAAGGACGCCTCCTCCGCGGGCGCCCACCGCGAGGCCGCCGCCCAACTCCGGCTCGTACTGCGCGAGCGGCACCGCTACGCCCCCGCCGAACTCGCCGACCTGCTCGAACGCTACGCCGTCGAGAGCTACACCATCGCCGACTCGGCCGCCGCCGTCGCCGCCCAGCGCGAGGCCGTCGCCCTGCGCCGCGCCCTCGGCGACACCCTCGCCCTCGGCGCCGACCTGCGCTGGCTGTCCCGCATCCACTGGTGGGCCGGCAACGCCGACCAGGCCCAGGAGGCCGCCCGAGAAGCGGTGGCGGTGCTCGAACACGCGGGCGACGACCGACTGTTGGCACTCGCCGTCAGCAACACCGCCCAGCTGCGGATGCTGTCCGAGCGTTACGCCGAGGCCGTCGAACACGGCGAGCGCGCCATCGCCCTGGCCCGCAAGGCGGACGACCCGGCGATCCTCGCGCACGCCCTCAACAACGTGGGAACCGCCCGCTGGCGCTCCGGAGACCCCCGCGGGCGGGCCGAGTTGGAGGAGAGCCTCGACGTCGCGCTCGCCGCCGGCGAGGTCGAGCACGCCTGCCGTTCCTACGCCAACATCATCTGGACCCTGCTCGACAACCTCCAGTACGACGAGGCCGACACGTTCCTGCCTCCGGCCATGGAACTCGCCGACCGTGCCGAGCACTTGGGCTTCCTCAACTACCTCCACGTCGAGCTCGCCATGCGCAGGCTCGCCGCCGCCGACTGGGACGACGCCGAGAAGCACGCCGAGTACGGCATGCACGACTTCATCCCGGCCCGTTGTCCCGCCCTGACCGTCCTGGCCCGGGTCCGCATCCGCCGCGGCCGCCCCGGCGCCGACGCACTCCTCGGCGAGGCCTGGGAGATCGCCGTAGGGACGAAGGAACTGCAGCGCACCGGACCGGTGGCGGTGGCACGGGCGGAGTCGGCCTGGCTGCGCGGGGACGCGCAAGGGGTGATCGCGGCGGCCGCGCCCGTCCACGCCCAGGCGAGCCGCCTGCCTGGTGCCCCCCACCGGCCCGAACTGGGCTACTGGCTCACCAAGGCGGGTCATCGCGTCCCACCGGACGACTCCGACCATCCGTACGCCCTGCAGGCGCGCGGGCAGTGGCGCCGGGCCGCCGCGCTCTGGCAGGCCGCGGGCTGTCCCTACGAACATGCCGCCGCGCTCGCCGAGAGCCCGGACCCCGCCGCCAAGCTGGAGGCCCTGGCCGCCTTCGACGCGCTGGGCGCCGAACCGGCGGCCCACCTGCTCCGCGTCGAGCTGCGGCGGCTCGGCGTGCGCCACGTCCCGCGCGGCCCCCTCGCCGCGACCCGCGACAACCCCGCGGGGCTCACCGACCGCCAGCTCCAGGTCATACGGCTGCTCGCCGAAGGGCTCACCAACGCGGAGATCGCCGCCCGGCTCGTCGTGTCGGTCCGCACGATCGACAACCATGTGCGGGCGGTGCTCGACAAACTCGACGCACCGGGCCGCCGCCAGGCCGCCGTACGCGCGGCGGAGCTCGGATTGCTGCCCGGCGGCTCCGAGAGCTAGGTATCCCGGAGCGCCGAGCTGGGTGACGGTCACGGATATCCGCTGCGGTGTGACGCGAGTAGAACGGACGAATCTACCCGATTCGGAAACGGGGGACTTCATGTCCAGCACGCCCGCCCAGGCCGCACGTCGTGAGCTGACCGGATTCACCGGGGAGCTGATCGGCCCCGACGACGCCGGCTACCAGGAGGCTCGTACCGTCTACAACGCGATGATCGACAAACGCCCCGCCCTCGTCGCCCGCTGTGCCGACGCGGACGCGGTGTCCCGCACGATCGGCTTCGCCCGCGCCCACGGCCTGCCCCTCGCCGTGCGGGGCGGCGGGCACCACGGCGCCGGACTCGGCACCGTCGACGGGGGAGTGGTCGCCGACCTGTCACCCATGAAGGACATCCAGGTCGACCCCGAGGCGCGCACCGTGCGGGTCGGCGGCGGCTGTGTCTGGGGCGAGGTGGACCGCGCCACCAACGCGCACGGCCTGGCCACGCCCAGCGGCATCGTCTCCACGACCGGGGTCGGCGGCATCGCCACCGGCGGCGGGCTCGGTCACCTCACCCGCCGCTGCGGGCTGACCATCGACAATCTGCTGGAGGCCGACATCGTCCTCGCCGACGGCCGCCGGGTACGGGCGAGCGCCGACGAGAACAGCGACCTGTTCTGGGCGATCCGGGGCGGCGGCGGCAACTTCGGCGTCGTCACCTCGTTCGTCTTCCGGCTGCACGAGATCAGCACAGTGATCGCCGGGCCGACCTTCTGGGCCGTCGAGGACAGTGCCGAGGTCCTCTCCGCCTACCGTGAGTTCATCCTGAACGCGCCCCGCGAGCTGGGCGGGTTCTTCCTGCACGGCACCGTCCCGCCCGCCCCGCCGTTCCCCGAGGAGGTCCAGCTCCGCAAGACGGCCGGCGTGGTCTGGTGCTACACCGGCGACGACACCGAGGCCGCGGCACGCGAGATGGCCCCGCTGCTCGACGCCCTGCCCCAGCCGCTGTTGCACGCCCCCATGCCCATGCAACACCCCGACATCCAGTCCGCGTTCGACGGGCTCTACCCGCCCGGCCACCAGTGGTACTGGCGGGCGGACTTCGTCGAGACCGTCCCGGACGAGGCGGTCCAGCTGCACGCCAAGTTCGGCGCCGAGGTGCCGACCGTCCAGTCGACCATGCACCTCTACCCGATCGACGGCGCCGCCCACGACGTGGGCCAGGACGAGACCCCCTGGGCCTACCGCCACGCAAACTGGGCCTCCGTCTTCGCCGGCGTCGACCCCGATCCGGCCAACGCCGAGCTGGTCAAGCGGTGGACCGTCGACTACTTCGACGCCCTGCACCCGCACTCGGCGGGCGGCGCCTACGTCAACATGATGATGGACGAGGGCCAGGAACGCGTCCGCGCCAGCTACCGCGGCAACTACGACCGTCTGGCCCGGATCAAGGCCGACCGCGACCCGGACAACGTGTTCCGCCTGAACCAGAACATCCAGCCGGCACCGAAGCCGTCGCACGGGGCGCGGCCGTAGGACGGTGGCTCGGCGGAGCCGGGGACGGGCGCTGCGCCGTCAGCTCCGGCTCCGCACCAGCCAGTCATGAGCCGCCCGTGCCGTGAACTCCTCCTGACCTCCCCGCAGGAGGAGACCGGCGCGGGTGAACTCCGGGGCGTCGGCCTGCGCCGCGACGTACGGGATCGCGATGCAGCGCATCCCGGCGGCGTGCGCGGCGGCGGCGCCCGGGGCGGCGTCCTCCAGGACCACACAGTCGGCCGGGTCGGCACCGAGCCGGCGGGCCGCCTCCAGGAAGACGTCCGGCGCGGGCTTGCCGTGGGCGACCTCGTCGGCCGAGACGGCCGTACGGAGATACGCGTCGAGGCCCGTCCCCGCCAGGATCGCGTCGATGGCCTGCGGAGAGGACCCCGAGGCCACCGCCATCGGCACGCCCTCGCCGGCGAGCAGCTCCACGAACTTGCGCATCTCGGGGTACGCGCGTGTGGCGGTGCGGGCCAGCTCCAGATAGCGCCGGTTCTTGTCCGCGAGGAGCTCCGGCACGGACGCCCGCAGCCGGTACAGCGACTTCCACCGCGTGACCGTCTCCTGCGTGCTGATCCCGACGTACCGCTCGTGGTCGGTCCAGGTGAAGTCCGGGACGCCGTGCTCGGCGAGGGTCTGCCGACCCGCTTCGTAGTAGTTCGGCTCGCTGTCCACGAGCGTTCCGTCGAGATCGAAGATGACCGATATGCCGCTGAGCCTGCTCATGGCCCCCAGGATGTCAAAGATCAACTCCGGGCAGCGCGCCCGACCGACTCCACCAGCGGCAGCAGCCGGTACGCGACCCGCTCCCGCAGCGCCACCTCGGTACGCGTCCGCACCACTCCCGGCAGGCTGATCACCTTCTGGATCACGTCCTCCAGATGCGCGTTGTCCCGCGCCACGACCCGCGTCAGCAGATCCCCGCCGCCCGCGATCGAGAACGCCTCGACGATCTCCGGCACGGCGGCCAGCGCGTCCCCCACGTCGTCGAGCCGCCCCTGGGTCACCTCGATGTGCACGAACGCCAGCACCGGATGACCGAGCGCGCCGGGCGACAGCGAGGGCCCCGTACCGGTGATCACGCCGTCCCGCTCCAGCCGGTCGAGCCGCGCCTGCAAGGTGCCCCGCGCGATGCCGAGAATCCGCGCGTACTCCCGCACGCTCGTCCGCGGCCGCTCCAGCAGCAGCCGGAGGATGCGGGTGTCGAGCTCGTCCACGGCCATGACGTACGGCCTCCTCGTCCCTGGTCCGTTGGCCCGCCGGTGGACGCTCCAGGACCGCTTTCACTGTGCCGATGGCCCAGCATATTCGACCTCACTTGAGCCGACAGCGGCGAGGATGCTGCAATGAGCCCGTCGATGGCGCTGCGGACCCCGCGGCGCCTTTTCCATGCCGGTGTCGAGCCGGTGTCCAGGACTTTCAGGGGGCGGTACGTGCTGAAGAGGGTGTTCATGGCGGCGGACCCGGGCCGGGCCCGGCTGCGCTTCGCCGCGCGGGCGGTGCTCGGCATCGGCCTCGCGGTCCTGGTGTGCGGCCTCGCGGGACACTCGCTTGCCGGTGCCGTCACCGGCGGCCTCGCCGCGCTGCTCGCCCTGTTCACCGTCACGGACGCCACCGTCAGCGGGCAGGCGCTCACCACCGCCCTGCTGCCCGCCGTCGGCCTGCCCGTCCTCGCCGCCGCGGCCGAGCTCCACGACCACCCCGTCGCCCGCGACCTCGTCCTTCTCGCCGTGGTCGGCGCGGGCGTGTACGCCCGGCGCTGGGGCCCGAGCGGGCACAGCCTCGGCGTCTTCGCGTTCATGACCTTCTTCGTGGCGCAGTTCCTGCACGCGACCACCGACCGACTGCCCGAGCTCTACGCCGCCGTCCTGCTGTCCGTGCTCACCGCCGCCGCCGTCCGCTTCGGCCTGTGGTGCTACGAGCGCCGGCTCCCCCCGGCCCCCGTGCCCGCCCCGCCCGCCGGGACCGGCCTGGCCCGCGCGACCACCCGCCAGGCGGTCCAGGCCATGGCCGGCGCGGGTTTCGCCCTCGTCGTCGGCCAGCTGATCTCCGGCCAGCGCTGGTACTGGGCCGTCGGCGCCACCTGGTGGATCTTCGTGAACACCACCTCGCGCGGCGAGACCCTGGTGCGCGGCTTCCGCCGGGTCCTCGGCACCGTGATCGGCATCGGCCTCGGCCTGCTCGTCGCCCTACCGCTGCACGGGGCGGCGGCGCCCACGGCCGCCCTGCTCGCCGTCTGCGTCTTCGGCATCTTCTACACGGCCGCCGTCTCGTACACGTGGATGATGCTCTGGGTCACGCTGCTCGCCGAGCTCCTCTACGGCCTTCTCGGCGTCCTGAACCCCGGACTGCTGGCCCTGCGGTTCGCGGAGACCGGCGTGGGCGCGGTCGGGGCCGTCCTCGCGGTGCTGTTCGTCCTGCCGATCACCACCCACGCGGTCACCGACGCCTGGATCCAGCGCGCCCTGCGCTGCGTCCACGCCTGCACCGCCGAGGCCGCGGCCCGCCTCGCGGGAGTTCCGGGCGCGGACCCGGCCGGCCGTGTGACCGAACTGGAGCAGCTGCTCGGCAGGGTCCGGCTCTCGGTGGCCCCGCTGGTCCACCCCCTCAACCCCATGCCGGCCCGCAAGCGCCGCGCCCGCCGCGTCCTCGCCCTCCTCGACGACTGCGCCCGGGAGATCCGGGGCCTGGTCACCGTCGCGGCCGACCCCGAGGCCTCGCACGACGCCCGCCTGACCGCCGCGTGCCGACGGGTGGAGGCCGCTGTGGAGTCCCTCACGGACGGCACGGACTTCCCGGTGGCGGACCGCCCCCTCGCCGAGGAACCCGCACTGGCCCATCTGCACGGACTGGAAAGGGCGCTCGCTGAGCTGGCCGCGCCCTTGCGCACGCCGACCGGCTCACCGCTGGTGGGAGCCTGAACCCACGCCGGCATGTCCGTGACGTCCCTGTGAAGGTGACCGAGGTTGGTCTAGACCGGTGCTGATCGACTGCTACCGTCGCCCCGGACGGCACCGACCGAGAGGGGACGACTGTGGCAGACGGCGACGGGCGGCGACGGGCCTACATCGGGTCCTTCACGGCGGCGGGAGGCCCCGGCATCGTGACGGCGGCGGTGGCCCCGGACACGGGTGCGTTGAAGGTGCTGAGCGGCCTGAACGGCGTACCCGATCCGTCGTATCTGGCCCTGTCGGCCCGCGGGGACATGCTGTACACGGTCAGCGAGACGGCCCAGGGCGCGGTGGCCGCGTACCGGGTGAACGGCGACCGGCCCGAGCCGGCCGGCCCGCCGGTGCCGGTCGACGGGAACTCGCCCACGCACCTCGCCGTGCACGCCGGACACGTCCTGACCGCCAACTACGGCTCCGGCAGCGTCACCACCGTGCCGCTGCGCGCCGACGGCTCCCTCGCGGCTGCCCACTCCGGCGTGCTGCGCCACACCGGCTCGGGCCCGCACACGCCCCGCCAGCAGAGCCCGCACGCCCACCATGTGCAGCCCGACCCGAGCGGGCGGTGGATCGTCAGCGTCGACCTCGGCACGGACTCCGTGCGGGTGTGCACCCTGACGGACGGCGCGCTCGACGTGCACCGCGAGGTCGCCCTGCGCCCCGGCTCGGGCCCGCGTCACCTGGCCTTCCATCCCGACGGGACCCGTGCCTACGTCCTCAACGAACTCACCCCGACCCTCATCAGCTGCCGCTGGGACGCCGAGGAGGGCTCCCTGAAGCCCCTGAGGGAGATCCCGGTGCTGGCGGGCGCCCCGCAGGGCGACGCCTACCCGTCGGGCGTCGTCACGTCCCCCGACGGCCGTTTCGTGTGGACCGCCACCCGGGGCGAGGACGTCCTGTCCACGTTCGCCGTCGAGGGCGACGACCTGCGGCTGGTCGGCACGGTCATCTGCGGCGGCCGCTGGCCCAGGGCCCTCACGGAGTCCGGCGGATTCCTGTACGTGGCGAACGAGCGCTCCGGCGAGGTGACCTGGTTCGCCGTGGACCCGGCGACCGGCCTGCCCAGGTACGAGGGCTCGATCGAGGTCCCGGCCGCGTCCTGCGTGGTCTTCGACTGATCCACCGCCTGCCACACCGAAGGGCCCGCTCCGATGGATGGAGCGGGCCCTTTCGGTGACGCGGTCGCAGGGGGGGGCGCTCAGCGCACCGGTGCGCCCTGCGCCTGCTGCGGGGCGATGCCCAGCGCGGTCGTGTACTTGGCGAGGACGAGCTTGCCGATCGCCGGGTAGGGGCCGAGCGGCTCGGCGGCGGAGCAGCCGGCCTCCCTGGCCGCCTCCTCGATGACGGCGGGGTCGATCTCCGGCCCTATCAGATACGGCGCGAGCGCCAGCTGCTGCGAACCGGAGGACCGCAGCTGATCGGCGATGGACGCGATCGAGCCGTCCTGGTCGAGCGCCGCCGCCATCACCGGCACGGCGAGACGCGCGGCGAGCAGCATGCCGGTGATCCCGGCCGCCTGCACGGCCTCCTCGCCGCCCACCGCGCCCAGGATGATGCCGTCCGCGGCGGTCGTCACGGCGAACAGGCGAGCGCGGTCGGCGCGGGCCAGCCCGGCCTCCGACAGACGTACGTGCAGCGCCTCGGCGAGCAGCGGGTGCGGGCCCAGCACATCGGTGAGGTCGGCCGCGATCCGGCTGTCCATCACCGCCTGGCGGATCCTGCGCAGCAGCGCGCTGTCCGGACCGGCGAGCAGCGGCACCACGACGGCGACGGGGCCGTCGGGCTCCTTGACGTCCATCCCGGCGGCCTTGGCCTGCTCGTAACGGGCGGTGCGCTCCTCGGCGGCATGGGTCAGGACGGCCTGAAGCGTGGGGAACTCCGAGTCGTCCCCGTCGAGGTACCCGATCCGCGCGTCGAGGCCGGGGAGCTCGGAGCGGGCGATGCTCACGACCTCCTCGGCGAGGCTGCGCGTGGCGGCCGCGGGCGTGCCCGGAACCGCGAGGACGAGCGCGGGCGCGCCCTCGGGAGCCGCCAAAGGCTCGGGTCGGCGGTGCCGCCCGGGCTGGCGAGGTCGCGGCATTCGTACTGGCAGGCCGGACGCGGGCCCAGTGGGGGAGCTCATGGCGACGCATGTTACTGGTTTCCGGGGCTCCCCTGTTCGGGGAGGGTGCAGGTGAGCGGTATCCGTCCGGTTTTGTCTGATGAGTTACGTCCGCTTCAGCCCCTCTTTGGGGTCACGACGTACAACATCGACTCGTCGCTCGGAAGAGTGAGCGAGCCACACGCCAGATCTGAGGCGATCTGTACGGATCCCTCCAACGGTCCGCCCGCCGCCGCGACCTGCCGTGCGTGCGGCAGTCGCCGCTTCAGCTCCGCCTCCAGCGGTACGACGAGGGCGGCACCCATCCTGAACAAGCCACCGGTGAGGCTGACATACGCCTCGCCCTGAGCCGGACAGACCGCGGCCGTCGAGTCCGCCATGTGCCGGGCCGCCTCGCGCAGGATCCTCCCGGCGACCGGGTCGCTCCCGGCGCAGGCCGCCACTTGGGGCGCGAAGGAGGCGAGCACGGCGGGCCGGTCCGTACGCGGGTACACCCTGCCGGGCAGCTCCCGCACCGGTCCGAACGACTCCTCGGCCAGCGCCAGCAGAGCGGCCGAGCCCCCGGACCGCCCGTCGTGGGCCCGCAGCGCGGCCTCCAGCCCGGCCCGCCCGATCCACGCGCCGCCCCCGCAGTCGCCCAGCAGATGACCCCAGCCGTCCGCCCGGCGCCAGGACTCGAGGTCGGTGCCGATCGCGATGAGACCGGTACCGGCCGCGACGACCGCACCCGGGCGCGGACCGAGAGCGCCGGTGTACGCCGTCACCGCGTCCGCGACGAGCGCGACGGTCCGGACCCCGAACTCCCTTTCCAGCGCGCTGGGAAGCTCGGCCCGCAGCGCATCACCCAGGGTCGCGAGACCGGCCGCCCCGACGACGGCGGTGTCCAGTCCGGTCAATCCCGCCTCGGGCAGCAGCGCCCGGACCATGGGCGTCAGTTGCTCCATCAGGTGCCCCGGGTCGATCCCGCGCGCACCCGTCCGCACGGGCACCCGGGACTCCCGCGGGGCCGTGGTCCCCCGGCCGGGCGTGCCGACGACGACCCGCAGGCCGGAGCCGCCGGAGTCGACGGCGAGAAACCCTTCCCCCGTACCGGTCCCGTCAAGTGACAAGCTCCCCGCCTTCCCGGTGATGCGGCATCCATGTACGAGACTGTGCTTGGCCCCCGGTGCCTGCCAGTAGAGTGACACGCCGTGGCACCACGACCCTTGCACGAACTTGTTGAAGCAGGCTGGGCGAAGGCTCTCGAGCCTGCCGCCGAACGCATCGCCGCCATGGGGGACTTCCTCCGGGCCGAGATAGCGGCGGGCCGTACCTACCTGCCGGCCGGGGCGAATGTCCTGCGGGCCTTCCAGCAGCCCTTCGACGACGTCCGCGTTCTGATCGTCGGTCAGGACCCGTACCCGACGCCGGGGATGGCGATCGGGTTGAGTTTCGCGGTCTCGCCCGAGGTGCGTTCCCTGCCGGGCAGCCTGGAGAACATCTTCCGGGAGATGCACTCCGACCTGGGGCTGGCCCGGCCGTCGAACGGCGATCTGACGCCGTGGGCCGAACAGGGTGTGCTGCTGCTCAACAGGGCGTTGACGACGGCCCCGCGCAAGCCGGGCGCGCACCGCGGCCAGGGCTGGGAGGAGGTCACCGAGCAGGCCATCCGGGCGCTTGCCGCTCGAGGGAAGCCGCTGGTATCGATCCTGTGGGGGCGCGACGCGCGTAATCTGCGGCCTCTCCTGGGGGACCTTCCGGCAATTGAGTCCGCTCATCCCTCGCCGATGTCGGCGGACCGCGGATTCTTCGGCTCGCGTCCGTTCAGCCGGGCCAACGATCTGCTGCTGCGGCAGGGCGCCCAGCCGGTGGACTGGCGACTGCCGTAGGCCCCCTCCACCGCGCGGTGGAAGGGGCCGGGCCGCTGTCTCGTGACCGCGGGCGTCGCGGTCACCGCGATCAGGCCACCGTGAATCCGTCGAACGTGGCGATGCCCCGTCCGTCGGTCCAGCCGTTGGCCGCGGTCATGAAGACCCCGACGTCCTGTGCGGCGGCCGCGCCTCCCGGCGTGGCAGTGCCCACCGTCGTCCAGTTGACGCCGTCCGTGCTGGCCTCACCGGTGTACGAGGAGCCGGACCGGGTCAGCCGCAGCCGCACCGGCGCGGTGAAGGAGCCCGACAGTTCGATCGAGTCGAAACGGCCGTCACCGTCCGCGTCCCAGCTCAACGCGCAGCCGTTGGACGGTGTGATCGCCAGGTTCACATAGCCCGCGGTCCCCTGCGTGCCCAGGTCGTTGCGGACGATGAGGCCCGCCCGTGCCCAGCCCCCGGACGCGTCCTGGGACGTGACCGTGACCTGGGCCACCGTCCCGTCGCCGTACGCGCCCGCCCGGTACACCGCCCCGAACTCGTTGGTGGCGCCCCACAGGTCGGCCCCCGCGCCCTCGACGGCGATCTCGTCGCCGGCCTGGCCGAACACCGCGTCGTTGAAGGAGACCGTGCGGTACGGGTCGCCGACCCCGGCCGCGGCCATCAGCCGTACCGGCGCCACCACCTTTCCGCCACCCGCGTACACCGCCGCCGCGACGACCCGGCCGACCAGTTCCGTGGGCGCACCCGCCAGAGAGACCTCGAAGCGAGCGGCGAAGGTTTCGCCGGATGCCACCGACGCCGTGCCCACCGGATCGAGCGGCTTCACCGTCATGCCCTCGGGGGCGGTGACGGAGAGGGTCACGCCGCGGGCCGCCGTGAACCCGTTCCTGTTGGTGAACGTGACCGTCACCGTCGCGGGCGTGCCCTCGGCCACCGCTCCCCGGTCGACACCCGCCGTGAGGGCCGCCTGGTAGGGAGTGGCGGTGAGCAGGTCGCGCACGCTGCGGGCCAGGGCGTACGGGGAGCCGTGGGGATCGGTCGGGTACGTCTCGTGCGCGTGTGCCCAGCGGTCCTCCAGGGCGAACCAGTCGATCGTCGACGGGTCCTTTCCCGTGGTGAGCGCGTCGAAGTACGTCTGCCAGCGGGTGCGGTACAGGCCGCCGACCAGTCCGGACCACTCCCGGTTCGCATAGTCGTGCAGGCCTTCTTCGCTGCTTTGGCGTCCGCCCCAGGTGGTGATGAGGGAGCGGACGTCGTATTCGAGGCGGTCCTTCTCGGCCCGGTCCACGCCCCAGGAGCGCGCGTCGGCGAGCCATCGCCCGAGCAGATGCGGGCCGGAGGTCGCCAGCAGGTCGTCGAGGAGGTCCATCCAGCCCAGCCAGGTCTTGGTCAGCTTGCCGAACAGGGCCTTGTCCCCGGCATCGTGCGCCGCCTTGATCTGCGGCAGCAGGACCCGGCTGCGGTTGGACAGGACCTGCCGGGCCACGTCGACGACGTCGTACCGGTAGGCCGAGCTGCCCCTCAACCCCGGTTGTACCGCGAGGAGTTCGGTGAGTGCGGTATCGAAGGCCGTGGTGTCGTAGCGGTCCTTCTCCGGCCCCCAGGCGGCGGCCTTGTTCGCCGTCAGGCTCGGACGGGCGCCGAACAGGCCGTCGGGTGCCTCGCTCCAGGAGTCCGCGCGAGACATGTTGTACGCGGTGTCGCGGATCGTCTGCCAGGCCGCGGCCGCGTGCCGGTCGGGGCCGCCGTAGCGGGACAGGGCGTACGCGGCGAACCAGTCGTCGAGGTCCACGGTGCCGGGCGTCCAGGCCAGGTCGGTGAGGAGGGCGAGCGCGGGCGCGTTGTTGTCCGCTCCCTCGGGCATCGCCGCGATACCGGCGAGCGCACTGTCCTTCTTGTCACGCCACTTGGGGTACTGCTCCACCCAGTCCGGGGCGTTGGCGCCGATCGGGGTGTGGCCGCCGAAGTTCCAGATGCTGCCGAAGGCGTACGGGGTGCCGCCCCAGTCGCTCTCCCGGTCCGTGACGGTGGTGTAGCGGTCCGACAGGCCGTCCACGATCAGCATCCGGCTCTTGTCGACTCCGTCCAGCAGTTCCTTGGCCGGGTTGTTCTGCCAGCCGAGGATCGCCCAGACGGCGCCCGGGTGGGCCTTCTGCAGTGCCGCCTCGACGGCCCCCGCGGCCTCGCCCACCGGCACGTCACCGGCGTTGCCGCCCTCGTGCAGCAGGTCCATCTTGTACATCGTGCTCTCGCCGAGCCGTTCCTTCTGGGCACGGTAGAAAGTGGCGGCCACGTCCTCGAAGGCCGTGGTGCGCGGGTCGAGCCAGTCGGGGCGTTTGAAGGCGCCCCAGGAGCCCTGCGCCACCACGGTCGCGTCGCCGCCGTGCTTGGCGGGGAAGTCGTCCGGGACGCTGCCGTAGTAGCCCGGCAGAACCGGCTTCATGCCCAGTTCACGGATCCGGTCGACGATCTTCTCGGCGAGCACGGCACGCTTCTCGATGAGCTGCCGGGACACGGGCCCGCCGAAGCCCGACATGTTCTGCAGCAGCCACCAGGGCTGGTGGGCCGGGGCCGGGATCCAGGCGCGCATCTCGGCGTCGGTGTAGCCGAACTGACGGAACGTGTCGTAGTAGACGGCGTCGCCACCGATGTAGACGAGGACCCGGTTGACCCCGTGCACGGCCAGCACGTCCAACTCGTACTGCCAGGCGTCCCAGTCGCGGTAGGCGCCGGTGTATCCCTCGTTGGTGTCGTTGAAGGCGAAGCGGTGCGGCACGTTGGCCGTTCCCGTGATCTCCGTGGCGGGCGCCGGGAGGGTCCGCGGCAGGTTCAACTGCTCGCCGGTCCAGGAGACGGAGGCGTGCGCGGTCCGCCTCAGGTAGGTGTGGAGGCCCGCGAGCAGCACGGCGGGGCTGGTGCCCTCCACCGTGATCTGCCCGGCCCGGCCGGTGACCCGGAAGCGGTCGGTGACGTCCTTGACGGCCCGCAGGATGAGTTGCTGGTAGTGGTCGGGAAGCAGACGCTTCAGCGCGGCCGCGGCGGGCGCGGTGTCGAACAGGGCGCCGTCGGCCGCGTACGCGTTCTGCGGCAGGGGCAGCAGCGCGGCGCCGCCCAGCGCCACCGCGCCCGTGAGGATCTGTCTGCGGGTGACGCCTGGGAGGTCGAGGTCACCTCGGTTGTCGTGCATGAACGTCCTTCCGGCCGAGCTCAGTTGATCGTCGTGATCGTCATGGCGAAGATGTGCAGGGCGGGGGCGCCCGCTTGGACGCCGTCGCTGACCTTGGGCAGGACCACGGAACGCAGTTCCTTCCCGGCTGTCAGATCGACGCCGAAGGTGAACAGGCTGACGGGGTTGTCGTCACGGCCGGAGCTGATGTGGCGGTAGGGCAGCACCACCGCGGCGGAGGCGTTCGCGCCGTACCAGTCGGGGACGGCGACCGAGAACGCCTGCTCGGTGCCGTCGGCGTAGACGACCTTCCCGTCACCCTTGCCGTCGCCCCACGTGCTGGTGCCGAGGAAGGACAACCGGGAACCGGAACCGGACAACAGCACGGTCTGGCCGTAGGAGATGACGTTGTCGTTGCTCCCGGGCCGGGTGTCCGGCCAGGTGAAGGGCACCCCGTCGTAGGTGACCGTGGCACCCGGGGTCAGCCCCACCGACGCCAGCGCCTCGGCGGACAGGCTGGAGTTCGAGCCGTCGATGTTCGCGACGGTGAGGGCGTCCTCGGTGGAGATCCCCGCGTTGTCGAAGGCCTTCGGCAACGAGCGGTACGGCAGCAGGGCCGAGGAGGTGGTGCGAGTGCAGTCGGAGCCGTGCGGGTGCACGTCGAAGAGGGCGTGCGCGGTGAACACGACCCGGCCCTCGGCCTCGGCGGCGAGCCGGGTCCGCCAGGTGCGGGTCACCGACCGTCCGGGCGCGAGATCGCCCAGGCCGTCCTGTTCGGCGGAGTCGTCCACGGCGAGATAGAGCACGGTGCTGCGCAGCGCGATCCTGGTGGAGTTGGTGAGGGTGGCCGTCAGGGTCACGGTCTTGCCGGCCTCGGGTGCGGCCGGCGTGACGGTGAGCGAGACGGGAGGCGAGAGGAAGTCCTCCTCGGGACGGTAGGCGGTCACGACGCCTCCACGGTGAAGTGGTCGAACACGGCCTGGACCGTCGTGCCGGGATAGTTGAGGTTCACGGCGCTCGCCACCACACCCGCGTCCAGGGCGCCGCTCGCGGAGGGCACGGTCGCGCTCGCGATCTCGTTCCAGGAAAGACCGTTGTTGGTACTGGTGTACGCGGTGCACGTCGTGCCGTCACGGTCCAGGCGCAGCCAGGCGGGATGGGTGGAAGCGCCGCCGCCGGCCCAGGTGTCGAGGTGTCCGTCGCCGTCGCTGTCGGTCATGAACTCCACGCCGTACGACTTCGACATGGTGAGTACGGCGTAGCCGCCCTTCTCCGGCGCGGTCAGGTCGTTGGCGACGGCGATGCCGTACTTCGCGGTGGGGTTGTCGCTGCCGGTGAGGCTGACCGTCTCGACCTGCACCACGCTCGACTCGGCGGCGGAGCCGGGAAGGAGGATGCCTGCCTTCTCGTCGGTGCCTCCGGAGAAGTCGCGGCCTCCCGCCCAGATCACCAACTGGCTGCCGTACTGCCCGAACTTCGCGTCGTCGGTCGTGGCGAACGTCCGGTAAGGGTCCCGCACCTCGTTGGGCTCGTAGGGCACGGTGAACGTCTTCGCGGACCGCGCGCAGTCGCTGCTGTGCTCGTCGACGTCGAAGACCACGTGCGCGGTGAACGACACGTCCCCGGCCACGTCGGCCGGGATCGCCGTCTCCCAGCGCCGGGTTGTCTTCGCGCCGGGCCGCAGGTCGCCGAGCGGGATGGTCTTCGCCGCCGTGGTGGCCCGGGGGTTGATCAGATGGAGCACGGCGTTGAGGAGGGGGAAAGGACAGTCGTTGGTGAGGACCGCCGTGGCGGTGACCGTGTCACCGCCCGCCGGCTCGGCCGGCTGCGAGGTGACGGTGAGGGTGGGGCCCAGGGCGTCGAACTGGGTACCGTTGCTGATTCCCATGCCGCTCACCGGGCCCAGTCGACGGTGAAGACGTTGGCGATGTCGCTGGGCAGGGAGGACGGGACGGTGATGTTGATCTTTCCGTCGCCGCGGGTCCACCGCAGACTGCCGCTCGTGCCGAGCAGCCGAACCCGGGACGTGGCGCTGATGGGGATGTCACCCGGCACCGAGAGGGTGCCGCTGGGCTTGCCCAGCACGATGATGTTGAACTTGCCGGGGGAGACGGTGTAGCGGATGCCGAGCGCACTGCCCTCCTCCTCCGCCCGCACCCAGGGTGTCGACCCGTAGATCGCGGGGCCGTTGACGTTCAGCCAGGCGCCGATGTCCTTCAGCCGTTCCTGCATGATCTCGGGGATCGTGCCGTCCGGCTTGGGACCGATGTTGAGCAGCAGATTGCCGTTCTTGCTGACCACGTCGGCGAGCAGCCGGATCAGGAACTCGGAGGTCTTGTAGTCCTCGTCCGGCTCGTGCTTGTTGTAGCCCCAGGAGTAGCCGATGGTCATGCAGCACTCCCACTTCTGCGGGTCCATCGTGGGGTTGGTGCGCTGCTCGTACGTCGCGAAGTCGAAGTGGGTGTCGAACCGGTCGTTGATCACGACACCCTTGGGGTACTTACGGTTCTTGGCCTGGTTGTAGTAGTGCGCCATGGGTTCTTCGCTGCGCCACGGCGGGTTGCCGGTGGGCCGGAACCACTGGCCGTCGGCCCAGAGCAGCTCCGGGTCGTAACGGTCGATGATCTCGTACAGCTGCTTGAGCTCGTAGTCGCCGACGTAGTCCTGGACCGGCTTGTAGCCGGTCATCGGAATCTCCTCGTCGGTGTAGAAGTTGCGCATCGGCCGGCCGATCGCCGGGTTGAAGAACTCGCCGAGCGAGTAGTACAGGCCCGGCCGCACGGTGCCGCGCCTGCGGGCCGCGGTCATCAGCTCACCGACCAGGTCACGCTTCGGGCCGTACGCCACGGAGTGACGGTCCGTCACCTGGCTCGGGTAGAGGGCGAATCCGTCGTGGTGCTTGCTGGTCAGCGCGAAGTACTCGGCGCCCGCCTGCTCGAACAGCTTCACCCAGGCGTCGGGATCGTACTTCTCGGCCTTGAACTGCGGGATGAGATCGTCGTAGGTGACGTTCTCGCCGTACGTGTCGCGGTGGTACTTCCACTCGGCGGTGTCCTTGGTGCTCTGGTACCACAGGTACCACTCCGAGGCGCTTCTCGGTGTCGCGCCGCCGATCACCGAGTAGATGCCCCAGTGGACGAAGATGCCGAACTTGGCGTCCTTGTACCAGCGCGGCAGCGGGTGGGTGTCGAGGGAGGCCTTGGTGGGCTGGTAGTCGGGGATGCCCGGGACTCCGGACGAAGTGCCCTGGCTGAGTGCCTGGGCGGTGCCGGGCGGGGCGAGCAGCACCGCGCCACCGAGGGCGGCCGCGGTGGTCATGAAGTGTCTGCGGTCGACTGCCATGAATGTGCCTCTCAGCTGTGCGTGGAGAAGGAGTCGAAGAGTGCGGTCGTGATCTGGCCGGGGTAGTCGAGGTTGACGGCGCTCGCGACCAGACCGGCGTCGCCCGTGCCGCTCGCGGACGGCACGGTGGCGGTGGCGACCTGTTGCCAGGCGGTGCCGTCGGAACTGGCGTACGCGGTGTAGGCGGTGCCGTCGCGGACGAGCTTCAGCCAGGCGGGGTGGTACGAACTGCCGCCCCCGGCCCAGGTGTCGAGCTTCCCGTCACCGTCGCTGTCGGTCAGGAACTCCAGTCCGAACTGCGCGGACATGGTGAGCACCGCGTAGCCGCCCGCCTCCAGCGCGGTGAAGTCGTTGGCCACGGCGATCCCCGCCTTGGCGGACGGGCCGCTGCCGGTCTGACCGACGACCCGGGCGGTCACCGTGCCGGACGGTGGCGCGGCGTCGGCGAGATAGACGGCCGCCTTCTCGTCCTTCCAGCCGGACAGGTCCTGGCCGCCCGCCCAGATGGCGAACTGGTCGCCGTTCTGGGCGTATTGGGCCTGCTCGGTGGTGGTGGAGGCCGTCAGATACGGCGCCCGCACCTCGGACGGAGCGGGGGTCACCGTGGCGTCCACGCTGTCGGAGTCGCGCCGGGTGCGACCGTCCTGGACGAAGGAGGTGCGTACGCCGATCTCGTGGGTGCCCCAGGTCGCGTCGGCCGCCGGGGTCACCGTCCAGATGACTTTGGCGCTGTCGCCCGGCGCGAGAGAGAGGGGCCGCGTGCTGCCGGCCGGTTCGGCGGACCAGCCGTCCGGGAGATCGAGGCGAGTGCTGACCTGAGTGACTGTCGCGGGACCGGTGTTGGTGACGGTCGACGTGATCTCCGTGCCGTCGCCGCCGGCTTGCACGGTCGGCCGGTACGGGGTGAGACGGACGCGGGCCGAGGGGCAGTCACGGGCCACCCGCAGCCCGGCGAGGTCGACCGCGTCGGCGAACGCCTTCATCCCGGTGTCGTTGGGGTGCAGATGGTCACCGGAGTCGAACGCGGCGCCGTAGCGAGTGGGGTCGTCCGGGTCCCGCACCGCCTTGTCGAAGTCGGCGTAGCCGTCGAAGACGCCACCCTCGCGTACGAACGTGTTGACCTTCTGCCGGTCGGCCTCCTTGGCCTCGGTCCACCAGTCGCCCCAGCCGCGATACGGCACGACCGTCGCGCCGATCACGCGCAGTCCGCGTTCGTGGGCGCGGCGCACGATCTCCTTCATGCCGTCGATCACCTGATCGCCGGTGGCGCCGCCCCAGCTGAGGTCGTTGACCCCCTCGAACAGGACCACCGTCCGGGCGCCCGGCTGCGACAGCACGTCGCGTTCCAGCCGGTCCAGTGCCGACGGGTTGCCGTCGACACCGGCCGTGATCCGGTTGCCGCTGATGCCCTCGTTCAGCACCCCGGCGGTGGTCGTGCAGGCCGACAGCCGGCCCGCCAGGTAGTCGGGCCAGCGCCGGTTGGCGTTGGAGGTGGAGGCCGCGCCGTCGGTGATGGAGTCGCCGAGCGCGACCACCGAGCCCGCCGCGTTTCCGCCCTGGACGTCGACGCCGGTCAGGAACGGGAAGGTGGAGTCGGTCTTGGTGAAGGCGTCCCCGTCGGCGTCCGCGGCGTGGTCGCCGCCGCCGTCGGGCGTCCAGTAGACGGTCTGGAGGCCCATCCAGTGCTGGCTGATGTGGGTGAGCCGGCCGGGGAAGTACAGGCTGACGACCAGGTCGCTGCGGGCGGGCACGGTGAGTTGGACCTGATCGCTGGCCGCCTGCTCGCCGGCCGCGATCGTCACCCCACTCTTCCCGCCGAACCGCAGCTTCTGCGGCTTCGTGACGGCGGAACCGCCATCCCGAAGTCCGACGGTCGCGTGACCGATGGTCACCGGCTCGGTGGTGAAGTCGTTGGTCAGGCGGATGCGCACGCTCGACCCGCCCGCGCTCACCCGTACCGGAATCCGCACGGTCACCTCCGAGGTGCCCGGGTCGTACGCGGCGTGCTGGGCGGTCGCCCACGTCCCCGTCCACCCCGGCTGCGCCGTCTCGGCCGCGGCGGGCGCCGCCGGAAGCAGGGATGCCACGGTGGCAGCCAACGCCGTGGACAGGACTGCGAATCTTCGGTGCCCCCGCCGGTGTTCAAGCCGTCCAGTCACGGTTCCTCCTCAGGAACAGCCGCGGCCGAGGCCGAGCTCGCTCAGGTCTATGGAGTCGGCGAATGCCTTCATCCCGGCATCGTTGGGGTGCAGATGGTCACCGGAGTCGTACGCCGCGCCCAGCCGCCGTGGATCCGCCGGGTCCCGGACCGCCCGGTCGAAGTCGGCGTAGTCGTCGAAGACCCCGCGGGAGTCCCGGACGAACGCGTTGACCTGCTGCCGCCGCGCCTCCGTCTCCTCGCTCCAACCGCCCCAGGTGAAGTCCTTGTACGGGGTGATCGTGGCGCCGACGACCCGCATCCCGCGCTGGTGCGCCCGGTCGGCGATCTCCGTCATCCCGGCGATGATCTGTTCGGCACTCGCCCCGCCGAGATCGTTGATCCCCTCGAAGAGGATCAGCGTCCTGGCGCCCGGCTGGGAGAGCACATCGCGTTCGAGCCGGTCGAGGGCCGAGGGGTTGGTCTCGGTCCCGGCGGTGATCCGGTTGCTGGTGATGCCCGCGTTGAGCACCCCTGCGCCGGGCAGGCAGGCGTTCAGCCGGGCGGAGAGCAGGTCGGGCCAGCGCTGGTTGGTGTCGGCCGTCGAGTAGGACCCGTCGGTGATCGAGTCGCCGAGCGCCACCACCGCCCCGGTCCTCGGCGCGGTCACGTCGACGCCGCTGAGGAACGGCCAGCTCGTGGTGGTCCAGGTGTAGGCGTCGCCGGTGGTGTCGGCCGTGTGGTCGCCCGCACCGTAGTCCGTCCAGTACACGGTCTGCTGTGCCCACCAGTGATCGGTGATGTGCGTGACCGGACCGGGCAGATGGAGACTGACGACCAGGTCGGCCAGGGCCGGCACGGCGAGTCCGACCGGATCGCTGACCGCCTGGCCGCCCGCGGGGACGGTGACCGCGCGCTTGCCGCCGAACCGCAGGTCGTAGGGACGGGCCACGGCGGAACCGCCGTCGCGCAGGCCCACGGTCGCGTGCCCGATCGTCACCGGGTCGGTGGCGTAGGCGTTGGTCAGCCGGATGCGCACGGATGAACCGCCGACGCTGATGTGCACCGGCATCCGTACCGTCACCTCGGACATCCCCGAGACCTCGTAGTGCTCACTGGCCGCCGTCGCCCAGGTCCCCGTCCAGCCGCGCCGGTCGTCCTGCTGACCGGCGCCGGCGGGCACAGCGGTACCGGCCATGACGGCCGAGACGGTCAGCAGCAACGCAAAGAGCCTGCCGCGTATCGCCGGCACGATCATCAGGCACCGCCGCCGCAGGTCAGCCTGGCGTCGGCCCAGTCGGCGTGGTCCGAGGAAACATCGCCGTCCCCGTCGACCGACAGGTCCAGCCAGCGGGCGCCGGTCACGTCCACGTCGATGCCGCTGCCGCCGTCGGAGCCCCGCACCACCGGGGTTGTCGTGAGCGAACGGCCGTCGGCGATCACCTGGAAGGAGACACTGCCGCCGTCGCCGACCTCGTCGTCCACCCCGGCGGTCGCGGTGAAGCGGGTGCAGCCACCTCCGAGATAGACCCGGACCTGGCTGTTCGCGTGCACGCCGAGGCCCTTGGTGTACGTGGTGCCGCCGATGCTCAGGGGACGACCGTCACCCGCCGCGTCCTCCCCGTTGGAGGAGTCCTTCTCCACCGGCCCCCAGCCGTTGACCGCCTTGACCAGGGCCAGGTCGCTCACATAGGCGTCGGCGGACAGCGCGGGCGGTGGCACCTGTACGGCGCGTACACCGGTGACGGTTCCCGGACGGCCGGGCTGGGTGAGCTTGGCGTTCGCGGACAGGACGGCGTAGTGCACGGGATCGCTGGGCGGGGTCACGGTGTAGTCCGCTGTCACCTTGTCGCCGGGCCGTACCCGGTCGAAGCGGGTCGGGTCGTCGGTGGTCGCGGTCCAGCCGTCCGGGACCTTCAGCGTCAGGCCGACGTTCGAGGCAGTCGGGGCGTCCTTCGGCACGCTGAGGGTGACGGGGACCTTGGTCGCGGTGCCGGTGCTCAGGAACGGCTCGGCATCGACGGTGACTTGAGCGCCCGCGACCGGCATGGCGTAGGTCTTGGCGTCGTACGAGGGCGCCGCCACCGTACCGACCTTGATCCCGCCCGCCGAGGCGCCGACGTCGACGAGCTTCACCGAACCCGGGCCGGCGCCGGCCTCGGTGGACCAGACGGCCAGGGCGATGGTGTTGCTGCCCTGCTCACGCAGGAGGCCCTTGGGGATGACGAACCGTGTCTGGGGTCCGGTGCCCGGCAGGTAGCGACCGATCAGCCAGCCGTTGACGAAGATCTCGGCGCGATAGCCGGTGCTGCCGCCTGGGGGTTCAGCCAGGTCCAGCGCGAGCCCGTTGTCCTGGCCCTGCGGCAGGTCGAGCGAGGCGGAGGTGCGGTACCAGCGCACCCCGGGCCCGGTCTTTGCGGTCTGCTGGGAGAGAGTGGTGCTCTGCCAGCTGCCGTCGGGGAGGCCCGGCAGCGACCAGCCGGCCCGCTCCCCGTACAGCCCGCCGTTGTTGTACGGCCCCCGGGCGGTGTCCACCGGGTCCTCGCCGCCCCGGTTGCCCTGGATCTTCCAGGTGAGGGTGGAGGCCCCGCCGATCACCTCGGCGGAGAGCAGACCGCGTGGCTCCTTGGAGTAGTCGTGGCCCCATTCCTCGTTGTGGCCCGCGTTCTCCACGAGGACGGAGAGGACGTTGTCCCCGCCGTCCGAACCGGACTTCAGCGTGCCCGCCGGGATGTCGAAGGTGTGCGCGCCGTCGCCGGAGCTGCCGAGATGGCGGCCGTTGAGCCACACCGCGTACTGGCCGGTGTTGCCGGTCTTGGCGTCGAGTGCGAGCGCGGTGGCGGCACCGGTGGTCTTGAACCGGCCGCGGTACCAGACGTTGCCGTGGTGGAAGCCGTACTCGTCCATGGCGAGGACCGGCAGCGAACCGGCAAGCGCCGCGTTGTTGGCGGTCAGGTGGTCGGCGGTGGTCCAGGTGGCGTCGTCGAAGCCGGGAGCGGACTCCGGCGCCTCCTCCTTGTACTTCCACGTCGTCAGCTTGGGCAGCTCGACGGGAAGCGGCGCCCGGGTGACGGCGACATCGCTGCCGTTCCAGGTCACCTTCTTGGCGTCCGCGATGACCTCGATCTTCGCGGCCTTGGTGGAGTCGCCGGTCAACTTCAGTGTCCCGTCGGCAAGTTCAGCCGTACGGACCAGGGACGGCCCGCGTACGAGAACCGGGCCCGCCGCGGTGTCCTGCCGCCACCAGTGGGCGGTCTCGGCGGTGTCGGCGATCAGCAGTTCCATGCCGTTCACCAGCACCCGGGCCAGGCCCTTGTGGGTGTAGTTCAGGCGCAGGTCACCGCGTTCGGCGTCCCAGGTGGTGGTGACGTCGCCGTCGAGGACGGTCACCTTGGGCCGCTCGGCGTACCGCAGCACGGTCTCGCCGGTTTCGCCTGCACGCCCGTACAGCAGCGCCACCTCGCGGTCGCCGATCTTGGCGTGCGTCATGATCTCCGAGGTGGAGTAGACGAGCCGCTGGTCCTCGCCCAAGTCGTAACCCGCGACGAGGAGTTTGGCGTCCCGACCGTCGATGGTGATCTCGCCCTGCTGCGGTACGCGCGGGTAGTCGCCGTCCGCACCCTTCAGCGACAAGGTGGTCTCGTCCTTGTCCTTCACACGGGTGTCGCCGTGCCGCACGGTGAAGAACTGCGTGCCGTCGTCGGGGTTGACGCGCCGGTCGATACGCAGGGCGTCGTCGGAAGGCGTGGGCGCTTCGGCCCTGTCGGTGCGCGCCAACGAGGTGACAGAGTTGACCATGTACCCGAGGCGCTTGAACTCCTGGTACTTGTCGGTCAGTTGGCGGGACTCGTTGATCGGGGCCCCGTAGTCGTACGACGTGTAGACCGCGTTGGGGTCGGCGAGCCAGCCCCAGTTGGTGCCGCCGTACGTCATGTAGAAGGACTGGCCGCTCACCCCGGCGGCGATGTTCATCTTGCTGAACACCCGGGTGAAGTCGGTGCCGGTCAGCTTCGCGCAGTCCTGGTAACCGGTGCCGCCCCACGGGTCGAAGGCGCCGCCCTGTGCCTCCGGGATGATCAGCGGGGACTCGGGCTTCCACTCGTTGACGTACGAATAGTCCGGGAGGTTCTTCCAGGTGTCCGGGTCCTTGCAGTCGAAGCCCTGCGGGTAGGCGTCGAAGCCGTAGATGTCCGGGGCGCCCTTGCCGCTCACCCAGTTCTGGTTGGCGCCACCGTCGTTGACGAAGGTGGGAACATCGATGCCGTCCTCCTTCGCCCAGTCGATGAGGGTCTGCATGTAGTCGGCGTCGTGGCGACCGCCCTGGTACTCGTTCTCGACCTGATACAAAATCACCGACCCTGTGCCACGGGTGAGTTGATGGCGCGCGATGATCGGGTTGATCCGGCTCATCCACTCCCGGGCCGCCTTCAGGTACTCCGGCTCGGAGGTACGGTTCACGCCGGCCTGTGTGGACCGCCAGGCGGGCATGCCGCCGCCGGAGACCTCCGCGTTGATGTACGGGCCCGGCCGGGCGATCACATACAGGCCCGCGCGCTCGGCCTCGTCCAGCAGCCGCTCCACGTCACGGGTGCCGGTGAAGTCGTACGACCCCGCCTTGGAGGAGTGGTAGCCCCAGTCGAAATACAGCGAGACGGCGTTGAATCCGCCCGCCTTGATCTTCTGCAGGACATCGCGCCACGCGTCGGGGCTGGGCAGCCGGAAGTAGTGGAACTCGGCGCCCCAGAGGTACAGGGGCTTGCCGTCGACCTGTACGGAATACTGGTCGTAGGTGACGGTGTGCCGCGCCGGGGTCTGCTGCTCCGCCTGGGCCGGTGTCGCGACACCCGCGCTGGTCAGGGACATGGCAGTCAGCGCTCCGGCAAGCAGCAGAGATCTCCACTTGCCCCTCATGACGTCAGCCCCTTCACGACTGCCGCCCGCGCGGTCTCGATGTCGCCCACGTCCTTCGTCCGGCCGTCGAGGTTCCGGGTCGCGGTGGTGAGGGCCTCGGTCAGGGCGTCGCTGTCGGTGCCGCCGTCCTTCTTCCGCAGCTGGGCGATGAGTTCGTAGTCCTCGATGCCCTCCTTCAGCTGCTCCCAGCGGATGCTGGACATCGGGCCGTCCTTGCCCGGGTAGACCAGGTACTCGTCGCCCTGCGTGAAGATGTGCACCGGCCGATTGAAGGGGTCGCTGGTCCAGCTGTTGTACGACCAGCGCAGGAAGCCGTCCAGATCCCGCTGGGCGGAGATCCAGGGCAGCATCCGCGACTCGACGGCGGGAGAGTAGGACAGGGTGTTGGGGTGGGCCGGAGCGCCGTACACGTAGAAGGTCGTGATCTTGCCGGCTTTGCGCCGCTCCTCCACTTTCTCCTTCGTCATCGCGTCGATGCCGCCCCAGTCGACGGACAGGTTGGACGCGACGCCTTCGGTGTTGATCGAACCTGCCACGGAGATGCGGTCGTCGAAGGCCGGCGCGACCTCGTGGACGAAGTTCTTGACGACGGTCATCGTGTCGATGGGCCGCTCGTCGAAGGACAGCCAGGTGTGGTCCAGCCAGCCCTTCGCCTTCACGTGCTTCTCGAAGGCGGGGAGGAAGGTTCCCCATGCCTGACGCCAGCGGTCGCCGCCCAGATCGACGTTCTCATAGACGGTCCTGCCGGTGGTGGTGTCGGTGTAGGTGAGGTGCTCCTGGTCCTGGAAGGCCAGCATGGAGAAGGCGCCGATGTCAGGCCCGAGACCGGCGCGTCTGGCGGTCTCGACGTACTTGTCCCAGCGGCTGAAGTCGAAGGAGAACGTCTTTCCGTTCCAGGTCCAGCCCACCATGCTGGTGTACGGCGTGGCGGTCTGTGACTCCCGGGTGCCGAGCGACCACTGGTGGTGCCAGGGGTTGTCGACGATGGTGGTGTTGATGACCTTCTGGCCGCGCGAGGCCAGGTCTCGGTCGTACTTGTCGATCAGCTTCCAGTGCTCGTCGGACCAGAGCCTGACGCCGTGGTTCTTGGCCATCGTCTCCGGCTGCGCCCACACGTCGAGGAAGAAGCTGTAGTCCTTCGGGTCGGGCACGCTCGCGTCGGCGACCTCGATGGTCAGCGGGTACGTGCTCTGGGTACGGCCGTCGGCGTTGACCTTCACCGCGCCGGTGTACGTGCCGGGCTTGGCCCCCTCGGGGATGTGGAAGGTGAACCACAGCGGTTGCGCCGCGTACGCGGGTACGTCGACCGAGGACCCCTCCGCCAGCGGGTCGCCGACCACATCGGGGTTACGGTCGCCGGACACCTCCTTCCCGGAGCTGACCTGGTCGATGGTGGCCGACCAGTCGACCTCGCTCTTGGAACGCTGCACGGGCACGTACTTGACGAACCGGAGCTGGGTGTCGGCACCGGACAGCTTCGCGCCGCCGGGCCCGGTCAGGTCGCCGACCACGGCCTTGACGTCGTCGAGATTGTGGCCGGAGGCGATCGCCAGCTGCGCCGAGACCTGCTCGTTGCGCACTGCGGAGAGCTTGAGCTCCTTGGTGTCCTTGCCCTGGATGGGGGTCATCGGATAACGCGGGACCCGCTCCTCCGCGGAACCGGCGAAGGAGCCGGTGGGGACCCAGGTGATGGTGTCTCTGGTACCCATGGCGTCGGCGACCTTGACGGTCAGCCAGGTGGTGGTGGCCTTGGAATTGAGGTCGGTGCCGGTGGTCGCCGTACCGGTGACGGCGATCGCGGTGGTGCTTGCGGCCACGACGACGCCGGCGACGAAGCCGGCGGCAACTGAGGATGTACGTGCCATGGGGATGGGGTCCCTCTCTCACGGCTGTGCAGGGAGTGGTCCCCGGCAGGCCCCATGGGGGCGGTGGGCCTGCCGGGAAACCGGGGGATGCAGGTGATACCGGCGTGTCAGGAGGTGACGGTGAATCCGCTGAAGACGGCTTCGATGTCCTCGCCGGGGTAGTTGACGTTGGCCGCGCTGGCGACCATCCCGGCGTCTTCGGTGCCGGCGGCCGACGGCACCTGGGCGGTACCGACCTGCGACCAGGCCTGGCCGTCCTTGCTGGCGTACGCCGTGTAGGTGGCGCCGTCCCGGGTCAGCTTGAGATACGCCGGGTGGTAGGTGGCGCCGCCGCCCGCCCAGGTGTCGAGCTTCCCGTCGCCGTCGCTGTCGGTCATGAACTCCAGGCCGTAGCTCTGGGTCATGACCAGCACCGCGTAACCGCCCTGCTCGGGTGCGGTCAGGTCGTTGGCGAGGGCGATGCCCGCCTTGCCGACCGGTGAGGCGCTGTTCTGGGAGACCAACTGGGCGTGCACGGTGGCCTTCTCGCCGGCTGCGTCGTCGCGGTAGATGACGCCCTTCTCGTCCTTCCAGCCGGACAGGTCCTGGCCGCCGGCCCAGATGGCGAACTGGTCACCGGCCTGGGCGTACTGGGGATCCTCGGAGGTGGTGTCGGTCGTCAGGTACGGCGCCTGCACGCTGCTGGGAGCGGCCTTCACCTGTGCCTGCACGGTGTCCGACACCCTCTGCGACCCGTTGGATCCGTTGTAGGTGGCGGTGCCGGTGAGGTCGTGGCTGCCCCAGCGGGCGTCCTCGGCCGGGGTCACCGTCCAGGTGGTGGTGAGTGTGGCGCCGTTCTTGAGGTAGTCCGCGGTGGTCGGACCGGTCGACTTGGCACTCCAGCCATCAGGCAGGTCCAGGGCCGCCTTGACGCTCCTGAGGGTCCCGGTGCTCCAGTTGGTCACCTCGGTGGTCACCTGGAACGGCTTGCCCGCGTCGGTGGCCGGGGCGTCCGGAGTGATCAGGACGGAGGCGGCCGGAGCGTCGACGCGCTTGAGCGCCTTGATGGCCTTGTCCGCGCCCTCGGCCTTGATGTTGACGAAGGCCGGGGTGACGCCGAGCGGCGCCGCGTACCCCTTGAGGGTCTGGGGACCGCGGATCACCGTGCCCTGGTTCACGTCGTACCAGGTGCCCGGCGGCAGATGGACGGAGCGTGTGGCTCCGGTGCTCAGCTTCGGTGCGGCCAGCACGGCCGGGCCGAGCATCCACTCGTCGGCGACCGTGTAACTCGCCTCGTCCTTCGGGAAGTCGAAGAACAGCGGCCGCATGATCGGATCGCCGGTCTTCAGGGTGCTCTGCACCTGGTCCCAGATATAGGGGGCGAGCTTCTCGTGCGTCTTGATCGCCTGCCGGTAGAGGTCGACCGTCTCCTGGTCGTAGTCCACCTTCTGTCCGGTGGTGGTGTCGTTGGTGTCCACCGGCGAGGTCGAGGCGTACATCAGCGGCATCAGCGAGGCGGATTGCGCCCACCGCACCAGTACGTCCTTCGTCGGCGCGGGCTGGCCGCCCGAGCCGCCGATCATGTCGGACTCGACGAACGGATAGCCGATCGTGGAGATGGCCAGGTTCTGGGAGGCCGAGGCGCGCAGGGAGTCCCAGCCGGTGCCCTTGTCGACCTGGCGGGTGACGAAGCCGGCCTCGTGGGCCGTCTTGTTCCAGTGCACCCGGATGCCGGCGCCCTGGAGGTCGAACTCGTCGGCGAGCTGCGTGCCGAGCTTCTGGTAGTCCGTGACCTGCGAGCCCTCGCGCGGCGCGCACCTCTCGTCGAAGAAGCGCGTGTCGAACTTCAGCCCGTCGATGTCGTACGTGTCCATGAGGGACTTGAGGTTGCCCTCGTACCAGGCCTTGGCCTCGGGGTTGGCCAGGTCGATGATCCCCGCCTCGCCGTTCCACCAGGTCACGTCACACGGCTTGGTCTTGTCCTTGGCGTCCATGAGCAGATAGCCGTGGTCGACCGCGTACTGGTAGTTGGCGGAGTCCAGGTTGATCCACAGGGTGACCCAGACGCCGAAGTCGAACCCCATGTCGTGGATCTTCTGGGAGAGACCCTTGGGATCGGGGAAGGTTTTCGGATCCCACGTCAGATTGCCGTAGTTCGACTCCCACTTGTCGTCGAGCTGGATGGTGTGCCCGTCCAGACCGTTGTCGTGGAGGTCGGTGGCGTAGTCGAGCAGTTTCTCCTGGTCGACCTTGGTGTAGAACTGCGCCCAGGAATTCCACAACGGCTTGGCGTACTGCTCGTACGGGGCGTCCGACTTGGTGGGCTTGCCGACGATGCCGATGTAGTCGCGGTAGACCTCCAGCGGCGTCGACTCGACGAACACGGTGGCCTTGTAGGTGTCGGGCGACTCGACGACGAAGCTGCCGAGGCCGTCCTTGCCCTTGTTGAGCGCCACGTCCATGACGTTCCCGGTGTCGACGCGCAGACCGGTCGACTTGGACGTGTACCAGAACGGGTCGATCATGTGGTACGACGCCGGGCCGAAGGTCGGATGGTCGACCTCGCCGGCGTCCAGCGGCCAGGGCTGGTCGGTGCCGGGACCGCCCTGCGGGGTCTCCGCCTCGCCGTGGCCGTACCAGTGGCCGGCCGACGACAGGTCGTAGGTGAGGCCCAACTGCGTCGGTGCGCCGCCTCGGACGTCCCAGTCGAGCTGGTAGCGGTCGGCGCCGGGGGTGATCCGGGCCTCCACCGTGGCGCCGTCGAGCGTGCTGTCGGCGGTGACGGTCAGGACGCCGTTCTTCCACGTCCAGTCGGTGACGCCCGTCGCGTGCTGCCAGGTGCCGTCGGCCGTGGTGAAGCGCAGGGCGCCGGTGTCGCCGGCTGTTGTGGCGAGCACGGTCTTCCCGGCGCGGCGTGTGGTCAGGGCGAGTTCGTCGGTGGCCACGTCGAGGGTGTAGCCGGGGGTGCCGGCGGAGGCCGGCACGGAGACCGTGACGGCGTTCGCGGTGCGGGTCACCTTCGGCCCCTCGGTGGTGGCGGTGGTGGGACGGGCGGCGGCCGTGGCCGCGGCGGTGGAGCCGGTGAGGGGCGCCATCAGCATGGCGGCGGTCAGTGCGGCAGCGAGCAACAGGCCGCCGGGACTGCTCAATCGGGCGTGCACTCGTGTCCTCCTGTCGGACAGGACGGTGGCTCAGGAGCGGCGGTGCGTGGTGCCGGTGGCGTGCGGAGCGCACGGTCACGAAGAAGCGCGGTGCCCGCCAGGGCTGCGGTCTGCTTGATTCTGCGTGCAGATGCAAGATTCGAAGCGATTTCGCACATGCTCTTGCGGGAATCGCCACCTGTCAACATGGGGGGCACAGGGCGTTACGAGTGCCCCCAGGGCGGTCGTGGAGCGGTTGTTGTTCCTGGTGGCGGTCGGTTCCGGGGCCCGCCGACCGGCCTCGGCGGGCCCGGAAACCGTTCGTAACGGACGCGTAAATTCTGTGGCCCCCGAGATCTTCCGGGGAGGACGCCCGGTCAGGCCAGGATCACGGAACGGGTCAGATGGCGCGGATTGTCCGGGTCCAGCCCGCGTGCCGAGGCGAGGGCGGAGGCCAGCCGGTGCACCACGACCAGATCTGCCAGCGGGTCCCGGCCGAGCGCCACCAACTGCCCGCCGGTGTCCGCGATCTCGTCGGCGAGACCGGACGGCAGGGCCGCCGGGTCCCCGAACCACCACGCCACGCGGCCGGGTGCGGTGACGCTGATCGGGCCGTGCCGGTACTCCATCACCGGGTAGGCCTCGGTCCAGGCGCCCGCCGCCTCACGCATCTTCAGCGCCGCCTCCTGGGCGATCCCGTAGGCCCAGCCCTGCCCCAGGAAGGTGAACTGCTCCGCCTCCAACACCCCCGCCGGCAGCGGTTCCTCCAGCGCAGAGCGCCCCTGCTGCGGCAGCTGCTCCAGGTCCTCGCCCAAGTGGGCCCGTAGGAGGACCAGTTCGGTGCTGGCGAAACGGGTCTGGACGACCGAGGTCTCATCGGCGAAGTCGAGCACGACGACAGCGTCCGCCGGGCCCGTCACAGGCGACTGCGGCACCGCGGTCACCGCGGTCGTGGGGGTTGTTCCGCGCAGCCGGCCGAGCAGCTCCAGTACTTCGGTCGTGGTGCCGGACCGGGTCAGCGCGATCACCCTGTCGTAGGCCCGCGCGTCCGGCATCCCGGAGGCGGGGAAGGCGTCGGTCTCGCCGTGGCCGCCCGACTCCCGCAGTGCCGCGTACGCCTGGGCGATGAACCAGGACGTCCCGCAGCCGACGACGGCCACCCGCTCGCCGGGCCGGGGCAGCGAGGCGGAGACGGGCCCGTCGGGCCTCCGGGCCAGTGCCACGGCCTGCCGCCAGCAGTCGGGCTGGGTGGCGATCTCGATGTCGGTCTGACTCATCGGGGACTCCCCTCTAGGGCGCACGGCGTGACCGATACGTGATGCGACGGCCCTTGACACTGTGCGCGTTTCATTGAGCATCATGTCGTTTGATGATTGATAGCACCAGCAATCGAGCATAAACAAGCAAGCGGGCGCGCAATCAGGCGAGCACGCGCTTGACCAAGCACGCCATGCGTGCGGAGAGGTACTCCGTGAAACGGCACCTCGCGGGCCTCGCCGGGGGACTGGCCCTGGCACTGGCCCTCACCGGTTGCGGCAAGGGCAGCGCCTCGGACAGCGGCGGATCCGACGGCAGGACGATCAGGTTCGTCGCGGCGAAGTACGACGACGACACCCAGGCCTACTGGACTGCGCTGATCAAGGACTTCGAAAAAGCCAACCCCGGCTACCGGGTGAACCTCGAAGTCGTCGACTGGGAGCAGATGGACTCCAAGGTCAAGACGTACGTCCAGACCAAGCAGGAACCGGACATCCTCAACTACAACAAGTTCTCCGACTTCGCCCGGGACGGCCTGGTTCACAAGGCGCAGGATGTCGTCTCGCCCAAGGTGCTGGCCGACTTCCTCCCGCTGTTCCGGCAGAGGGCGCAGTACAAGGGGGCCCAGTACGGCCTGCCCTTCATCTCCAGCGCGCGCCTGTTCTTCTACAACAAGGACATCTTCGCCAAGGCGGGCATAGCCCAGCCGCCCACCACCTGGGCCGAGGTCGAGGCCGACGCCAAGAAGATCAAGCAGGCGGGTTACATCGGCCTCGGGCTGCCCCTGGGCCCCGAGGAGGCGCAGGCCGAGTTCCAGATCTGGGCGATGAACAACGGCGGCGGCTGGACCGACACTTCGGGCAAGTGGGCGATCGACCAGCAGGCCAACGTCGACACGCTCAGCTATCTGCGGAAACTGACGAAGGAAAAGGTCACCCAGCCCAACCCGGAGGCCACCAACCGCAAGGACGTCTTCAACCAGTTCGCCCAGGGCAAGATCGGCATGCTCAACGGGGCGGTCTTCATGCGGAAGGGCTTCATCGACCCGGTCGACGCCAAACTGAACTACGGCGTCGCGGCCCTGCCCAGCAAGGACGGCAGCACCCACAAGACGCTCGGCGTGCAGGACTACCTCGTCGCGTTCAAGAAGAGCGACGGGTCGAACAAGGCGGCGGTCAAGAAGTTCCTCGACTTCTTCTACCAGAAGGAGAACGCCGCCAAGTTCGTCTCCACCGAGGGGTTCCTGTCGGTCACCGAGTCGGCCGGTCAGGTGCTCAGCTCCGACAGCCAGAACGCCGCCTACTACAAGCCGTTCGTCGACGCCCTCTCCAGCGCCGAGTTCGCCCCCACCGACGACCCCGCATGGGCCGCGGTCGACGGTGCGGTGAAACAGCGCATCGGCACGGGGGTGGCGGGCGGCGACCCGGCGAAGGTCCTGGGCGAGATCCAGAAGACCGCGCAGAAGGGCGACTGACTTCGGTGGCCGTACACGATGTCACCGCAAGCGCCACCGGGGCCGAAGACCCGGCCCCGGCGGCGCAGGCGCCGCCTCTGCCGCGCCGCCGTCGCACTACATGGCGCGGGCTCGAGCCCCTGTTGTGGCTCGGTCCCGCGACCCTCCTCATCCTGACCATGGTCGTCTGGCCCATCATCGAGATGATCCGCACGTCCCTGACGAAGGTGAGCTCCACCGGTCTGTCCGAGGGATTCGCCGGCCTGAGCAACTACACCGACCTGTTCGCCGAGGGCGACCTGCCCGGAGTGCTGCTGCGCACCGTCGTATGGGTCATCGGGGTCGTCACCGTCACGATCCTGGTCTCCCTCGGCCTGTCCCAACTGCTGAACGCGAGCTTCCCCGGGCGCCGGCTGGTGCGGTGGGCGATGATCGTGCCCTGGGCCTCGTCCGTGCTGATGACAGCGCTCATCTGGCGCTGGATGCTCAACAACTTCTACGGCGTGATCAACCGGCTGCTCATGGACATCGGCGTGCTGGACGCCCCTGTCAACTGGCTGGCCCATCCCGGGCAGGCCCTGGCGGCGATGATGGGCGTGGCGGTGTTCGTCTCGCTGCCGTTCACCTCGTTCGTCCTGCTGGCCGGTGTGCAGAGCATCCCCGGCGAGGTGTACGAGGCGGCGCGCGTGGACGGCGCCGGCCCGGTCCGCGCCTACCTGAGCATCACGCTGCCGCTGCTGCGGCCCTCGTTGGTGGTCGCCGCGATCATCAACGTCATCAACGTGTTCAACTCGTTTCCGATCATCTGGGCCATGACGCGCGGCGGCCCCGGCTTCAGCACCGACACGACCACCACCTACCTGTACAAACTCGCCTTCGACAACCAGTCGGTGGGGGAGTCGGCCGCCATGGCCGTCGTCAACTTCGGGCTGGTCCTCGCCGTGGTGCTGGTCTATCTGCGCGTCGTCCGCCGACAGGAGGACACCGCGTGAGCAGAACCGCCGTCAGCCCCCGCACCTCCGCGCCGCGCAGAAGGCGGCCACGACCGATGAAACTGCGCACCGTCCTGCTCACCGCGGCCGGCTGGCTGGTGGCGCTCGCGTTTCTCGCGCCCTACGCGGAGATGCTGCTGACGGCGCTCAAACCGACGCCCGAACTGATGGAGTCCCCGCCGTCCTATCTGCCCTCCCACTGGCAGTGGTCGAACTTCACGCAGATCTGGTCGCTCACCGACCCGCGCGTCGGGGACGCGCTGCTCTTCTCGCTGTACGTCGCCGGGGCGTCGACTCTGCTCGCCCTGGCCGTCGGGCTGCCCGCCGCGTACTACACCGCACGGCACCGTTTCCGGGGGCGCGGCGCCTTCCTGATCCTCGTGCTCGTCACCCAGATGTTCGCGCCGACCGCGCTGCTGGTCGGCATCTACCGGGAGATGGTCAGCCTCAACCTGACCGACACCGCCGAGGGCCTCATCCTCGTGAACGCCGCGTTCAACCTGCCGTTCTGCGTGTGGATCCTCAACGCGTACTTCGCGAGCATCCCCAAGGAACTCGAGGAGGCGGCCTGGCTGGATGGCACCGGGCGGTTCGGCGCCCTGACCCGTGTCATCCTGCCGCTCGCGATGCCCGGTGTGGTGACCGCGCTCGTCTACACCTTCATCGGCGCGTGGAACGAGTACGTGGTGGCGCTCACGATCACCTCGTCCGGCAACCGGATGACGCTGACCAGGGCGATTCCGGGCTTCGTCACCTCGTACCACGAGCAGTGGCAGTACCTGTTCGCCACCTCGATCGTGGCGATCGTGCCCGTGGTGGTGCTGTTCGTCTTCGTGGAGCGCTACCTCGTCGCCGGCCTGACCGCGGGCGGCGTGCGGGGATGACGACGGGATCCGTATCGCAGCCGGGGCCGTCGCGGGGGCCGGTGCGGGCGCGGCGCGCGGTGTCAGGCGCGAATGACCTCCACACCGGCCGCCTCGAACGACTCGGTCAGTTCGTCCGAGAGGCGGCCTTGTCGGTCACCAGTACGTCGATGTCCGCCACCGGGCAGATGCGGGCGAAGGCCCGCCGGTCCAGCTTGGAGGAGTCGGCGACCGCGACGACCTGCTGCGCGCGGCGGGCCAGCGCCCGGTTGATGCTGGCCTCGCCCTCGTGGTGGGCGGTCGCCCCGTGGGCCACGTCGATGGCGTCCACTCCGATGAAGACCTGGTCCAGTGCGATCTCCGCGAGCAGTTCGGTGGCCAGCGGTCCGATCAGCTCATAGGACGCCGGCCGGGCCACCCCGCCGGTCACCACGAGCTTGACGTGACGCCGTACGACCAGTTCGTTGGCGATGTTCAGGGCGTTCGTCACCACGGTGACCGCCGTCTCGGCGCCGCCCGAACTCAGGTCGGCGCGGGTGGCCAGAGCCCGCGCCACCTCGGTGGTCGTGGTGCCGCCGTTCAGTCCCACCACGGCGCCTGCCTTCACCAGGCCGGCGGCCGCGTCCGCGATCCGCTCCTTCTCCGGAGCCTTGCGTGCGGCCTTGTAGCGCAGGGGCAGGTCATAGGCGATGGCGTTGATCACGGCTCCGCCGTGTGTGCGGGTGACCATCTGCTGGCGGGCCAGCTCGTCGAGGTCGCGCCTGATGGTCGCGGCGGAGACCCGCAACTCCTCGGCGGCCGGCTCGACTTCGATCCGCCCGTCGCGCGTCAGCATCTCCAGCAGCGCGCTCCACCGGGCCTGCGGTGCCGCCATGTCTCACAACTCCCTGTCGGTGGTGTGCGCCGCGAAGTGCGCACCTCAATGAAACCACAGCGCATGATTGGGTGCTTTATGGTCGCCAAACGAGCAAAACCCTGCACTTCACGCAAACCCGTACCCACGCCCATCCCCTCACCCACGCTCATGGCCCTGCCGCTGTCGCGGCCCTCGCACACCGCGATCGGAGGCCGTCCGTGCCGCTGACTCCCACCGCCGAAGTGGTGAGCTCGGCGTACCGCGACGGGCGGGCCGTCGGTGCGTTCAACGTGATCACCCTGGAGCACGCCGAGGCCGTGGTCACCGGGGCGGAAGCCGCGGGGCGCCCGGTCATCTGCCAGATCAGCGAGAACGCCGTGCGGTTCCACGGCAACCGGCTCGCCCCGATAGCCCGCGCCACCGCAGCGCTCGCTGAGACGGCCGCTGTCCCCGTGGCGCTGCACCTCGACCACGTCACCGACGAAGCGCTGCTGCGCCGCGCCGCGGACTGCGGCTTCGGATCCGTCATGTTCGACGCGTCCGCGCTGCCGCACGCCCAGAACGTCGCCGCCACGCGCGCGGCGGCGCAGTGGGCGCACAGCCAGGGTCTGTGGCTGGAGGCGGAACTCGGCGAGATCGGCGGCAAGGACGGAGTGCACGCACCCTCGGCACGTACCGACCCCGACCAAGCGCGTGACTTCGTGTCCGCCACCGGGGTGGACGCACTGGCCGTCGCGGTCGGCAGCTCCCACGCGATGACCACGCGCACCGCCCGGCTGGACCACGGTCTCATCGCCCGCCTCGCCAAGGCGGTCCCCGTGCCGTTGGTACTGCACGGTTCGACGGGCGTGCCCGACGCGGAGCTCCGGCAGGCGGTGGCGGCCGGCATGGTCAAGGTCAACATCGGGACGGCACTGAATGCCGCCTTCACCGGCGCGGTCCGCGACACACTCGCCGCGGCGCCCGCGACCGTCGACCCCCGGCCTGCCCTCACCGCGGCGCGCCGGGCCATGGCGAATGCGGTGACCTCGGCGCTGCGGACCCTGTCGGGCGGTGGGCACGGGACGGGCTGACGGGTTCCGGTGTCGGGGCGCGAGACGATCACCGAGGTGGCCAGCTCCGGACGTTCAGGCGAGCCGGCGGAGGCCCGTGACCCGTCTCCGTCATCCGATTCCCGCATGCCCCGGTGTCGGATACGGGTCCTGACCGACGATCAGTACCCGTACCTCGTCGAAGGGCTGGATCAAGCGACCACCGCCGCCCGCACACACAGCACGTCCGGCAGATGCGAGGCCAGCTGCCGCCAGCTGTCGCCGTCGTCGGCCGAGGCGAACACCTCGCCGTTGCGGTTGCCGAAGTAGACGCCGGCCGGGTCCGCGTCGTCCGTGCACATCGCGTCCCGCAGCACCGTGCCGTAGTGGTCCTCCTGCGGCAGACCCGCCGTCAGCGGCTCCCAGCTCTTGCCCGCGTCCGCCGTGCGGAAGACCCGGCATCGGTGACCGGCCGGGACGCGGTCCGCGTCGGCGTTGATCGGGAAGACGTACGCCGTCTCACCGCGGTGCGGATGGGCGGCCACCGCGAAGCCGAAGGTGGACGGCAGTCCCTCGCCGATGTCCGTCCAGTGCGTCCCCGCGTCGTCGCTTCTGTACACACCCCAGTGGTTCTGGAGGTACAGCCGGTCCGGATCGGCCGCGTCCCGGGCCACCTTGTGCACGCACTGGCCGAACTCCGGGTTCGGGTCGGGCAGGAACACCGCGGAGACACCGGAGTTGGACGGCTCCCAGCTCGCGCCGCCGTCCTTGGTGCGGAACACGCCGGCGGTGGAGACGGCCACCGTGACCGCGCGCGGATCCCGCTGGTCGGTCAGGACGGTGTGCAGGCCCTCACCGCCACCGCCCGGCACCCACTTCGAACGGGTCGGATGCTCCCACAGGGGACGGACGAGCTCGAAGCTCTCCCCGCGGTCCTCGGAGCGGTACAGCGCGGCCGGTTCCGTGCCCGCGTACACCACGTCCGGCTCGGCGGCCGCCGGGTGCAGCTGCCAGACCCGCTCCAGGGAGGCCTCGGTGTCCTTCGGGAACTTCACCGCGGGCTGGGCCGGCTCCGTCCAGGTGCGGCCCAGGTCGTCGGAGTGGAACACCGACGGGCCCCAGTGCGCGCTGTCACCGCCGGCCAGCAGCCGCGGACGCTCCCCCCGGGTGTCGATGGCGACCGAGTACACGGCCTGCGCGTTGAAATACGGGCTCTCGTCGAACTCCCAGGTGCCGCCGCGACCACGCCCGATGAACAGACCTTTGCGCGTCCCCACGGCAAGCAGCTTCTCAGTCATACCGATCACCTCCGTGACGTCTTTGTCCCAGACACCGGCCAGTCTGCACCCCGCCACTGACAGTCACCTCTGGAAAGGCCTTCACCGCAGGTCAGGGCGGGGATGGTAACCGGCTGCGGCGATTGACGGGCGGCTTTCGGCAAGATGCCCGCAGCGGCGGGCGGCCGGAGGGACCGTCGTGACGGAGAACTCGCCGTGAGTCGTGAGCATCGAGGACGGCTCCCCCGTATGGGAGGTCGGTCCGGCATGTTCGTGCGCCCGTCGCTCATGAGGAGGATGCCTTCGATGGCGTTCCGTGGTCCCAAGGTCTGGCTGTGGCGCTGGCGGCGCAATCCGCTCAGACGCCGCGCCGACACCGTCGAGGCGTGGGTCGTACTCGGTGCCTGGCTGCTCACCGTGCTGGCCGGGGTGTTCGCAGGTCTGGGGGTGAGCCGGTCCGTCGAGCACCAGCTGGCGCTGGAGCGCGTCGAGTGGCGGCCCGTGGTGGCCCGTCTCGTCGACCGGGCGCCCGGCACGGCCGACCCGGGCACGTCGAGCGGTGAACGGGTGTGGGGCAAGGTGGCCTGGACCGGGGCCGACGGCTCGGCCCACGAGGGCCAGGTCCGTGTCGACCCCGGCAGCACCCAGGGCACCCCGGTCACCGTCTGGACCGACGCCCGGGGCCGTCTGATGACCCAGCCCGCCACCGAGGGCCAGGCCCGGATCCGCGCCGCGATGATCGGCATCCTGGTCGGCTTCAGCACCGCCGCCGTCCCCTTCGTGGGCGGTCGGGTCCTCCGTGGCCGGATGGAGCGCCGCCGCCTCGACCAGTGGGACACGGACTGGGCGCACTTCGGACCGTTGTGGGGCGGGAGGCGGGCCGACGGGAGGTAGCACCGGCGGGACGCGCGCTGCAGACAGGGCTGCCCTGTCGGAGCCCCACTCCACGATCTCCTTCATACGGAACTGGCGGCCGGGCGACGGCATCTGGCATCACCGTCCGGTGGACACGGCAGCCATGACGTGCTGGACGACGCCCCAGGGCGGCCAGGCAGGCGGTGAGGGTCCGGCGCGTGCGGAACGGGCACCCCGTCGGCGCGCAGCGCTCGCGCAACAGGCCCAGCACGCGGGCCGGTTCGTCGGGGGCGGCCCGGCGGACGGAGGGGCCGACGCCCCCGTCAGCCGGACGAACACCTCGGCTCCGGCGCGCACGCCGACCGGGCCCGAGCGCAGAGCCCGCTCCCGACGTCGTCCTCCTGTCCCGTGTCCTCCGCCCCGATCTGACGGGGAGTTCGACGATGCCGGCCCGGTCCACTCCCCACTCCCCGCTCGCCGCGAGCGCGAGCAGAAACGGATGCCGGGTCCGCGGAGGCGAGCCCCCGCAGCAGCCCGGCACGTCCTCCGCGCTGCCGTACGCATGCCGCAGCGAGGCCCAGTCGACCCTCGTCGATCCCCGTGAACACCGTTGTCTCCCCAGGCGAAGTACCAACTGATCGGAGTCTGCACCACGGGACTGACAACCAAGCGGAATCGGCGGGTGACGGTGAGTGATCCGGACAGCGGTGGAGGGATCAGTGACGGCCGGGCAGTGCTCGGTCGAGGACCGCGTCCACGTCCGCCGCGTCGGGCAGGGTGCCGAAGGCGTGCCCCCAGTCGCCACCGAGTCGGGTCGCGCAGAAGGCGTCGGAGACCGCGGACGGGGCGTGCCGGACGAGGAGGGAGGCCTGGAGGGTGAGGGCCATGTGCTCCACCAGCCGGCGTGCGCCCGCCTCGGACGTCGTGGCCAACAGGTCCTTGAGCCGGGCGACGGCCGCGTCCAGGCGGGCGTCCGCCCCCTGGGCCAGGGCGAGTTCACCGAACAGCGCCTGAGCGGTGTCAGGCGCACGGCGCAACGCCCTCAGGACGTCGAGGGCGTTGACGTTCCCGGACCCCTCCCAGATCGACAGCAGGGGTGCCTCCCGGTAGTGCCGGGGCATGCCCGAGTCCTCCACGTAGCCGTTGCCACCGAGGCATTCCAGGGCCTCCGCGGTGAAGGCCGGGCCCCGCTTGGTGACCCAGTACTTGCCGACGGCGGTGGCGATACGGCGGAACGCCTGCTCGCCGGTGTCCCCGCGCACCGCCCGGTCGGCGGCGCCCGCGAGCCGTAGCGTGAGGGCGGTGGCGGCCTCGGACTCGAGCGCCAGATCGGCCAGGACATTGCGCATCAGCGGCTGGTCCAGCAGCCGGGCGCCGAACGCGCTGCGATGCAGGGCATGGTGTCCCGCCTCGACGAGCGTCCTGCGCATCAGGGTCGCCGACATCATCACGCAGTCCAGCCGCGTGCAGTTGACCATCTCGATGATCGTCTTGACGCCCTGTCCCTCGGGGCCGACCAGCCAGGCGACCGTCCCGTCGAACTCGGGCTCGGAGGAGGCGTTCGACCGGTTGCCGAGCTTGTCCTTGAGGCGCTGGATGCGGAAGGTGTTGCGGCTGCCGTCCGGCAGGACGCGCGGGACGAGGAAGCACGACAGCCCGCCGGGCGCCTGCGCCAGCACCAGGAACACGTCGCACATCGGCGCCGACGTGAACCACTTGTGCCCGCGCAGCCGGTACACGCCTGACTCCGCGGTGGGCGTCGCCACCGTGGTGTTCGTGCGGACGTCGGAGCCGCCCTGCTTCTCGGTCATCCCCATGCCGGCGAGCAGACCGCGCTTCTCGGCCGGCACCCTGAGCTCCGGCTCGTACTCGCGGCCGGTCAGCAGCGGTTCGTAGACCTTCGCGAGCTCCGGCTCCTTGCGCAGCGCCGGGATCGCCGCGTACGTCATCGAGGTGGGGCAGCCGTGGCCGGCGTCCGTGTGCCCCCACACCAACCCGCCGGCCGTACGCGCGACATGGGCGCCGGGCCGGTCTTCGGACCACGGGGTGCCGGCCAGTCCCTCGGCGACGGCGGTCCTCATCAGGTGATGCCAGCTCGGGTGGAAGTCGACCTCGTCGACGCGGTTGCCATAGCGGTCGTGCGTACGCAGTACCGGCTCGTGCCGGTTGGCCTGTTCCGCCCACTCCTGGGCCTCGGCGCTCCCCGCCCGCAGACCGAGCCGCCGGATGCCCTCCTCGGCCCAGCCGGCGCCCTCGCGGCGCAGCCCTTCCAGCAGGACGGGATCGTCGGAGGCGTCGTACGGAGTCAGCGGAGGGGGCTGGTTGGTGACGGTGTGGGTGGCGGCCTGTTCGGGCGCGGGCATGGAGACCATGAAACCCATGTTGCACTCCTACTGCGGTCGTAGCAATAGTGCAACAACGAGGGAGTCGTACAGTACGTGACCATGCGGAGGAACGTGTCGGAGCAGCCTGACGAGGTCGACCTGCGGCCGTTGTCCGCGCGGTCGGTGGTACTGAGCCTGCTGCTCGGCGCGCATCCGCCGGAGATGCCCGTGAAGGACCTGCTCCGCGCGGTGGAGCCGTTCGGGGTCGGCGGCTCCACGCTGCGTGCCGCCCTCACGCCGGATGGTGACCGCCGGTGACCTGCGACGCGCCGATACCGTCTACGGCCTCAGTGACCGGCTGCTCGCCCGGCAGCGCCGTCAGGACGACTCCGTGCACCCTCGCACGCGCGCGTGGAGCGGCGACTGGGAGATGGTCGTGATCACGGCGACGGGCCGTGGTCCGGCCGAACGCGCCGAGCTGCGCGCACGGCTGACCGCCCTCCGACTCGCCGAACTGCGTGAGGGCGTCTGGCTGCGCCCCGCCAACCTGCTCCGATCGCTTCCGGACGACCTCGATGCGGTCGCCCAGCGCTACACGGCCCGCCCCGGTCGCCCAGGGCCGGAGCTGGCCGCCGAGCTGTGGTCCCTCGGCGGCTGGGCGGCCCGGTCCCGGGCGCTGCTCATCCATGTCGCGCGCGCGGACCGGCCCGCGGACCGGCTCACCGGCTTCGCGGCCGTCGTACGGCATCTGCTGACCGACCCGGTGCTGCCGCCCGAGCTCCTGCCGCCCGACTGGCCGGGCGCGGAACTGCGCTCCACCTACGCGGCCTATCAAGGGGAGCTGGCGGACACCGTGCCCCAGAGCCGGCTCCGCACATGACACGGCGGCCGTGCGAAGCGCCGTGCGGGGACGCTTCGTACGGCCGCCTCCACCTACCGAGCGGCTACCTGTAGGTGATGTCGGACGTCGCGTACTTGCAGTAAGTACCGTCCGGTCCGGAGCCGTTCGTGGTCGGCTCCTTGCCCGTGTTGTTCCCGATGTACTTCTGGCACGGGACGATCTTCTTGCTGGAGTCGCCGACGATCGTGATCTTCTTCAGGGTCGCGCTGTCGCCGTAGTTGGTGTTGATGCCGACGAGCTTGTTGCCCGAGTAGGTCGCCTCGATGGTGTTGAGGTTGATCGTCCGCTTGTACTGCGTCGAGCAGTTGCCGCAGGACCGCACGAAGGTGCCGAAGTTCTGCACCGCGAAGTTGGAGACGTTGAGCGTTCCGGCGCCGTTGAACTGGAACACCTTGTCGCTGGCCGACCGCGCGCCACCGCCGGAGACGGTGTACACGTTCGACGACGAGGAGCCGCGGAAGGTCGCCGCGTCCTCGCCGACGTCCTCCCACCACACGTTCTGCAGCGTGCAGCTGCCCGCGCAGTGGATGCCGTCGGCGGCGGGAGCCCCGATGATGACGTTCTTCAGGACGGTCCCGGCGGCCAGGTTCAGGATCGGCCCCTGGTCCTCGTCCTGGTTGTCGCTGCCCAGGTCGCCCGTGCCGTACAGGCGCTTCATCCCGTAGTCCTTGGTGCCGGACAGCTGGATGGTCGAGGAGACCCCCTGGCTGCCGTTCGCGGTCGGCCAGGTGGCGGCGCTGGCCGTCGGTGCGTTGAGTGTCATGATCATGCCAACCGAGAGGCCGAGTGCGGCCATGGCGCTTGTCAGTGCGCGGGTACGCGCGCGTGGACGTGCCGGAGAAGTCATGTCCCGATTCCTTCTTCCGTGTCGGGGGGTGGACTGGTTGGGGGTGGTCAGATCTTTCCGGTGCCCGCGCCGCCCGTCACCGAGGCGACGACGGAGGAGGCGGGCTCGGCGGTGTAGCCGTACGGAGCGGTGGTGAAGGTGCCGACCCGGGAGACCTCGGTGGCGGCTCCGCCGAGGTCGTTGCCGCGCAGGTTGGCGTAGCCGTCCACGTCACTGCTCCGGTTCGTGGTGACAGCGACTCCGGTGCTCCGGAAGACGTTGTTCTCCACGAGCATCTGGGCGCCCATGCGCGAGTGCACCGCGGTCTCGGCGCCGACGACGTAGTTGTCGTAGAAGTGCCCGGTGCCGAAGCGCAGACTCGGGATGCGCGAGTTGACGTTGTTGAACCAGTTGTGGTGGTACGTCACCTTCAGATGGCCGGTGTCCTCGCTCGCGTTGTTGTCGCTGTGGCCGACGAGCGAGCCCTTGAAGTGGTCCTTGAAGGTGTTCCAGGACACCGTGACGTTGTCGGAGCCGTGGTTGATGTCCAGCAGACCGTCGTAGTAGTCCTTGTCGTGATCACGGTCCGCCGAGAAGGAGTTGTGGTCGATCCACACCTTCGTCGAGGCCTGCACCTCGATGCCGTCGGCGGGCGCGAGGGGCTTGCTGATGTTCAGGTTGCGGACGACGACGTTCGTGACCTTCTTCAGCCGCAGCCCGCCGCCGGTGAACCCGGAGGACGAGCCGACGCCCAGCACCGTGGTGTTGGAGCCGACGTCGACCGTACCGCTCAGCGAGATCAGACCGCTGACCTTGACGACCTTCGCCGTGCTGCCGGTGACGGCCGACTTGAAGGCGCTCAGCGTGGAGACGGTGACCGCGGAGGCGCTGCCGCCGCCGGTCGTTCCGGCGCCGAAACCGATGGGGGAGGTCTCGGCGGCCCCGGCCGACTGCGGAACGGCCAGGGCGGCCGCCGTCGCGAGCGCGGCCGCACCGGCGGCCAGAGCGGATCTTTGCGCGTGTGTACGTGGGGGGCGAGTACGCATGCGGGGTGCGTCCCTTCGTGGTGCCTGCATGGTGCGTGGTCGGCCATGTACGTGAAAACTGTTCGCCATGTTGAACGACGTGTGCAGTGCAGTGCGGCTATGTCTGGCCCCTGGTTGGCAGGCCGGTCACATCGCTGAACGGAACGTAGAGGGTAAGCGCTTTCTGGTCAACGCTTTGCGCAGAAGACATTCAGCCGTCCCAGGTGGGGGAGGGTCCACGGGGGCGAGCGAATTCTTTCGACGTGTGGGAGCGCTTCCATGGCGGCCATGTGCATGCCACGATGCTCGCCGGACGCTTCCCTTCCGAGAGATTTCCGAGGACTGCCGAGAGGGGTGAGTCGGTGGTGACTCCACCTATGCGTACGTCCATCAGCGGCCCGGTGCTCACCTTGCTCGCCCCGGGATTCACCGCCCTGGCCCCCGGACCGGCGGCGGCGTGCGACCGGACCGGCCCGCTGCCGGACTCCTTCGGCCGGTCCTCGACCGGCCCGCTGATCGGCCCCGAGCCGGACGCCGGCCATCCGCAACTGCCCTGGCGACCGGCCCTGTTGACCTGGACGAACTCCTCCCGCTGATCGTGCTGATACCGCTGACCGAAAGGGGCAAGGACGTGTCCACCACCCCCAGGAGACCGCTGAGTTCGGTGCTGCCGGCACTGCTGTCGTTACTCGCTGCGGCGATCTTCGCCGCACCCGCGGCCTCGGCCCGCACCGAGGCGGTGCCCACCGCGACCCTCACCGAGGTGACCGACTTCGGTACGAATCCCAGCAATCTCCAGATGTACCTGTACGTGCCGGACAACGTCACCGCGCACCCCGCGGTCGTCGTGGCCGTGCACTACTGCACCGGCTCCGGACCGGCCATGTACAACGGCACCGAGTGGGCCCAACTGGCCGACACCCACGGCTTCGTGGTGATCTACCCCTCGGTCACCCGGTCCAGCAAGTGCTTCGACGTGTCCTCGCCGCAGGCGCTGAAGCGGGGCGGCGGCAGCGACCCCGTCGGGATCAAGTCGATGATCGACTGGACGGTGAGCGCCTACTCCGCCGACACCAGTCGGATCTACGCCACCGGTATCTCCTCCGGCGCGATGATGACGAACGTCCTGCTCGGCGACTACCCGGACGTGTTCGCGGCGGGCGCGGCCTTCTCCGGCGTCCCCTTCGGCTGCTTCGCGACGACCGACGGCTCGGAGTGGAACAGCGCCTGCTCGGGCGGCACGATCGCCCACACCCCGCAGGAGTGGGGCGACCTGGTCCGCGCCGCCTACCCCGGCTACACCGGCACCCGGCCGCGCATGCAGGTGTGGCACGGCACCGAGGACGACGTGCTGCGCTACCCCAACTTCGGGGAGGAGGTCAAGCAGTGGACGAACGTCCTCGGCGTCAGCCAGACACCGGCCGCCACCGACTCACCCGTCTCCGGCTGGACCCGCACCCGCTACGGCGCCACCGGTGACCGGGCGCCCGTCGAGGCGATCAGCCTCCAGGGCGTCGGCCACAACCTCTACGCCTGGGGCATGGCCTCCCGCGCCCTCACCTTCTTCGGCCTCGACAGCTCGGGCCCGGCCCCCCAACCCCAGCCGGGCGCCTGCAAGGTGACGGCCACGACCAACGCCTGGAACACGGGCCTGACGGCGTCAGTGACCATCACCAACACCGGCACCACCGCGATCAACGGTTGGCAGCTGGCCTTCGCACTCCCCGCCGGCCAGACCATCACCAACGGCTGGGGCGCCACGTACACCCCGTCCTCCGGCGCGGTGACGGCGACGAACGCGACGTACAACAGCACGATCGCGCCCAACGCGAGCGTCAGCATCGGGTACCAGGCGAATCACGGCGGGAACAGCGCGGCGCCGGGGGCGTTCACACTCAACGGGACGACCTGTACGGCGAGTTGAGCATCCCACACCGTTGTCCTCAGGCGGGACGTCGGCACAGTGTGCGGGCGTCCCGCCGGGAGCGCGGCAGACCCCGCCCGTCAGACCGACCGGTGGTACTGCTCCGGAACACGCACCTCTCCGCCCAGTTCCCGCGCGGCATGCCGCGCCCAGGACGGGTTCCGGAGCAGTTCGCGGCCCAGCAGCACCGCGTCCGCCTCGCCGTTGGAGAGGATCTTCTCGGCCTGTCCGGTCTCCGTGATGAGGCCGACCGCGGCGACCGGGAGGGTGGTCTCCGCCTTGACGCGGGCGGCGAAGGGGACCTGGTAGCCGGGGCCGACCGGGATGCGGACGCCCGCCGCGTTGCCGCCGGTGGAGACGTCGAGGAGGTCGATGCCGTGGGCCTGGAGGTCGTGGGCGAAGCGGACGGTGTCGTCCGGGGTCCAGCCGCCCTCCTCCAGCCAGTCGGTCGCCGAGATGCGGAAGAAGAGGGGCTTGTCGTCGGGCCAGACCTCGCGCACCGCGTCGACGACCTCCAGCGCGAAGCGGGTGCGGTTCTCGTAGGAGCCGCCGTACTCGTCGGTGCGGTGATTGCTGTGCGGGGAGAGGAAGTTGCCGATCAGATAGCCGTGGGCGCCGTGAATCTCGGCGACTTCGAAACCGGCGGCGAGAGCGCGGCGGGCCGCCTCTGCGAACTGACCCACCACCTCCGTGATCTGATCGTTCGTCAGCTCTGCCGGCACCGGGTGCTTCGTGTCGTACGCCAGCGCGCTGGGGCCCAGCGGCTGCCATCCCAGCGCGTCCGGGGCGAGCGGCGCGCCGCCCTTCCACGGCTGGTCGGTGGACGCCTTGCGGCCGGCATGCGCGAGCTGGATGCCCGGAACGGTGCCCTGCGAGACCAGGAAGCGGGTGATGCGGCGGAACGCCTCGACCTGGGTGTCGTTCCAGATGCCGAGGTCGTAGGGGGAGATGCGGCCCTCGGGGCTGACGCCGGTGGCCTCGACGATGATCAGGCCCGTGCCGCCGGCCGCGCGCGCCGCGTAGTGCGCGAAGTGCCAGTCGTTCGGGGCGCCGGTCTCGGGACCATGGGGAGCGGCCGAGTACTGGCACATCGGCGGCATCCACACCCGGTTCGGGATCGTCACGTCGCGGAGGGTGTAGGGCTCGAAGAGTGCGCTCACGGCGGGCTCCATTCATCAAGACCGGTGGTGGACTCGTACGATAGGCATCGTAGTACGTCGAATGTCAAACTACGAAAGGTCTCGTACAATGGGATTCCCGAGGACCGGCCCAGGGCCGGGGAGCCCCGGGAAACCCGGAGAAGTGGAGCCGCCGTGACCTCCCCCGCCGTCAGCAGTCGTGCCCTTCCGCACCCCGAGCGCGGCGAGATCCGGCTGGAGGGCATCCTGCACGCCCTGTCCGACCCGATGCGTCTGCAGATCGTGCGAGAACTCGCCGCGGTCAGCGACGAGCTCTCCTGTTCGCACTTCGATCTGCCCGTCACCAAGTCGACGACCACCCACCACTTCCGTGTGTTGCGCGAGAGTGGAGTGATCCGGCAGGTCTACCGGGGCACCGCCAAGATGAACGGCCTGCGCCGGGACGACCTAGACGACCTCTTCCCGGGACTTCTCGACGCCCTCCTCGGCGCCGCCGCCCGCCAGGCCGTCCGGCTCGGGAGCGGCTGAGTCGGCCTTCCCGGGCAGGTGGTTGAAGAGCAGGTTCAGCACGATCGCCGTCAGACAGCCCGCGCTGATGCCGCTGTTCATCACCGTCTGGAACCAGTCGGGGAACTTCTCGTAGATCGTCGGCACGCCGACCGGCAGCACGCCCATGGCCACCGAGACGGCCACCACGGTCAGGTTGTTGTTGCCCTTGAAGTCGACCTGGGTGAGAGTCCGCAGACCGCTCGCCGCGACCGTCCCGAACATCACCAGGCCCGCCCCGCCCAGCACCGGAGCCGGTACGGCCGCGACCACAGCGCCCAGCTTGGGCAGCAGGCCCAGCAGGACCAGGATGCCGCCGGCCGTGGCGACGACCCAGCGGCTGCGCACCCGGGTCATGCCGACGAGCCCGACGTTCTGGGCGTACGCCGTGTACGGGAAGGTGTTGAAGACACCGCCGAGCACGGTCGACAGGCCGTCGGCGCGCAGGCCGTCCGAGAGGGAGCGCGGCTCGACCCTGCGGTCCGTCATCTCGCCCACCGCGATCAGGTCACCGGTCGTCTCGGTCATCGTCACCAGTGCCACCACCAGCATCGACACGATCGCCGAGAACTCGAAGGTCGGCGCCCCGAAGTGGAAGGGCGTGCTGATCCCGACCCAGTCCGCGTCACCGACCCCGTCGAAGTCCGTGAACCCGAAGGGGACGGCCACCGCCAGGCCGACCACGATGCCGATCAGTACCGCGATCCGGCTCAGGAACGCCGGCGCGAACCGCTGCACGCCCAGCACCACCACCAGGACGAACACGGCGAGCGCGATGTTCTTCGGGGCGCCGAAGTCGGCCGATCCGACGCCACCCGCGACCCAGTTGCCGGCTACCGGCAGCAGCGAGATGCCGATGATCAGGATCACCGTGCCCGTGACCAGCGGCGGGAAGAAGCGGAGCAACTTGCCGAAGACGGGCGCGAGCAACATGATCGCGAGGCCCGCGACGATCACCGAGCCGTAGATCGCCGGGAGTCCGCCGCCCGTCGTGCCGATCAGGACCATCGGTGACACGGCCGCGAAGGTGCAGCCCTGCATGATCGGGAGTCGTACGCCGAAACGCCAGAAGCCGATGCACTGGATGAGCGTGGCGATACCGCACACCAGGAGGTCGGCGGTGATCAGATACGCCAGATCCGCGGGCGACAGCTTCATCGCGCCGCCGACGATCAGGGGGACGGCCACGGCACCCGCGTACATCGCGAGGACGTGCTGGAGGCCGAAGGCGGCGAGCTGCCGTACCGGGGGTACTTCGTCTACGGGGTGCACAGGGGTGGTTTGAGCCATGTCCGAGACCGTAAGCGTCTTGAACAGTTTGTTGATTGCGGGGGTGTTGCCGGTTCGTTGCCCGGTGCGGGCCAGGAGGTGCACGTGCCCCTAAGAAGCACTGCCGTGCACCGCGTTCATCAGGGACTGCCAGTCCGGGAGTTTCACCACGCCCCGGCCCAGGGACGCGCCGAGCTCCGCTTCCGCCCGCTCGATCGCACACCAACCCGCCCACTCCACCGGTTCGGCGCCCTCCGCCCGCAGTGCGTCAAGCGGGTCTTCGCGCAGATCTTTGTGTACGAGCGTGGGGGCGTCCTCGAGCAACGAGGTCACCGTCTCCTTGGCGTCCGGGCGGTTGGTGCCGATCACGCCGGTCGGGCCGCGCTTGATCCAGCCGGCCACGTACTCACCCTGGACGGCGGAACAGCCGTGCACGACACGCCCGTCGACGTTGGGTACGGTCCCGCTCTCGGTGTCGAACGGCAGTCCCTCCACCGGCATCCCCCGGTAGCCCACCGAGCGCAGCACCAACTGGGCCTCGAGCTCCTCGAATTCACCGGTGCCGCGCACGCCGCCGCGCCCGTCCGGCACCGTCCTCTCGAAGCGGACCGCGCCCACGCGGCCGCCGTCGGCGAGGAGTTCGACGGGACGCAGGAAGAAGCGCAACGAGATCCGGCGGGAGGCCGGTGGTGACTCCGCGGCCGCCCAGCCCCGCAGCACCTCCACGTTCCGGCGCTGCGGCGCCGGCAGGGGAGAGGGGTCCAGGTACGCCGGGTCCAGCGCCAACTCCGCCGCGTTCACGGCCACTTCGGTGTCCGGCAGTGAACCCAGCTCGCGCAGCTCCTTGGTGGTGAAGCGGGCCTGGGAAGGGCCCCGCCGGCCCACCATGTGGACCTCCGTCACCCGGCTGGCGGCCAGCGCGGTGAGCGCCGGATGCGGCATGTCGGTCGGGCTGAGCTCCGTCACCCCGCGGGCCAGCATCCGCGTCACGTCGACCGCGACGTTCCCCACACCGATGACCACCGCCGACCGGGCGCCGACCACGAAACCGTCGGCCGTGGAGTCGGGATGCGCGCTGTACCAGGACACGAACTCCGTCGCCGACCAGCTGCCCGGCAGATCCTCACCCGGGATCCCCAGATGCCGGTCGGTCGCGGCGCCCACGCAGTACACGACGGCGTGGTACAGCTCGCGCAGCCGCGCGGTCGGCACCCCGCCCGGGCCGATCTCGACGCCGCCGAGAAACCGCACCCGCTCGTGTTCCAGCACCGTCCGCAGGTTGTTCTGGAGCGATTTGATCTTCTCGTGGTCCGGTGCCACGCCGTAGCGCACCAGGCCGTACGGGCACGGCAGCCGGTCCAGGACATCGACGAGCACGTCCGGATCCTGCTGGACGAGGCTCTGGGCGGTGTAGCACCCGCTGGGCCCGGAGCCGACGACGGCGACACGCATGCTTCCAGGATCGCACCGCCACCGCTCCGCTGACAGGGTGCTGCGCCTCGCACGCGTACGCGTGTCCGTTCCTATGGAATGTGATCATGCGGTTACGTTGCGTGCGTGCTGGAAGCATCCATTCTTCATCTTTCCGATCGTCGTCCGGCGGACGGCAGCGTGTCCGTGTGGCCCGCGTGGAAAGTGCGGGAGGACGGGGGCACGATGGCCTGGTTCCACGTCCGGCTGGCCTTCGCCGACGGTGCCCGGGTGGACACGCTCGCGGTGGTGGCCGGAGGCGGCGTGTCCCTGGAGGACGTACGGGCCCGGCCGGCGCTGTCGCTCGAGGACCTGGGCGCCCTCGCCGGCTGGATCGAGGGCCCGCTCTTCGAGGCCTGTGGGGTGACGCCTCCCGCTGCCGCTGCCGCTGCCGCCGAGCAGCTGGTCAGCCGCGCCCGCCCTGCCTGGCCGCGCGGCATGGAAGGGCGCTGGTTGATCGCCCAGGAGTACCGAGCCGCACAGGAGGACGGCGTCGACCCGGTCCTCGCGGTGATGGGCGCGACCGGCCACAGCCGCCGCAAGTCGCTCAGGCTCATCTCCCGGGCGCGCGACGCGGGTTTTCTGACCCCACGTCACGCAAGGCGCTGAACGTACGAGTTCACTGAAACGCCCCGTTCAGAGCATGTCCCGCATCCGGTTGATCTCGCTCGTCTGCTGGGCGACCACGTCGTCGGCCATCTCCTCGATCCGGATGTTGTTGCCCTGCCCCTTCACGTCCGTCGCCATGGTGATCGCCCCCTCGTGGTGAGTGATCATCAGCGTGAGGAAGAGCTCGTCGAACGCCTTCCCCTTCGCCGCGCGCAGCTTCTTCAGCTGGGCCTCGGTCGCCATGCCGGGCATCGTGGCGTGCGTGTGGCCGCCGCCCTTCTCGGACTGGCCGTGCTCCTTCAGCCAGGCCCCCATCGCGGCGATCTCCGGCCCCTGGGCGGCCGAGATCCGCTCGGCGAGTGCCTTGAGTCTCGTCGACTCGGCGCGGTCGGGGGCCAGTTCGGTCAGTTCCAGCGCCTGGGTGTGGTGCTCGATCATCATCCGCGCGTACGAGACGTCCGCCGAGTTGGGAGTGTCGTCGTCGGCCCGCTGCTCCTCGGCGTCCTGAGCGGAGAGCGTGCGGTTCGCCTCGCCCGGCTTGCCCGGCGCGAGCACCGAAGGCCCGGTCTCCGACGCCGACTTGGGATCCGCGTCGGAGTCGCAGCCCCCGAGGGCCAGGGCTGCCGCGGTGGCAAGGGTGGCCGCCAGCAGGGGCGCACGGCGGAAAAGCACAGTGGCCGCCCATGGTCCCTTCATTACAGGTTCGTTGCCCTCTGTTGATCTGTGCATGGTGAAGACGATACTGCGGTGACGCGTGAACCGTTCCACATGAACGGCACAGGGAGGAAAACAGTGATCCTGTTGAAAGAGTCCCGAACCCGGCGCAGACGTCTGGGAGTTGCCACGGCCGCCGCGGGTCTCCTGGCCGCGCTGCTGACCGCAGGGCCGGCCGTCGCGACCCCCGACCCCGGGGACGGCCCGGCGGCGGGCAAGGGAGTGTCCAAGAGCACCGAGGCCGAGGTGAAGGCGGCGATCGCCGACGGCGAGATACCCGGCCAGGACGAGATCGTCCACTCCGACAACATCGAACACCTCGTCAACATCCCCAAGGACGCACTGCCCGGCACCAATTCGGACCTGGCCTTCCAGGGCAGGTACGCCTTCTCCGGCAACTACGACGGCTTCCGCATCTTCGACATCAGCAACCCGAAGGCGCCCAGGACCGTCGCCCAGGTGCTGTGCCCCGGCTCGCAGAACGACATCTCCGTCTCCGGGAACCTGCTGTTCCTGTCCACCGACTCCTCGCGCAGCGACAGCAGTTGCAGCAGCACCACCCAGCCCGCGACCGAGAAGTCGTCGTGGGAGGGCATGAAGGTCTTCGACATCAGCGACAAGACCAACCCGAAGTACGTCGCAGCCGTGGAGACCGCCTGCGGCTCGCACACCCACACGCTGGTGCCCGAGCGCAGGAACGTCTACCTGTACGTCTCCTCGTACTCGCCGAACGCGACCTACCCCGACTGCCAGCCGCCGCACGACGGCATCTCCGTCATCAAGGTGCCCCGCAACGCGCCCGAGAAGGCGGCGGTCGTGGACTTCCCGGTGCTCTTCCCCGGCGAGGGTCCGGACGGCGGCGGCAACCCCGGTTCGCCCACCAACCCGGGTGTCTCCAAGACCACCGGCTGCCACGACATCACGGTGCTCCCGGACAAGGACCTGGCGGCGGGTGCCTGCATGGGTGACGGCATCCTGTTCTCCATCAAGGACCCGGAGAACCCGAAGGTCATCGACCGGGTGCAGGACAACGTGAACTTCGCGTTCTGGCACTCGGCCACCTTCAACCAGAAGGCGAACAAGGTCGTCTTCACCGACGAGCTGGGCGGCGGCGGTGCGGCCACCTGCAACGCGGAGATCGGTCCGAACCGCGGTGCGGACGGCATCTACGACATCGTTGGCAAGGGCGACAAGCGCAAGCTCGTCTTCCGCAGCTACTTCAAGATCCCCCGCCACCAGTCGGCCGTCGAGGTGTGCGTGGCCCACAACGGCTCGCTGATCCCGGTCAAGGGCAAGGACATCATGGTCCAGGCCTGGTACCAGGGCGGTGTCTCCGTCTGGGACTTCACGGACTCCTCGCGCCCGAAGGAGATCGGCTACTTCGAGCGCGGCCCGGTGACCACCGAGCGCCTGACGACCGCCGGCTCGTGGTCGGCGTACTACTACAACGGCTACATCTACTCGAACGACATCGCCAAGGGCTTCGATGTCCTGAAACTCAGCGACCGGCGCACGGATCCCGCCAAGAAGGTGCGGCTCGGCGAACTCAACGTCCAGACGCAGCCGGACTACTTCGACTGATCCCCGGCCTCCGGGCCCGTCTCGAAGAAACGCGACAGATCCGTGTCGTACGTCCCGTCGGGTGCCTCGGTGCCCGGCGGGACGCCCTGCTCCCAGTCGAGCCGGTAGCGCGTGAACAGCTCGGCGCGCAGCGTCGCCAACGACATCGGGACGTTCGGTACGACCATCGCGTAGACCGCGCCCATGAGTTGCGAACGCAGCATCGGGTAGTCGGTCTCGACCGTCTGCGAACCGTGCCGTTCCATCGTGTCCCGCAGCAGCTCGGCCAGGCGCTGCTGCTCCGGGCACTGCACGAAGCCGTCGGTGTCCAGCAGGCCCGCCATATGCTGGCGCATCAGTACGGTCCGGTCCCGGGCCAGGCCCAGGATCGCGTCGATGGCCCGGGCCATCCGCTCCCGGCCGTCCTCGGTGCGCGGCTCGCGCTCCAGCGCCTCCTCCAGCGTCCGGTGCATGAGCCGGTGCACGGCGGACTGCACGAGCCGGCGCTTGCCGGGGAAGTAGTACGACACCAGACCGCGTGCCGAACCGGCCCGGTCCGCGATGTCGCCGAGGGTCGTGGCCTCGTAACCGCGCTCGGAGACCAGTTCGAGTGCCGCCTGCAGGAGCCGCTCCCGGGAACGACGGCGCAACTCTTCATTGACCGAGGCGCTGCGCGGGGACATGCTGTAACTCCTGCGTTGACTGGCTCTCAGCCAACTATACTCAGTGCGTCCGGACCGGCCCGCTAAAGGCCTGGTCGGGGCTGCCGCCTGCTCTGGGCGACGCGGGGGATCGTCCAGGGTGGGCGAGCATACGTCCCAATGGTGTCCTCAGGCGACCACTCCGGCGGGGTGACCACCCGGTTTTCGGACACCTTTCTGGTGTCGATTCCGGGTGCCGACCCCGCGTGCCGATCCGGGTCTCAGCCCACCAGGTCGAGGACGGGCCGCAGTCCGTCGGGCCGCTGCGCCGCCGGCAGATGATCCACGAAGTGCACCCCGCAGCCGAGGGCCGCCGCACCGCCGTCCGCCCGCCGGTCGTCGCCGACCATCAGGACGTCCCGGGGCTCGACACCGAGCGCCGTGCAGGCGGTCTTGAACAGCCGGGGGTCCGGCTTCTGGACGCCGTGTTCGTACGACAGCACATACACGTCGACGTAGGGATCGAGCCCGTGTGCGCGGAAGACGGGGCGCAGGTCCCAGCCGATGTTGCTGACCACACCCACCCCGATCCCGCGCTCCCGCAGCGCACGCAGGACCTCGGTGGCGTCGGGATACGGCTGCCAGGCGGCGGGGGACATGTGCCGGTCGTACAACGCGTCGTGCAGCGCGGGATCCGGCAGCGGGACCAGCCGCGAGAGCCCGGTGTACGCGGCCCGGTGCAGCTCGGCACTCTCGTCCCGAATCCCCCACACGGCGGCGACCTCGTCCGGCATCGGCGCCCGGGGCGGCGGCCCACCGGGCAACGCCCCCACCCTCTCCAGCTCCAGCGCGACCCGCGTCAACTCGGCCTCGGCGAGGGCAAGTCCCGCCTCCTCGAGAGCGGTCCTCAGCCAGGACTCGGTGGACTCGATCCGGAAGAGGGTTCCCGAGAAGTCGAACAGGACGGCAGTCATACGGTGATCTTACGGGCCTGCGTTCCACTCGACGGGGAGCTCGCTCCCGCAGAACACGCAGACGAAATCCGCCTCGCGCACGATCGACCGCTCCCCGCACTCCTCGCAGCGCCGGAACACCACCTCGTGCGTGAACCGGCCGGGGTGCTCGACGCCGGCCCGGTCGAGCGCGCGCCCGACCGCCTGCCACGAATCGAGGTCCGGGCAGTAGCCCGTGGAGTGGTTGGTGACCTCGTCGACCGCCCAGCGGCCGGCGCGCCGGGCGAATCCCATCTCGCCGGCGGCCGTCACATCCGCTCCGCCCGCGCAGGCCACGTGCTCACTCCTGCGGGCCGCGAGCCGCAGCAGGCCGTCGAGGGCGACGACGAAGGTGAAGGGCTCCGAGGCCTCGGCCGCCTCGCGCCCGGACAGCCAGGTGTCGAGGTCGGCGGCGGAACGGATGATCCGGCCCTTGCTGTCCGGCCGTACCGTCGAGCGCAGCTCGGGCGGGCCCACATAGCCGTGGACCCGGCTCGGGCTGTCGTTCACGGCCGGTACCGCTGGTGGATCAGCACCGCCAGCGTCACCAGCATCGCGCCCAGGAGCCAGCCGCCGAGCACGTCGGAGGGCCAGTGGACGCCGAGCCAGATACGGGTCAGACCGACGCCGACCACGGAGACCACGGAGAGGGCCAGCGCCGTGAGCCACAGGGCGCGGCCGGCGCCGTAGTGGTGGAGGAGCCACAGGAGCAGGCCGCAGACGACCGTGGCCGTCAGGGCGTGGCCCGACGGGTAGGCCGCGAAGTGCGCGGTGTCGACGGGGTCGGGCCAGACGGGGCGCGGGCGGCCGACCGTGGCCTTCAGGATCTGCTGGAGCAGTGTGCCCAGCGCACAGGTGGCCGCCAGCCATACGGCGGTCCACCGGGCGTTGCGCCGCCACACCAACCACATCACCGCGATCGCAGCGAGGATGCGCATCGCCCAGGGGTCCCACACCCAGTCCGTGAGGATGCGGAAGGCGTGGGTCACCCCCGGCTCGTCGACCGCCCAGCGGTGCGTGGTGTCGGCGATGTCGCCGTCCACGGTGAGCAACGGATGCCACTTGGCCGCGACCAGGACGAGCAGCAGCACCGAGCACAGGGCGAGGACACCGGTCGCGCGGGCGGCGGTCCGGTGCTCCGGGGGGCGGGGCGGGGAGTCGACGGACGGCGTGTGCATACTGCGATCCTCGCCGACCGGTGCGGCTCGAGGCCAATTCCGGGGCTGGGGCGGGCCTGAGCGACCGTTCCGCGGAGGCGAGGGGCACCAGCGGCCGTCGCTGTCCCGGTCCAAGTGATGCACCTCTGTGGGACATGGCCTGAGGGGCGGGCAGGGCCCGAACACGCCCCGGTTCTCGTCGTGTTCGCCCCGTCTGTGCGGGCAGCGGTTGCGTACGCCGCTCCCTCGTCCGGCCCCGCCGCCTCAGAGCGTCAGCAGCATGGCCACCATCGCGATGCCCATCGACAGCCGACACGCGCGCGCGAGTTCGGGACGATCGCCCCAGCCGACCGTCCCGCCACCGGCGGTCACCGGTATGAGGCGGACGCCGGACAGCAGGACGTAGCCCGCGAAGTAGAGGAGCAGGACGCCCGTCACCACGGGGACCCCCGCGCCGCCGTGGTGCCCGGGGGAGGCCGCCATCACCACCGTCATGTAGACCATGGCCCCGGCCCCCACCAGGTGGTGCAGATGATGGGTGCTCGTGCGCGCCGCCCACAGCGCGCGCAGCGCGGCCCCGCCGAACACGGCCGCGCAGAGCGGCCAGGCCCACGACGGTGGCGTGAACACGGCGGCGGGTACGGCCATCGCGGCCATCCCGAAGCCCATCAGCGCCTCACCGCCCGCGGCCCGGCGCTGTTCCTCGACGCTGCTGCGCATCCGCAGCAGGCAGTACGCCCCGGTCGCCGCGCAGAGCGCCACCAGCAGCCAGCCGGGCGAAGCCGGTCCGTGCACGCCCACCTCCCCGCTCGACGTCGGTCAAGAAATGCCCGGGCCATGCGGCGCGCAATCGAGCGCAAGGGTGTACGCGGGGAGCGTGCGACGGAGCACAGCAGGTCAGAGCGATCGCGTCCTTATCATTTACGAGTAAAACACCTGCTAAAGTATTGGCCCATGAGCAGTGCGACCCCCATTGCCGGCACCCCGCGCGTCCGCCGTCTCCCCCTGGCCGGTGTGCTGCGCCTCGGCAGGCCCTCCGACATCTGGTTCAAGCCCGCGCTGAGCGTGGTCGTCGCGGTCGCCCCGCCGAACCTGATCCTCCTGGCCCTCGGCCGACTCGACCTGGCGATGTACGCCATGGCCGGGTCCCTGTGCGCGCTGTACGCCCACCACCGGCCCTACGCCGCCCGGGCCCGCGCCCTGGCCGGGGTGGTGCTCGGCATGGTCGCCGGCCTTGCTGTCGGCCTCGTCGCCGCTTCGCTCACCAGCAGCGCGGTGGTGCTGGTCACCGTCGGTGCACTGGTGGCCGCCGTGCAGAAAGCGCTCTGTGACGCGACCCGGATCGGCCCGCCGGGCCATGTGGTCCTCACCTTCATCAGCTCCGCCTCCCTGTTCGCCCCGCAGACCCTCGCCCAGGTGCCCGGCCACCTCGCCCTGGCCCTCGCCGCGGGCATCTGGGCCTGGCTGATCGGCATGGCACCCGGTCTGTTGCGGCCGCACGGCCCGGAGCGACGGGCCACCGCCCACGCGCTGAACGCGGCTGCCGCTTATGCGGAGAACCGGCGCCCCCAAGCAAGCGGAACCGCCCATGCCGCCGTGCAGGCCGCCTGGCAGACCCTTCTCTCGGCCGGCGCCCGCTCCGAGACCCGGCGGGCCCTCGAACGTCTCGTCGTCCGCGCCGAGGTCGCCCTCGCCGCACCCGCCGACGCGGACCCGCACCGCCTGCGCGCCTGGGCCCGCGAACTGCGCGGCACCGGGCCGGTCCCGCGGACGGCGTACGACGACGAACTCCTCGGAGTGGAGGCCGAACTCGCCGCCCCGGCCCGCCGGTGGTGGCGTGCCCTCGGGCCGCTCGCCCCGATCGCGATGCGCACCGCCCTGGGCTGCGCCCTCGCCGGTTACGTCTCCCTCGCGCTCGGCATCGGCCGCCCCTACTGGGCGCTGGTCACCGCCGCCTCGCTCTACCAGGCCAACGTCACCCTCACCTGGAGCCGGGGTGTCCAGCGCGTCGTCGGCAACCTCGTCGGGGTGCTGGTGTTCGCCGCCGTGGTCCCGCTCGCCCACCTCGGGCCCGCCGCCCTCGTCCTGTGCTGCCTCGCCCTCAACTTCGGCGCCGAGGCGCTCATGGGCCGCAACTACTGGCTCGGCAGCATCTGCGTCACCCCGATGGCGCTGCTCATCACCGAGTTCGCCGGGTACCAGGAGCCGGGCCGGCTGATCACCGAGCGGGTCGTGGACACCCTCGTCGGGGCGCTGGTCGGGTTCGTCGCCGCCATGGCCGTCACCAACCGGCGCGCGGGCGATCGCGTCGAGCACGCGCTGGCCGCCGTGGAAGGCGCCCGCGCCCGCGCCGCCCGCCTTCTCGCGGAGCCGCACCCCGCTCCCGCCAGCCTGGACTCCGCCCGCCGCGCCCTCGCCGCCGCCCTGGTCGACCTGCGGGCCGGCGTCGAGGCCGCGTCCGGCGAATGGTGGCAGCGTGCCCTGCCCCAGGAGAGGGTCGTACGCGCCGAGCAGGCCGGACACCGTACGCTCGCCGCGACGATCCGGCACCACAGAGCGGAGGGCGCCCGCCCATGACGGCACCGAACGGACGACCGGAGGAACCGGCGAGGCACGACACCGTCGCCGCCGTCGTCCGGCAGTGGCAGACCGTCCACCCCGGCCTCGACACCGGCCCCATGGAGATCATCGGCCGTGTCAACCGCTGCGCGGCCCTGCTCCAGCAGGCCGAGGACGCCCCCCTGCGCCGGGCCGGACTCAGCCGTCCCGAGTTCGACCTGCTCGGCGCCCTGCGCCGCACCGGCCACGAGCTGACCCCCGGTGACCTGGCCCGCGAGACCTTCTCCTCCGGCGCCGCCGTCACCAAGCGGCTCAAGCAGCTGACCGAGCGGGGCCTGGTGGAGCGCCGGGGCGACACCCGCGACCGCCGCGTCGCCCACGTCCGGCTCACCGAGGCCGGCCGCGACCTGGTCGACGGGATCCTGCCCGAGCAACTGGCGTACGAGACGGCCGTGCTGTCCGTCCTGACCCCCGAGGCGCGGGACGAACTCGCCGGCCGGCTGGGGGAGCTGCTCGGCCGGCTGGAGGGCACCCTGGGAGTGCTGCGCGCCTGACGGTGGTCCGGCAGCGTCGGCCTCGGCGTCACTGCCGCCCGACCTGCGGTTTCGGACGTTTTGAAGCCCGCTGCCTGTTGACGCGGTCCGTCCGCGCTTTCTACGTTCGTCCAGGTCGGTGCGGATCATCGACTGTCGTACGGAATGCCGAACGAAGGATGGATGCCGTGGCAGCCGAAGGCCCCGCCCCCGAGAAACTCACCATCGATCTCGGGACCGAGACCGGACCCTTCCACGGAGGAGCGAGCGGCACGCTCTACGGGCTCTACGGCGACGGCGTGCCCAGCCGCGTCGTGGTCGAGGGCATGTACCCGCGCACGGTGACGACCAAGGCCCAGGACGGCACCCAGCATCCGGGCGGCGACGCCCTGGAGATCCTGCCGGCCTTCGTCGCGGCGGGCGGCAAGGACGTCTACGTCTATCTGCCCGACTTCTACCGGGGGTTTCCGTACGAGTGGCCGGGCGCCACCGGCGAGGAGCGGCTCGCCGGACATCTGGACGTGATCCGCCGTCAGGTAGAACACGTCCTGACCGTGGGGGAGTTGAAGGACCACGTCGTGTACGTGCCGTTCAACGAACCCGAGGGCAACATGTTCGGCGAGGGGGAGTGGAGCTACGACCAGGTCTCCTGGCGGACCGAGCCGGACCACTACTTCGCCGCCTGGGAAGCCGCGTACCGCCTCATCAAGGACCTCGACCCGGACGCGCGGGTGGCCGGACCCAACACCTGCATTCTGTACCCCGAGGTCAGGGACTTCCTGGAGTTCGCGAAGTCGCACGACGTGCTGCCCGACATCGTCACCTGGCACGAGCTGTCCTCGCCCGCCGAGGTCCGCACCAACATCGCCAAGTACCGCGAACTGGAACGAGAGTTGGGCATCGGCCCGCTGCCCGTCAACATCAACGAGTACGCGCACAACTACCACGTCTCCGTCCCCGGACAGATGATCCAGTGGATCGCCGCGATCGAGGAGTCGAAGGTCGACGCCGACATCGCCTACTGGAACATCGCCGGCAACCTCAACGACTCGGCGGTCGAGGCGAACAAGGCCAACGGCCAGTGGTGGCTCTACAACGCCTACGGGCAGCTGACCGGCAACACCGTCCGGGTGCTCGCCCCGCACCCCAACGTGCAGTACACCCTCCAGGGCGTCGCCACCCTCGACCGGGACAAGCGGCAGGCGCGGGCGCTGTTCGGGGGAGCGGACGGCGCGGCGGACGTCGTCTTCGAGGGCGTGGACGCGGAGGTGTTCGGCGCCGTGGTCCAGGCCCGTCTCGTGGAGATTCCCTGGACGGGGCAAGTGGGTGCGGCAGAACAGCCGTTGCGGCTGCGGGACGAGGAACTGCCGGTCGTGGACGGGAGAGTGACGCTCGGTCTGACCGGCCTCGACGCGATGTCCGCCTACCACGTGATCCTGTCGCCGGGCGGCAACGGGGCCGTGGCCCTGCCGCCCGCGGTGCGTTGGAGGCGGACGTACGAGGCCGAGGACGCCGGCTACACGGGAGGCGGTTACTCCAAGAACGGACCGGAGGGGTCCCCGACCGCCGTCGACCGGTTCGCGACGTCCGGTGGCTACCACGTGGGCGGTCTGCGCACCGGCTCCGACGGTGTGCTCGCCTTCGACGTCGAGGTGCCGCAGGACGGGACGTACGACCTCCAGGTGTTCGCGGGCTCGCACAATCTCGCCGACCTGGTGCGCGAGCAGGGCCCCACCAACGTCTTCGTGCGCGTCGACGGCGAGAGTCCTCGCGAACTGCGGTTGCCGCTCGGCTACAAGCGGGCGGTGTGGGGACACACCGACACCCGGGTGGAGCTGACCGCCGGCCGGCACCGGATCACCCTCGCCGCCCAGGACCCCGACCTCGGAGTCACCAAGGGCGACGCGGTCGTCGACAAGCTGGACCTCGTGCTGCGGTACGAGGACGAAACGGCCCTGTACGAGGCCGAGTTCGCGGACCTCGGCGGCGGGGCCCGGGTCAGCCACGCCCACCGCGGCGCCTCGGGGCCCGGAGTCGCCGTGCTCCCGCGAGGCGGCACCGTCACCTTCTGGACGTACGCGGCCGACGACGGCGAGGCCTCCGTGACCGTCGACCTGCTAGGGCCCGGAGAGGGCGTGTGGAGCGTCAACGGCGAGGAGATCGGACGCGTCGAGCGCGGCGCCGTACCGCTCTTCCTGGCCGGGGGCGTCAACAAGGTGACGGTCACCGGGACGTCGGACCGGCTGATCGTCGACCGGCTGCGGATCGCCCCTTCCCGCGGCCTGCTGCCCACCACCGCGTACGCCGCCGAGGAAGGCCTCCTGACCGGCACGGCGAGGGTGACCGGATACCCGTACGCCGTCGGTGGCAAGGCAGTTGACGGCATCGGTGCCGGGCCCGCGAACGCACTCACCCTGACGGTCACGGCGGACCGCGCCGGACGCCACGCGCTGACGATCCGCTACTCCAACGGCGAGCAGCCCCCCTCCACCCACTACAACCCGGACCCGGTCTGCCGCCACGCCGACATCTGCGTCAACGGCGCCCCCGCGCACCGCGTCCTGTTCCCCACCACCTTCCACTTCAACAACTTCTGGAACCTCTCCGTGCCCCTCACCCTGCGCCCGGGCCTCAACACGATCACGTTCACCGCCGACGAACTCCCCGACTTCGCCGGCGACACCAGGAACGCATTCGGCCAGCGCTCCGCCCACGCCCCCGTCATCGACCGGGTCACCGTGACACCGCTCGCCTTCACGGAGGCCGACGTGCGTCCCCTCTAGACCACGTCGGTCGCGGTACGCCGGTATCCGGAGCGGCGGTCGTCGATGGCCTGCCAGCTGTCGCCGTAGATGTTCTTGATGATCTCCGGCGACCGTAGGAAGTCGTGCGGAAAGCCGAGCGGCACCGCACTCACCTCGTCCAGACGCGCGATGGCGTCGGCGTCGAGGCGGACGTCGAGGCTGCCGAGGTTGTCGGCGAGCTGGCTCTCCCGGGTGGCCGCGACGATGGGGACCACATTGCCCGGGCGGCCCAGCAGCCAGGCCAGTGCCACCTGGGCCGGGCTCCAGCCGCCCTGCTCGGCGATCTCCATGGCGGCCGTGACGACCTCCTCCTCCCGCGGGTTCGGCTTGTCGCCCCAGGCGTCGAGACGTCCCGCCTCACCCCGCCGGTACTTGCCGGTGAGCTTCCCGCCCGCCAGCGGCGACCAGGCCAGCACCGCCTGGCCGAACGCCCTTGCCTGCGGGAGCAGTTCACGCTCCGGGGTGCGCTCCAGCAGGTTGTAGCGCAACTGCGAACCCGCGAACGCGGTCCAACCCCGCAACTCCGCGAGGGTGTTGGCCTGCGCCGTCTCCCAGGCGGGCCAGTCCGACACACCGACGTAGAGCACCTTGCCCGTACGTACGAGGTCGTCGAGTGCCCGCATGACCTCCTCGACCGGGGTGAAGTTGTCCCGCGCATGCACCCACAGGATGTCCAGCCGGTCGGTGCGCAGCCGCCCGAGACTCGCCTCCACCGACTGCACGAGGTTCTTGCGATGGTTGCCGGCCGAGTTGACGTCCCCGGCCCGCGTCGCGCAGGTGTACTTGCTGGCCAGCACGAACTCCTCGCGCCGCCCGTCGAGCAGCTCGCCGAGGATGCGCTCCGAGGTGCCGCCCGAGTAGATGTCCGCCGTGTCGACGAAGTTGCCGCCCGCGTCGGCGTAGGCGTCGAGAAGCCTGGCGCTGGTCTCCTTGTCGGAGCCGTAGGCGGGATCCTCACCCATGACCATCGCGCCGAGGCTCAGCTCGCTCACGCGCAGACCGGTCTTGCCGAACAGTGTGTACCGCACGATCAGTTCCCCCTTGAGGCAGGTCGTGCGCACGACGCTAGGGGCTGGAGCGCACTTCAACGCAACTCTGACGGGATGCAGTGTTCGCCCTGCCGCTCGCGCTGATCACGAAACTCACGCCCGCCCGGCCGTCGCCGCCAGTTTGCGCAACTGGCGCCAGTTCAGGCGTGGTTGCGCCTCCGGTACACCCGGCCGTTTCCTCGGGACGTGGACGCGGAGCGCCCCGGGGACGATACGGCAGTGGACCGGGGTGGGCAGGACCAGGGCCTCGCCGTCGACGCCGACCTCGATCTCCGGCCGGTCGGCGTCGACGACCACCTCCCGCGCGGACAGGACGGCGAGACCCTCCGGATCGGGGTCGAGCAGCAGCGCCGCGGCCTCGGCCGCACTGTCCACCTTGACGCCGAGGATGCCGAGCAGCCCCGAGTCGAGCCGCTCGCGGCGGCCGAGGCCCACCGGATCGTCGGTGCGGTAGGCGTTGTTGCTCACCAGCACGGCTTGCGGGCCGTCGAGTGTCGTGGCGTCGATCCGCGCGGTCAGACGGGCGCCGTGCCGGCGGGTGAGCAGGTCGGGCAGGAGCTCCAGGGTGGTGCCGATCTTGTCGTCGCGGTAGGCGGGGCTCTGGACGACCGCCGCGTACGCGCCGAAGGAGGCGTTGTTGACGAAGGGATGGTCCGCGGCGAAGCCGAGATCCACCCGGAGTTCGACGCCGTCGGTGAGCGCGTCGAGACAGGCAGCGGGGTCGGCACGGTCGAGGCCGAGGTCCATCGCGAAGTGGTTGCGTGTACCGGCGCAGACGACGAGGAACGGCAGGTCGTGTTCCGCGGCGACGGCGGCGACCAGCGCCTGGGTGCCGTCACCGCCCGCGACGCCCAGCAGGTCCGCGCCCTCCGCCACGGCCGCCCGCGCCAGCGCGGTCACGTCCTGATGCTCCTCCGGGTCGAGCAGCACGACCCGCGCGCCCAGCCGTTCGGCCTTCTCCCGCAGACCGAACCGCTCCACCTTCCCGCCTCCGGAGCGGGGGTTCATGAGCAGGAAGGGCCGCCGCACGGACCGCGCCCGGTGCTCCTTCATACGCCTGGGCCGTTTGCCGGTGCTGCGCAGCGCGTACCGACCGCTCCACACGGCCACGGCCCACAGCACCGGCGACAGCACGAGAACCCAGCCCAGGGTGACCACGAAGAGAACGACGACCACGGTGGGGGTGACGGCCGCGAGCACCGCCGCCAGCCAGCGCGCCGGGCCGCGCCGGGTCAGCGTCCACCACACCGCCGCCGCGGTGACGGCCCCGCCCGCGAGCCCGGCCGCCAGCAGCAGCACGCCGCGGAGACCGCCGTACCCGAGCGGGAGCAGCACCGCGAGGGCGGCCGCCGCCAGGGCGGTCCTGGCCGCCCATCGCTGCCCGTGCCAGGCCGGGGCGTTCACGTCCACGCTCATGTGCTCCTTCACTGCTCGGCGCCCTCGGGGCCACGGCGGTCGGCGGAGCATATCCAAGTCGGCGAAACGGCCGGCATCAGGCGTGACGCCGGCCGGCAGACGCCGCGTTCAGATTCCGGGCCGGTACCGCATCGGATGGTCCGGCGGCACCTCCACCAGCACGATCGGGGTGCCGTCCGGGTCGGCCACCCACATCTCGACCAGCCCCCACGGCTCCTTCACCGGGGGCCGTACGATCTCGACACCCTTGGCCAGCAGTTCCTCGTGCGCCGCGGTCACGTCCGCGACCTGGAGCCACAGCCGGACGTCCGCGGCCCGTGGAGCCTCGGACCGTCCCGACAGCTCAAGGAATCCACCGCCGAGGAAGTAGACGGTGCCCCGCTCCGGGCCCGTGCCGAACTCGCGGTACACGGCGAGGCCCAGCTGATCGCCGTAGAAGACTCGGGAACGCTCCGGATCCGTGGGCCGCAGCAGGACGCGGCCGCTCAGTACGTGGACCATGCGGGGGAGCCTATCCGGGGCGTTAGTCTCGACCGTGCCCCAGCCGCGCCCGAGAAGTGGAGACGCACCCCATGGAGACCACCGCCGGCCTCACCTTCCGTGACGCCACCGACGCCGATGTGGACACGCTCGTCGCGCTGGTCGAGTCGGCGTACCGCGGAGACGACAGCCGGGCCGGGTGGACCACCGAGGCGGACATCCTGGAGGGGCAGCGGACGGATCCGGAGGGTGTGCTCGCGGTCATCAAGTCGCCCGACAGCCGGCTGCTCACCGTGGAGCGGGACGGCCGGGTCGTCGCCTGCTGCCAGCTCGAACACCGGAGCACGCACGCGTACTTCGGGATGTTCGCGGTCAGTCCGGCACTCCAGGGCGGCGGCCTCGGCAAGGTGATCATCGCGGAGGCGGAGCGGATCGCCCGGGAGACCTGGGGCGTCACCGAGATGCACATGACCGTGATCTCGGTGCGCAACGACCTCGTCGCCTGGTACGAGCGGCGCGGCTACCGCCGTACGGGAGAGATGACGCCCTTCCCGTACGGCGACGAGCGCTTCGGCGTTCCGCAGCGCGACGACCTGCAGTTCGAGCTGCTGGTCAAGCCGCTGGTGTGACGTTCCTGCCCCGGTTCACGCGGTGAAGCGGCCGGTGCGTTTGATCTCCGGGTAGTCGGTCGTCGCGCCGTCCAGTTCCAGGGCCCGCACCAGCTTCAGATGGTCCTGGGTGTTCACCACCCAGCCGATGATCTTCAGATCCGCCTTGCGGGCCGCCTCGACGACCTCCAGGGTCAGCCGGCGGATGTTCAGGCAGACCGTTCCCGCCCCGGCCTCGACGGCACGCTCCACGATGTCGGGGCCGAACCGGCTGCCGATGAGCGCGGTCCGTACGCCGGGCACGAGGCGGCCGATCTCGGCGATCGCCTCGTCGTGGAACGAGGACACCTCGACCCGGGAGACCAGATTCCGCCGGAGCATGACCTCGGCCAGCGCCCGGGCCGCCGCGATGTCCTTGATCTCGGCCTGGAGCGGCGACCGTACGGCGTCCAGGACCTCCTCGAACACCGGGACGCGTTCTCCGCGGCCCGCGTCCAGGGCGCGCAGTTCGGTGAGGGTCTTCTCGGCGATCGGGCCGGTTCCGTCGGTCGTGCGGTCCACGTCGGTGTCGTGCATGACGACGAGGGCGCCGTCCTTGCTCAGGTGCAGATCGAGTTCGATGAGGTCGAGACCGGCCTGCTGGGCGGCCACGAAGGAACGGAGGGTGTTCTCGGGTTCGGTACCCATGACTCCGCGATGACCGATGGTAAGGAAGTTCAAGGTTCAACTCGCTTCCGTCGACGGCGGCTCGGTGCAGAGCCGCAGCCTAACGGCTACGCCGTGTGATGGACCCGTACGTACACGAGGGATCGCGGTGACGTGCGGGGGAGCGATCTCACTTACCCGGAATCTCCGCGTTCATGGCACTCGACAGGAAAAAGTTCGGTGACAATTGGTGTGGGCAGGATAACTTCCCGAGTCCGCTCTTGCTGGACGGAAGCTCGTATGTATACGGTCTCCATACGCGAGGTTCTCCCGTGGAGGATGGGACATGACGGAAATTCTTGTGCAGGCGACATCGGGGGACCACGTTCCTCCCGTGACCAGGGTGGTGGAGCACCCGGCATGGCCTGTGCTCAAGGATGCCGTGGAGCGGATCCGGCCATGGCAGTCCAAGGACGGGTCGATCGACTTCGAGGCCGAGAGCGCGCCCGCGCGCGGGGACGCCGAGGCCGCCGTACGGCGTGTCGTCGAGGCGGTGCGGGAGCTGTCGCCGTCGCTGCCGCACGACGCCGACTACCACGCCGCCCTCGTCAAGGACCTCCGGCGCTGGTCCGAGGGCGGCTTCGAGGTGCCCGACTTCCTCGACTCCCTGCTGGCCTTCCAGCCCGCCGCCAACCGCGCGGACGGCCTCCAGCACCTGGTCGTCTTCCCGATGTACACGCAGAACGGCAACCCGGACCGCAATCTCGAGGCGGTCGTGCTGCGCATGGTCTGGCCCGAGTGGCTGGCCGAACTGGAGCGCACCCGCTACGACAATCCGCTGTTCTGCGGCATCAAGTTCGAGGACTTCACCGCCGGTTACGACACCAACTCGGCCGTGCTCTTCCCGGAGACGATCGCCGTGCGCGAGGCGCCGGAACGCTTCTCCTGGGGCGGTATCTTCTGCGACCGCGAGGCCGCCCGCTTCCGCCGGGTCACCGACGCCGCCGTCGACATCCTGGGCCTGGAACTGCCCGAGGACATCGCCGCGATGGTCCACGACCAGAAGCGCTGCGAGGAGGCCTTCGTGCTGTGGGACATGGTCCACGACCGCACCCACAGCCACGGCGACCTGCCCTTCGACCCCTTCATGATCAAGCAGCGCCAGCCGTTCTGGATGTACGGCCTCGAAGAGCTGCGCTGCGACCTCACCGCCTTCAGGGAGGCCGTGAAGCTGGAGGCGGACGGCGTGCCGCAGGCCCGTGACGTGCAGTACGCGGTCCTCTTCGACCGGATGTTCCGCTTCCCGGTCACCGGCGAGCGCGTGCGCAACTACGACGGGCTCGGCGGCCAGCTCCTCTTCGCCTACCTGCACAAGCACGACGTCGTCCGCTGGACCGACAACAAGCTGTTCATCGACTGGCAGCGCGCCCCCGAGGTCACCAACCAGCTGTGCGCCGACATCGAGCAGCTCTACCGCGACGGCATCGACCGCCCCAAGCTCGTCCACTGGTTCGCCGGCTACGAGCTGGTCTCCACCTACCTCGCCCCGCACCCGGGTTCCAAGTGGGCCAAGGGCCCCGACGCCCTCGACCTGTCGCTGCCGCCCCGGAAACTCGTCGACGACGTGCTTCCGGACGAGTTTCCGCTGAGCATGTTCTATGAGGCCCTCTCCAAGAAGCTTCGTCATGTGATCGCCTCGACCCGGGGTATCACTGCGGAGAACGCCGAGCGGGTCGCCGCGTGAGCGATCGCGGCACCGGGAACACTGCACAGGCCGCCGAGGCGGCTGCTCAGGAGGCGAAGAACATGGCGGGGAACGGAGCTCTCAGCGGTGCGGTGATCGCGGTGGCCGGCGCGGGCGGGCCCGCGGGCCGCGCGGCACTGCTGCGGCTGGCCGAGGCGGGTGCGACCGTCGTCGGCGCGGACAACGACCCGGAGCGGCTCGCGGAGGCCGTGGACGCGGCACGCTACGCGTCGGGCGGCGCCTCCGTCACCGGCGAGCCGGTCGACCTGCTGGACCTGCAATCCACCCGCGACTGGGCCGAGCACATCGAGAAGGACTTCGGCCGCGTCGACGGCCTGGTCCACCTCGTCGGCGGTTGGCGTGGCAGCGAGACCTTCATCAAGTCGAGCCTGGACGACTGGGACTTCCTGGAACTGCTGCTCATCCGCACCGTGCAGCACACCTCGCTCGCCTTCTACGAGGGCCTGCAGCGCAGTGACCGCGGCCGCTACGTCCTGATCAGCGCCGCCGGCGCGACGAAGCCGTCCGCGGGCAACGCCTCGTACGCCGCCGCCAAGGCCGCAGCCGAGGCCTGGACGCTCGCTCTCGCGGACGCCTTCCGCAAGACCGGGGGCGCCGACGGGCCGAGGTCCGCGGCTACGATCCTGGTGGTGAAGGCACTGGTGCACGAGGCCATGCGCGCCGATCGGCCCAACGCGAAGTTCGCGGGCTTCACGGACGTCAGGGACCTGGCCGAGGCCATCGCCGGTGTCTGGGACAAGCCCGCCGCCGAAGTGAACGGAAACCGTCTGTGGCTGACCGAGAAGCCGTGAACCCCCCGAAGACCGACGCTCGTCGCCATCACGACCCGCAGGTCCGCGGTTTCGCCAGCGACAACTACGCCGGGGCCCACCCGGAGGTGCTCGCCGCCCTGGCCCTGGCCAACGGCGGGCACCAGGTCGCGTACGGCGAGGACGACTACACCGAGAACCTCCAGGGCATCGTCCGCAGCCACTTCGGCGCCACGGCCGAGGCGTTCCCGGTCTTCAACGGCACCGGCGCCAACGTCGTCGCGCTCCAGGCGGTCACCGACCGCTGGGGCGCGGTGATCTGCGCCGAGAGCGCGCACATCAACGTCGACGAGGGCGGTGCCCCCGAGCGCATGGGCGGCCTCAAGCTGCTCGCCGTGCCCACCCCGGACGGCAAGCTCACGCCCGAACTGATCGACAAGCAGGCCTGGGGCTGGGAGGACGAGCACCGCGCGATGCCGCAGGTCGTCTCGATCACCCAGTCCACGGAGCTCGGCACCCTCTACACGCCCGACGAGATCCGCGCGATCTGCGACCACGCCCACGCGCACGGCATGAAGGTCCACCTGGACGGCTCCCGCATAGCCAACGCGGCCGCTTCCCTCGACGTCCCGATGCGGACGTTCACCAACGCGGTCGGCGTCGACATCCTCTCCCTGGGCGGGACGAAGAACGGCGCACTGTTCGGTGAGGCGGTCGTGGTGATCAACCAGGACGCGGTCTCCCACATGAAGCACCTGCGCAAGCTGTCGATGCAGCTCGCCTCCAAGATGCGTTTCGTGTCGGTGCAGTTGGAGGCCCTGCTCGCCAAGGACCTCTGGCTGCGCAACGCCCGCCACTCCAACGAGATGGCCCAGCGCCTGGCCGAGGGCGTCCGCGCCGTCCACGGTGTCGAGATCCTCTACCCGGTCCAGGCCAACGGCGTCTTCGCCAAGCTCCCGCACGACGTGAGCGAGCGCCTCCAGAAGCGCTTCCGCTTCTACTTCTGGGACGAGGCCGCCGGCGCCGTCCGCTGGATGTGCGCCTTCGACACGACCGAGGACGACGTGGACGCGTTCGTGGCGGCGCTGAAGGAGGAGATGGCGCGCTAGGGCGCGTACCGAACCGGAGGCGGTCTGTGCTTGCATGCCGGGGTGGACGAGACACAGCGCGGGGTCCGGCCGAGGACCGATGACGACGTCGAGGCATGCGTGCGGGTGCTGGCGGAGGTCCATCGCCGCGACGGCTATCCGGTGAACTGGCCTGCCCGGCCCGGCGAGTGGCTGTCGCATGGGGCGGCACTGGGCAGCTGGGTCGCCGAGCTGGACGGCCGTGTCGCGGGCCATGTCAGCCTCTCCCGCAGTACCGAAGACGACCTGGCCCCTGTCCTGTGGAGCGAGCGCAACGGCACGAGCGGGGAACAGGCCGCGGTGGTCGGCCGGTTGTTCGTCGCCCCGCAGGCGAGAGGGCACGGGATCGGTGCCCTGCTGATGGGCAGAGCGGTGGCGCAGGCCCAGCACCACGGTCTGCATCCGGTGCTCGACGTCGTCGCGTCCGACACCGCCGCGGCGGCCCTGTACGAACGGCTGGGCTGGACGAGGCTGGCCACGGTCGAACAGCGCTGGAGCCCGTCCCAGGTGGTCGCCGTACATTGCTACGCTGCATAAATATACTGAGCTCTGTAAATTGATTGACCTCGAGGTGATCGTCTTCCTATGCTCTGCGGGCATGGAGCTGATCCAGAAAACCCCCGACCTTTCCGCATACCTGGCCGTCGACGAGGCCATCGACCACGACCACCCGGTCGTCCGGGAGATGGCCGCACGTCTCGCCAGGGAGGCGGTCGACTCGTATGCCTATGCGCGACTGGCCTTCGAGTTCGTCCGCGACACCATCCCGCACTCCCAGGACTCCGGCGATCTCCGCGTCACCTGGCGGGCGTCCGACGTCCTGGAGCAGGGCACCGGCATCTGCTACGCCAAGGCCCACGCGCTCGCCGCCCTGCTGCGCGCCGAGGACATCCCGACCGCCCTCTGCTACCAGAGGTTCGACGTGGTGCACGGCCTGGTCGCCGTCCGGTTCAACGGTGCCTGGCGCCGCCAGGACCCCCGGGGCAACAAACCCGGAGTGGACGCCCGGTTCTCCCTCGACCGCGAGCGGTTGGCCTTCACCCCCGACCCGGAGTCCAACGAGATGGACTACCCGGTCCTGTACGCTGAACCACACCCGGCCGTCCTGAGCGTCCTCAAGGCCGCCCCCGACCGGCCGTACCTCTGGAAAACACTCCCGATCGCACTCTGAGGCACCCGATGACCCTCTCCCTGACCGTGTCCGACGAAGTGCGCGCCCTCGCGCCCGGCTTCAGGCACCTCGCCATCGAGGCCCACGGACTCGTCAACGGGCCCAGCACCGACACCAGTTCGGCACTCCTCGACGAGGCGGCCCGCCGTCTCGCCGTACGCCTGGACGGGCGCGCCCCGCACGAGGACCCGCACATGGCGGCCTGGCGGGAGGTCTACACGGCGTTCGGCTCGAAGCCGTCACGCACCCGCAACTCGGCGGAGGCGCTGGCGAAGAGGGCCCTGTCGGACGCGGGCCTGCCCCGCATCAACCTCCTGGTCGACCTCTACAACGCGATCAGCGTCGCACACCTCGTCCCCGTCGGCGGCGAGGACCTCGACCGCATCCGGGGCGGGATGCGGCTGGTACGGGCCACCGGCGACGAGGACTTCGTGACGGTGGCCGCAGGCGAGGAGGCCGTGGAGCATCCCGACGCCGGCGAGGTGATCTGGCGGGACGAGGAAGGTGTGACCTGCCGCCGCTGGAACTGGCGCCAGGGCCCCCGCACAAGGCTCACCGAAGAGACGGTCTCGGGAGTCTTCCTGCTGGAGGGCATGGCCCCGATGTCGCCCGCTGACATGGAGAAGGCGGCCACCGAACTGGCCGAACTGCTGGAGAAGTTCAGTCCGGGCGCGCAGATCACCACGGCGTCGCGGTAGCCCCGGCCCCGGACGGCCCACTACCGGGCTTCGGCCTCGCGCACCTGCTCGGGCGTGGGCGCCGTACCCCCGAGATGCGCGGGCATCCACCACGTGTCGTCCGGCCCCTTGGGGCGCACGGGGTAGGCCCGCTGGGCCGCTTCCAGCAACTCGTTGACCCGCTCGCGCACCTGCCGCGTGATGGCCCCGGCGTACTTGTCCCGAGAGGCCTCGATCGCCTCGCCCACCCTCATGGTGATCGGGATGTGGCTGCGCTTGAAGTTACGGGGGTGCCCCTTGGTCCACAGCCGCTGCGTACCCCAGACGGCCATCGGGATCAGGGGGACACCGGCCTCCTGCGCCATCCGCGCCGCACCCGACTTGAAGCTCTTCAGTGTGAAGGACTGCGAGATGGTCGCCTCGGGGAAGACCCCGACGATCTCGCCCGACCGCAGCGACTCCAGGGCGTGGGCGTAGGCCGTCTCGCCCTGCGTGCGGTCGACCGGGATGTGCTTCATCCCGCGCATCAGCGGACCGGAGACCTTGTGGCGGAAAACGGACTCCTTCGCCATGAAACGCACGAGGCGCTTCTGCGGGAGCGCGGCCAGGCCGTTGAAGACGAAGTCCAGGTAGCTGATGTGATTGCTCACCAGCACGGCGCCGCCCGAGCGCGGGATGTTCTCCGAACCCCGGCAGTCGATCTTGAGGTCCCAGGCCTTGAACAGGGCCTGGGCGAATCCGACGACGGGACGGTAGACAAGCTCTGCCATGGGCGGGGTGAGCCCTTCCTGCTCTGCCCGGGAAGCTCCCGGCATTAAGTTACGCAGCCGTAGGTTTACGGCATCTCGCAGATCGTGCCCCAAGAACGGGCGGGGAGCCAGCCCTGGTGCCCGCACGGCGAGAGATTCTCGTCACGTCCGCCCTGTGATCGACCTTGGGCTTTTAAGCCTCCTTTACTCCGCGCGTACGGTCACCCGCCGCACGAGCAGGTACATCTCGCATCCCAGGCAGTACCCGAACGTGGCGTTGAGAAAGGCGGCCGCGAGTGCCGCTCCGGTCGCGGCGAGCCCGAGCCACTCCGGTCCGATCCCGTAACCCACGAGTCCCAGACCCGCGAAGGCGAGCCCCACCGCCTGCGCGAACCGCGGCGGTTCCGGCGCCTCGAACTCGGTCGGCGGCCCGATCCGTGGGCGCACGGCCTTCCGGAACAGCCAGCCGTACGGCGAGCGCCCCACGCCGCCCGCCGCGCCCAGCGCGAACGCCAGTGTCTGCCAGGCCAGCAGCCAGACACTGCCCGTGATCAGAACGGCCGCCAGCACGACGGTCGTCACGGCCGCGCCGAAGCGCGGCCCCCTTGCATCGATGTCCATGAATCAAGCATTCCGCAACGGTGAGACTTGGGGGAGGCGGGAATCTTTGCAGTCTCGTGAATGCTGTGCGGATGATGACCGGAATCGTGGTGTGCGTGGCGGTGCTCGTGACGGCGAGCGCCTATGGGGTGCTGCAGCGGCGGCGGAGCGGGAGAGTGCGGGTGCGCGGGCGGGACGACGGCAAGAGGCTCGGTGCGGCCGAGTTGGGCGAGGAGCTCGGCGAACGCGCCACGCTCGTCCAGTTCTCCAGCGCCTTCTGCGCGCCCTGCCGGGCGACCCGGCGGGTGTTGGGCGAGGTCGCCGGCATGGTCCCGGGCGTGGCCCATGTCGAGATCGACGCCGAGAAGAACCTCGACCTGGTCCGCGAACTCGACATCCTCAAGACGCCGACCGTACTGGTCCTCGACGCCGACGGCCGGGTCGTACGGCGGGCCACCGGCCAGCCGCGCAAGGCGGACGTCATCGCGGCGGTCGGGGAGGCGGTTTGACACCGGGTGCGCCCACGGTGAGGCATCTCCCATATGCCGGAACATACTTGACTGTGCACCGCACCTATCGTCAGCCTGACCGTATGCCTACGGAACTCCTTCTGTTCGGGCGGGCCCACGTCGACCTGGCCCGCACCGCGAGCGCGCGCTGTCCGGCTTGTTGAGCAGCCACGGTCCAGCTCGACACTCCTCGCAGAAGGACATCCACATGACGGCCACGCCCGACCTCGGCGCCCCCCGGCTCGCCTCTCCCGACCTCCTGCGGTCCGTCTTCCGGCGGCACGCAGCAGGTGTCGCCGTGATCACCGCGAGCGGTGAGGCCGGCCCGGTCGGATTCACCGCCACGTCCCTCGCCTCGGTCTCCGCCGAGCCGCCGATGCTCTCCTTCGGGATCGGTACGGGCGCCTCCAGCTGGCCCGCGATATCCCGGGCGGAGCACGTCGGCGTCCACATACTCGGCGAGCACCAGGAAGATCTGGCCGCCACCTTCGCCCGCAGCGGCGCCGACCGCTTCGGCGCGCCCACCGCCTGGCGCGAGGGGCCCGAGGGCGTGCCCGTCCTCGACGACGTCCTCGCCTGGCTGGTGTGCCGGGTCGTGGCGCGCGTGCCCGCGGGGGACCACCGCGTCGTGCTGGCCGAGGTGCGGCTGGGTGACCCCGCCGGCGCCGGCCGACCGCTGGTCTACCACCAGGGCCGGTTCAACGGCCTGCGCGACTGATCGGCTCATCGGCCCTTCCGCTGTGGTGCGCGGCCGTCGAGTTCCGATTACGCTGCGTTGCGAAGGTCACAGTTCAAAGCGCTTGCTTAGCGGGCAGGAACTGGATGTACTGGTGAGTAATATTGCGGTCGGAGCGCAGCCCGCCCCGACCGGGATCGGCCGCTTGGGGCGCCTATGCTGCCTGCAAGAGGCAGCCGAAAAATGACGATGCAGTAGGAGAGCCGGCGTGAGCTTGAGGATCGTTGTCACTGTGAAGTACGTGCCCGACGCCACCGGCGACCGGCACTTCGCCGATGACCTGACCGTCGACCGGGACGACGTGGACGGTCTGCTCTCCGAGCTGGACGAGTACGCGGTCGAGCAGGCGCTGCAGATCTCGGAGAACTCCGACGACGACGTCGAGGTCACGGTCCTGACCGTGGGCCCCGAGGACGCCAAGGACGCGCTGCGCAAGGCGCTGTCGATGGGTGCCGACAAGGCCGTCCACGTCGAGGACGACGACCTGCACGGCACCGACGCCCTCGGCACCTCGCTGGTGCTGGCCAAGGCGATCGAGAAGGCCGGTTACGACCTGGTGATCTCCGGTATGGCCTCCACCGACGGCACCATGGGCGTGGTTCCGGCGCTGCTGGCCGAGCGTCTGGGTGTGCCGCAGGTGACCCTGCTGTCCGAGGTGACGGTCGAGGACGGCACGGTCAAGGGCCGCCGTGACGGTGATGCCGCCTCGGAGCAGCTGGAGGCCTCGCTGCCGGCGGTGGTGTCGGTGACCGACCAGTCGGGCGAGGCGCGTTACCCCTCCTTCAAGGGCATCATGGCGGCGAAGAAGAAGCCGGTGCAGGCCTGGGACCTGTCCGACCTGGACCTGGAGGCCGAGCAGGTCGGCCTGGAGGGCTCCTACACCACGGTCGACTCCGCCACGGAGCGCCCGGCCCGTACCGCGGGCACGATCGTCAAGGACGAGGGCGAGGGCGGCAAGCAGCTCGCCGAGTTCCTCGCGAGCCAGAAGTTCATCTAAGGGTCACTGGCCCGCTGAGGCTCAACCCCCTTACCGCCCCCTCAGACTTCGCAATCCGCAGGAGAGCATTCCCATGGCTGAAGTTCTCGTCTATGTCGACCACGTGGACGGCGCCGTCCGCAAGCCCACCCTGGAGCTGCTGACCCTGGCCCGCCGTATCGGCGAGCCGGTCGCCGTCGCGCTGGGTGCCGGTGCCGCCGACACCGCCGCCGTCCTGGGCGAGCACGGCGCCGTCAAGGTCCTGACCCACGACGCCTCCGAGTACGCCGACTACCTGGTCGTCCCCAAGGTCGACGCGCTGCAGGCCGCCGTCGAGGCCGTCTCCCCGGCCGCCGTGCTGGTGCCGTCCCTCCGCCGAGGGCAAGGAGATCGCCGCCCGCCTGGCGCTGCGCATCGGCTCCGGCATCATCACCGACGCCGTCGACCTGGAAGCCGGCGAGGCGGGCCCGGTGGCCACCCAGTCGGTGTTCGCCGCCTCCTTCACCACCAAGTCCCGCATCTCCAAGGGCACCCCGGTCATCACCGTCAAGCCCAACTCCGCCGCCGTGGAGGCCGCCCCGGCCAACCCCGCGGTATCGGAGCTGTCGGTGACGTTCTCCGCGCAGGCCACCGGCACCAAGGTGACCGGCCGTACCCCGCGTGAGTCGACCGGGCGTCCGGAGCTGACCGAGGCCGCGATCGTGGTCTCCGGCGGCCGCGGCGTCAACGGCTCCGAGAACTTCGCGATCATCGAGGCCCTGGCCGACTCCCTCGGCGCGGCCGTCGGCGCCTCCCGGGCCGCGGTGGACGCGGGCTGGTACCCGCACACCAACCAGGTCGGCCAGACCGGCAAGAGTGTCTCGCCGCAGCTGTACATCGCCAACGGCATCTCCGGCGCGATCCAGCACCGCGCCGGCATGCAGACCTCCAAGACCATCGTGGCGGTCAACAAGGACGCCGAGGCCCCGATCTTCGACCTCGTCGACTACGGCGTCGTCGGCGACCTCTTCGACGTCGTCCCCGCCCTCACCGAGGAGATCAACACCCGCAAGGGCTGACCCCGTCCGGGCGTACGAGGCCCCCGTGACCGCCGACGCGGTCGCGGGGGCCTCGGCTCATCCCAGGGTGACAGTGGCCTGTACCGGCAGGTGGTCGCTCGGGAACTGCCCGTTCATCGAGAAGGTGTTGATCGAGGCCCGGTGGACGGTGACGCCGGGCGAGGTGAGGATCCAGTCGATGCGGTCGCCGTCGGGGGTGAGGGGTTTGTAGCCGTGGAAGGTGGCGTACTGCTTGCCGCGTTCCGCGGCCGTGTCCCAGGTGTCGACGAGACCCGTGGCGAGCAGGCTGTCGTACGCCGGGTTGTCGTGGGCCGTGGCGTTGAAGTCGCCGGTCACCACCACCGGTGACGAGCGGTCGAACCCGGCGATCCTCTGGGCGAGGAACTGGGCGGACCGCTCGCGCGCGTACTGGCCCACGTGGTCGAAGTGGGTGTTGAGGACGTGGAACTCCCGTCCGCCGACGGCCCGGTCGCGGAAGCGGACCCACGTGACGATCCGCGGGAGCGCTCCACCCCAGGTGTTCGAGCCGATGACCCTGGGCGTGTCGGAGAGCCAGTACGTGTCGTGCTCGACCGGGGCCAGGCGCCGGGTGTCGTAGAAGATCGCCGTGGACTCGTCGTGGCTGCCGCCCTCGCGGCCGGTGCCGATCCAGTCGTAGTGCGGTCCGAGGTCGGCGTGGATGTCGAGCAGTTGCTGGTAGAGGCCTTCCTGGGTGCCCATCAGGGTCGGGGCTTCCCGACGTAACAGCCGGCGCATCACCGGACGGCGGGCGGTCCAGCTGTTGGGTTCGGAGGTGCTTGCGAAGCGGAGATTGAACGTCATGACATCGAGTCGGCGGTTTGACGGCTTGGCGGCGGAGGCCGGCAGCGTGCCCATGAGCGGCACGGTGACGGCGGCGGCCATGGCGGTTCTGAGGCCCATGCGACGCGTCATTCTGTGGGTGTCCGACATGTTGTTCCCTCCCGACGGGACAGGATGAATGTTCGAACCGGAGTGCGGTAGAGGGCGTAGAGGTTCTCGGCGCCTTGAATGAACGCGGTGGCTCATGCTGTGGACGGGGTGTTGACCGTCCGGAAGCTTCATGGATAACTTCGCTCTACGGATTGTTGATTCCGTAGAGCGGAAAACAGGAGGGTGTGGGATGGGCCAGGGCCAGCAGGAGAAGGTGGCGACGAGCCTCGCGGGTGCCGTCAGCGAGGAGATCAGCGCCTCCCTCGCGCCGGTCGACGCCGAACTGGAGCGCCGCTACCCCGGAGACCCCGGCACCCGCCAGCCCGTGCACACCGTCTACGTCCCCGGTGACGTCTTCGCCTCCGACACCATTCGCTCCTGGGGGGACAAGGCTCTCGCCGCCCTCGACGAACACGCCCCGGACGCCGCGTCCTTCGCCGCCGTCCTCGGGTTGTCCGACGACCTCGCCGAGCCCGTCTACGCGCGCGTGCGCGCCAAGTTGGAGCACGAGCCGATCGAGGACCTGCGCGTCGACTTCGAGGACGGCTACGGCCCGCGCCCGGACGCCGAGGAGGACGAGACGGCGGCCCGCGCGGCACGACTGATCGCCGGGGCGTACAGGAACGGCACGGCGGCCCCGTACATGGGCATCCGCATGAAGTGCATGGAGGCGGCCGTCCGGGACCGCGGCATCCGGACCCTCGACGTCTTCCTCACGGGTCTCATGGCGGCGGGCGGCCTGCCCGACGGACTGGTGCTGACCCTGCCCAAGGTGACCTACGCCGAGCAGGTCACCGCCTTCGTCCGGCTCCTGGAGGCCTTCGAGAAGGCGTACGGTCTCGACTCCGGCCGACTCGGCTTCGAGATCCAGATCGAGACCAGCCAGTCCATCCTCGCCACCGACGGCACCGCCACCGTCGCCCGTATGATCCAGGCCGCCGAGGGCCGCGCCACCGGACTGCACTACGGCACCTTCGACTACAGCGCCTGCCTCGGCGTCTCCGCCGCCCACCAGGCGAGCGACCACCCCGCCGCCGACCACGCGAAGGCGATCATGCAGGTCGCGGCCGCGGGCACCGGGGTACGGGTCTCGGACGGCTCCACGAACGTCCTGCCGGTCGGTCCGACGACGAAGGTCCACGACGCCTGGCGACTGCACTACGGCCTGACGCGCCGGGCGCTGGCCCGCGCCTACTACCAGGGCTGGGACATGCACCCCGGCCACATCCCCACCCGGTACGCCGCCGTGTTCGCCTTCTACCGAGAGGGCTTCGAGCAGGCCGCCGGCCGACTCGCCCGGTACGCGGGCCGGGTCGGCGGCGACGTCATGGACGAGCCGGCCACCGCCAAGGCGCTCAGCGGTTATCTGCTGCGCGGGCTCGACTGCGGCGCCCTCGACATCGGCGAGGTGGCCCGGCTGACGGGTCTGACGCGGGCCGACCTGGAGGGGTACGCGGTGCCCCGGCGCGGTGACCTGACCGTCTCCACGAACTAGCACCAAGCAGGCGGAGAGGTAGCGGCCCTGTCACGGTCGCAACCACCGGCTGAAGCCGTCACTCCTGCCCCGTAGGCTGTACCGCACGCATTGACGTGTTCACAGGAACGGGGCAGCGGTGTCTTCGGGGGAGACCAACGGAAAGGGCCAGGACGAAGCCGGTCGGCTGCTGGCCGGGCGTTATCGTGTCGTGGCCCAGCTCGGTCGCGGCGGCATGGGTGTGGTCTGGCGGGCCGTCGACGAGGTTCTCGGCCGCGAGGTCGCCGTCAAGGAACTGCGCACTTATACCGACGCCGACGGTCCCGAACTCGCGGATTTGCGGCTGCGGATGCAGCGCGAGGCCCGTGCGGCGGCCCGGGTCCGGCATCCCGGCGTCGTCGCGGTGCACGACGTGGCCGAGGTCGACGGGCGTCCGCTGATCGTCATGGAGCTGGTCGACGGGCCGTCCCTGGACGCCGTGCTGCGCAAGCGCGGCCCCCTCGACCCGCGCGAGGCGGCCGGCATCGGCGCCAAGGTCATGGACGCGCTGGCCGCCGCCCACGAAGCCGGCGTACTGCACCGGGACGTCAAGCCCGGCAACATCCTGCTCGACCGCTCGGGCCGCGTCCTGCTGACCGACTTCGGCATCGCCACGATGGACGATCCGGGGGACGGCTCGGCCACGAACCTCACCCGCACCGGCCATCTCGTCGGCTCCCTGGACTACATGGCGCCCGAGCGCGCCCAGGGTGCCGATCCGGGACCGGCCTCCGACGTCTGGGGCCTGGGCGCCACGCTGTACGCGGCGGTCGAGGGCGCCTCGCCGTTCCGCCGTACGTCGACGTTCTCCACGCTCACCGCGATCGTCGGCGAGCCGCTCCCCGAATCCCGCAGTGCCGGCCCCCTCGGCCCGGTTCTCCAGCGCCTGCTGGACAAGCGTCCCGAGGCACGTCCGGGGGCCGGGGAGGCCCGCGCGCTGCTGCAGGCGGTTGCGGACGGGGCCGGGGCGGACAGCCCCACGACGACCTTGCGGAGTACGGCGGGTTCGACGAGTACGGCCGGTTCGGCGGGGCGGGCCGAGGCGACACCCGACGTTCCCGCGGCGGCGGTGCCATCGGCCGGTCTCGGACCGACGGACCCGACGAGGCCCACGGACCCGACGAGGCCGACGGCGACGCAGGGGGCTGGGCAGGACCAGGGCCCCGGTGAGCACGAAACGGCGGGGACCGCGCAACCGACCGCGCCCGCGGCGGCTGCCGAGCCCGGGACTCCGGGACAGGGCACGCCGGGTGCTGCTGGTGCTGACGAGCAGGCCGGGGCCCCGGCACCCTGGTGGGTGGCGTCCGCCTCTCAGAGCGGTGGTCCGGGGCAACCCGGGCCCTCGGAACACGGCTCGGGGGCGTCCGTCGCCGCTCCGGGACAGCCCGGGTCTCCGGCTCACGGCCACGGCGCGTCCGGGCCCCACGACCCGCTCCCGACGGGCCCCATGACCACCGCGCCCCGGCCCCGCCGCAAGGGCCGCGCGCTGCTCGCCGCCGCGGCCGTCACCGTCGTGCTCGCGGTGGCCGGAACAGCCGTCGCCATGCTGAACAACTCGGGTGACGCCGAGGCCGACGCCCGTCCGACCGCGACCGCCACCACGGCGACGGCCTCCACGCCCGCCCGCACCGACGCCGACCGATCCAGCAGTCCCGAGCCTACGGACGGGGACGACAAGAAGACCCCGAGCGCGAAGGAGACGTCCGGCGACGACGGGGGCTCCAAGCCCACGAGCCGGGCCTCCGCGTCCGCCACGGCCAACTCCTCCGGCGGTGGCACCTCAGGGGGCGACGGCTCGGACGGTTCGTCGGGCGGCAGCGGCTCCGGCGGCAGCGGCTCCGGGGACGGCGGCACGACCGGGGACGGCGGCGCCGGCACCCCGGCCCCGGCCTGCACCGCCATCGGCGGCGGCAAGTACAACTGCACCGTCTGGAAGACGGCCACGTCCTACACCGCCTCCGGCGCCGAGGCCGGCGTCCTCAACGCGGGCACCAACTACTTCTACTGCCAGCAGAACCTGGGCCGCCGCGAGACATCCGGCGAGTGGACCAACGTCTGGTGGGCGAAGACGGACGACGACAGCGGCAACACCGGCGTGTACGTCAGCGACGTCTACATCAAGGGCGGGAACAACGACGAGCCGGTGCCGGGACTCCCGGTCTGCTGAACGATCACGTAGGGCTCCAGTCCGGACTCCGTGACCCGCTTCTCGTCGGCGAACAGCCGGGTGCCCGCCTCGCACAGCTGCCGGTCGGCACGGGCCCGTGCGACGAACTCCTCCGGCGTGACGCCGAACAGCGCGCGCAAGCGGGCCGACCCCACGAGGAGTTCGGTCAGCAGTTCCCGCTGGCCGGGGTGGGTGCGCGCGGCGCCGGTGCCGTCGTGCAGGACGCCGTGGCGGTTGACGTACGAGTGGACACCCGGCAGGGTCACGCCGCCGGGCAGCTCGACCCGCACCTCGGGCGCGGGCAGCCAGGCGCGCCCGTAGTTGCCGTTCGGCAGCGGCACCCCCTCGCTCGCGTCGATGATCGCCAGTTGCTCGGCGTCCAGCCAGATGACGAACAACTCCCGTACGGTGTCCGGGGCGTGGAAGGGAGACGCCGACACGTATCCCATGCGGCTCACGTGCGCGGACACGCCCACGTCGACGCCGGTCACCCGTGTCTTGACCATCGGGATCGGCGAGGTGATCCCGAACTCGACCATCTTGTGGCGCAGTTGGCCGGGACTGGCGTTGGAGCCGACCGCGAGGACGGGAGTGCGCTCCTCGTGCAACAGCCGGTCGGGGGGCAGCGGCACCAGCCGGTCACCGTCGAGCAGCGCGGAGTCCGTCGGCCAGGCGCCGGGATACCGCAGCGGGTGCTCGCGAGGTGCCTCGGCCAGGCCGAGGGTCTCCAGGGTGAAGTCCTCCATGGCACCTCAGTCCGCCGGCGGCAGCTCGCCCGAGCCCCGGGTGATCAGTCGCGTCGGCAGTTCGATCCGCTCCGGCGTCAGCAGCGTGCCGTCCAGCTGGCGGAACAGTCGCTCGGCGGCCGTACGTCCCAGCGTAGCCGCGTCCTGGGCGACGACCGTGACGCCCGGCTGCAGCAGATCGGCGAGTTCGATGTCGTCGAAGCCGACGAGGGCGACTCGGCGGGTGTGTTCGGCGAGGACACGGATCACGGTGACCGTCACCCGGTTGTTGCCGGTGAAGATCGCGGTGACGGGGGAGGGGCCGGAGAGCATCCCCTCGGCCGCCGCGCGCACCCGCACCGGGTCGGTGACCCCCAGCGACGTCCAGGCGTCCGTCACCTCGATGCCGGCGTCCTCCATGGCGGCCCGGTACCCGCGCAGCCGCTCGACGGCCGTGTGGATGCGGGGCATGTCGCCGATGAAGCCGATCCGCCGGTGGCCGTGGGCGATCAGGTGGGCCACGGCGTCGCGGGCACCGCCGAAGTTGTCGGAGAGGACGACGTCGGCGTCGATCCGGCCCGCCGGACGGTCCACGAACACCGTGGCCACGCCCGCCTTCAGCTCCGGCTCCAGATAACGGTGGTCGTCACCGGCCGGGATGACCACGAGGCCGTCCACGCGCCGGGCGCACAGCGCCAGCACCAGTTCCTGCTCGCGCTCGGGGTCCTCGGCGCTGGAGCCGTTGATGAGCAGGGCGCCGTTGGCCCGGGCCACCTCCTCCACCGCGCGGCTGAGGGGGCCGTAGAACGGGTCGGCGAGGTCCTCCAGGACCAGGCCGATGCTGGCCGTACGGCCCTTGCGCAGGACGCGCGCGCTGTCGTTGCGGCGGAAGCCGAGGGCGTCGATGGCCTCCCGCACCCGGTGCTCCGTCTCGGGGGTGACCCCCGGTTCGCCGTTGACCACACGGGAGACCGTCTTGAGCCCGACGCCGGCCCGCGCGGCCACGTCCTTCATGGTCGGACGGTTGCCGTACCGGGTCGTGGCGAGGCGGTCTGCTCGGCTGTGGGTGTCGGGCACGATACGGCGTCCTGTTCCTGTCGTCGACGGGGATGCGGCGGTCCATGATTTTGTATGAGGATGTGGCGTCGAGCATAGAGCCTGGACAACGTTGTCAGAAGCGGGAGACACTGTCCACCGCAATCTGTCGGCCTGCGCCCCCACCGCGAGACCGGCCTGTCCATTCCCAAGGCTGACCGGGGAGAACTGACACTGATGCACACCGACCTCGTGGCTGCGCTCGACATCGGCGGCACCAAGATCGCCGGAGCGCTGGTGGACGGCCACGGCCGGATCCTGCTCCGGGCGCAACGCGCCACGCCCGCGCAGGAGGACGGCGACACCGTGATGCGGGCCGTCGAGGAGACCCTCGGCGAACTCACGGACTCGCCGCTGTGGGGCCGCGCGGGCGCCCTCGGTATCGGCAGCGCGGGCCCGGTGGACGCCTCCACCGGGACCGTGAGCCCGGTGAACGTGCCCGGCTGGCGGGACTATCCGCTGGTCAGCAGGGTCCGCGAGGCGGCCGGCGGGCTCCCTGTCGAGCTGATCGGCGACGGTGTGGCCATCACGGCGGCGGAGCACTGGCAGGGCGCCGCCCGCGGGCACGACAACGCGCTGTGCATGGTCGTGTCGACCGGTGTGGGAGGCGGGCTGGTGCTGAACGGCCAACTGCACGCCGGGCCCACCGGGAACGCCGGGCACATCGGGCACATCAGCGTCGACCTCGACGGTGACCCGTGCCCGTGCGGGGCGCGCGGCTGTGTGGAGCGCATAGCCAGCGGCCCGAACATCGCCCGGCGCGCGCTGGAGAACGGCTGGCGGCCCGGTCCTGACGGTGACACGTCCGCCGCCGCGGTGGCCGACGCGGCCCGAGGCGGCGATCCGGTCGCCGTGGCCTCCTTCCAGCGGGCCGCCCAGGCACTCGCCGCCGGTATCGCCGCCACCGCGACCCTCGTCGAGATCGACATCGCCGTCATCGGCGGCGGGGTCGGCAAGGCGGGTGATGTCCTCTTCGAGCCGCTGCGCAAGGCGCTGGGCGACTACGCGACCCTCTCCTTCGTCCAGCGCCTGACGATCGTGCCCGCCCAGATGGGCACGGACGCGGGGCTGGTCGGCGCGGCCGCGGCGGCGCTCGCGAAGCAGGCGGACACGGCAGCGGCGGTCTGACGCCGGGGCGGCGCGAGGTGTCGGCGTCGGCAGAAACGTTCACCTGGCGGCCGGGCCCGCGGGACCGGCCGCCAGGCGCGTCAGCAGCTCAACCGCGCGTCCGCCCAGTCCGCGTGGTCCGAGTCGATGCCGTCCCCGCCGTCGGTGACGACGAGCCGGACCAGCCGGGCGCCGGTGATGTCCGCGGTGAGCGGCTCGGCCGGCATGGCGTTGGTGAGGACCCCGGTGGCCGCCACCTTGGTGCCGTCCGCCCAGATCTCGAAGGCGACGGTGCCGTTCGCACCCTTCTCGTCGTCGACACCGACGTCGGCGGTGACGGTCTCGCAGGCCGCGCCCGTGTAGTACTCGACGGCGCTCTCCGCGTGCGCCCCGAGCCCCTTGGCGTACACCACGCCGCCCATGGTGATCGGATGACCGTCGCCCGCGGCGCTCTCCCCGTTGCTGGTGTTGCGTTCCACGGGACCGTAGCCATTGGCGGCCGAGAGCCACGGAAGGTCACCGAGTCCCGAGGTCCCCGCCGGCGGCGGCACCACCACGGTCGCGCTGAACGGCAGCAGGTTCTCGACCAGGACACCGGCCGGTGAGCGGTAACTCGCCTTGAGCGTCAGGTCGTACGACCCCGTCGGTGTCCCCTGTGGAGCGGTGACCGTCCACTTCGTGCGCAGCGAGCGGCCCGTGGACAGGACCGCCGAGGTGGTCGGCGAGGTCGGCTTCACGGCCCACCCCTCGGGGCCGGACAGCCGTACGGAGACCTGCTGGGCCGGGGTGCGTCCCAGGTCGGTGACGGTCGTCGTCAGCCGGGCCGGCGTGCCGGCCTGGACCAACGGACTGCCGTCCAGGCCGAGTTCGACGGCGGGCGGGTGCTGGTTCCACCTGCGGTCGGCGAAGACCCGTACGAGGACCGTTCCGTGCGCCGGGACGGTCGCCGAGATCGTGCCCGCGGTGTTGTAGCTCTTGTGCTGCCACAGGTCGCGCAGGGTGTACGCGTCGGCGCCGGGCAGGCCGACGGCCGCGGCGGTGGTGGCGATGCGCTGCGGGCTGCTCGTCTCGTTGAACAGGGCCACCGCGCGGCTGCCGTCCTTCATCTCCTTGGCGACGACCCAGCGTCCGCTCTCGGAGGAGACGACGGATCCCTGCTTGCCCAGCGGGTCCTGGTCGACGGCGATGACCTCCTTGTTGCCGAGGATCTCGAAGGTCTCGTCGGAGGCCGTGCGCAGGTCGCTGCCGATGAGCAGGGGGGGGCCGCCATGACCGACCACATCGAGAAGTGCGAGCGGTACTCGGTGGCCGTCATGCCGCCGTTGCCGACCTCCAGCATGTCGGGGTCGTTCCAGTGGCCGGGGCCCGCGTGGGGCGCGAGGGGCAGGTTCTGTTTGAGGATCGACAGCATCGAGCCCCAGGTGTCGCTGATGTCCCCGGTGGTGCGCCACAGGTGTCCGACGTCCGCCGCCCACTCCCAGGGCTTGTTCTCGCCCCATTCGCAGATGCTGTAGACGATGGGTCTGCCGGTCGCCGCGAGGGCGTCGCGCATGGTCGTGTAGCGCAGTCTGGCGTCCACGCCCTGGTTGTTGCAGTTGTCGTACTTGAGATAGTCCACGCCCCAGTCGGCGAACTGCTGTGCGTCGCTGTACTCGTGGCCCAGCGCGCCCGGGAAGCCGGCGCTGTTGCACGTCTTCGTGCCCGCGCTGGTGTAGATGCCGAGCTTGAGGCCCTTGGCGTGCACATAGTCGGCGACGGCCTTGATCCCGTTCGGGAAGCGGGCCGGGTCCGGGACGAGCTTGCCGTCCGCGTCCCGGGCCGGCAGTGCCCAGCAGTCGTCGAGGTTGACGTACTGGTAGCCGGCGTCCTTGAGGCCCTTCTCGACGAAGATGTCCGCGATCCCCTTGACCATGGACTCGTCGAACTCGGCCCGGCAGTGGGTGGAGTTCCAGTTGTTGAAGCCCATGGGCGGGGTGAGGGCCAGGCCGTCGGCCAGGGCGGGTGACGCCGGCCCCTCCTCGTCCGCGACGGCGGAAGCGCCGGGCACCGCCAACAGCAGCACGCTGAGTGCGGCGACCATCCTTCGGCGGGTTGTGCGGGTGTGAAGGTGACGCATCGTTACGTTCCTCCGAACCGGCTGAAGGTGCGATGACTGCATGTACGCGTCATTCAGTGTGGGTTAAAGGTAGGACGTGTTGGACTGTGGTGGAAGAGAGCGGCACGGCGTACGGCAGCGTGACCCATTCCGTCCGTCGACGTTGATCAGGCCATGAAGAAGCGCAGCATGCTCGCCATCGCCTCCCTCGCCACCGGCTTCGTCGTCGCGGCGGTCACTCCCTCGCACTCCGTGGGTGAGGACCTCAACCGCATCGACGTCGACAAGACCCTCAGCACCGTCGACCACACCGTCGCCAACGACAGTCTGGACGGCGTGGACGGGACCGCCCTCGGGGGGAAGGGCTGACAAGGCCTGCGCGGACCGCGGCGCCGGGACCCCTCTGGACGAGGGGTCCCGGCGCCGCGTTTGTGCGCCCTCATCTGCGGCTGGTTTCCGTGGCAGGGTGGAGCGGGCAAGCCTCAGGGGGCCAAACAGAAGAGGGGGAGTCCGTGATCGTCTGGATCAACGGCGCGTTCGGTGCGGGGAAGACCACCGCCGCACGGGAACTGATCGAACTGATCCCGAACAGCACGCTCTTCGACCCCGAGGACATCGGCGCGGCGGTCGTGCGTCTGCTGCCGCCCAAGCACCTCACCGAGGTCGGCGACTTCCAGGACCTGCCGATCTGGCGACGTCTGGTGATCGACACGGCGGCCGCGATGCTCGCCGAGCTCGGCGGGACCCTCGTGGTCCCCATGACCCTGCTGCGCCAGGAGTACCGCGACGAGATCTTTGGCGGCCTCGCCGCCCGCCGGATCACCGTCCGGCATGTTCTCCTCGCTCCGGCGGAAACGATCCTGCGCGAGCGAATAGCCGGGCGGGAGACCCCGCCGACCCTTCCGCCCGGCGAGATGGGGCAGGGGCATTGGGCGTACGACCACATCGAGCCCTACCGGGCCGCCCTCGCCTCCTGGCTCACCGCCGACGCCCACCTGATCGACACCGGCGCGCTCACCCCGTACGAGACGGCCGCCCGCATCGCCGAGGACCTCGGCGCCGGGACCGTGCCGGTGTGCGACATCGTGCAGACCCCCGAGCCCACCGCCGAGACCGTGGCCGCCGGGGTCCTCCTCTTCGACGAGCGCGACCGGGTGCTGCTCGTCGACCCCACCTACAAGGCCGGCTGGGAGTTCCCCGGCGGCGTCGTCGAGCGCGGCGAGGCGCCGGCCCGGGCCGGCGTGCGCGAGGTCGCCGAGGAGACCGGCATCCAGCTGGAGCACGTACCGCGTCTCCTGGTCGTCGACTGGGAGCCGCCCGCGCCTCCCGGATACGGCGGACTGCGCCTCCTCTTCGACGGCGGCCGGCTCGACTCCGCCCGGGCACGGGCGGTTCTGCTGCCCGGTCCCGAGCTGCGCGGCTGGTGTTTCGCCAGCGAGGAGGAGGCCGCCGAGCTGTTGCCGCCGGTGCGTTACGAGCGGTTGCGGTGGGCGCTGCGGGCCCGTGAACGCGGGGCCGCGCTGTACCTGGAAGCCGGGGTTCCGATCGGCTGACGTCCGGGGGAGGCCCCGTCGGCATTCGGTGCCGACGGGGCTTCGCCATGTTCGAGGCATGTTCGACTCAGGCAAGCGGAGGGCGAGAACCAGCCAAGGGAATCGTCGTGATACCTCCATGTCAGAGCTAACGAAACGTCCCGCCCTCGTCAACTCTTGGCAAGGAGCGCAAACAATCCCCTTTCCGGTCATTTTCCGCCTTGACCGGCCTCTCAGCGTGTTGCGACAGTCCGCTCAGTCTCACGGCAACAGCCCCATGACGAGACCCTGTCCGCCGGCGACGGCGAAAACTCCGCGCCAGCCCCAGCACATACCCGGGACGTCCGCACGATGACGACGCAACAGCAGCCGATGCCCGCCGACACCGGCACCACGCAAGCCGGTGAACCTTCGCCGAACCCGCGGAGCGACGGCACGGTCATCACCGGGCGCTCGCCCGCCCGAATGGCCTGGCGGCGCATCAGACGGGACAAGGTCACCCTGATCGCCTTCGTGATCACCGTCCTGTTCATCCTGGTCGCGCTGCTGGCTCCGGTCCTGACCGCGATCACCGGTTGGGGGCCGATCACCCCCGACGGCAGGGCGATCGACCCGGACACCGGCAACTTCCCGCGCGGTGCGCTGGGCGGCATCAGCCTCACCCACCTGCTGGGGGTCGAACCGGGCACGGGCTACGACCTGTTCGCCCGGATCGTCTACGGCCTGCGCACCTCGCTCCTCGTCGGCTTCGCCTCGGCCGTGCTGTCCACCGTCGTCGGTGTCGTGGCGGGCCTCGCGGCGGGATACTCCGGCGGCTGGGTCGACTCCGTGCTCTCGCGGATCATGGACGTGATGCTGGCCTTCCCGCAGCTGCTGTTCATCATCGCGCTGACCCCGGTCATCCAGAACGCGATGCAGACCAACAGCCACGGCGGCACCGACGAGAACCTGCGGCTGCTGGTCCTCGTCCTCAACATCGCGGTGTTCGCCTGGGCCTACACCGCCCGGCTGGTGCGAGGGCAGGTCCTGTCGCTGCGCGAACGGGAGTTCGTCGACGCCGCGCGGATCATGAGCGCCGGCCGGTGGCACATCCTCTTCCGGCAGCTGCTGCCGAACCTGTGGGCGCCGGTCCTGATCTCCTTCGCGCTGGCCGTCCCGCAGAACATCACCACCGAGGCGGCCCTGTCGTACCTCGGCGTGGGTGTCATCCCGCCCAACCCGGACTGGGGGGCGCTGCTGTCGGACGCCTCCCAGTACTTCCTGCAGGACCCGATGTACCTGTTCGTCCCCGGCGTCCTGCTCCTGATCCTCGTCCTCGGGCTCAACCTCCTCGGAGACGGAGTCCGGGACGCCCTAGATCCCCGCGCGGCCCGAAGCTGACGCGGTCCCCCCTCGACACCGGCACGCACGACCCCACTCGGGTCGCACCGCCGAGCCGTAAAAGAACGGAGTGTTACCCAATGACGCGCAGAAGGCGCTCGATCGCGCTCGCGGCCACCGCCGTGGCGATCGCCCTGGGGGCCACCGCATGCGGGGGCTCCTCCAGCACCACCGGGAGCGGGTCCCCGACCAAGGGCGGCACGCTGACCGTCCTCGACCACGCCGACTTCGACCACCTCGACCCTCAGCGCACCTACACGACCGAGGGTTCGAGCATGGACCAGGAGATCGTGCGCACCCTGACCGGATGGGACGAGACCGGCTCCCAGCCCAAGCTCGTCGGCGATCTGGCCACCGACACCGGAACGCCCAGCAACGGCGACACGGTGTGGACCTTCCACCTGCGCAAGGGCGTCGTGTGGCAGGACGGCACGCCCGTCACGGCGCAGGACGTCAAGTACGGCGTCGAGCGGACCTTCTCGCCCGACATCAACGGCGGCCCGCCGTACGCCAGTCAGTGGCTGGTCGGCGGCTCCTCCTACAAGGGGCCCTACTCGGGCAAGGAGCTCGCCTCCATCCAGACGCCCGACGCGTCCACGATCGTGTTCCATCTCGGCCAGCCCGTCGCGGACTTCAACGAGACGACCGCCATGCCCGGCTGGTCCGGGGTGCCCAAGGCCCACGACACGGGGGCCACGTACGACACACACGTCTGGTCCGACGGGCCGTACATGATCAAGTCGTACACCAAGAACAAGGAAGTCGTCCTCGTCAAGAACACGCACTGGAAGCAGTCGACCGACCCGATCCGGCAGCAGAACGTCAATGAGATCGACGTGAAACTCGGCCAGGACCAGTCGGCGATCGACCAGCAGATCAAGTCCGACGCCGGCGCCGCCCAGACCTCGATCATGCAGTGGCCGATCGCGGGCTCCGACCTGACGACGATCTCCAGCGACCAGTCGCTCAAGTCCCGTCTCTACAACATTCCGGCTCCCGGCATCAACTACCTCGCCATCAACACCACACGGACCAAGGACCTGAAGGTCCGTCAGGCCATCGAGTACGCGATCGACAAGACCACCGTCCGCGGCGCGTTCGGCGGCTCGGCGTACGGCGACTACGCGAGCACCATGATCAGCCCCGGCATCGACGGCTACAAGAAGTTCAACCTCTACAGCACCAACCCCGCGGGTGACCTCACCAAGGCCAAGGCGCTGATGAAGCAGGTCGGGAACCCCAAGCTCACCATGTCGCTGGCGGTGGAGAACACACCGACCCTGGAGCACTTCGGTGACGCGGTGAAGACGTCGCTCGGCAAGATCGGCATCACGGTGAACATCACCCCGATCGACGCGGCGAACTACTTCAGCAACATCGACAACGTGAAGAACCAGTACGACCTGACCTGGGTCGACTGGATCGCGGACTGGCCGAACGCCTCCACCGTGCTGCCCGTGCTCTTCGACGGACGGCAGATCGCCAAGCTGCCGCAGTCCAACCAGGACCTGGCGTACCTGAACGACCCCGCGGTCAACGCGCAGATCGACAAGATCGCCAAGATGACCGACGTCAAGCAGGCCAACGCCGCCTACGGCGCCCTGGACGAGCAGATCATGAAGGACGCCGCGGTGGTCCCGCTGATGTACATGAACTTCAGCGAACTGGCGGGCTCCAAGGTCGGCGGGGTCATCCCGGACCCCATCCTCGCCGAGCCCAGCCTCGTCCACGTGTACGTCAAGAGCTGACGCACCCCTCCTCGGCCCGCCGGCGGTCCCCGGCCGGCGGGCACCCCCTCTCACGTCAGGTCCAGCACGACATGGTTCGTTACCTCATCCGGCGCCTGCTGGCAGCGGCCGCGATCCTTCTGGTGATCACCGTGATCACCTTCGTGATCTTCTTCGCGCTGCCGTCCGATCCCGCACTCCTGGCCTGCGGCAAGACCTGCTCGCCCTCCCGGCTGACCGAGATCAAGCATTCGCTCGGGCTCGACAAGAGCTTCCTCACCCAGTTCTGGGAGTTCTTCAAGGGCCTCTTCGTCGGCCGTGACTACGGAGACCAGAGCCTGCGCGTGCACTGCGGCGCGCCCTGCCTCGGGATCTCCTTCCAGACCGACACCCCCGTCCTCAGCACCCTGCTGGGCGACTTCCCCGCGGACCTCTCGCTCGGACTCGGCGCCGCGGTGTTCTTCCTGATCCTGGGCGTCGGCCTCGGCACGCTCGCCGCCGTCCGCCGGGGCAAGGCCGCCGACAAGGCGGCGGTGGGACTCGCCCTGCTCGGTGTCTCCGTGCAGATCTACTTCGTCGGACTGCTGCTGCTCTACCTGTTCGTCGACAAGTGGCAGATCCTGCCCGCCTCCGGCTACACCCCGATCACCGAGGACCCGAGCGCCTGGTTCGAGGGCCTGATCCTGCCGTGGGCCACCCTGGTCATCGTCTACCTCGCGCTGTACACCCGGCTCACCCGCTCCTCCATGCTGGAGGTCTTCGCCGAGGACTACATGCGCACCGCCCGGGCCAAGGGCCTGTCCAGCGGCAAGGTCGTCCTCAAGCACGGCCTGCGGGCCGCCATCACCCCGATCCTCACCATCTTCGGCATGGACGTCGGCTCGCTGATCGGCGGCTCCGCGGTCATCACCGAGTCGGTGTTCGGCATCAACGGCATCGGCAAGCTCGCGGTCGACTCGGTGCAGAACTCCGACCTGCCCGTCATCCTCGGCACCACGCTCTTCGCGGCCACCTTCGTCGTGCTCGCCAACGTGGTCGTCGACGTGGTCTACGGCCTCGTCGACCCCCGTGTCCGCCTCGCCTGAGCCCCCTCACCGCAGCAAGGAAAACCCCGTGTCCCTGCAGACCTCACCGCAACCGGCGGCCGTCGATCCCGCGGCCGCCCCCTTCCTCGACGTACGGGACCTGCGCGTGCACTTCCCGACCGAGGACGGGATCGTCAAGTCCGTCGACGGCGTCTCCTTCACCCTGGACAAGGGCAGCACCCTCGGCATCGTCGGCGAGTCCGGCTCGGGGAAGTCGGTCACCTCGCTGGCCCTGCTCGGGCTGCACAAGGGCACGCGCGCAGTGGTCTCCGGGGAGATCCGGCTGGACGGCAAGGACCTGGTCGCCCTTCCGGAGCACGACATGCGCGCGCTGCGCGGCAGGACCGTCTCCATGATCTTCCAGGACCCGCTGTCCGCCCTGCACCCCTACTTCACCGTCGGCGCCCAGATCGCCGAGGCCTACCGGGTCCACCACAGGGTCTCGAAGAAGGAGGCCCGGGAGCGTGCGGTGGAGATGCTGAAACGGGTAGGCATTCCGCAGCCCGAACGCCGGGTCCGGGACTATCCCCATCAGTTCTCCGGCGGTATGCGCCAGCGCGCCATGATCGCCATGGCCCTGGTCTGCGATCCCGAACTGCTCATCGCCGACGAGCCGACGACGGCCCTGGACGTCACCGTCCAGGCGCAGATCCTGGACCTGATCCGAGATCTCCAGGAGGAGTTCGGCTCCGCCGTCATCCTCATCACCCACGACCTCGGCGTGGTGGCCGACATCGCCGACGACATCCTGGTGATGTACGGCGGCCGCCGGATCGAGTACGGCACCGTGCGCGACGTACTCAAGGAACCCCAGCACCCCTACGCCTGGGGGCTGTTGGAGTCGATGCCGCAGATCACCGGGGACGTCGAACAGCGGCTGAACCCGATCGCCGGGTCACCGCCCAGCCTCATCAACCCTCCCGGAGGCTGCGCCTTCCACCCCCGCTGCACCTACAAGGGCTGGGTGCCGGAGGGGCGTTGCGCGACGGAGCGGCCCGAACTGATGGCCGTCGCCGGCACCGGCCGGCACCTCGCCGCCTGCCACCTCACCCCGGAGACCAGGCAAGAGATCCGCGTTCGTACGGCCGCCGGGGCCGGGCAGTGACCGCGGCGGACGAACAGGAGCAAGCCGTGAGCACCACCCAGCCCGCCGCCGGGGAGCACCTGCTCGAAGTCAGCGGCCTCACCAAGCACTTCCCGATCCGCCACGGCATCGTCTTCCAGCGGCAGATCGGCGCCGTGCACGCCGTCGACGGCATCGACTTCACGGTCGGCGCGGGCCAGTCGCTCGGTCTGGTCGGCGAGTCCGGCTGCGGCAAGTCGACGACGGGCCGCCTGATCACCCGGCTGCTGGAACCCACGGCCGGGAAGGTCGTGTTCGACGGCGAGGACATCTCCCACACCCCGGAGAACCGGATGAAGGAGGCTCGCCGGAACCTCCAGATGATCTTCCAGGACCCGTACTCCTCACTGAACCCCCGGCACACGGTCGGCACGATCGTCGAGACGCCGATGCGGCTCAACGGCATCAACCCGCCGCAGGGCCACAAGAAGCGCGCCCAGGAACTGCTGGAGACGGTCGGACTCAGCCCCGAGCACTACAACCGCTACCCGAACGAGTTCTCCGGGGGCCAGCGCCAGCGCATCGGGATCGCCCGGGCGCTCGCGCTGCGGCCCAAGCTCATCGTGGCCGACGAACCGGTGTCGGCGCTGGACGTCTCCATCCAGGCGCAGATCGTCAACCTGCTCCAGGACCTCCAGCGGGAGTTCGGCATCGCGTTCGTCTTCATCGCCCATGACCTCGCTGTCGTACGGCACTTCTGCGAGCGGGTCGCGGTGATGTACCTCGGCAAGATCGTCGAGGTCGCCGACCGGCAGACGCTGTACACGCGGCCGAGGCACCCCTACACCCACGCCCTGCTGTCCGCGGTGCCCGAGGCCGATCCGGACGGCGTCCGCCGGCGCGAGCGCATCCGGCTCGCCGGGGACGTGCCCTCGCCGGTGGACCCGCCGTCCGGCTGCCGCTTCCGTACCCGCTGCTGGAAGGCCCAGGACAGGTGCGCGACCGAGGAGCCGCCGCTGGTGCGGGCGGCGGGGAACGCGGAGGGGCACCTGACGGCCTGTCACTTCCCGGAGGAGCCGAGCGTCGAGGCCCGCGGAGAGGACATCGTGCTCGATCCGGCCCTGACCGCACTGGAGGACAGCGCCTCGACGTCGTCGTGAGGGTACGGGGTGAGCCTGCTCTCCTGTTCCAGTCGCCGGTTGAAGTCGCCGACCACGACTGCCAGTCGGGCGTGCCGCGAGATGAGCTCGGCCGCCGCCGCGAGGATCCCCTCGGGGCGCCTGCCGCCGGCGCATGCGCGGATGAACTCCTCGCGCTCGTCCCGGCCGAGGCCGTACTGGTCGACGACCAGCCAGTGCACCAGATAGGAGAGGGCGTAGGCGCGATCGTATTCCCGGTGGCGGTCGTAGAAGTCGCGCTCCTGCGGGTCGAGTGCGAAGCGGCTCGACAAGGACAGCCCGTAGTCGGTCAGGTAGAGCCGGTGTCCGTCGGTGAGGATGTTGCCGAAGTGGGCGTCGAAGTGGATCAGTTGCCGCTGCGCACGGAGGAAGCCGGTGACGGCTTCGAGGCCCTGCTCCACGAGGGCGCAGGCCGGCTCGGCATTCTCCGTGCGCAGTTGTGCGGAGAACCAGTCGTGGAGGGTGTGCGGCACGTACTCCAGGAACAGGGTCAGGCTCGCGGACGCCGTGCGCAGGGCCTCGACCCGCTCGCGGCCACCGCCCCAGTAGGCCACGCACCGCTCCACGTCGGCGAGGTCACCGGGGAGCGGCTGGGGGAGGTCGGGCAGCACCCGCCAGTGGTGCAGCAGCGGGAAGCCCGGAAAGCTGCCCGAGCGTACCCAGTCGGTCGTCATCTCGTGCACGGCCAGCTCACGCCAGGCGCCGAAGCCGGGGCTGCCGATCGCGCCGATGCCGTAGTGGAAGCGGGACGGCAGGCCGAAGAGGTTCGCGGTGGATCGGACGTGGGCCGGCTGGAGCTCGGTGGCGGTGAGCGGCACCTGCTTGACGAAGACCTGTACGCCGTCCACCTCCAGCAGGCTCGCCCGTCCGCCGATGCCGGTGCCTGCCGGCGTGCCGGATGCCACGAGGTCGGCGAGGGCGTGGTCGCTCAGGAGGGCGAGGGAGGCGGCGGTGTCGGCGTGGGTGCTGAGACGGGTGGCGGAGACCATGGCCCCATGATCGGTCCCCCGTGGCCGAAGCACGCGAGGTCCGCCCCGAGTTCAGCCAACTTCTCGAAGGAGTGCAGGGCTTGGGTCCGGTCGACGTTGAACACGCCGGGCATCACCTTCCCGTCGACAGGTGACGCGGCCACGGCGTCGCCGGTGAAGAGCACTCCGTGCTCGGGGAGATGGAGCGCGACACTGCCGGGCGTGTGACCCGGGACATGGACGACCCGCGCCCCACCGCCGAAGCCGAGCAGATCACCGTCGGACAGCTCGGTGAGCTTCGGCGGCCTCGCGAACTCGCCCTGTGGCAGGTGTCGTAGGGCTTCCGCGTGCAGGGGGCGCTCCCAGTCCTCGAACACCGGTGGCGGGCCCGGTACTTCACCTCGTACGACCGGCGCGTCCAGCTCGTGCGCCAGCACCTCGGCGCCGGTCAGAGCGGCCAACTCGCCCGCCCCGCCCACATGGTCCTCGTGGAAATGGGTGAGCACGATCCGTCGTAGGCGCCCCTGTACGCAGGCGGCGATCGACGCGGCGGACCCCGCCGGGCCGGCGTCGATCAGTGTCGACTCGTCGCCGTCTCGCCAGAGATAGGCCTGGCCGACCGGGAAGCGCAGGAGGTGGAGGTGCGGGAGCAGCTCGATGACGTCCATGGGACGACCGTAGAAAGGCCCCCGTCCGCGGACGAGGGCCTTCTGCCGACAGCAGAGCCGGCGGTTCAGCCCGCCGCGTAGTTGCGCAGGAACAAGGCCTCCGCCACCGACAGGCGCTCCAGCTCCTCGGGGGAGACGCTCTCGTTCACGGCGTGGATCCGGGCCTCGGGCTCGCTCAGGCCGATGAGGAGGATCTCGGCGTGCGGATAGAGCGCCGCGAGGGTGTTGCACAGCGGGATCGAGCCGCCCTGGCCGGCGTACTGCATCTCCTGGCCCGGGTACGCCACCGCCATCGCGTCGGCCATCGCCGCGTACGCCGGGCTGGTGGTGTCCGCGCTGAACGGCTGGCCCTGGCCGATCCGCTCGGTGCTCACGCGCGCGCCCCACGGAGTGTGTGTCTCCAGATGGACCTGGAGCAGCTTGGTCGCCTCGTCGGTGTCGATGCCCGGCGGCACCCGCAGGCTGACCAGCGCACGGGCGCTCGCCTGCACGGACGGGGTGGCGCCGACGACCGGCGGACAGTCGATGCCGAGGACCGTCACGGCCGGGCGGGCCCAGATGCGGTCGGCGACCGTGCCGTCACCGATCAGCTCGACGCCGTCCAGGACCTTGGCGTCCTTGCGGAACTGCTCCTCGTCGTACCGCAGGCCGTCCCAGGACGCGTCCGGGGTGAGCCCGTCGATCGTCGTCGTCCCGTCCTTCGCGCGCAGCGAGTCCAGTACGCGTATCAGCGCGGACAGCGCGTCGGGGGCGGCGCCGCCGAACTGGCCCGAGTGCAGGTTGCCCTCCAGGGTGTCGATCCGGACGCGGAGCATGGTCATGCCGCGCAGGGTGGCGGTGACCGTCGGCAGACCGGTGCGGAAGTTGCCCGCGTCCCCGATGACGACGGCGTTCGCGTCCAGCAGCCCGGGGTGCGCCTCGGCGTACCGCTCCAGGCCGCCCGTGCCCTGCTCCTCCGAACCCTCGGCGATGAACTTGACGTGGACCGGCACCCCGCCGTTGGCCTTGAGGGCGCGCAGCGCGAGCAGATGCATGAGCACGCCGCCCTTGCAGTCGGCGGCCCCGCGCCCGTACCAGCGGCCGTCGCGCTCGGTCAGTTCGAACGGCGGGGTCGCCCAGCCGGCCTCGTCCAGCGGCGGCTGCACGTCGTAGTGGGCGTACAGCAGGACGGTCTTCGCGCCCGCGGGACCGGGCAGGTGGCCGTAGACCGACTGCGTGCCGTCCGGGGTGTCGAGCAGTGCCACGTCCTGGAAGCCCTCGGCGGTGAGCGCGTCCGCGACCCAGCGGGCGGCGGCCTCGCTCTCGCTCTTCGGGAACTGGTCGAAGTCCGCCACCGACTGGAAAGCCACCAGTTCGGTGAGCTCCGCCCGCGCCCTGGGCATCAGCGAGGCGACGGTCTCGGCGACCGGATTCGACGACATGGGCACGCTCCTGGTGGGTGCGACGTTGTAGCTGTGAGTGCCGTAGATCCTCCCACAGTGGTCTGTGGGCGGGCCCGCCGTAGGATGCGGGAGACAGGTGCGGCAACGGCTTGATCGGGAGCAGCAGACCATCGTGAGCAGCGAGAACACTTCGGCGGACGACTCTTCGGCGGACGGCGTGCAGGACGACGGGCAGCGGGTGTGGGACGTCGTCGTGGTGGGCGCGGGACCCGCGGGGGCTTCGGCTGCCTACGCGGCGGCGGTGGCGGGACGGCGTGTGCTGTTGCTGGAGAAGGCCGAGCTGCCGCGGTACAAGACATGCGGCGGCGGCATCATCGGCCCCTCACGGGACTCGTTGCCGCCCGGTTTCGAGCTGCCGTTCCGGGACCGGGTGCACGCGGTCACCTTCTCGAACAACGGCCGCTTCACCCGCACCCGGCGCTCCAAGCAGATGCTGTTCGGGCTGATCAACCGGCCCGAGTTCGACCAGCAGCTCGTCGAGCACGCGCAGAAGGCCGGCGCCGAGCTGCGCACGGGCGTCACTGTCCAGCGCGTCGAGCAGCACGGCTCGGCGGTGCCCGACCGGCGTACGGTCGCCGTGGTCCTCCAGGGCGGCGAGACGCTGCTCGCGCGGGCGGTCGTCGGGGCCGACGGCAGCGCCAGCCGGATAGGAGCGCATGTCGGGGTGAAGCTCGACCAGGTGGACCTCGGCCTGGAGGCGGAGATCCCGGTGCCGGAGACGGTCGCCGAGGACTGGAAGGGGCGGGTGCTCATCGACTGGGGCCCGATGCCCGGCAGTTACGGCTGGGTCTTCCCCAAGGGGGACACCCTGACGGTCGGGGTGATCTCGGCGCGTGGTGAGGGCGCGGCCACCAAGCGGTACTTGGAGGACTTCATCGGGCGGCTCGGTCTCGCCGGGTTCGAACCGAGCATCTCCTCCGGCCACCTGACCCGCTGCCGTGCCGAGGACTCGCCGCTCTCGCGCGGGCGGGTGCTGGTGTGCGGTGACGCGGCGGGGCTGCTCGAGCCGTGGACCCGCGAGGGCATTTCCTTCGCGCTGCGCTCCGGGCGGCTCGCGGGGGAGTGGGCGGTGCGGATCGCGGAGGCCCACGACGCGGTGGACGCCCGGCGGCAGGCGCTGAACTACGCGTTCGCCGTCAAGGCGGGGCTCGGCGTGGAGATGAGCGTCGGCAAGCGGATGCTGACCGCGTTCGAGCGCCGTCCCGGCCTGTTCCACGCGGCACTGACGGGCTTCCGGCCCGCGTGGAACGCGTTCAGGGAGATCACCCAGGGTTCGACGTCGCTGGGCGAGCTCGTCCGGGGCCGGCCGATGGCCCAGCGGGCGCTGGCCGCGCTGGACCCGCGTCCCGCCGAGCGCGGGGCGGGCGGCGAGGCCACGTCCTGACCGGTCACTTCCTCACCGGTCACTTCCTCACCGGTCACTTCTTGACCGTGATCCGGAAGACCGGGTGGTCGCCCGCGGCCGCGATGATCTCCTCGTCGGAGGACTTGGCGGTCACGCCCTGGAAGTACTGGTTGACCTCCCAGCCCCACTTCTCCAGGTAGGTCCGCAGGATCGGGAGCTTCTCCGTGTCGGGGAGCTCCACCGCGGTGAACTCGCGCACCTTGCGGCCGACCCGCAGCTCCCCGCCGCCGGCGGCACGCATGTTCCGCACCCACTGGGAGTGACCGCGCGCCGAGACCAGGAACTGCCCGCCCTCGTACGTGTGCGGGTTGACCGGGATCCGCTGCATCTGCCCGCTCTTGCGGCCGCGCACCGACATCTCCGCGGTACCGGCCAGGCTGAAGCCGTGCCGGGCCAGCCAGCCGATGACGCCGTTGAGGCGGACGTTGAGCGGGCTGCCCTTGAGGTAGTACGGCTGCGACATGGTGACCCCCATCAGATGTGCGAGAGCGGTGCTCTCGCTTTCGTGGGACCAGTCTGCACGGATCGGCGGGACAAAGCAAGAGCACCGCTCTCGATTGTGTGCACTGCTCTGCTTCTGTGGGACACTGGCCCTATGAGCACCGCACAAGGCGCCCGGGCCCGTGCCCGGATCGAAGTCACCGCCGCCATCAAGGACGAGGCGCGTCGGCAGCTCGCGGCGGAGGGCGCGGCGAAGCTCTCGCTGCGGGCCGTGGCGCGTGAGCTGGGGATGGTCTCCTCGGCGCTGTACCGCTACTTCCCGAGCCGCGACGACCTGCTCACCGCGCTGATCATCGACGCGTACGACTCCTTGGGGGAGAGCGCGGAGCGGGCGCACCAGGCGGGGGCGGGGGCGGACCCGCTGGAGCGCTGGGCCGCGGTGGGCGAGGCCGTGCGCCACTGGGCGCTGGCGCATCCGCACGAGTACGCACTCATCTACGGCTCTCCCGTCCCCGGCTACACCGCCCCCCAGACGACCGTCCCGCCCGCCGCCCGCGTGGGCCTCCTCCTGATCGGCGTCGTGCGCGACGCCCACCACGGCCCGGGAGGCCTGGAGGAACTGCCCCCGGTCCCCGAGGACCTTCACGCCGAGGCCGACCGCATCGCCGCCGACCTCGCCCCGGACCTTCCGCCCGAGGTGGCCGCGGCCCTGGTGGTGGCCTGGGCCCAGCTCTTCGGACTGGTCGGCTTCGAGCTCTTCGGCCAGTTCAACCGAGTGGTGGAGGACCGGGAGCCGTTCTTCCGGCACGCGGTACGGCAGCTGGGACGGGGCGTGGGGCTGCGGTAGGGGGCGTGCGGCCCGGCCGTGGACACACCGGGTCGCGCGGGCCGCCGTACTTCGCCGGGAGTACGCGTGATCACCGCGCTCGGGGGACGCCCTGGCCGGGCCGGGGCGTCTAGCGTGGCTGTCATGGACGGTGAGCAGGGCGTACGCGGGGAGGAGCCGCCGCGGTGGCGGTGGCGCGGGGCGTCGTGGTGGCGGCGTTCCGGCGAGGGGCAGGGAGCCCGCTGGCCGTGGCCGTCCACCCTGCTGCTCACGTTCTTCGTGCTCGCGGGGTCGAACTACGCGGCCCGGCAGCAGGCCGGCGACCGGGCCGAGCTCGATGCGTTCGCGCGGGTGCTGCTGGTGATCGGCGCCGGGCTGCTGCTGTGGCGGCACCGGCGGCCGGTGCTCGTCGTCTTCGGTACGGCGGCTGCCGCGATGGTCTACCTGGGTGCCGGATATCCGTACGGGCCCGTGTTCCTCGCCGTCGCACTCGCCTGCTTCAACGCCATCGTGGCCGGGCACCGCAAGGCCGCCTGGACCGCGCTCGGGATGCTCTGGGCCGGGCACGTCCTGGTGGCCCACTGGCTCTACCAGTGGCTGCCGCCCTCCGGGGATCCGGCCGCCCCCTGGGGGCAGGAGGGGGTGATCGCCGCCTGGGTCGTCGCGATCGTCGCCGTCTCGGAGCTGGCCCGGACCCGGCGCGAACAGTGGGCCCGGGACCGCGCCGAACGTGCCCGGGCCGCACAGCGCCGCGCCGACGAGGAGCGGCTGCGGATCGCCCGCGAGCTGCACGACGTGCTCGCGCACAGCATCTCCGTCATCAACGTCCAGGCCGGCGTCGGCCTCGCTCTCCTCGACACCGACCCCGAACAGGCCCGCACCGCGCTCACCACCATCAAAGCCGCCAGCAAGGAGGCGCTCGGCGAGGTGCGCCAGGTGCTCGACACGCTGCGCACGCCGGGTGACGCGCCGCGCGCCCCCGCGCCGGGCCTCGACCGGCTGCCCGAGCTGGTGTCGCAGGCGGCGGGCGCGGGCCTCACGGTCGAGCTGGAGGGATCGGCGCCGGGTCTGCCTCCCGGCGCGGACCTCGCCGCCTTCCGTATCGTCCAGGAGGCGCTCACCAATGTCGTACGGCACTCGGGATCGCGGCACGCGCGCGTGCGGCTCGATCGCGACGGCGGTGCGCTACGGCTGCGTATCGACGACGACGGACCCGCGACCGGCACCGACGCGGGCGGCAGCGGCAACGGTCTGGCCGGAATGCGGGAGCGGGCCGCCGCACTCGGTGGCACGATCGAGGCGGGCCCGCGTCCCGACGGAGGGTTCCGGGTGCTCGCCGTACTGCCGCTCAAGGTGAAGGCCAAGGAGGACGACCGGTGATCCGCGTACTGCTCGCCGACGACCAGTCACTCGTGCGGGCCGGCTTCCGGGCCCTGCTCGACGCGCAGCCGGACATCGAGGTGGCCGGTGAGGCCTCCGACGGCGAGGAGGCGCTGGCCGAGGTGCGCGAACTGCGGCCGGACATCGTCCTGATGGACATCCGGATGCCGCTGCTCGACGGCCTCGCCGCGACCCGGCGCATCACGGAGGACGACGCGTTGAAGGACGTGAAGGTGGTCATGCTCACCACCTTCGAACTCGACGAGTACGTCTTCGAGGCGATCCGTTCCGGCGCCTCAGGCTTCCTGGTCAAGGACACCGAACCGGAGGAACTCCTGCGCGCCGTACGGGCGGTGGTCGACGGCGACGCGCTCCTCTCGCCGGGCGTGACCCGCCGTCTCATCGCCGAGTTCGCGGCCCGCTCCAAGGAACCCGCGGCCGAAGGCGCCCTCGCCGGACTCACCGAGCGGGAGCGGGAGGTGATGGCCCTGGTCGGCATCGGCCTGTCCAACGAGGAGATCGCCCGCCGCCTGGTCGTCAGCCCCCTCACCGCCAAGACCCACGTCAGCCGCACGATGGTCAAGCTCGGCGCCCGCGACCGCGCCCAACTGGTGGTGCTGGCCTACGAGTCGGGGTTGGTGCGGCCGGGCTGGCTGGGCTGAGGGCGCTGCTGCCGGAAGCGCACGAGCACACTGATCACCCGGGCGAAGAAGACCAAGGGCGCGATCGTGAGCCCGATGCGCAGCAGCAACTTCTCGACCGTCCCCGGCAGTTCGAACAGCAGCGCCGGTCCGGCCACCGCCCCGAAGAGGACGGCCGCCGCGAACAGCGCACTGCACAGCGCGTATCCGATCTCGACGGTGATGGCGTCCCGTTCGGCCTGGTTCCGGCGTCCCCCGTAAGTCTCCATCTTTGAAGTCTCACAGCCGTGTGCCCGGCGGAGCAAGCAGTCCGCCGGGCACACGGTGTCGGAGGCGCCCCCCTAGTCGCGTACGGTGACGCGTTCCGCCTCCTGCACAGTGGACTTGGCGACCACGACGGACCGCTGCGGGCGGCGCGGGGTGCGCAGTCCCGTGAGGGTGATCAGCAGCCCGGCCGCGGCGATGGCCGTGACCACGACAAGGCCGGGGCGGTAGCTGTCGAGGACGGCCTGCGGGGTGGCGTTCTCGGGAGCGCCCGCGGTCACCACGGCGGTCACGACGGCCAGGAAGATCGCACCGCCGACCTGGACCGAGGTGTTGAGCAGGCCGGAGACCATGCCCTGCTCGTGGTCCTCGACGCCGTTGGTGGCCTGGATGTTGAGCGACGGGAAGACCAGTGCGCAGGCGGCACCGATGAGCAGCATCGACGGCAGGATCGCGGCGGCGTACCCGGGGTTCAGGTCGACACCGAGGAACAGCGCGTATCCGACGACCATCAGTGCGAAGCCCGCCGGGATCAACCGCTGGGTGCCGAACCGGTCGACGATCGAGCCGACCTTCGTCGAGGACACCGCCACCAGGGCGCCCGCGGGCAGGAAGGCGAGCGCGGTGTGCAGCGCCGACCAGCCGAGCAGCGACTGCATGTACAGGGTCACGAGGAACTGGAAGCCCACGTACGAGCCGAAGAAGGCCATGGCACCCAGCTGGGCGCGAATCTGGGTGCCGGAGCGCAGCACGCCGAGCCGGACCAGCGGACCCGGCGAACGCCGCTCGACCAGGACGAACACCGTCAGCAGTACGGCCACGGCGAGGAAGGACAGCAGGGTGCGGGCCGAGGCCCAGCCGGACTCCGGAGCCTGGACGACGGTGAAGACCAGCAGCAGCATCGAGGCGGTGCCGAGGACGGCGCCGGGGATGTCGTAGCCGTTGTGGTCCTTCTCGCGGGCGCTGCGCGGCAGCAGCTTGAGTCCGGCGACGAGCGCGATCAGTGCGATGGGCGCGGGCAGCAGCATGGTCAGGCGCCAACTGGCCTCGGTGAGCAGGCCGGACAGCACCAGGCCCATGGAGAAGCCGGTGGCGGCGCAGGTGGTGTAGATGGAGAGCGCGCGGTTGCGCAGCGGGCCCTCCGGGAACGTCGTGGTGATGATGGACAGGCCCGCGGGCGCGGTGAAGGCCGCGCTCAGGCCCTTGATGAACCGGCTGGCGATCAACAGCGGGCCCGAGTCGACGAGGCCGCCGAGCAGGGAGGCGACCGCGAACACGCCGAGGGCCACCAGGAAGACCTGGCGCCGGCCCAGCAGGTCGGCGGCCCGGCCGCCCAGGAGCAGCAGACCGCCGTAGCCGAGGATGTAGCCGCTGACGATCCATTGCAGCGTGGAGGTGGAAAGGCCCAGGTCGGCGCCGATGGACGGCAGCGCGACGCCGACCATCGACACGTCCAGCGCGTCCAGGAACATCGCGGCGCACAGCACCAGCAGGGTGCCCCAGAGCCTGGGTGTCCAGCGGACCACTGAGGAAGGGTCCGCGGGGGTGGTGAGCGGAGAGGTCATGCCGAAGACACTACATGCGCGTGCATCGAATGCAAACGCATTTAATTCTGATGCAATAATTCTTCTCCTCTGCTACGGTGCCGCCCATGGCGGCGAAGAAGCCCGAGCAGGAGCTCGCGGAACAGTGGCGGGACATGCTGGCGCTGCACGCGCGCACGCAGTGCGAGCTGGACCGTGCTCTTCATCAACACGGCTTGTGCGGCAGCGACTTCGAGGTACTGGACGTCCTGGCCGACGGCGGCTGCGACTACCGCGTGCAGGAGATCTCCGAGCGGGTCCATCTGAGCCAGAGCGCGCTGTCGCGGCTGATCGCCCGACTGGAGAAGGACGGGCTCGTCGAGCGCGGGATGTGCGCGGAGGACCGGCGGGGCGTGCGAGTGTCCCTCACATCGAAGGGACGCGCGTTGCACGGCGACGCACTGCCGGTGCAACGCGCGGTCCTGACAAGGATGTTGGAACCGTCCTAGCCGATGGCGGACTTCTCCCGCCACAGGCCGGCGACCGACACGTCCCCGGTCACCCGCGGGAACGGCAGCCGGTTCCACAGCGCCAGATACAGCCGCGCGGCCGGCCCTGACACCTCGCAGTCGGCGTCCCCCGCATCGCCGTACGCGGCCGCGGGCGGTTCCTGCGTCAGTCGTACGGTCCACACGGCGCCGTCCGTGTCGTTCGCCCGCACCCGCAGCACCCGGGGCTCGTCGGTGCGGACCCGGCTCTTCGCGCGGGCGTGGAAGCCGCGCAGCAACTCGTCGATGCCGTCGGCCGCGAAGTCCCGGCCGAGCTCCTCGGGGGTGCCGCCGCGGGCTGCCTCCGCGTCGAAGCGGTGCACGGCTGTCTCGTGCGCCTGCCGCCGGGCCCAGAACGCGAGCGGCGACGGGGCGGGCAGGAACTGGAAGCACTCCAGGCCGGGGTCGGCGGAGCCGAGAGCGCCGACCAGGAGGCGGTGTCCCTCGCGGAACCAGGCGAGCAACTCCGCACCGTCGAGTTCGGGTCGGTCGGGGAAGGGAACGTGGTCGGAGTGTCCCCCGGCCACGACCGCGGCCGCCCAGCGGTGCACTGTCCCGGTGTGCTTCAACAGGTCCCGCACCTGCCAGTCCGGGCAGGTCGGCACCTTGGCGTCCGGACCGGCCTGCTCGGCGGCCGACGCGAGCAACAGGCCTTCCCGGTTCAGGATGTGGATGAACTCGGCAGTCTCCATGGAGTGAGTGTGCCCCAGGGCGATGCCCCGCTCGGGCGCCTTCAGCACTTCGTCGTCAAGGGATGACACCGACCGGGTCACCAGTCACGGGCGGCCTGAAGCAGGTGGTCGCGGACCAGCGCCACGTGCGGGTTGCCGGAGGTGCCGGGCCGCTGCACCAGGAAGCTCGTGTTGATGGGCGGGTCGTCGGGGTCGTGGAGCAGGACCAGCGTCCCTGCCCGCAGTTCCTCGACGCACAGATAGCGGGGGAGCACGGTGAACCCGGTGCCGCCGGCGACCGCGGCCTTGACCGCGTTCAGGTCCGGCATGGTGACCGCGGGCTGCCGGACCAGACGTCGGCCGAAGACATGCCGCCAGTAGCGGCGCACGATGGGCAGATCGTCGGCGTAGGCGACGAGCGGGACAGCGTGCAGCGCACCCGCGGCGGCGACGGACGCGGGTACGCCAAGCCGCTGTGCCCAGGTGGGAGAGGCGACCAGCACGAACTCCTCGTCGTTGAGGGGCACGGCCGTCAGGGTGCGGCCGCGTGGCCGGAACGTGGCGATCACCAGGTCGTGGCGGCCCGCGCGCAGGTCGTCCAGGAGCGGTTCGGTCAGACCCGGCGTGATGCGCAGCCGTACCCCCTGGTCCACCAGGGGAGCGAGACCGGGCAGGACGCACCGGGACAGCAGCTCGGCCGGGCCGGCGAGATGCACCGGCTCGGCCTGGGCGTCCTCCGCGCCCCCGGCGGGCCCTGCCACCATGGCGAGCGAGTCCAGGGGCTGCACGATCCTGGCGGCGAGCTCGTCCGCGTAGGGCGCCGGGGTCACGCCCCGCGCCCGGCGCTCGAACAGCTCCCGGCCCAACTGCCGCTCCAGAGTGCGGATCTGGGTGGTGACCGTGGGCTGGGACAGGCCGAGCAGACGGGCGGCGGCGGTGAAGGAGCCGGTGCGGTACACGGTCAGGAAAGTCCGCAGCAGGTTCAGGTCCAGCGGGGCGCCGACGGTCGGGCCCGGCACCTCGGAGCCATTGGTGTTCCTATCCCTCATATGCGTGAGCCTATTGGATTTCTATGGCGGGACGGGACTACGGTTTCACCATGTCGAAGATCCTCTTTGTGATGACCGGTGCCGACCACTGGACCCTGGCCGACGGCACCCAGCACCCCACCGGCTTCTGGGCCGAGGAGGCCGTCGCCCCCTACGAGGCCTTCAAGGCCGCCGGACACGAGATCGTCGTGGCCACCCCGGGCGGTGTCGTGCCCACCGTGGACAAGGGCAGCCTCGCGGCCGAGGCCAACGGCGGCCAGGAGAACGCCGACCGCATCGCCGGAGTGCTCGCCTCGGCCGCCGAACTCCAGCAGCCGGTACGGCTGGAGGACGTGAACCTCGACGACTACGCGGCGGTCTTCTACCCCGGCGGCCACGGCCCGATGGAGGACCTCGCGGTCGACGCGGACTCGGGCCGGCTGCTCACCCTCGCCCTGGAGAGCGGCAAGCCCCTCGGTGTCGTCTGCCACGCCCCCGCCGCCCTGCTCGCGGCGACGAAGACCGACGGCTCCAACGCGTTCGCCGGGCGCCGGGTGGCCGCCTTCACCAACGCCGAGGAGACCCAGGCGGGCCTCGCCGACAAGGCCAAGTGGCTGCTCCAGGACCGGCTCACCGAGGCCGGCGTCGAGGTCGACGTGGCCGAGCCCTGGGCACCGCATGTGATCGTCGACGGCAACCTGGTGACCGGGCAGAACCCGGCGTCCTCCGCGCCCCTCGCCGTCGAACTGCTGAAGAAGCTGGGCTGATTCCTCGGGCTCGGACCCCGACGGCCTGAGCGAAGGGCAGGGTCCGAGCCTCTGAGGCTCCTCAAGTCGCTTGGCGGGCACGGAACATGACCGTCACGATGAGCCGCATGTCGGGAATCGTGGGACTGAACAAGAAACACAACTTCGTGCTGCTCGTCCGGGACGCGGACGTCGTCGGAGCGGCCCTGCGCCAGGCGCTGGCCGAGGCTCCGCCCGAGGAACGCCCCGGGCTGGAACGCGCCATGGCACTCGTCGAGTCCACCGCCGCCGCCACCGAGGCCGGATTGCGCGCCCGCTGGGTCCGTTCCCGGTGGGCCGCCGTCGGCTTCACGGGCGACATCACCTCGGTCGCGGCGGTGCGGGCACTGCGCAAGGCGGAGCCGAAGCTGAGCCTGTTGGCGGCCGTGGAGTTGCAGAAGGAGGCGGTGGCCCACCCGGAGTGATCCGGCGGGCCTACGCCCTGTGCGCGCCTCAGCCCGCCGCGCGTCGGGTCAGCAGTGCGATGACCGCGGCGGTGGCGGCGAGCGCCGCGACGCTGGTGAGGGCGGCGGGGAGGGAGAACCAGTCGGCCATGAAGCCGATGGCGGGCGGGCCGAGGAGCATGCCGCCGTAGCCGAGGGTGGAGGCGATGGCCACTCCGTCGGGCCCGGCCAGCCTGCCCGCGCGCTCGACGGCGACGGGGAAGAGGTTGGCGAGACCGAGCCCGGTGATCATGAAGCCGAGGAGTGCCGCCCAGACGGAGGGGGCGAGGGCGCCGAGCAGCATGCCGAGCGCGGCCGTGGTGCCGCCGCCCACGAGCGTGCGGGTCTGGCCGAGTCGTTCGAGCAGCCTGGTACCGGTCAGCCTGCCGATGGTCATGGCGAGCGCGAAACACGAGTAACCGACCGCGGCGACGCCGGGAGTGGCGTCCAGGTCGTGCTCCAGATGCAGGGCGCTCCAGTCGGCCAGCGCGCCCTCGCCGTAGGCCGTGCACAGGGCGATCAGGCCGAAGGTGATGACGAGACCGCGGGTGCGGGTGCCCTGGCGACGGGGCGCGGACGTCTGCCGGGGCGCGTCCTGCGAGGGTGCCGGGGCCGGGATGCGCAGCAGGGTCCGGCCCGCGACGGCGGTGACGAGCAGACCGATCACGGTGAGGCCGAACAGGTGCCGTGTGGGGGACAGGGCTCCGGCGACCAGCCCGCCGAGCCCGGCGCCGAGCATTCCGCCCAGGCTGAAGGCGGCGTGGAAGCTGGGCATGATGGGCCGCCGCAGAGCGCCCACGAGATCGACCGCGGCGCTGTTGAACGCGACGTTGATGCTGCCGTACGCGGCGCCGAAGATCAGCAGTACGGCCCCGAGTGCCACCGCGGAGTGGGTGAGCGGCGGCAGCGCGACGCTGAGGGAGAGCAGGACGGCGCAGACGACGGTGACCCGGTGGGTGCCGTAACGGCGGCAGAGGCGGCCGGTGAGCATCATGGTGATCACCGCACCGGCCGAGACGCCGAGGAGGGCGAGGCCGAGGGCGCTGGCGGAGGCGCCGGTCTGTTCCTTGATCGCGGGGATACGGACGACCCACCCGGCGAAGACGAAGCCGTCGAGGGCGAAGAAGACGGTGAGGGCGATACGGAGTCGGGTGAGGCTGTTGTCCGGCACGGCGATGCGCGTTCGCATTTTGTTTATTAGCGGCACAAAGTCAGCGTAGGCGTGTGCTCGATTGTCGGCAAGGGTGTTCGGGTGAGCGGGGGTGTGGGCCGTCCGGCCGACGGACCCGATGACCACCGCCATCAGATCTGCACCCATCTGCATGCCAATTTCACTCGGTTACTGGCGAGTCGCGCGCGGTGACGTTGGATGCTGGAAGGCACGGAGCTGCCAGGCGGTTGGCTCAGGGCGGTTCCTTGAGGGCGAGAGGAGCGCTCCTGGTGGTGCCTGGAGCACGTGGTGTCATGGCCGGGGCGGGTCCCGTCGAGGTCGCGCGGCTCGGTGGGCTGTGGCGGGTGAGCCGGCCCTGGCATCCGGGGTTACGGCCGTACTTACGCAGTTACGTCGGCTACTGGGAAGCGGTGGCCACACCGTACGAGGCACGGTTGGTGCCGACGGGGCGCGCGACCCTGTTGATCAGTCTCGCTGAGCCGTTCTCGCAGGTGCGGCGGCTGGGCGTGCCGGACGCGGGCAGCGGGAACATCGGGTCGCTGGTGGTGGGACTGGAGGACCGGCCCGCGATCTGTACCCATCCCGGCGGCCAGGAGGCGATCCGGGTGGAGTTCACGCCCCTGGGTGCGTACCGGCTGTTCGGCCTGCCGATGAGCGAGTTGACGAATCTGGCCGTCGGGATACGGGACGTTCTGGGTCCCGACGCCGGGGTGTTGGTGGAGCGGATGGCGGACACTCCCGACTGGGCCGCCAGGTTCGACCTGCTGGACGCGGCGCTGCTCGCCCGGCTCGAGTACGGCCCGCAGCCCACGCCCGAGGTGGGACGCGCCTGGCAATTGCTCGCCGGCAGCGCGGGGACGATCCCGATCGCCCGTATCGCCGCCGAAGTGGGCTGGAGCCAGGGATACCTGATCCGCCGGTTCACTCAGCAGATCGGGCTCACCCCCAAGGCGTCCGCCCGGGTGCTGCGCTTCCGTCACGCCGTGGCCTTGCTCGGTCGCGGGGCCACGAGCCTGACCGAGATCTCCACGGCCTGCGGCTTCTACGATCAGGCGCACCTCAACCGCGAGTTCCGGGCGATCGCCGGGACCACGCCCGGACAGATGGTGGCCTCGCGACGCGTGGAGGGGGCGATGGCTCTCACCACGAGTGCAAATTTGTCCAAGACCGCGTCGACTGCGGGCCTATAGCGTGCCCGCTTGTACAACCGATGGCCGGTCGGATGGCGCGGGGGACCGTCCGACCGGTCGGCCCACGCCGTCCGACGCCCGCAGATGATGCCGGCCGGCCAGGACACGTCCATCGACTCAGGAACCGGATTGACCGACAACGGCGTACGGCCGTGCAGGAGTTCGCCCGCCGCGCCCCACGGCGTCTCCCCGGAGCAACGGGCCGTACTGGAGACGAGGGGCAGGCGCGCCATCGAGTTCGGCGCGGCCTGGTTCATCGGGGGCCTGCTCGTCGCCGTCGTCACCCTTGGGCAAGCCCAGGGAGCGGGCGTCTACTTCGTGGTCTGGCTGCCGATGCTCTACGGCGTCCACCGGATCGTCTCCGGTTTCCACCTCATCAGGAAGAGCCGAGAGCTCTCGTAGGCCTCCTGGGTGTCCATGGCCGAGGACGCGGTCATGGACACCCACCGGACAGCCGTAGGCGGCTGCCGCGGTCGCGGACGTCAGGGCGATGAGGGTTCGGTGGCGGCCACGGGTGCGGTGAGGTCCTGCTCCTCGGGGAGGGCTTCGGTGTCGACGCCGCGGACCTGGGACAACTCGTGTTTGAGGGCGGCGAGTTCGGCGCCGCCGGCCATGTGGTTGGTCAGCTCCTCCAGGGTGATCTGGTCGCGGGAGGCGGACAGTTCCATGGTGCCCAGGCGCAGCACGCTGAAGTGGTCGCCGACCATGTAGGCGTGGTGGGGGTTGTGGGTGATGAAGATGACGCCCAGGCCGCGGTCGCGGGCGGCGGCCACGTACTTGAGGACCACGCCGGACTGTTTGACGCCCAGTGCGGCGGTGGGCTCGTCCAGGATGAGGACGCGGGCGCCGAAGTAGACGGCGCGGGCGATGGCCACGCACTGGCGCTGGCCGCCGGAGAGGGTGCCGATGGGCTGTTCGAGGTCGTCGAGGATGATGCCCATCTCGCGCAGTTCGTGGTCGGCGGTCTTCTTCATCCTCTCGATGTCCAGGCGGCGGACGGGCCAGGGGCCCTTGGTCATCTCGGAGCCGAGGAAGAAGTTGCGCCATACCGGCATCAGGGGGACCACGGCGAGGTCCTGGTAGACGGTGGCGATGCCCTTGTCGAGGGCCTCGCGCGGGGTGGAGAACCGTACCGAGGTGTTGTCGACGAGGAACTCGCCCTCGGTGTGCTGGTGCAGGCCGGAGATGATTTTGATGAGGGTGGACTTGCCGGCGCCGTTGTCGCCCAGTACGCAGGTGACCTGGCTGGGGTGCACCTTCAGGCTGACTCCGTGCAGGGCGCGGATGTTGCCGTAGGACTTGCCCGTGGCCTTCAGTTCGACGACCGGGGTGTCGTCCGGGACTCCCGTGTCCCTGGTGAGCGTGTTCTCGTGGGTCGTTGTCATAGTGCGGTTACCTCCGGGTCGCGGTGCGGCTGACCCACAGATTGATCATGACGGCGCCGAGCAGCATCACGCCGAGGAAGGCCTTGAACCAGTCCGGGTTCCAGCCGGCGTAGACGATGCCCTGCTGGACCATGCCGAACATGAACGCCCCGAAGACCGGGCCGATCGCCGAGCCCGCGCCGCCGGTCAGCAGACAGCCACCGATCACCGCCGCGGAGATGTAGATCAGTTCCTGGCCCACGCCCTCGCCGGACTGCACGGTGTTGAAGGAGAACAGGTTGTGCATGCCGACGAACCAGGCCCCGAAACCGACCAGCATGAACAGGCTGATCTTCGTGAAGGTGACCGGCACGCCCACCGCCCGCGCGGAGTCCTTGTTGCCGCCCACCGCGAAGACCCAGTTGCCGTACCGGGTGCGCAGCAGCACCCAGGTGGCGATCGCGGCGAACACCAGCCAGTACACAATCGTGATCTTGATCTGGACGCCGCCGACCTCGAAGGAACTCGCGAAGACCTTCTTGGCCTGGTCGAAGCCGTCCATGTTGCTGATGTCGTCGGTGGCCACGTTCCCGGTCACCAGCTTGGTCACCGCCAGGTTGACACCCTGCAGGATCAAGAACGTGCCCAGCGTGATCAGGAAGCTGGGCAGACCGGTCCTGACCACCAGCCAGCCGTTGAGGAACCCGATCGCCAGCGCCACCAGCAGCGCCACCACGATGCCCGCCCACACGTTCAGGGTGAGCTGGAAGGCGAACATGCTCGCGGTCAGCGCGGAGGTGATCACCGCGACACCCGACGACAGGTCGAACTCCCCGCCGATCATCAGCAGCGCCACCGGCAACGCCATGATCCCGATGGTGGACGACTGGTACAGGATGTTCGCCATCGAACTGCCGTCCCGCACCGGCGGAGCGGCGATCAGGAAGAACACCCACACCGCCACCGCACCCAGGAACACCCCGACCTCCGGACGCGCCAACAGGCGCAGCGCCAGGGATCGTTCCGCGGTCCGGCCGTCCTTGACCTTGCCCGGGCCGGAGGCCGGCGGTGTGGTCACCGCCGGCTCGGCGTGCTGGGTCATACCCATCACCTGGTGCCCTTCGCCGCGAACTCGGCCACGGTGGCGGCGTTCTCCTTGGTGATGAAGGCCGGGCCGGTCAGTACCGGAGCTGTTCCGCCGCCGCTGACATTGCCGTTGTTCTTGTAGAGCCACAGGGCGTCGACGGCCAGGTAGCCCTGGAGGTAGGGCTGCTGGTCGACGGCGAACTCGATGGAGCCGTTCTGGACGGCGGCGACGAGGTCCTTGTTGAGGTCGAAGGTGGCGACCTTGGCCTTGCTGCCGGCGTCCTTGATGGACTGGATGGCGGTGAGGGCGAAGGGGGCGCCGAGGGTCACGACCTGGTCGATGCTGGAGTCCTGCTGGAGCTTGGCGGTGATGGTGGACTTCACGGAGGGCATGTCGGTGCCGGTGACGTAGATCTTGTCGGTCTTGCCGGAGAAGCCCTTGGCGAGGCCCGCGCAGCGGGATTCCAGGGCGACCTGGCCCTGGGACTGGACGACGCACAGGGCGTGCTTGGCGCCGAGGGTGTTGAGGCGTTCGCCGAAGGCATGGCCGGCGATGTTCTCGTCCTGGCCGAAGTACTCCAGCATGCCCAGCTTCTTCCAGTCGTCCAGGCCGGAGTTGAAGCCGGTGACCGGGATGCCGGCCTTCTCGGCCTTGGCCACGACGGCCTTCATGGCGTCGGGTTTGGCGGCGGTCAGGGCGATGCCGTCGACTTTCTGGTCGATGGCGTTCTGGACGAGGTTGGCCTGGGCGCCGGCGCTGGGGTCGGCCGAGTAGACGAGCTTGATGTTGTCCTTGGCGGCCGCGGCCTGAGCGCCCTTGCGAATGAGGTCCCAGAAGGTGTCGCCGGGCTCGGCGTGGGTGATCATGGCGATGGTCATCCGGGGGGTGCTCGCCTTGCCCGCGGAGGCGCCGTCCGCGCTGTTGTCCTCGGACTGTTTGCCGCCGGAGCTGCTGGAACAGCCGGCGGCGAGCAGGGTGCCCGCCAGGACGGTCGCGGCCAGGGCGGCGGCTCGGTGGTTTCTGTGCATGTCCCTTGCACCTCGCTGTGCTGTTCGAATGGGAATGAGGATCCGGCGTCGACAAAGGAGTTCCGCCCGGTCCGGAGAGCGCGGGCAAGCGGCTTGGAGCGCCTTGTGCGGCGGGAGATGTCGTCGCGGCAGCCGTGGGTGTGGGCCGCGCATCGGGCTACTAGAGCGCGTTACTAGTGCGCGCTAGGTGGTCGTACTATGAAATGCCCCGCTGGTGATGTCAATAGATTTGTCAGGACGTATCGACAAGCTCCGCGGGTCGCCCCGAGTTCCTCGCGGTCTGCGGTCTGCGGGTTGCGGGTTGCGGGCTGTGGGCTGTGGCCCCGGCGAGGCCGCGGCCGCCTCGGTGATGTGTGCCGGCCGCCAGGATGTGGGCCAGGCCTGCTCGGGACGGGTGGCGACGAGATCGTGCCCGACGGGCACCCGGCCCACGGTGATCTGTCCCTGTTCCGTGAACGAGCCCCTGCCGGTCACCGACGCGGTGAGGAACATCGCCACCGGCGCCGCGAGCGTGACGGCCGTCGCCTACGCCTTCCTGGCCCCGTCGACTGGGACGGCCGTGGCCGCGCTGGGCCTTGGTTGCCTACCGGGCGGCTGTATCGGCCCGATCGTCATGCGGCGACTCCCGAGAGGCCGCTACGGATCGCCAGCGCCCTGGCCGGCCTGGCCGTCTCTCTGTGGCAGCGGGCGGTTGAGAACCCGTGCAGGCGTTCACTGTGCCGACCGCGGCACCGCCGATTCGATCTTCGAGCGAACCTCCGCCGGGACAGCGGCACCGAGCAGCTGATCGCATCGACGGCCGGCGTGTCGTACCGCAGGGCGGACCCGAACCCGGCGATACCGACGACCGTCTCTTCCCGGTCGACCGAGTAGCCACGCGCCCTTACCTCCGCGAGATCGGCCAGCAGAGTGGCCCGAGCGGTATGCGCGTTGGCCGTGAGGGCCCTCAACGGTTCGTCACCGAGCGGGAGTTCGTCGTCTTGACGCTCCGCGAGCAGGGCCTTGCCGAATGCCCCGGCGTTACGCGGGCACCCGTCGGCCCACGCGGCTGATCGTGCGCAGGTAGTCGTGCGACTCCCGTGTCGCCAGGTAGACCACGTCCGAACCGTCCAGTCGCGCAAGGCGGATGGTCTCGCCGAGCGCGTCCGACGCCTCGTCGAGATACGGCCGCACCAGCCTCGGAGAGTTCGCCGCAACCGCGCATGCCGCGACGGTACGGACCGTCGATTTCACCTCGGGTACGCCCGCGCGCTGCGGCATGGGCCGATCCTGAGTCGATTCGTGCACACCCCATTGACCCCGGTGAGCTCCGCATCTAGCCTCCGTCCTCATATGTAGACAACGTCTTTGTATGAGGATCGTGTTCAGCGGAGTGACTAGTACGGGTGCTCCGGTGAACTCACCTCACCGCACTGCCAGTTCAAAGGAGAACTGACACATGCCGCTCGTCGTGGTCGGGATCAGCGTCCTCGTCCTGCTCTTTCTGATGACGAAGCTGAGACTGAACGGCTTCGCCGCTCTCCTCCTGGTCGCCGTGGGTGTCGCCCTGGTACGCGGCATCGGCCTCGAGGAGATACCGGACGTCCTCTCCGAGGGCATCGGTGACCAGATCGGCGACACGATGCTCACCATCGGGCTCGGCGCCATGGTCGGCCGTGTGATGGGGGACTCCGGTGCCGCGCAACGGATCGCCGGCAAGCTCCTCGACGTCTGCGGCCCGCGCTGGGTGCAGGTCGCCATGGTGCTGTCCGCGATGCTCATCGGCGTGACGATGTTCTACGAGGTCGCCTTCGTGATCATCGTGCCGGTGGCGTTCACCCTCGTCCGGGTCACCCGGGTGAACCTCCTGTGGGTGGGGCTGCCGATGTCGATCGCCCTGTCCACCATGCACAGTTTCCTGCCGCCCCACCCGGGCCCCACGGCCGTGGCCGCCACCTTCCATGCCTCCGTCGGACTGACCCTGTTCTACGGCCTGTTCATCGCGGTCCCGGTCGGCGCGTTCATCGCGCTGCTGTGGCCGCGCCTGCCGTTCGTCCGGCGGATGAACCCCGAGATCCCCAAGGGCCTGGTCAGCGAACGGGTCTTCGAGGAGGAGGAGATGCCCGGCATGGGCTGGTCGCTGGCGGTGGCCCTGCTGCCCGTCGTGCTGATCGCCGGTGCCGCGGTGACCGACCTGGCCACCTCGGGGGACAGCGCCGGGCTGCACTTCGTCGCCTTCATCGGCTCCGCGCCGATCGCCCTGCTGCTGACGCTGCTCGTGGCCGTCTGGGTCTTCGGGCCGCGCATGGGGCGCAGCCTGGCCGAGGTGAGTACCTCGTGCAAGGAGGCCGCCCAGGCGATGGCGATGATCCTGCTGGTCATCGGCGCGGGCGGGGCCTTCAAGAACGTCCTCGTCGAGGGCGGGATCTCCGACTACATCAAGGACGCGACCGACGGCTGGTCCATCTCGCCGATCATCCTGGCCTGGCTGATCGCCGCGATCCTGCGGGTGGCCCTCGGTTCCGCGACCGTCGCCGTCGTCACCGCCTCCGGCGTGGCACTGCCGCTGCTCGCGGGAAGCGGGGTCCACGCCGAGGTCATGGTGCTCGCCGTCTCCTGCGGGTCGATCGCCTTCTCGCACGTCAACGACCCGGGCTTCTGGATGTTCAAGGAGTACTTCAACCTGTCCGTCATCGACGCGATCAAGGCACGGACCACGTACACGACGGTACTCGCGGTCCTGGGCCTCGGGGGTGTACTGGTCCTGGAACAGGTGCTGGACGCCCTGAAGGTCTGACCTCCCCCTCATCAACCATCAGAAGGACACCGCCTCGCCATGAGCCAACCCGTCGTCACGAAGTTCTCCGTCCACCCAGTCGCCGGCCGGGACTCCATGCTCCTGAACCTCTCCGGTGCCCACGCCCCGTACTTCACCCGGAACGTCGTCGTCCTCGAGGACTCCGAGGGACGCACCGGCCTCGGCGAGGTGCCGGGCGGCGACGGCATCACACGGACCCTCCGCGACGCCGAGCGCCTGGTCGTCGGTGCCCGCGTCGGCGACTACAAGCGGGTCCTGCGCACCATCCACGACACCTTCGCCGACCGTGACTCGGGCGGCCGCGGCGCCCAGACCTTCGATCTGCGGACGACCGTGCACGCGGTCACCGCCGTCGAGTCGGCGCTTCTGGATCTGCTCGGACAGCACCTCGACGTCCCGGTCGCGGCGCTGCTCGGCGACGGACGGCAGCGCGATGCCGTACGGGTCCTGGGCTACCTCTTCTACGTCGGCGACCCGGACCGCACCGACCTCGCCTACGTCCGTGAGCCCGGCGCGGAAGCGGACTGGTACCGCATCAGGCGCGAGGAGGCACTGACCCCCGAGGCGATCGTCCGCCAGGCCGAGGCCACCTACGACCACTACGGCTTCCGCGACTTCAAGCTCAAGGGCGGTGTCCTGCCGGGCAGCGAGGAGGTCAAGGCCGTACACGCGCTCAAGGAGCGGTTCCCCGAGGCCCGCATCACCCTCGATCCGAACGGCGCCTGGTCCCTGCGCGAGGCGGTCGAACTGTGCCGTCCGCTCGTCGGCACGCTCGCCTATGCCGAGGATCCGTGCGGTGCGGAAGGCGGCTACTCGGGCCGGGAGATCCTCGCCGAGTTCCGCCGGGCCACCGGACTGCCCACCGCGACCAACATGATCGCCACGGACTGGCGGCAGCTGACCCACGCCCTGGCCCTGCAGTCGGTGTCCATCCCGCTCGCCGACCCGCACTTCTGGACCATGCAGGGCTCGGTCCGGGTCGCCCAGCTGTGCCATGCCATGGGGCTGACCTGGGGCTGCCACTCCAACAACCACTTCGACATCTCGCTCGCGATGATGGCGCACTGCGGTGCCGCCGCCCCGGGCGAGTACAACGCCCTCGACACCCACTGGATCTGGCAGGAAGGCCTGGAACGGCTCACCGTCGAGCCGCCGCGGATCACCGGCGGCGAGGTCGCCGTCCCGGACACGCCCGGCCTCGGGGTCCGGCTGGACCGCGACCGGCTCCGGGCCGCTCAGGAACTGCACGAGGAGGTGGCCTCGGCGGGCCGTGACGACGCCGCCGGGATGCAGTACCTGATCAAGGGCTGGGCCTTCGACGCGAAGCGTCCGTGCCTGGTGCGCTGAGTTCCGCATGCGCTGACCGCCGCGTGTGCCGAGTTCCGCGTGTGCCGAACTCGTTGACATGGTCAAGACAGCTCATTAGCATCCGTGAAGCCTTGGAAAGCGCTTTCCAGTTCATGCCTCGACTTCCCCCCACGGGATCCGCCCCCCCACAGGATCCACCCCCACAAGAGGACCCCCACATGAACCCACGGAAGATCGCAGTGGCGGCAGCGCTCGCCGCCCTGCTCCTGGCCGGCCCCGGTATCGCCCAGGCCGCTCCGCCCGCCGCGCCCCCACCCCAGGAACAGGTCGCGGCGGCCACCATCACCTGGACCCTGGAGCGGGCCAGCAACCCCACCGCGGACCAGCAGGCGGCGTACACCCTCATCACCTCGGCGATGAACGCCGCGGTGGCCCGCTACAACAACCTCAGCGACCTGGGGAAGTCCATCACCGTCCGCTACGACACGAGCGTGCCCACCGCGGACGGCAACCTCAACGGGACCATCCGCTTCGGCGGCAACCGCAGTTACATGACCGAGCGGACCGCTCTGCACGAGATCGCCCACACCATCGGCGTGGGCACGAGCTCGGGCTGGTCCTCCCTCGGTGGCAGTGGCACCTGGACGGGTGCTCAGGCGACCGCCCTTGTCCGGCAGTTCGACGGTTCCTCGGCCAAGTTGTCCACCGGCGGTGGGCACTTTCTGGCCGTACGGCCTCAACTACGAGAACGAGTTCTCCGGCACGGCGGCCGACCGCCACGTGGGGATCGTCGCCGCGATGGTGCGTGACGGTCTGTGAGCTGAGGGCTTGGTGTCCGGGGGCGAAAAACCGCTCCCGGACACGGTGTTCGGGCGCAGGACCGGCCCCTGCGGGGAAGGGCCCTTGTCGACCGGTACCTCACCCGCGCACTGGAGGCTCCCTTGGACGCGCACGGCACACATGACACCTTCCGGCCCGGTCCGCTCTCCCGCCGCAGATTCCTCCAGGCCGCCGGTGTCACCGCCACCGCCGTCGCGGCCGCCGGTTCACCCGCCTCGGCCGCCCCCTCCCACTCGGCCACCCTCTCCCTTACCGCTGCCACCGGCGGTTCCGCGACGCTCTCCCCGGCCGGCGACCGGCTCGTCGCCGAAGTACAGAACGTGCTCTGGTCGATTCCACGTACCGGTGGCACCGCCGTCGCGCTCACCTCGCCCGGCCTCGAACCCACCCGTCCGCAGTTCTCGCCCGACGGCGGCCGCCTCGTCGTGTGCGCCTACCGCGGCGGCGGCTTCCACCTTTGGACACTGCGGTCCGACGGCAGCGACGTACGACAGCTCACCGACGGGCCCTGGGACGACCGCGGCCCCGCCTGGTCGCCGGACGGCACCCGGATCGCCTTTGCCTCCGAGCGCGGCGGCGACACCGTGACCGGCAGCCCGTACCGCATCTGGGTCGTCGACGTGCGCTCCGGGGCACTGACCCGGCTCACCGGACGCGCCGCCCAGCAGGGCCCGGCGCAGGACGGTGCCTGGGAGGACTTCGACCCGACCTGGTCGGCGGACGGCGAGCGCGTGCTGTTCGTGCGCGCGGCCGTCACCGCCACGGGCACCCTGCGCGCCGACGCCCTCGCCTCGGTGGCCGCCGACGGTTCGGGACCGGTCACCGTCGAGCACACCGACGACTCCGGCGCCCAGCTCATGACCCCGGCCGTCTCACCAGGCGGCCGCCTCGCGTATCTGCGCACCACGCCTGCCCCCAGCGCCTCGTGCACCCTCGTCGTGGACGGCACGCCGATCGCCGTCGACGGAGACGTCCTTCCGGCGCCGCCCCGCTGGACCGACGGCGAACGGCTCCTGCTCGCGGTGGACGGCCACTTCCGCCTCGCGGACCCCGAGGCGCCCGCGGCGGGGGAGGAGATCCCGTTCACGGCCGCGATGCCCGTGCGACGGCCCCGCTACCGCGGCAAGGCGTACGACTTCGAGGGCGCCGGCACCCGGCCCGTGCGCGCCCTGCATCTGCCCGCCCTCTCGCCCGACGGCCGCAGCGTCGCCTTCGCCGCGCTCAACTCCCTGTGGACCGCCGGGACATCGGGCGGGCGCGCACCCCGCAGGGTGCTCCGGGTCCCGCACACGCGCTATGTGCTGGGGCCGACCTGGACACCCGACGGCACGGGGCTGGTCTTCGCCGACGACCGGGACGGACTGTTCGCCGTACGGCGCCGGGACCTCGACTCCGGCGAGGAGACCGTGCTCGCCGACGGCGGCCGGGTCTTCCCCGCCCTCTCGCCCGACGGGACCCGGCTGGCCTGCCTGGACATGTCCGGCAACCTGCTCGTGCGCGACCTGTCCGACGGCAGCGAACGGACCCTCGTCGCACCGCTCGGCGCGGGCGGTCTGCCCGGTCGCCCCAGCTGGTCTCCCGACGGGCGGTACGTCGCCCTGTGCGATCGCAACCGGCTCAACCAGCGCTTCCGTGAGGGCTACAACCTCATCCGGGTCGTCGACACCACCACCGGCACCGCCGCCCTGCACGCCCTCGCCCCGCACACCTCCCTCTCCGACCGCTACGACTCCGGCCCGGTCTGGTCCCCGGACGGCCGCTGGATGGCCGTGGTCGCCGAGTCCGCTCTGTGGCTGCTGCCGGTCCGCTCGGACGGCACCCCCGACGGTGAGCCGCGCCGCCTCACCTCCGAGCCCGCCGACCACCCCTCCTGGTCCGCCGACGCCCACACGCTGCTCTATCTCTCCGCCGGCACCCTGCGCCTGATCGACGTCCGCAGCGGCAAGGCCCGTACCGTCAAGGTGCCGCTGGACTACCGCCGCCCCCGTCCGGCCGACACCCTCGTGCACGCGGGCCGGTTCTGGGACGGCACCGGACCGGACGTCCGCGAGGACATCGACCTCCTGATCCGTGACGGCCGTATCGCGGAGGTCTCCCCGCACCGCACCGGGCGATCGGCCGCCCGCCGACTCGACGCGAGCGACCGCACCGTGCTCCCAGGACTCTGGGACGCGCACACCCACCCCTGGCAGAGCACCTACGGCGGACGTCAGACCGCGCTCCAACTCGCCTACGGCATCACGACCGCCGTCTCCCTGGGCGGCTTCGCCTACGAGCAGGCCCGGATCCGGGAGGCGGTCGCCGCCGGAGTACTCGCCGGGCCACGGCTGCTGGCCACCGGTGAACTGCTCGACGGGGCCCGCGTCGCCTACAGCATGGGCCGCGCGCACCGCACCCCTGAGGGGCTGCGGCGCTCGCTGGAGCGCGGGGCGGCGCTGGACTGGGACTTCGTGAAGACGTACGTCCGCGCCCCGGGCTGGGTGATGAAGGAGGCTGCGGACTTCGCACACGAGCGGCTCGGTGTGCGCAGCGGCAGCCATCTCTGTACGCCGGGCGTTCAGCTCGGGCAGGACCTGACGACCCATCTCCAAGCCACGCAGCGGCTGGAGTTCGGGCATGCGACCACGGCCACGGGCCGCGTCCACGAGGACGTCCAGGAGATCTACACCAAGGCCGGGTTCCACCTCGTCGCCACCCCGTTCACGGCGCTCGCCCTGCTGGGCGCGGACCCCGCCCTCGCGGAGGACCGCCGTGTCACCTCCCTGATGCCGCCGTGGGACACGGTGTTGGTCCGCCAGCAGGCCGGTCAGGCACCAACGTCTGATCAACTGGCCACCCTCGAACGGGAGTTGACCGTGTATCGGCGCATCCTGGCCGACGGCGGTCAGGTCGCGCTCGGCACGGACCAGCCGCTCGTGCCGGTCGGTCTGCATCTGCACCTGGCCCTGCGGGCGCTGCACCGCGGCGGGCTGACTCCCACCGAGGCCCTGCGCACCGCCACCCTGCTGCCCGCCCGTGTGTTCGGCGCGGACGCCGACCTGGGGACACTGGAGGAGGGCAAGCTCGCCGATCTCACGGTCGTGGACGGAGACCCCTTCACCGACTTCGACACCCTGATCCGTACGGTGGCGGTGCTGCGCGGAGGTGTGCACTTCGAGCAGGCGGACCTCGTGGACGCCTTCGACTCGGTGCGGCGCTCCGGTGTGTCCTCCGACGCGACCTCGGAGGCGGAATGGCTCGGGGTGAGCCAGCAGCTGCGGCGTGAGGGATGCTGCGATCCGGGGTCCGCGCTGTGACGCCTGCGGGTCCCTGGATCTGACTTGTCCGATTCCTGTGCGGCGCGCACTCTGGGTCTGTGAGGCACCTCACCGCGCGAATTGAGCAAGAATGGCCACTTTTGATCAAGGGAACGGTCACAGCGGGTGGTCATCCGATGTCGCGACGGTCACCCTCAGCCTGGACGGCGTGGTCACGGGGTGGAGCGAGGGCGCTCGACGACTGCTGGGCCATCGAGCCCCGGAGGTCGTAGGGCGCGCCGCGACGGATCTGCTCCTCGGTGAGGGAGCGCCCGGGGCGACCGGGCTCTCCCTCACCGGCTCCCAGGAATGGAGGGGCACGGCGGCACTGCGGCATCGGGACGGCCACCGCGTCGAAACGGCCCTGCACGCCCAGCCGTCGCTGGGCGGCGACGGCATGGCCCACTCCTTCGTCGTGGCACTCTCCCCGGGTCCCGACCGATCCATGGTGGAGTGGGCCTTCGACCAGGCCTCGATCGCGCTCACCACCCACAGCGTGACGTCCGGCTCGTGGCGCAGGAACGCGACGGCGGAGAGCGGGGGGCGAGGGACGGGGGCCGAGGGCGGTGCGCGACCGGCTGGGGGCGAGGGTGGCGCGCGACCGGTTCGGCTCGACGGCGGAGCGCGACCGGCTGGGGGCGAAGGCGGAGCGCAAGCGGTGGGGGCCGAGGAGCGGGCGGTGGGGGCCGACGGTGGAGCCCGAGCGGCAGGGGCCGAGGGCGGGGAGCTGCCGGCAGGAGACGGAGACGAGCCGGCTACCAGGGGCGGGAGTGAACCGGCGGTGCGCCAAGCCGCACGCGGAGTGGCCCGCGACGCCGGATACGAGCCGCAGGCGCCCGCCCCCGCCGACGAAGGCTTCCTCCGGTGTGTCCGCCGGGTCGCCGAAGAACGCGCCCCGATGCGCTACGAGTGTCTGGCCCCGGAGCCGGCCTGTCCCCCCGGCGCCGTCCCCCGCAGTTCCGCCCACCACCGCGCCTGGGTCATCGAGCTCTGGCCCGTCCGCGACCCCGCGACCGGTGAGGTCGTCGGCGTGGGCACCGCCGCGTTCGACAGCAGCGACCAGCACGCGGCCCGGCAGCGGCTCGCCCTGTTGCAGGAGGCCGGCACCTCCATCGGCACCACCCTGAACGTGGCCCGCACCGCCCAGGAGCTCGCCGATCTCGCCGTCCCGCGCCTCGCCGACTTCGTCAGTGTGGACCTCCTCGACTCCGTGCTGCGCGGGGACGAACCCGTGCCGGGACCGGTCGACGCGGCCGTGGTGCTCCGCAGGGTCGCCCATCAGTCCGCCGCCGAGGGGGAGGGCGTCCCGGAGGCGGCCGTCGACCTCGGCGGGGTGGACACCTACCCGCCGTTCTCCCCGCCCGCCCGCTGCCTGGCCGATGGGAAACCGGTGCTCAGCGGCGCGGGCGACCCCGACTTCGCCGCCTGGATCGCCGGACACGAGACACGCACCGCACGTGTGGCGGAGTACGGGTTCCACTCCGTCATGGCCACCCCCCTGCGCGCCCGGGGCATCACCCTCGGCGTCGCGGTCTTCACCCGCAGCAGCGGCTCCCCGCCCTTCGAACCGGACGATCTGATCCTCGCCGAGGAACTCGCGGGCCGGGCCGCGGTCGGCGTCGACAACGCCCGCCGCTACACCCGTGAGCGCACCAACGCCCTCACCCTCCAACGCAGCCTCCTGCCCCGGGACCTGCCCAGACAGGCGGCCGTCGAGGTGGCGTACCGCTACCTGCCGGCCGGCACCGGCGCGGGCGTGGGCGGCGACTGGTTCGACGTCGTGCCCCTGTCGGGCACCCGCGTGGCCCTGGTCGTGGGGGACGTGGTCGGGCACGGCATCCATGCCTCCGCCACGATGGGCCGGCTGCGCACCGCAGTCCGCACCCTCGCCGACGTGGACCTCCCCCCGGACGAACTCCTCACCCACCTGGACGATCTGGTCACCCACCTGTCCACGGACGAGGAGGACCTCGCTCCGGACGAGCCGTACGTCGTCAGCGGCGAAGTCGGGGCGACCTGTCTGTACGCCGTCTACGACCCGGTCTCCCGCGTGTGCACCTTCGCCAGCGCAGGTCACGTCCCGCCCGTCGTGCTGCTCCCCGACGGCACGGCCCGGGTGGTGGAGCTGACGCCGGGGCCGTTGCTCGGCGTCGGAGGGCTGCCCTTCGAGTGCACCGAGCTGGAGCTGCCCGAGGGCAGTCTGCTGGCCTTCTGCACCGACGGCCTGGTCGAGGCGCGCGACCGTGACCTCGGCCTCGGGCTCGACCGGCTCTGCGAGTGCCTGGTCGGTCCGGTCGCCTCACTGGAAACGACCTGCGACACCATTCTCAAGGCCCTGCTGCCCAGGAGCCCCTCCGACGACGTGGCCCTGCTCCTCGCCCGCACCCGTGCCCTGCACGCCGACCAGGTCGCCGCCTGGTCCCTGCCCTCCGACCCGTCGATCGTGGCCGACGCCCGCGCCCAGACCACCCGCCAGCTCACCGCCTGGGGGCTGGAGGAGGCGGCGTTCGTCACCGAGCTGGTGGTGAGCGAGCTGGTCACCAACGCCATCCGCTACGGCGCCGTTCCGATCGGCCTCCGACTCATCCGCGACCGGACCCTGATCTGCGAGGTCTCCGACGCCAGCAACACCGCCCCGCATCTGCGCCGGGCGCGCACCTACGACGAGGGCGGCCGCGGGCTGCACATGGTCGCCCAGCTCACCCAGGGCTGGGGCACCCGCCAGACCCCCCTGGGCAAGACCATCTGGGCCGAACAATCCCTCCCGGCCGGCTGACCATGGCAGCGCGACCCGGAACCGACGACTCCGGCGGCGGCACCCACACGCTGGGGCTCCTCTACCCGCCCGCCGGCCGCCTCCGTGACTACACCACCATGCAGCTCTCCTTCGTGGGCGGGGTGGCCGAGGCCGCTGCCCAGCAGGGCTACGACCTGCTGCTCGCCCCCGCCGGCGGCCATGACGACCCCTCTTTCCCGCGGATGATCGACGACCGGCGGGTGGACGGCGTGATCGTCATGGAGATCCGCCGGGAGGACGACCGCGTGGAGCATCTGGCCGAGGCGGGTTTCCCCTTCGTGGCCATCGGCCGAAACCACCGGGCCGACGTGGCCGGCTGGGTCGACCTGGACTTCGCCGGCCTGGCCGGCGGCTGCGTCCAGCACCTCGCCGATCTCGGCCACCGCAGAATCGCCTTCGTCAACCGGTCCGAGCAGCTGTTCAACAGCGGCTACGGTTTCGCGCGGCTCGGGGACGAGGGCTACACCGAGATGATGAAGAAACTGCTGCTCACCCCGCACGCCTACCTCTGCGGCGACGACCTCGCCTCGGGAGAGGAGGTCGTGGAGCGGATCCTGAGCGAGGACCCCGCGACGACGTCGCTGGTCACCATGAACGAGGCGGCCCTGGAAGGCGTCTACCGCGGACTCACCCGGCACGGCCTCAGCGTGCCGCGCGACTTCTCCGTCGTCGGCGTCGCGGCCAGTCCGTGGGCCGAACAGGTGAATCCGCCGCTCACCGCCGCCGAGATACCCGCCAAGGAGATGAGCCGGGTCGCCGTCGACCTGATGATGCGGCGGCTGCGCTCACCGGACTCGCCGCCCCGGCACGTCCTGCTCAAACCGCTGATCACTCTGCGCGGCAGCACGGGACAGTGCCGGCCGGTGCCGGGCTCGGAACCCGAGAATGAACTCCCCGATTTCCCCGATTTGGACCTGGACTTCTGATACGTCCGTTTCTGTGACCCGATCATCGAACCCTGGGAGCAGAACATGTCGTACCCCCTCGACCGCCGCGGTTTTCTCCGCGCCTCGGGCGCGACAGCGGCCGCTGCCGCCCTCGGCGCAGGCGCGGCCCTGACCTCCTGCAGCTCGGACACGTCGGGCCCGGTGACCCTCGAATGGTGGGACTACTTCACCCTGGACAACTTCCAGCCCGGAATGAACCGCCTGATCAAGGACATCGAGGCCGGCGTCCCGGACGTGCGGATCGAGCGGCGGACCTTCCCGTTCGCGGAGCTGGACCGGCAGATCACCCTGGGCGCCATCTCCGGCGACCTTCCCGACCTCGCCATCGTCGACAACGTCGCCATGAACACCCTCGGGGGCAGCCGTCTGCTGGCCGACCTCACCGCCAGAGTGGAGAAATGGGGCCAGGCCGACCAGTACTACAAGGGACCCTGGGAGGGCTGCCATGTGGGCGGAAAGACTCTGGGCATCCCCAACAACAGCAACTGCCTCGCCCTCTACTGCAACACCCGCATGCTCAAGTCCGCCGGCGTCGAACCCCCCACCACCTGGGACGAACTGGCCTCAGCCGCCCAGAAACTCACCAGCGGCGACCGCTACGGCCTGGCGCTGAGCGCGATCAAGACCGAGGAAGGTGTCTTCCAGTTCCTGCCGTTCCTCTGGCAGGCGGGCGGCGACCTGGACACCTTCAGCACCTACGGCGCCACCGCGCTCACCTTCCTGGACGAACTGATCGCCAAGGGCTCCCTGTCCGAACAGTGCGTGGGCTGGACCCAGCAGGACGTCAACACCCGCTTCCTCAACCAGCGCGCCGCGATGCAGATCAACGGCCCGTGGCAGATCCCCACCCTGAAGAAGGCCGACTTCGACTGGAACGTCGTCGCCCTGCCCCGCGACAAGAAGGCCGCCACCTGCCTGGGTGGCGAGAACTGGGTCGTGATGGCGAACAGCAAGCACGTGGACAAGGCGTGGGAGGTCCTGGAGTACACGCAGCGCCCCTCGGTCCTGGTGCCGTACCTGGTGGCCTTCGGTGAACTCCCCGCCCGCAAGGACCTCGCCGACCGGGGCAGCTGGGCCTCGGACCCGGCCCTGCGGCTCTTCCTCAGCCAGCTGCCCCTGGCCCGGCCGCGCCAGTACGGCGCCCACTACGCCGAAGCCTCGCAAGCCGTCGCGGAGGCGGAGCAGGCCGTACTCACCGGATCCGCGTCCCCGTCCGCCGCGGCCAGGACCGCGGCCGGAAAGATCGACAAAGCTCTGAGCGAGCAATGAGCCGGCCCTCCGCGCGCCGCCGCCGCACCGGCTACCTCTTCTGCCTGCCGGGCATGGCCTTCCTCGCCCTCTTCCTGGCCTACCCGCTCCTCTACAACGTCTGGACGTCCGTCCATGACGTCGACCTGGGCCAACTCCTCGGCGGGGCCGAGCGGTTCAACGGACTGGACAACTACCGGGCCGTGGCCGACGACCCGGGCTTCTGGCACTCCGTGCGCCTCTCCCTGGTCTTCACCCTCGCCTCGCTGCTGCTCCAGTTCACGATCGGCTTCGCCCTGGCCCTGCTCTTCGCCCGCCCGTTCCCCTTCAACGGCCTGCTGCGTTCCCTCCTGCTGGTCGCCTGGCTGCTGCCCCCGGTGGTCAGCGGCACCCTCTTCCGCTGGATGCTGGACGCGGAGTCCGGCGCCTACAACGCCCTGCTCCAGGCAGTCGGCCTGAGCGGTCTCTCCCACGACTGGCTCACCGACCCGTCCACCTCGATGGCGGGGGTGGTCTTCGCGAACGTCTGGGTCGGCGTGCCCTTCAACATGCTGCTGCTCCTGGTCGGACTGCACACCATCGACCCCGAACTCCACGAGGCCGCCGCCATCGACGGAGCGAGCGCCTGGCAGCGCTTCCGCCACATCACCCTCCCGCTGATGCGGCCCGTCTCGGTGACCGTCCTCCTCCTCGGCCTTCTCTACACCTTCAAGGTCTTCGACCTCGTCTTCGTGATGACCGGCGGCGGCCCCGTCGACGCCACCCGCGTGCTCTCCCTCTACGTCTACGAGGTGTTCTTCACGTTCTTCCGGTTCGGCCAGGGAGCCGCGGCCGGCCTGCTGCTGCTCGTCGTACCCCTGCTGGCAGGTGTCTGGTACGTACGACGGCTGCGGCGCGAGGACGAGGCGCCGGCGGGAGGTGCCGCATGAGACCACCGCGCCACCCCTGGCTGTTGACCGCGATCGCCACGCTGATCACCGCCGTCTTCCTGCTGCCGGTGTACTGGATGGTGAAGACCGGCCTCACCCGGCCGGACCGCATCCAGACGCCGGACCCGCAGTGGGCGCCCAGTCCCGTCACCGGCGAGAACTACTCGACGGCTTTGGGGTACGAGGGCCTGACCCGGGCTCTGCTCAACAGTCTGGTCATCTCCTGCGGGGTGGTCGCACTCACTCTGCTGCTCGGCGTCCCGCTGGCCTACGCCCTCGCCCGCATCCGGATGCGGGGCTCGGGCACGATGGTGCTCGCCCTCCTCGTCGCCCAGCTCCCGCCCGCCATCGTGCTGGCTGCCCCGCTGTTCATCCTCGAACGCCGGGCCGGTCTCACCGACACCTACCTGGGCCTGATCGCCGCCGACACCACGCTCACGCTGCCCTTCACGGTGATCGTGCTGCGTCCCGTGATGCGCAGCGTGTCCCCGGAGCTGGAGGAGGCGGCCCTGGTCGACGGCTGCGGACTTCCCGGTGTGCTGCTGCGGGTCGTCCTGCCGCTCATGGTGCCCGGTGTGGTGGCGGCGGCCGGACTGTCCTTCCTGATCGGCTGGGGAGAGTTCCTGTTCGGGCTCACGCTCGCCGAGGGGCCCGGCGTCCAGCCCGTCACCGTCCTGCTCAATGCCTTCATCGGGCAGCACGGGACGTCGTGGGGCGCCCTGATGGCCACCGCCACTCTCATCAGCATCCCGGTGGTCTGCGTCTTCGCCGTCTTCCAGCGCTTCATCGTCGGCGGGCTCACCGCGGGCAGCGTGAGGGGCTGAGCGCCATGCATCCTCGTGACCGCGCGCCCTGGGTGGCACCGCCTCCACCCTTCATCCCGGCCGCGCCGGATCCCTTGGCCGGTGCTTCCGTCGCCTCGGCGGGCAAGGACGGCGTGACCCTCGACGTACGCACCGCTGCCGGACATCCCGGCGTCCTCCGTCTGCGCCCCGCGACGGGTAACTGCCTACGGATCACGCTGCGGTTGGACGGCGTTCCGGCGGCGCCCCGGGTGTCCGTCGTCACCGCGCCGACGGACACCCGCTGCACGGTCGAGCAGTCGCCGGACGCTGTCACCCTCCACCTCGAGTCGCTGTGTCTCCGAGCCCGTCTGGCGCCTTTGGCCATGGAACTGACGGACCGTCAACTACAACAGGCGACCGATGTGAGCGATCCCAGCGACCGCAGGACCGTCCTGCCCCTCGGCGTCACCGAACTCGCGGACGGCCGACTGGCCTACCACGACAGCTGGTTCACCGAGCCCGACGAGCACTTCTACGGCCTCGGTGAACGCTTCACCGGCCCCGACCTGCGCGGCCAGCGCGTCGACTGCTGGGTCGAGGACGCCCAGGGCTCGACCGGCACCCGCTCCTACAAGGCCGTCCCGTTCCTGCTCTCCAGCCGGGGCTACGCCGTCCTGGTGGACACCACCACCGCGGCCTCCTTCGACCTCGCCCACAGCAACACCGGCGCCTGGTCCCTGACCGTCCCCGACGAGGAACTCGACTACTACCTCATCACCGGCACCCCCGCCGAGTGCCTGCGCACCTACCGCGACCTGACCGGCCCCGCCCTGCTGCCCCCGGACTGGGCTTTCGGCCCCTGGATCTCCGGCGGCTTCCGCCCGGACAGCGCGGCCGAAGTGCGCGAGCGAGCCCGTCGTATCCGCGAACTCGGCTTCCCCTGTGACGTGTTGCACATCGACACCTACTGGCAGCGGCGCGGCTGCTGGTCGGACATGGAGTGGGACACCGAGGCGTTCCCGGACCCCGGCGGGCTGATGACCCACCTGGCCGGACAGGGCTTCCACGTCTCGCTCTGGATGAACCCGTACATCAGCGTCGACAGCCCGTACTTCACCGAGGCGGACCGCAACGGCTGGTTCCTGCACACCCCTTCGGGCTCCACCTGGACCGGCCAGGTCTGGGGCGGCGCGCACCCGGACTCGGCCGTCCTCGACCTGACCCACCCAGGGGCCGTCGACTGGTTCCGGGACCGCGTCCGCCAGGTCCTGGCCACCGGGATCTCGGTACTCAAGACCGACTTCGGTGAGGCGGTGCCCGCGGAGGCGGTGGCGTACGACGGCATGACCGGCGACCGGCTGCACAACCTCTACCCCCTGCTCTTCAACGACCTCGTGGCCGAGGTCACCCAGGAGGCCGCGGGCCACGGCCTTACCTGGGGCCGCTCCACCTGGACCGGCGGCCAGCGACACGGCGCCAAGTGGACCGGCGACCCCAACGCGAGCTGGCAGGACCTGGCGTCGACCTTGCGCGCGGGCCTCTCGCTCTCCTTCTCCGGTCACCCCTTCTGGAGCCACGACATCGGCGGCTTCCATGGCACGCCGGAACCCGAACTCTTCGTCCGCTGGGCGCAGTTCGGCCTGCTGTCACCCCTCAGCCGGTTCCACGGCATGACGTCCCGGCTGCCCTGGGACTTCGGCGAGGAGGCGTACACGGCCGTCCTGCACGCGGCCCGGCTGCGCACGAGCCTGCTGCCGTACGTCCACCGCGCCGCCGCCGACGCGGTCCGCACCGGAGAACCACTCGCCCGCCCCATGGCCCTGGACCACCCCGACCGCCCGGACGCCCACGCGGCCGACCTCCAGTACCTGCTCGGCCCCGACCTGCTGGTCGCCCCCTTGTACGCACCGGGCGGACGCAGACAGGTGTGGTTCCCGCCGGGGGAGTGGCTGCCGTACGCGGGCGCCGGAGGGCCGATCACCGGCCCTGCCTGGCGTCGGGTCCGCATCCCCCTCACCGCCGCCCCGCTCTGGCTACGGGCCGGAGCGCACGTTCTGTGAGCAAGAGGTCGCACACCGCCCCGGTGGCGTGCGCCGACTGTCCGGGGCGCTTTCGAGGTGGGACTCTGGGACGGGAGAGGTAACCGCCGAGGGGACTCGGGAGGGCCCGATGGGACGTGACGTGCCGGCCCTGGTGTTCACGCGGGAGGACCGCCGACGGTACCGGGACAAGATGCACACCTGCCTCGACGTCCTCGCGCAGATGCTGCGCGAGTCCGGCTTCGAGAGTGAGCGGCCTCAGGTCGGGCTGGAGATCGAGCTCAACCTGGTGGGCGAGGACGGCCTCCCGGCGATGCGGAACACCGAGGTGCTCCAGGCGATCGCCGACCCCGCCTGGTCCAGCGAGCTGGGCCGCTTCAACCTGGAGATCAACATTCCGCCGCGCCGGCTCCTGTCCGGCGGGCCAGGCTCCTGGGAGCAGGAGATCCGTGACGCCCTCAACCACGCCGAGGAACGCGCCTCGGCCGTCGGCGCGCACCTGATCATGGTGGGCATTCTGCCGACGCTGGGCGAGGCGGACGTCGGCGAGACCGCCCTGTCGGGCGATCCGCGCTACCGGCTGCTCAACGAGCAGATCTTCGCGGCGCGCGGTGAGGACCTGCGCATCAAAGTGGAGGGCGTGGACCGCCTCGCGATGTACGCCGACGCCATCACCCCCGAGGCCGCGTGCACCAGCACGCAGTTCCATCTCCAGGTCGCCCCCAAGGAGTTCGCGGACTACTGGAACGCGGCACAGGCCGTCGCGGGCGTGCAGATCGCCCTCGCGGCCAACTCGCCCTTCCTCTTCGGCAAGGAGCTGTGGCGCGAGACCCGTATCCCTCTCTTCGAGCAGGCCACCGACACCCGCCCCCAGGAGATCAAGGCACAGGGCGTACGGCCCCGGGTGTGGTTCGGGGAGCGGTGGATCACCAGCGTCTTCGATCTCTTCGAGGAGAACGTGCGCTATTTCCCCGCGCTCCTGCCGATCTGCGACGACGAGGACCCGCAGGAAGCACTGGACAACGGCGGTGTCCCGGAGCTCGGCGAACTGACCCTGCACAACGGCACGATCTACCGCTGGAACCGCCCGATCTACGCCGTCACGGACAGCGGCCCGCACCTGCGCATCGAGAACCGGGTCCTGCCCGCCGGGCCCACGGTGGCCGACATCATCGCCAACGGCGCCTTCTACTACGGCCTGACGCGCGCCCTGGTCGACGAGGACCGGCCGGTGTGGACGCGCATGTCCTTCTCGGTCGCCGAGGAGAACCTGCACACCGCCGCCCGTGACGGCATCGACGCCCGCCTGTACTGGCCGGGAGCGGGCGAAGTGCCGGTCACGGAACTGGTGTTGCGGCGACTGCTGCCCCTGGCGCACCGGGGCCTTGAACTGGCCGGTATGGACGCGGAGTGGCGTGAGCCCCTGCTCGGCGTCATCGAGCAGCGCTGCGTCACCGCCCGCAACGGCGCCCTGTGGCAGGCGGAGACGGTCCACCACCTGGAGAAGGCCGGCGCAGGCGACCGCCAGGAGGCGCTGCGGCGGATGACGACGGCATACATGGACTACATGCACCTCAACGCACCCGTGCACACCTGGCCCGTGGACTGATCACCGCCACTCCTGCGGAGGCGTCAGCGGCACCGGAGCCGGCCGCTCGACCGACGTCGTCAGCTCGATCCGCCGCCCTTCGGCCGACGAACGCAGCAGGGCGGTCATCGTCTCCAGTACATGCAGGGCGAGTTCACCGCTCGCGCGCGGTGCCCGCCGTCCGTCGGCCGCGACGAAGTCGAGCAGACCGACGCCCCGGGCGGCGCCGGCGTAGCCTGCGGACGGCGGAAGCGTGCGCCAGCCCTTCTCGCCCGCGCCGAGTTCGAGGAGCTGTACCTCGCCGTCGAAGTTGTTCGGATCCGGGACCGAGAGGGTGCCCCTCTCGCCATGGACCTCGATCGGCGCGGCCGTGGTGGCGACGCCGTCGAAGCTCGTCGTGATCGTCGTCAGGGCCCCGCCCTCGTGTTCGAGGACCCCGGAGACATGGCTGTCCACCTCGACCGGGATCCGCTCGCCGGTGCGCGGGCCGGACCCGATGACCCGCTCGGGGCGGAGCCGGCTGGACGCCCCGATCACGGCACGCACCGGACCCAGCAGATGGACCAGGGAGGACAAGTAGTACGGCCCCATGTCCAGCAGGGGGCCGCCACCGGCCGTGTAGTAGAAGTCCGGGTGGGGATGCCACCGTTCGTGTCCGGGGGTGACCATGGCGGCCGAGGCGAACAGCGGGCGGCCGACGGCCCCGGACTCCACCGCCGCCCGTGCCGTCTGGACGCCGGTGCCCAGGACCGTGTCCGGCGCGCATCCCACTCCGACCGCCGCCTTCGCCGCGGCATCCAGGACGGTGCGGGCGTCGGTGAGTTCGGCGGCCAGCGGTTTCTCGCCGTAGACGTGCTTGCCGTGGCCGATGGCACCGAGGGCGATCTGGGCGTGCGCCGCGGGGACGGTGAGGTTCAGGACCGTGTCGACGTCCGGGCTGCTCAGCAGTTCCTCGACGGACAGCGCCCGCACCCCGGGCAGTTCGGCGGCGACGGCGGCCGACCGGGAGGCGTCCAGGTCGGCGACCGCGGTGACGCGCACGGCGCGGTGACCGACGAGCGTGTCCAGGTAGGCGCGGGATATGACGCCGAGCCCTACGACGCCGATGCGGTGCGCGTCGCCCACAGCATGCCCCTCTCGATGACGGTACGGACGGCGGGGTTCTCGAGGACGTCGAGGCTGTGCCCGGGTGTCGTCACCACGACCCGTCCGGCACCCCACTGACGGGTCCAGACCGCCGGGGAGGTGACCGGCCGGTGCCAGGGCTGCCACGGCTGTGCCGGGTGGGTGGTGGTGGCCAGGACGTCGATCAGGTCGTCGTGGAGCACCCAGTACTGCTCGGTGTGCAGCTCGAAGTCCTCGATGCCCGCGGTGACGGGGTGTTCGCGGCCGAGATCGGTGATCGTGACGGTGTGCGGCAGGAAGTTGTCCTCCTCGCCGCCCCGCCGCTCGCACGGTTCCTTGCCCGGGTGGGTCGCGAACTGGCCGCCCACCAGGTGGAGGTAGTCGGAGGAGGCGCGGAACGAGTCGGCGATTCCGCCGTGCCAGCCGGTGAAACCGGTACCGGCCACGACGGCCGTGCTCAGTCCCGACACCTGCTCGGCGGTGATCTCTGACATGGTCACGCACTGCACGACGAGGTCGGTGGCGGCCATCTCGGCGCTGTCGGCGTAGACATCGGTCGACTCCTCGATCCGGACGTCGTAGCCGTTGCTCTCCAGAAAGGGCAGGAACAGCTCCGTGGCCTTGACCGGCTGATGTCCCTCCCAGCCGCCTCGGACCACCAGTGCTTTCTTTCGCGTCATCTTGTTCCTTTGTGGGGCACGACAGGTTCCTGGGGGAGATCCCCCGGACGGGCCGAAGGAAATCCACGTTCCGCGTGCCGGGATTTCGCCAACCTCGGTATTGGTATGGACCTGTCAATAATCAGCGGCTAGGCTCTGCCGGGCCACACTGAGAGCGCTCTCAGAGAACTCTGCTGTTCCACCCCCACCCCGTTGGAACGACGAAGGGCAATCTCCATGAGACGCACCAGAATCATGCGCGCGGGCCTGGCCGTGCTGCTCCTGCTCGGCGCCGGGGCGGCCGCGGGCACGGTTCCCGCCACCGCCGACGAGAAGGCGCCCGCCTCCGCCGGTCTCCTCTCCGCCATGCAGCGGGACTTCGGTCTCTCGCGCCAGCAGGCCGAGGCAAGGCTCGCCGCCGAGCGGCGGGCCACCGCTCTGGAGTCCAAGGTCCGCCGGACCGCGGGTACTTCGTACGGCGGCTCCTGGTTCGACGCCGCCGAGGGGACCTTGACCGTCGCCGTCACCCACGACACCTCCGCGACCACCCTCCGCGAGATACGTGCCACCGGTGCCACGGTCCGCACCGTCACCCACAGCGCCCGCGAACTCGCCGCCACCCAGGCCCGGATCGACAAAGTCTCCGCGCCGGACGCCGTCAGCAGTTGGCACGTCGACCCGAAGGCCAACACGGTGGTGGTGAACATCGTCAGCGGCCGGCAGGCTGACAACGATGTCCGGGAGTTCGTCGCCCGCGCCCGCGAGGCGGGCCCCGTCACCGTGCGCGAGGTGGCCGCCGCACCGACCACCTTCGCCGCCGGAACCGTCGGCGGCGACCCCTACTACACCGGCAACGTCCGCTGTTCCATCGGCTTCTCGGTCCACGGCGGCTTCGTCACCGCCGGCCACTGCGACCAGCACACCGGCGCCGTCTACGGCTGGGACCGCAGTTACGTCGGCAACTTCCAGGGCTCGTCCTTCCCCGACAACGACTACGCCTGGGTCAATGTGGGCAGCGGCTGGTGGACCGTCCCGGTCGTACTCGGCTGGGGTACCGTCTCCGACCAGCTCGTGCGCGGGTCGAACGTGGCGCCCGTCGGCTCCTCGATCTGCCGCTCAGGATCGACCACCCACTGGCACTGCGGGACGGTCCTCGCGATGAACGAGACCGTCAACTACAGCCAGGGCGCCGTGCACCAGATGACCAAGACCAGCGTCTGTGCCGAACCCGGCGACTCCGGCGGCTCGTTCATCAGCGGTGACCAGGCCCAGGGCGTGACCTCCGGCGGCTGGGGCAACTGCTCCAGCGGCGGCGAGACCTGGTTCCAGCCCGTCAACGAGATCCTCAACCGGTACGGCCTGACCCTGCACACCGCCTGATCGCAGGTGGGGGCCCTGCCTTCGGGCAGGGCCTCCACCCGCCTTCGCTCAGGTGACGTCGGCCACCGAGAAGATCCCCGACCCGCTGACCCCGTACAGCACATCACCCACCAGCAGCGGCGGCACCGAACTCGGCGACAGTTCCTCGAAGGAGCGGCCCGTGGTGTCGAAGGACGGATTGGTACGGCCGATCTCCTTCCCGTTCCTCGGATCGAGGGCCACGATGCTGGTGTCCGGCATCGTGACGTACAACCGGCCCGCGTGGTAGGAGGGTTCGCTGAAAACGCGCAGGTCGCGCGAGCTGGACCACAGTGGCTTGCCCTGCTTCACATCGAGGGCGAGCAGGGTCTCGTTGCCGTAGTCGAAGATGTACATGGTGTCGCCCTGCACCAGCGGCGGTGCCTCGGGCTCCACGCTCCAGGGGAAGTCGATCCGGCGGGTCTTGCCGCTGTTGAGATCCTGGACGAAGAAGGCTGCGGACACACCGGAGTCGTCCTCCCAGCGCGCGTAGTACGCCGTGCCGTCGTGGACCGTCGCCAGCCACAGGTCGCCCTTCGGGGCGTCGACACTGCCCAGCGTTCTGCCGGTCCGCACGTCGATGCGGGCGATACCGCCTTCGCCGCCGCGCAGATCGGCGTAAAGCGTGTCCTTGGGGCCTTCGTAGAAGGGGCTCGACGAGGTGGAGGTCAGCTCGCGCCGCCACAACTCCTTGCCCGTGCGCGGCTCGTAGGCCGCATAGCGCGCCGTGTCGGAGGGACCGAGCTCGTCCAGGCGCACGAGAAGCACCCCACCCAGCGCCTCGAACTCGCCGAGCGGGCCCTTCAGCCGCCACAGCCGCTCACCGGTCTTGCCGTCGTAGGCGTCGACGCCCTGCGAGCGGTCCGCGCTGTAGACGAACACCACACCGTCATGGACGACGGGCTCGCGCATCGAGAAGCTGCTGACCTGCTTGCGGCTCATGGACTTCGTCCACTCGACGTTTCCCGTCGCCGGGTTCAGCCGCATCAGCGCCACCTGCTCGGAGGCGCAGAAGACGCCGAGAGCGTCCGGAGTGCACGAGGCGCCGACCCCCGTCGACTGGCCCTTTCCGCCCGACCCCAGCGCGTTGCGCCAGGGCCTCCAGCCCGCCGGTGCCGTCCCGCTGGGCGTCGTCCGCGGAGCGAGGGCGTCGAACTCGTCGACCGTACTCGCCGGCTCGTCCTCCACCACGGCGACCGCGGCCGCCCCCACCCCGCCGAGGAGTGCCACGACGGCTACGGCGGCCGACAGTTTCCTCCCGCGGCGCTTCCGCCGGACCGGCCCCACGTGACCGAGCGGCGAGGTCACCACGTCCGTGGTGCGCATCTCCGGGGCGCGGGACACCTCCTCGGCCGGTCTCCCGTCGGACAGTTCCTCCGGCAGACCCGCCAGCAGCTCCAGGACCTCGCTCGACGTCGGCCGGTCCGCGGGTTCCTTCGCCAGACAGCGCGAGACCAACGGGCGTAGCCGCTCAGGCAGTTCACCCAGCCGGGGCTCGCCGTGCACGGTGTTGTACGCGGCCAGATAGGCGTTCTCCGCCTCGAAGGGGCTGTGCCCGGTCGCCGCGTACACAAGCACCGCGCCCAGCGAGAAGACGTCGACCGCGGAGCCGACCTCGTGCGGGCGGCTGAACTGTTCCGGCGCCATGAACGGCGGAGAGCCCATCACCATGCCGGTCTGGGTACGGACATCGCTGTCGGCCGCGCGCGAGATGCCGAAGTCGATGACGCGTACGGCCCCGTCGTCGCCCTCGCTCTCCAGCAGCAGCACATTGCTCGGCTTGAGGTCCCGGTGCACGACCTCCGCGCGGTGGATCTCCCGCAGGGCCTCGGCGAGTTCGGTGCCGAGGCGGCGCAGTGCGGGCCAGTCCAGCGGTCCCGACTCGTCGACACGGTCCGCGAGCGTACGGCCCGGCACGAACGCCGTGGCCATCCAGGGCCGTTCCGCCTCCGGGTCCGCGTCCACGACCGGAGCCGTGAACGCGCCGCTGACCCGGCGCGCGGCGGCGATCTCCTGCCGGAACCTGGCCCGGAACTCGGGGTTGTCGGCATACCGGGTGTGGACCACCTTGACGGCGACGGCCCGTCCCGAGGCCGATCGGCCGAGATAGACGACACCCATGCCGCCGGTCCCGATCCGCGATTCGATCCGGTAGCCGCCGACAGACTCCGGATCGTTCTCGCGCAGGGTCACCGCGTCTCCTCCACCGCTGCTGGCCAGGACGGCTGCGGTCCGGACTCTTCTGACAGGGACCCCTCACTCTAGAGGGGCGCCGGTCCGCGAGGGACAGGGATCTCGGCCTTGCCGACCGGCCGAACCCTGCGGCATCACGGTTCTCAGGGGGAAAGCGAGGGGTCGATCCCGGCACCTGGCCCTATTCTGAGGAGGCATGAAGGGGGCTCGGGGCGGGAGTGCGTTCGGTGAAGTACCGGAATCCGAGGGATCGTTCGGTCCGCTGGTTGTCGCCGGACAGCCGATGTACCTGAGGGCGGCGCACGTCGACCTCCCCGCGGAGAACCCCGATCCGACGGTGCTGCCCACGATCACGCTGCTGGGACGCGGCTGGGACCCCGGCGGCGATCCGGGGGAACTGCCGCTGCCTCACGGGCAGTTGCTGGCGGGCCAGTACCGGCTGATCCGGCCCCTCGGCTACGGCGGCATGGGCGAGGTCTACCTCGCGCTCGACACCAAGGTGGACAACCGCGAGGTCGCCATCAAGATGCTTCACCCGGAGCAGGCGGCGGCCGCGGCGGGCGCGCTGGCCCGGGAGCGGCGGGCGCTTGTCGACCTCGGCCACGACGACATCATCCGTGTCTTCAACTACGGTCATCACCCCGAGGCCGGTGACTTCCTCGTCCTCCAGTACGTGGACGGGCTCACGCTGGAGGAGGTGCGGGCGCGGGCCGAACTGAACCCCGGGGAGTTCGGCGGCCACCGCTTCCACGAGTTCGTGCTCGCCTACGGTGTGCGGATCCTGTCCGCCCTCGCGTATCTGCACGCCGACCGGCCCGGCAAGGTCTACGGCGATCTCAAGCCGGACAACGTCATGCACGACGGCACCACGACGAAGATCATCGACGTGGGCAGCGTACGCCCGGTCGGGGCGCCGGGCATGACCACGAAGGGCTTCAGCGCACCGACCGTGGGCCCGAACGGCGAGTCCAGGGAGCAGGACGACCTCTTCAGCCTGGGCGAGACCTTGCGGCGACTGAGCGGACTTGGCAGGTCGGCGGCGGATCTTGCGCGGTTGGGGGATCTGGGGACGCTCGGTGGGGCGGCGGGGGAGGATCCCGCGAGCGGGGCGGGTGCGGGGGCGGCACGGGACGCCCGAGCGGCGGCCGGGGGTGATGTGGCACGGGCCGGCGGGGAGGCGTTGGCGGGGGGTGACGCGGCACGGGACGCCCGAGCGGCGGCCGGGGGTGACGCGGCACGGGCCGGCGGGGAGGCGTTGGCGGGGGGTGATGTGGCTCGGGCCGGCGGGGACGTCTTGGTTGGGGGTGACGAGGCACGGGCTGCCAGGAAGGCCTTCGTCGTGCGCGATGAAGTACGGGCTGCCGGGGAGGCGTTGGCCGCGGGCGAGACGCCGGGCGTGCCGGAGGCCCTGGTCACGGGGGAGACGTCGGGTATCGCCCGGGCAGTGGGCGCCGAGGGGGCGCTGGACGTCGGTGGGACAGCGGGCAGGGGGCAGACCTCGGGCGCTGAGGTGCCTTCGGGTGTTGAGGGGGTCTCGGGGGCCGGAGGGGCATTGGGGGTTGCCGGGGGAGTGGGTGGCAGGGGGTCGGTGGGGGCTGAGGTGGCTTCGGGTGTTGAGGGGGCCTCGGGTGGCGGGGAGGCATTGGGGGTTGCCGGGGGAGTGGGTGGCAGGGGGTCGGCGGGGGCTGAGGTGGCTTCGGGTGTTGAGGGGGTCTCGGGTGGCGGGGAGGCGTTGGATGCTGCCCGGGTATCGGGTGCCGAGGGGGCCTCGGAGGGCGGAGAGGCGTCGGGTGCTGCCCGGGCCTCGGGCGCCGAGGGGGCACTGGACGGCGGCGGGACAGTGGACGTCGCCCAGACACCGGGTTCCGTCCAGACGTCAGGGGTCGGGGAGACCTCGGGAGGCGAGGAGACACTGGGCGTTGCGCAGCGATCAGGCCCGGGGGACCAATCCGGTGCCGATGAGACGTCGGACGCCAAGCAGAAGTCGGGCGGCGTCGTCCAGGGACCGGGCGGCGAGAGGGCACCGGGCGACGGTAAGACAGCGGGTGCAGACCGGACGTCGGCTGTCGGCCGGGCGTTGGGTGCCGAAGGGGCGCCGGGCGGCGGTGAGTCGGCGGGTGTGGCTCGGGCGTCGGGTGTCGTTCAGGGAGCCGGCGCCGAGGGCACACTGAGCGGCGGTGAGACGGCCGGCGCGGCTCGGACCGCGGGTGTCGAGGGCGCACCGGACGGCGGCGGGGCACCAGGTGCCGGCAACGGGTGCGTCCCAGGGGCGGCGCACGCCGACGAGGAGGAGCCGCGCCCCGAAGTCCTGTCGGTGGGCGGTGAAGAACCGTCTGCCCCTGTGCCGCCGCCGGCCAGGGAACGTTGGGCTCCCCACGAGGCCACCGCCCCCGTGCCGCCGCCGGCCAAGGAACCGTGGGCTCCCCACGAGGCCACCGCCCCCGTGCCGCGAGGCCTCGGCCTGCTTTCCCTCGCCCGTGTTCTGCACCGCGCGACCTCGAGCGAGCCCGCCGGACGGTTCGCCGACGCTCGTGAGATGGACCAGCAATTGCGGGGTGTGTTCCGTGAGTTGAGGTCACTGCGCACCGGCACCGAGACCTTCGAACCCTCGCCGCTCTTCCTCCAGTCCCCCTACGCCCTCGACGGCGCCCTCGGCTCCGCGCCACCCCTCGCCCACTGGGCCGCCCCCGACGCCCCGTCCCCGTTCGCCCCGCCCACTCCCGCCGAGGTCGCCCAGCGCTTGCCCGTCCCGCGCCCCGACCCGCACGACGAGCACCACGCCGAGCTGAGCAGGCTCGCCGACGCCGCCCCGGAGGCCCTGCTCCAGCACATCGGCGACTGGCGTGACTCCACGGAGGTCCATCTGCTGCGCTGCCGGCTGCGGTTGCGGAACCCGGCCGACGGACCCGAGGCCGCCGAACGGGAACTGCGGGCGGCCGAGGCACGGATCGGCCCTCGCCGCGCCCCGTACGACTGGCGGCTGGACTGGCACCACGGCCTGCTCGCGCTCGCCGGGGAGCAAGTCGCCGCGGCCCGGCGGCACTTCGACCGGGTGTACGCGGCGATCCCCGGCGAGTACGCGCCCAAGCTGGCCCTCGGCCAGTGCGCGGAACGCCTCGGACGACGGCAAGAGGCCCTGACGTTCTACGAGGCGGTCGGACTGCGGAACCCCTCCCTGGGCAGCGCGGCCTTCGGCGCCGCCCGGGCCCGCCTCGCGCTGGGCGGGGAAACGGCGCGCGAGGACGCCGTACGCGAACTCGACGCCGTACCGCAGCATTCGCGGCACCGGACCGCCGCGCGTACCGCGGCCGTGCGGATCGGTATCGAGTACGTGCGGACGGGCGAGTGCGACGACCAGGCGCCGCAGCGGTTGGGCGAGGTGCTGGGGCGCCTGGCTCTGCTCTTCCACGCGCACGGCCTGACCGACGAGGAGGCCAGGGTCCGGATGACCGTCGAGGCATGGGAGGCCGTACAGGGCGCCCTCGCGCGCGGTGCCCTCGACGCGGCAGGCCTCGCAGCCCTGTCCGCCGGCGCGGACCCCCGACTCGGTCTCCCGTCCGACGAACACGGCCTGCGGGAGGACCTCTCCCGCCGCTATGTCACCCTCGCCCACCAGGCTGCCCGCTCCGCCGCCCCCGAGGACGCGGCCGTGGCCGAAATCCTCCTGGACCGTGCCTACGAGGTCCGCCCGCTCGCCTTCCGACACCACAGGGACAGCCCATGGCTCGGCAAGAGAGTCGCCCACTGGCTCCGGACGGTCGCTTACGCGCCCTCGCACAGGACACCCTCGGCCTCACGCGGGCAGTCGCCGCCGTAGCCACCGAACTCGCCCGCCGTATCCGCCGCTACGCCTGGCCCTCCACCGCGGGCCACCGCAACCGCGTCTACCTGCGGGACCGGCTCTTCGCGCTGCCGCTGCTGGCCGTGGTGGCCTTCGGGGCGCTCGGGTGGGCCTACGCGGGCGTGCGCGGCGACTCCGCCTACATCCGGGAACGCGCGGCGCCCGCGCTGGTCGACCTCGCGGACGCCCGGGCCTCGCTGCTCATCGCGCAGGGTGAGGCCCAGCGGAACCTGAACGAGGGGCGCGCGGCGGAACTCAGCGGGCTCAGCGAGCGGTACCGGACCCGGATCGCCCGCGCCACGCAGAGCCTGAACCAGGTCACCCGCAGCGGAGCCCTCACCGTCGCCGAGGAACAGGAACTGCGGGTCGTGTCCGCGCTGGTCGTCGACTACACCAGCTGGATCGGCCGGGCCCAGGGCCATGCCACCGATCCGGTCCTGCGCGATGCCGACTTCACCTACGCGCGCACCATGCTCTGCTCGAAGGCCCTCACCCCGACCACCGCGAACCCTTATCCGGCCTGCACAGCCGCCACCGGTTCCGCCGCGACGTCGATCGTCGACCGGGTGACCGGCCTGGAGGGGCGGCTGCGCGCGCGGCTCGCCGAGCGGGCCGCCTGGGGCGCGGGCACGATCACCGCGGCGGTGATCGCCGCGCTCGCCTTCGCCCTGCTCGCCGCCGGGCTGTGGCGGACGGTGGCCTTCCTGTGCCGCCGCTTCCGGATCCGGCTGAGCATCCCCCTCGCGGCCGCCGCCCTGCCGCTGCTCGCGGTACCGTTCCTCACGGCCGACGCCCTGCTCGCCCTGGACGCCCAGCATGAGACCGTCCCCGTCGCGGACGCGCTGGCCGAGCGGACCTCCCCGAGGACGGAGACGGTCGCCGAGGAACGCCCCTTCGCCGGACCCGATCCGCGGGCCATCGAGACGCTCCAGGCCCGGATCGACGACGGCCTCGCCGACGGGCGGCTCGCCTTCCTGGACGGCATCGCCCCGTTCGTGTTCCCCGCGGGACTGACCGCCGCGGCCGTGATCGCCGGCGCCCTGCACGCCTACCGCCGCGAATACCTCGTCGTCGCCCGCCCGGGAGCCGTCGCATGAGGCATCGCACGGGCCGTCGCATGAGCGCTCTCCTGCGCGTACTTCTCGCGGTCTGTCTGCTCGCCCTCGTCCCCGGCTGCGGGTCCGACACCCGCGACCCGCTGGTCGTCCTCGGCCCCTGGACCGGTGAGGAGGGCAGGGCCTTCGAAGCGGTCCTCGACAAACTGGACGACGGGACCGGGCGGACGTACACCTACGAGGGCACCCGCTCACTCCGCGAGACGCTCGTCTCGCAGCTGGAGGCCGACGACCCGCCGGACGTGGCGGTCCTCAACAGCATGGGCGAACTCACCGAGTACGCCCGCCGCGGCAAGCTGAAGCCCCTCGCCGAGGCGAGTGCCGAGCGTGCCTACTCGCCCTGGTCGCCGATCATGCTGGTGAACCACCTGCGGCGCGTGTACTGGGTGCCGCTGAAGGTCGACCTCAAGAGCCTCGTGTGGAGCAAGAAGGGCGCCCCGAGCGAACGGCCCACCTGGTGCGTGGGTCTCGCCTCACAGGCCACCTCCGGCTGGCCCGGCACCGACTGGATCGAGGACCTGGTGCTCCATCAGGCGGGCCCCGGCCTCTACACCGAATGGGCCACGGGCAGCCTGGACTGGCGCGACCCGGCCGTCGAGCGTGCCTGGACCAGCTGGGCGCGGCTGCTCGGCAAGCGCTCCCCGGCGTCGGTCGAGCGGTCCCTGACCACGTCGTTCGAGGGGGTGTCCGATGCGCGGGGAGATCCGCGCGGCCTGCTCGACTCGCCCGGCTTCGACTGCACGCACGAGCATCAGAGCGCCTTCATCCGGTACGTCTACGCGGACGACGACGTAACCGTGGAACCGTCGGCCCGCTATCTGGACGGGCAGCCCGCGTATCGGGACGCCTTCGAGGTCGCGGGCGACATGGCCGCCGTGTTCAGCGACGACCCGGACGCCCAGGAACTCGTGGAGCGGCTCTCGAGCCCGGCCGGACGGAAGCTCTGGCGGGCGGAGGCGGAGCCCGCGGTACGGCCGCTGTTCCCGGACTCGGCCGGACTGTCGCCGCCGGATTCCGCGAGCCCGGTCGAGCGGGAGATCGACTCCCTGCTCGGCACCCGCGCCCGCATCCTCTGCTTCGACGCCTCCGACGTGATGCAGCCCGAACTCCGGGACGCCTTCCACCGCGCGGTCCTGGAGTTCTTCCGTGACCCGACCCAGCGGCAACTCGATTCGCTGCTGGAGCAGTTGGAGACCGTACGCGTGCAGGTGAACACGGACGCCGGCACCGACCGCACGTTCCGCCCACCGCAGACCATCTGCGAGTGAGCCGCCCGCCCCGGCCCCGCCCGCGTCGTGGCGGAGCGCACTGCCGACGGCCTGGCCTGACATGGTGGTGTCATGTGCTGGAGTGCGACAGCGGATCTCGTGGCGGGCACGGCCATCGCCTCCGTCGGGGCGGTCTGCGTGGCCCGGACCCGCCGCGCCGGAGATCTGCCCCTCGCCGCGCTGCCCCTGCTGCTCGGCGCCCATCAACTGGTGGAGGCCCAGATCTGGCACACCGGCGGAGGGACCGGCGCGGCCACCGTCGCCTGGGCCGTGATCGCCCTGCCCGTGCTCGCGGTGTGGGTGCCGGTGGGCGTGTGGTGCGCGGTCCCACGCCGAACCGGACGCCGGGTGACGGCGGTCGTGGCGGTGGGCGTCGTGACCGCCGCCTTCCTCGCGCACGCCCTCGCCACCCGCCCCGTCCGGGCCGAGATCCGCGGCCACACCATGGCCTACGTCATCGGACTGCCCCACGCGGAACTGCTCGTCGTGGGCTACCTGATCGCCACGGTCGGCGCGCTGCTGCTCTCCGGCGACCGCCGCCTGACGGGACTGGGAGTCCTGACCGGGGCGGGTGCGCTGATGTGCTGGCTGCTGTGGCGGCTGGAGTTCGTGTCGACCTGGTGCGCGCTGGCGGCGGTCTGCTCGGTGGTCCTGTACGGATGGGTGCGCACACGACCCACGCCGAGGCCGGTACTCCCCGCGTGGGACGCCCGGCACTGATCAGTGCGCGCGGCGGTCCCGGGCGGGCCGTTCGTTCGTGGTGCCCGGGTCAGGTCGCCGACATGATCATGTCGGCCGCGACGCCGACCAGTGACGCGACCGCCGGCGAGCGACTGCTCGGTGGCCAGGCGATCACCGTGGTCACCTCCGGCGCGTCGACGACGGGCACCGCGACGTGTTCGGGCCACTGCCAGGCACGGCTGGAGGCAGGGATGACGAGCAACGTCCTTCCGAGCGCCACGAGTTGGGCGAGCTGAGACTGGGTACGGACCTCGGGTCCGGGCCCGTCGGGGTAGGACCCGTCGAGCCGGGGCCAGCGAGCGATCGGCAGGTCCGGCACATCCTGGACGTCCGCCAGCGTGAGCTCGGCGCGTGACGCGAGCGCATGCCCGGCGGGCACGATCGCGACCTGGCCTTCGACGTGGAGGTCTTCGGAGTCGAACCCGGCGAGGTCGTCGTAGGGGTGATGCATGAGTGCCACGTCGGCGTGCCCGTCGCGGAGCAGCCGTGCCTGCTCACCGACCTCGCACAGGAGGATCTCGATCGGTGGCGCCTCCGGTTCGCTCGCCACCGTGTCGAGGAGCTGCCGCAGCACTTCGTGGGACGCCCCGGCCTTCGTCGCGAGGACCAGCGGCCGCTTCGGGTCCCCGGCACGCCGCGTTCGACGCGCGGCTGCCGCGACCGCGTCCAGAGCCGCTCCGGCCTCCCGAAGCAGCACGCTGCCGGCATCCGTGAGCGCCACTCCGCGACGGTCCCGGTCGAGGAGCCGGACACCGAGCCGCCGCTCCAGCCTCGCGATCGCGCGGGAGAGCGGTGGTTGTGCGATCCCGAGCCGGCCGGCGGCGCGTCCGAAGTGCAGTTCCTCCGCGACGGCGACGAAGTACCGGAGCTCGCGGGTCTCGAGATCGTCCACACGGACAGCCTACCGACTGATACCCGGCGAGTATCACAGTGCACCGGTTCGATATTGGACGGCGAATGAGCGGCTCGCCCAGCATGAATCGCGTGAACGACATGAAGACCGCGCTGGTCACCGGCGCGAACAAGGGAATTGGTTTCGCCATCGCCCAGGGTCTCGGGGCCCTCGGCTTCACGGTCGCGGTAGGAGCTCGCGACGACGACAGGCGCGAGCAGGCCGTCAAGGAACTGCAGGCCGCGGGCGTCGACGCGTTCGGGGTCGCCCTCGACGTCACCTCGGACGACAGCGTCGCCGAGGCGGCGGCGACCGTGGAACGGACGGCAGGGCGGCTCGACGTGCTCGTCAACAACGCGGGCATCTCCGGCGCCATCGAAAACGGCACACAGGACCCGACGACGCTCGACCTCGAGGTCGTCCGCACCGTCCTCGACACCAATGTCCTCGGGGTCGTCCGGGTGACGAACGCGATGCTCCCGCTGCTCAGCCGCGCGAACTCGCCGCGCATCGTCAACGTGTCGAGCAGCATGGGCTCGTTGACGCTGCAGACCGGACCGGTCATGGCCGCGTACGCACCGTCGAAGTCGATGCTCAACAGCGTCACGGCGCAGTACGCCCGCCAACTCGCCGACACCAACGTCATCGTGAACGCCTGCTGCCCCGGCTATGTGGCGACCGACTTCACCGGCTTCAACGCGCCGCGGACGCCCGAGCAGGGCGCGGCGATCGCAGTCCGGCTCGCCACCCTGCCGGACGACGGACCGCGTGGCGGCTTCTTCGACGACGGGGGCGTCGTCCCCTGGTGACCCCCGGACGGACGGCAGGGACGGTGCCCGCCCCGCCGTCCCTCCCGTCCGGCGCGGGGTCGCGTCGCCGACCCCTAACATCTCCGTGGCGCTCCTGACGGTCGCGGCGGGCCGGGGGATAAGCGGTGCAGGAAGTGAGCCTGCCGGGCGGGTCCGGTAGCAGGGCGCGTCGAGGACGTAGGCGCGCATGCCCGGCTCCTGCCCCTTGTTCGGATGCCGATCAGCGCAGGCGGCTCAGGCGGGCGGCCGCCCCGAGCTCTCCCGGACCACCAGTTCCGGCACGGAGACCGGACGCGGGGCGATCGGCGCGGACTCCTCCAGTACTCCGTGCAGCAGGGCGAACGCGGCTCGGCCGAGGCCCGTGAAGTCCAGACGTACGGTCGTGAGGGACGGCGTCAGATAGGCGGAGTGCGGGGCGTCGTCGAACCCGGCCACGCTGACCTCGCCCGGCACCGAGCGGCCGGCCTCGTGCAGGGCGCGCAGCACACCGAGGGCGAGGTCGTCGTTGCCGCACAGGACCGCGGTGACGGAGGGATCCCGGGCGAGCTCCAGGCCCGCCGCGTGGCCGCCTGCGGGGCCCCAACTGCCCTGCACGGGAGGGGGTTCCGGCGCGCCCGCCTCTTTCAGTGCCTGGCGCCAGCCGCCGGTGCGGGCGCTGGTGCGACGGGTGCTGGAGGGAATGGCGACGTAGTGCACGGTCTCGTGGCCCAGGGACAGCAGATGCCGGGTCACCTCGTAGGCGGCCTCGCGGTCGTCGGTCCACACCCACGGCCGGTCGCCGGTGGGCGCGCTCGTCGGGGTCTCGACCACGCCGACGACCGGCAGCCCGGCCGGGACCGCTTCCAGGGCCCGGACGCCTGCGGGATCGTACGCGATCACGATCAGCCCGCCACCCGCGTCGGCGGCACGCTGCACCTCCACGGTGACGGCGGCCTCGTCGGCCGATTCGAGGACGCCCACACCCACCGAGTAGGCTGCCGCGCGGGCCGCCTCCTCGACGCCCTGGAGGATCGAGGCGTAGCCGTAGTGCGTGGTGTTGGCGGTGAGCACGGTAACGGCCCTGCTGCGGCCCCTGGCCAGGGCGAGCGCGGTGGCGTTGCGCCGGAAGCCCAGCTCGTCGATGGCGGCGAGAACCCGCTCCCGCGTCGACTGCCTGACGCTGGGGTGGCCGTTGATCACCCGGCTGACGGTCTGGTAGGAGACACCAGCGGCCGCGGCGACGTCCCGGATGCTCGCCGAACTGCGGGTGTGACCGGTCACATTCATCCCAGGATTGTGGCCGGTCACCAGCGGAACGTCAAGAGAACATCGTGGGCGCGGCTCCGTGATGTTCCGGCGGCCCGACTCCGTCAGCGGGGCTGGTACGCCCTCGGCAGCGGCATGCCGCGGTCGGCCATGAGCTGCCGTACGCGGTTCGGGTAGTTGGTGATGATGCCGTCCACGCCCATGTCCATGAGTGCCTCCACGGTGGCGGGGTCGTCGCAGGTCCACGGGATGACCTTCAGGCCCCGGGCGTGCGCCTCCCGGACCATCGTCCGGTCGGCGTAGAAGCGGAAGCCGGGGTCGCCGACCTTGCCGCTCTGCGGAAAGCCGTAGTTGGGGGAGAGGGCCCTGACGCCGGGGATCGTGGCGGCGGCTCTGACGAAGTCGCCGCCGTAGTCGTCGGCGTCGATCCCGCCGAGCCACGGGGAGGCACCCGGCAGGCCGACCTGGAGGAAGTCGTAGTTGGTGAGCGCGACGAGGGGCCACTTCGGGGCCAGCTTGTGCATCGCCCTCAGCGCGCCCCAGTCGAAGGACTGGATGGTGACCTGGTTCTCGATGCCCGAGCGGTGGATCTCCTCGTAGACCCGCCGTACGAACAGCCCACGCGGCGCGGTCTGTTCGGGCGCGCCCGCCTCGACCTTCGTCTCGATGTTCAGCTTGACCTGCTTGGCGCGGTAGCTCTTGACCAGGTTCAGGACGTCCTTCAACTCGACCATCCGGAAGCCCTTGACCACCTCCTGCTCGGGGAAGCCGGGCAGTTGCTGGTAACCGCAGTCCATGGTCTTGATCTGAGCAAGCGTCAGATCCTTGATGTACTTGCCGACATACGGATACATCGGGTCGCCGGCCGTCACCGGTCCCGTGTCACGGCACTTGACCGCGCTGATCTGCCGGTCGTGGTTGACGACGACCTTCCGGTCCCTGGTGACATGGGTGTCCAGCTCCAGCGTGGACACCCCGAGGCGCAGCGCCTTGCCGAAGCCCTCCAGGGACTCCTCGGTCGTCATGCCGATGCCGCCGCGGTGGGCCTGGAGGTCGAAGTGCGGCTTGGCCTTCGGCGGTTGGTGGCCGTCGTACGCCGTCGCGGGCGTGGCGGCCGACAGCGCGAGCACCGGCACCAGCGCCAGCCCGGCGAGGACACGTCTTGAGAACATCGACACCTCACTCCTATGGGTCGGGACGCCCACAGACGCTAGTGAGGACGCGGACCGGTTCAACCTCTCGGACGTGATCCCGCCGTGAATGTCCGAGGAACGACGTTCCTGTCGGGGGTACGGGACGAGGTGGAGCTCCCTCGCGTGGAGTGGCCCGGCACACAGCGGCGCCTGTGCCGCATCGCCCGCGACAGCTCGGCCCCGCCCAGGTGATGCGCCGTACCGGGACGCGCAGATGCCTGCCGTGCGCACCGGCGAGTCCCTCGCCCGGGGTGGCCCGGGCCCGCTCGGCGCGCTCCTCTGCGTCGGCGACGGACTGCGCGCGGCCGACGGGACGTCTTCGTCGTGCACGTGAAGGGGCGGGACGGTGATGGGTACGACGTCCAAGTGGCCGCCATGCCGCCGTCCGGCTGGTTTCGAGGGCGCTCTGCCGGAGATCACCGCGCCGGTCGCCAGGGGCTCCGGCAGACCCGCCCCTTCATCGACATGGATACGGCCTCGCCTCTTGTCCCCCGGGCACGGTGAGATGGCCTGGCCCCGCGAACTCACCTCCCCTGTCGTCAGGGCGTAGGGATGCCCGCCGGGCGTGCCGGGCGGCCGAGGCGGACCGGGACGCCGGGGGAGTACAGGACGCTGACCGGGGCGTCGGTGAGGGCGGGCAGGCCGGCCGCGGTGACGAGGTCCTGCTCGCACGTGAGCAGTTCGGCGCGGTACAGGGGCCAGCGCGGATGGTCGTTGGGCAGGTAGGCCAGTGACTCGGGGCCGCCGAAGAAGGCGTTGTGCATGCCCCAGCGGGCGGTGAGGAAATGCTCCAGGTCGGTCGGCTCCCCGATGGGTTCGCCGGTCCGTACCGTGATGAGGCTGCGGGCGCCGCGCGGTCCGGGCCAGCGGCGTGAGCTGGTGTAGGTGACGGTGTCCCCGGCGGTGCGGACGCTCATCCGGGACCAGAGATACGGCAGCCGGAAGCCGACGCGTCCCATCACCACCGGGATCAGCCGGGAGGCGTCCATCGAGCGGAACACCACGCCACGCCGTCCGTGCGCGTCCACCGAGTACAGCCGCACGTTGGTCTCCGGGAAGGTCCCGAGATACGGCACCCCCGGCATCCCCAGCCAGCCGACCCGGTGCATCCGGAACGCGACCAGCCCGACGTACGTCAGCCCGTCGTGTGTGTCGGGGACCGTGCCGCGCGGCAGCAGCCCCGCCACGACCGCAGGTTCGACAGCCCAGTGGATGAAGGCGAGGTCGAGCCACTGCTGGGTGAGGAGCGGGGTCCGTATGAGGGCGGGAGCGTCCGGGGTGACGGGAGCGGGGTTCGGCACGGGGTCCAGGGTGGCAGACACCGATCGCGTCAGGCCCGGCGGTGTGCCGGGACGGACGGCGTCCGCCGAGCCATGCGGCCCGGCGGACGCCGTTGCGTGACCTCGGCGTCAGTTGCGGCGACCGGCCGGATCCTGAACCACCGTGTCCCGGCCGCCGCCGGAGACCGGTGCGGGGGCGGCCGGTGATTCCTTCGCCCGGTCCGCGTGCCCCGGCCACCAGGCCGCGTGGCCCATGAGGGCCGTGAGGCTGGGCGTGAAGAACATCGCCATGACGAACGCGGCGACGGCGATGCCGAAGGAGACCGCGAACCCCATCTCCGTGAGCAGGACGTTGCCGGCCAGCATCATCGTGGCGAAGGTCGCCGCCAGGATGAAGCCGGCCGCTGCCACCGTGGGACCGGCATGCCGTAGCGCCATACTGGCCGCCTCGCGCGGCTCGCGGCCTTCACGGGCCTCCTCCCTCAGCCGGGCGATCATGAGGATGTTGTAGTCGGTGCCGATGGCGACCACGAAGAGATACATGATCACCGGGAGCATGAACATCAGGCCGGAGTGTCCCTGTCCTTCCTGGAAGATCCACACGGTGGCACCGAGCGTGGCGCCGAAACCGAGGCCCACCGAGGCGATCAGGTACCAGGGGGCGACCACGCTGCGCAGCAGCAGCCCCAGGATGAGCATGATCAGCACGGCCGCGACGGGGAAGACCGTCTTGTAGTCGTGGTTGACCGCGGTGCCGATGTCCTTGTAGATCGAGGACATCCCGCCGACCACGGCCTCGGTGCCGTCCGGGGCGTCGGAGTGCGCGACGTCGCGGACCCGGCCCACCGCCTCGATGGCCTTGTCCGTCGACGCCTCGTACTTGAGGGTGACGGTGAAGTCGATGGTGGTGCCGTCCTTGTTCAACTGCGACAGGCGGGCGTTCGCCACGCCGTCCACGGCCCCGAGCTTCTTCACGTACGCGTCGAAGAGCGTCGTGTCGATCGGCTTGCCGTCGGTGCTGGAGAGATAGACGTCGGTCGGTGCGGCGGCACCCGCCGAATACGCCTTCTGCATCTCGTCCTGGACGACCATCGACTCCTTGGTCTTCGGCATGGAGCCGGCCGCCAGGTCGAACGTGGCGTTGTAGCCGAACGTCCCGAGCGACAGCGCGACCAGGACGAGTCCCGAGAGCGCGGCGGTGAGCGCCGGGCGGTTCTGCACTCCGCGGCCCAGGGCGGCGAACCGGGCGTTCTCCGGCTCGCGTTGCCAGGACTTGGACGGCCAGAAGACCTTCGGGCCGATGAGGGAGACGACGGCCGGGATCAGTGTCAGGCCCGCGATCAGGGTGACGGTGACCGCGATCGCGAGGGCCGGGCCCATCTGCTTGAGGAAGCCCAGCGTCGACAGGACCAGCGCGAGGAAGGCGATGATGACCGCTCCGGCGGCGGAGGCGATGGCCTCGCCGACCCGGTCGACCGCGTTGATCATGGCCTGCTTCGGTTCGTCGCCGAGGCGCAGACGTTCGCGGTAGCGGAACATCAGGAACAGGAAGTAGTCGGTGCCCACGCCGAAGAGCACGACGATCAGGATCGACGAGATCGAGCTGTTGGCCTGGAGGTCGAACAGCTTGGTGGCGTAGGCGATCAGCCCGTTGGCGATCGCCGACACCAACCCGATCGTGATCAGGGGCAGGAAGGCCAGGATCGGAGCCCGGAAGATGATCAGCAGGGTCACCAGGATGATGACGAAGGTGCCGATGCCGATCAGCGCCTCGCCGCGCTTGGACGAATCCTGCTGGTCGAGGGCCTGCGCGGCGGAACCGCCGAGCTTGACGTCGAGGTCCGTGCCCTTGGCGAGTTGCTTGACGTCCTCGCGCAACACCTCGGCCGCGTCGGCCTGTTTGGGCTGACCGGCGTTCTTGCTGTCCATCTGAACCAGGGTCAGGGCGTACCTGCCGTCCGAGGACGGCTGGCCGGGGACGACCTTCTGCACCTGGTCGATCTTCTTCTTGCCGAGCTCGGAGGTGATCCGGGCGACATCCTTCTGGTCGGCGGCGGTCAGCTTGCCGCCGTCGGTGCGCTGGTACAGCGCGATCGCGGACGGGGTGAAGGCGCTGGGGAACGCCTTCTCCTGGAGTTCCGCCGCTTTGATGGACTCGTAACTTCTGGGGAGAAAACTGCTCTCGTCACTGTTCGAGGGCAGGCTCGGGGCGGTGGCGACGATCGCCACCGCAGCGAATAACCATGCAACGATCGTCCAGACGGGATGCCGGACGACAGCGTTGCCAATACTTCGGAACATGCGGAAGGTCCTCCTGGACAGGAAGATCACCGCAACCCGGGGAGCGGTCCCTGGCATCGGCGACCCCCGGCCGTCCCTCTGGGCAGTCCCCCGTCGGACCGGCCGGAATGGTTGTCTTGAGCTCTCATCCTAGGGATCACCGGTGAAGATCGCTGGAGGTGCCGCACCTTCAACTGCCGTGCCGTTCGCGGGAGCCCCTCGGAGAACCGGGGTGGGCCGCGGCTACCAGGTCGGCATCATGCTCTCGGGGTAACGGGAGCCGGCCGAGCCGCGGGGGAGGAGCTCCTGGATGCGGGCGAGGTCCTCGGGCGTGAGGTCGACGTACGCAGAGGCGACGTTCTCCTCCAGGCGGCGCGGGCTGCGGGTGCCCGGGATCGGCACGATGTCCTCGCCCTGCGCCAGCAGCCAGGCCAGGGCCAGTTGGGTCACCGCGATGCCCTTGGACTCCGCCAGAACGGTCAGCTCGCGCACCGCGGCCAGGTTCTTCTCGTAGTTCCCGGGCTGCCAGCGCTCGTCCCAGCTGCGCATGTCGTCGGCCGGATACTCGGCGGCCGGCTTCACCGCGCCGGTGAGGAAACCGCGGCCCAGCGGCGAGTACGGGACGAAACCGATGCCCAGCTCGCGCACGACCGGCAGCACCTCCGCCTCCACGGCCCGCTCGAATACCGAGTACTCGGTCTGCAGCACCGACACCGGGTGCACTGCGTGGGCACGGCGGATGATGTCGGGTCCGGCCTCGCTCAGGCCGAAGTAGCGCACCTTGCCTTCGGCGATCAGCTCGCCCACCGCTCCGGCGACGTCCTCGATGGGTACGTCCGGGTCGACCCGGTGCTGGTAGAGCACGTCGATGTGGTCGGTGCCCAGATGGCGCAGGCTGTTCTCGGTGACCTCGCGGATGTGCTCGGGGCGGCTGTTCAGGCCGAATCCGCCCACCGTCCCACCGCTCAGGTCGAAGCCGAACTTGGTGGCGAGGACGACGTCGTCGCGGACGTCCTTCACGGCCCGCCCGAGGAGCTCCTCGTTGCTGCCGGTGCCCATGCCGTACAGCTCGGCGGTGTCGAAGAGGGTGACGCCGAGTTCGTAGGCGCGGCGGAGGGTGGCGATGCTGCTCTGCTCGTCCGAGGTGCCGTAGGCCATGGTCATGCCCATGGTGCCGAGGCCGACGGCGCCGACCTCCAGACCCTGGGTGCCGAGCCTGCGGTGCGGGAGGTTGCTGGCGTGCTGTGTCATGCCTCAACGCTAGGAAAGCGGTGCCGGGGAGTCATGGGGCACCGGTCGCATAGGATTGCCTGATCCTCTCAGCCGAAGGGTGCTCTCATGCTGGACCGGCTCGCCCACGCCATCGCGCGGCACTGCCCGGGGCTGTGGTCGCAGACCGCGGTGCCCAAGCTGACTCTGGTGTCGCTCGACGAGTTCGTGGACCCGATCGAGGTGACGTACGAGCCGATGATCTGCTTCATCGCCGACGGTGCCAAGCGCACCGCCGTGGGCGAGCGCAGCTGGATCACACCACGCGGCGAGATGGCCCTGTTCACCCTCGACCTGCCGGTCACCGCCGCCTTCGAGAAGGTGCCGTACCGCGCGGCCGTCATGCGGATCGACAGCGAGGTCCTCGCCGCCGTACAGCTGGAGCTGGCGGAGAGCGGACCGCAGTCCCCGGCGGCCGCCGTCGCCGCGGCGGTGACCGCGCCGATGTCACCGGAGCTCGTCGACGCGGTCACCCGCTGGGTCCAGCTGCTCGACAGTCCGGAGGACATCGGCCCGCTGGCGTCCCGCATCGAGACCGAGATCCTCTACCGGCTGCTGCGCAGCCCGCTCGCACCCGTGCTGCGGCACTGGTCGCTCGCGGACTCGACCGCCGGACGGATCCGTACGACCGCCCGCTGGATCCGCGACCACTTCACCGAACCGCTCGGCATCGACGAGATCAGCGAGGTGGCCCGGATGAGCCCGGCCACGCTGCACCGGCACTTCAAGGCGGCCACCGGCATGAGCCCTCTGAGGTTCCAGAAGTATCTGCGGCTCCAGGAGGCCCGACGGCTGTTGTTCACCAGGGATGTGACGGCGGCTCAGGTGGCCCAGGAGGTCGGGTACGTCAGCGCCACCCAGTTCAACCGCGAGTACCGCCGCGCCTACGGCCTGCCGCCCGGCCAGGACGCGGCGCAGCTGCGCACCCGGCTGGTCGAGGCCCGGGAGGTGCCCCTGCTGCACGACGGGTCGGGCGCGAAGCCGTGAGGGTCGTGCATCTGAGTGCCGCCTCGGGGTCGTACCCGTAGATCCAGCCGTTGCCCACGCAGCGGGTCGGCGTCGGTGAGCGCCGCGTCGCACACTGTCGCGGCTTTCGCCCAGAGCTCCGCCCTGCTGCCCCGGCAATGGTGGCGCATCACGGTGCGTTCTGGTCTCGCGCTGTGTTCGCGGAGGCGTGGCTGTCGGTGTGCTGATCGGTGTGGCGGTCGAGTGCTGCCGCGGTGGCGGTGACCTGGATCCCGTCTGCTGGGGCGTCGCGCGCTCAGGGTCGTCGGCTGTCTGGTCTCGCGCCGTGCCCGCGGAGGCGTCGCTGTCGGTGTGCTGATCGGTGTGGCGGTCGAGTGCTGCCGCGGTGGCGGTGACCTGGATCCCGTCTGCTGGGGCGTCGCGCGCTCAGGGTCGTCGGCTGTCTGGTCTCGCGCCGTGCCCAGGGAGCCGTCGCTGTCGGTGTGCTGATCGGTGTGGCGGTCGAGTGCTGCCGCGGTGGCGGTGACCTGGATCCCGTCTGCTGGGGCGTCGCGCGCTCAGGGTCGTCGGCTGTCTGGTCTCGCGCCGTGCCCGCGGAGGCGTCGCTGTCGGTGTGCTGATCGGTGTGGCGGTCGAGTGCTGCCGCGGTGGCGGTGACCTGGATCCCGTCTGCTGGGGCGTCGCGCGCTCAGGGTCGTCGGCTGTCTGGTCTCGCGCCGTGCCCAGGGAGCCGTGGCTGTCGGTGTGCTGATCGGTGTGGCGGTCGAGTGCTGCCGCGGTGGCGGTGACCTGGATCCCGTCCGCTGTGGCATCGTCCCCTCACGGCGCGTCGGCCGTCTCGCCTCGCGCCGTGCCCGCGGACCCGCGGCCGTCGCCGCCCTGACCGGCAACGCGCCGAATGCCGATGCGGCCGCGCCGAGACCTGGACCCCCGTCCGCTGCGGTATCGCCCGCCGGCTCGACGATTTCGCCTGCGGCACCGGCGTGTGGCTCTCCGCCGTGCAGGGCTGCTTCGTCCGTTCGAGGGGCTCTGGGAGCGTCCTGGTGTGCTTCTCCTCACCCCGGCCTCGCAATTTTACTAGGACGTCCTACTATTTTCTCACCCGCGTTTTTCGACGTGTCCTGGGAAGGCTCCGCCATGAGCGATCTGCATCGCCCCGTCCACCCCGTCCGACTGGTCACCGCCTCGGCACTGTTCGACGGGCACGACGCCTCGATCAACATCATGCGGCGGATCTTCCAGTCGCAGGGCGCCGAGGTCATCCATCTCGGACACAACCGATCCGTGCGGGAGGTCGTGGACGCGGCTCTCGAAGAGGACGCGCACGGCGTGGCGGTCTCGTCCTACCAGGGCGGACACGTCGAGTACTTCGAATACCTGGTCGCCTCACTGCGCAAACAGGGCGCGGAGCACATCCGGGTGGTGGGCGGCGGAGGCGGTGTGATCGTGCCAGAGGAGATCACCCGCCTGCGGGAGAGCGGGGTGACGATCTTCTCCCCCGAGGACGGCCAGCGGATGGGCCTCGCCGGGATGGTCAACACAGTCGTGCGGGACTGTGACTTCGACCTGTGGGACGGCAAGCCGGCCGACCTCACCGCGGTCCTGGCGGGCGACCGGTTCGCGATCGCCCGCGCCGTCACCGGTGCCGAACTGGGCAAGCTGCCCCCGGAGTTCCGGCAGCAACTGCGGGCCACGGCGGCGGCGCGGCACGTGCCGGTGCTCGGCATCACCGGCACCGGCGGCTCGGGCAAGTCGTCCCTGACCGACGAGCTGGTGCGCCGGTTCCGTGTCGACCAGCGGGACGCCCTGCGGATCGCCGTGATCGCGGTCGACCCGACCCGCCGCCGCGGTGGCGGCGCGCTGCTCGGCGACCGGATCCGGATGAACTCCCTCGACGGGAACAGGGTGTTCTTCCGCAGCCTGGCCACCCGCGGCAGCCGCGAGCTGCCCGAGCATCTCTCCGACGTGATCGATGTCGTGAAGGCCGCCGGGTTCGACCTGGTGATCGTGGAGACGCCGGGCATCGGGCAGGGCGACGCGGCGATCGTGCCGTTCGTCGACGCCTCGCTGTACGTGATGACGCCGGAGTTCGGGGCCGCCTCGCAGCTGGAGAAGATCGACATGCTCGACTTCGCCGACGTCGTGGCGATCAACAAGTTCGAGCGGCGCGGCGCCAAGGACGCCCTGCGCGACGTGGGCCGCCAACTGGTGCGCAACCGCGAGGCGTTCGGCAAGCGGCCCGAGGACATGCCGGTGTACGGCACCTCCGCGGCCACCTTCAACGACGACGGCGTCACCGCCCTGCACCAGCACCTCACCGCCGTCCTCGCCGAGAAGGGACTCCCGCTGCCCGAGGGTGCCCTGGCGCGGGTCGACGTACGCCACTCCTCCGGCATCCGGCAGGTGGTTCCGCCCGAGCGGGTGCGCTACCTCGCCGAGATCACCGACACCGTCCGTGGCTACCACGCCGACACCGAGCAGCTGGCCGAAGCGGCGCGGCGGGTCCAGCGGCTGGAGCTGGTCGGGGCCGAACTCGCCGACGCGGGCTCCGACGCGGCGAACGTGCACGCACTGCTGGAGGGCGCCCGCACGCGTCTCCCGCACGACATCGTGCGGCAGATCGAGAGCTGGCCCGCCGTGATCGCCTCCTACTCCGGCGACGAGCAGGTCGTGAAGGTCCGCGACCGGGAGATCCGCACCAAGCTGACCCGCGAGTCCCTGTCCGGCAACAAGATCCCCCGCGTCGCCCTGCCCCGCTTCACCGACCACGGCGAACTGGTGCGGTTCTGGCGCGCGGAGAACCTGCCCGGCCACTTCCCCTTCACGGCCGGGGTGTTCCCGTTCAAGCGCGACGGCGAGGACCCTGCACGGATGTTCGCCGGCGAGGGCGATCCGTTCCGCACCAACCGCCGCTTCAAGCTCCTCTCCGAGGGCCAGCCCGCCACCCGCCTGTCCACCGCCTTCGACTCGGTGACGCTCTACGGCCGCGACCCCGACGAGCGCCCCGACATCTACGGCAAGGTCGGCACCTCCGGCGTCTCGGTGGCCACCCTGGAGGACATGAAGGCGCTCTACGACGGCTTCGACCTCGTGGCGCCCACCACCTCCGTCTCCATGACGATCAACGGGCCCGCCCCGGCCGTCCTGGCGTTCTTCCTCAACACCGCCATCGACCAGCAGACCGAACGCTTCCGCGACCAGGAGGGCCGCGACCCCTCGCCCGAGGAGGCGGCCGAGCTGCGCGCACACGCGCTGGCGAACGTGCGCGGCACCGTGCAGGCCGACATCCTCAAGGAGGACCAGGGCCAGAACACCTGCCTGTTCTCCACGGAGTTCAGCCTGCGCATGATGGCCGACATCCAGGAGTGGTTCATCGCGCAGAAGGTCCGCAACTTCTACTCGGTGTCCATCTCCGGTTACCACATCGCCGAAGCCGGCGCGAACCCCATCAGCCAGCTCGCCTTCACCCTGGCCAACGGTTTCACCTACGTCGAGGCCTACCTCGCCCGCGGCATGCGCATCGACGACTTCGCCCCGAACCTGTCGTTCTTCTTCTCCAACGGCATGGACCCCGAGTACTCCGTGCTCGGCCGGGTCGCCCGCCGCATCTGGGCGGTGGCGATGAAGGAGAAGTACGGCGCCGGCGAGCGCAGCCAGAAGCTGAAGTACCACGTCCAGACCTCCGGACGCTCCCTGCACGCCCAGGAGATGGACTTCAACGACATCCGCACCACCCTCCAGGCGCTCATCGCCATCTACGACAACTGCAACAGCCTGCACACCAACGCCTACGACGAGGCCGTCACCACCCCCACCGAGGAGTCCGTACGACGGGCCCTGGCCATCCAGCTGATCATCAACCGGGAGTGGGGCCTGGCGATGAACGAGAACCCGCTCCAGGGGTCGTTCATCATCGACGAACTCACCGACCTGGTCGAGGAGGCCGTCCTTCAGGAGTTCGAGCGGATCAGCGAACGCGGTGGCGTGCTCGGCGCGATGGAGACCGGCTACCAGCGCGGCCGTATCCAGGACGAGTCGATGCTCTACGAACAGCGCAAGCACGACGGCTCCCTGCCCCTGATCGGCGTCAACACCTTCCGCAACCCCCACGCCGACACCGCCGAGCCCGGCGTCGTCGAACTCGCCCGCGCCACCGAGGAGGAGAAGCAGTCCCAGCTGGAGCGCGTACGCACCTTCCACTCCCGCCACCACGACGAGGCCCGGGCCGCGCTGGACGCCCTCAAAGACGCGGCGGTACGCGGCGACAACGTGTTCGCGGTCCTCATGGACGCCACCCGGGTCTGCTCCCTCCAGCAGATCACCGAGGCCTTCTTCGAGGTCGGGGGCCAGTACCGCCGTAACGTCTGAAGCCGGCGTCGGCCTGGTGGGTCAACCGCCCCCCACCGACCCACCCCCGACCGCGTCCACGACATGACGAAGGAAGCCTGCCGCCGTGCCCCCGTCGCAGACGCGGTGGTCGAAGGTCAGGGACACGGTGACGACCTTGCGCACCTCCACCCGGCCGTCCACCGCCCACGGACGGTCGGTGATACGGCCCGCGCCGAGCATCGCCACCTGTGGGTGGTTGAGGAGCGGCGTGGCACCGTCGACGTCGAAGACGCCGTAGTTGTTGAGAGTGAACGTGCCGCCGGTGCGGTGCCCGACCGGCAGGGCGTTCTGCCGTGCGAGGTCGGTCAGGCGGCGCAGTTCCGCCGCGAGGGCGTCGAGGGGCAACCGGTCCGCATCCCGTACGACGGGCACGACCAGGCCCTTCGGCGTCTGCGCGGCGAAGCCGAGGTGCACCTGGGGGAGGCGGACGACCTCCTCGCGGTCACTGTCGACGCGGGAGTTGAACTCCGGGAACGCGGCGAGCCCGGTGAGACAGGCCCGGGCGAGCAGCGCCAGCAGTCCCACCCCGCGCGAGGCCCGCTCGGCGAGCAGTCCGGTGGCGTCCACGTCCGCCCAGATCGTCACCGAGGGGGTGTCGCGATGGGCGCGGAGGAACTTCTCGGCCGTCGCCTCCATCGGCACCCGGGCGTCGGACGCCTCAACTCCGCCTGCCTGACGGACATGTGAGGGGGACGAGCACTCAGACGCCCGGGTCCCGTACCCCGTCAGCACCGCACCCGAAGCGTCGTCAGGTTCCGCCACGGAGAACAGTGGCGCTCCCACCTGTACGACCTCACCGGCCGGGTAGTGCAGGGCGGTCACCGTTCCCGCGAACGGACTCGGCAGCGTCACCACCGACTTGGCGGTCTCGACCTCGGCGACCACCTGGTCGTGCGCGACTGGGTCGCCCACCTCCACCTTCCACTCCAGGAGTTCGGCCTCCGTCAGGCCCTCACCCAGGTCGGGGAGGGTGAAAGTGCGGCCTGCCGCGGGCGGAACGGGACGGCCGGCGGGCCGTCCGTCGATGCCGGACAGCCGGTGCAGCCCGGCCAGCACACGGGCAACCCCCGGGAGGTACGCGCCCTCCAGCAGCGGCGGGGGATAGGGCACGTCCAGGCCAGTGACCCGCAACACCGGTGCGCGCAGGGTGTCGAAGCATCGCTCCTGCACCAGCGCCGCGATCTCCGCGCCGACGCCCGCGTACCCCTGGGCCTCGTGGACCACCAGACAACGCCCGGTGCGCCGCACGGACTCGGTGAGCGCACGGTCGTCCAGCGGAACGAGGGTGCGCAGGTCCAGCACCTCGACGTCCAGGCTTACGGCGGCGGCCTCCGCGGCCGCTGCCAGGGCCACGGCGACCGAGGGGCCGTAGGCGACAAGGGTGGCGTCGATGCCGGGACGGCGGACCGCTGCGGTGCCGAACGGCGCGGTGTGGCAGGGGAGTTCGGTCTCTCCCTTCGTCCAGTAATGCCGCTTCGGTTCGAGGAAGATCACCGGGTCGGGGTCCTCGATCGCCTCGCGCAGCAGGGAGTAGGCGTCCGCCGTCGTCGCCGGGGTCACGACCTTCAGGCCCGCCGTGTGCGCGTAGTACGCCTCGCTGGAGTCGCTGTGGTGCTCGACGGCGCCGATGCCGCCGCCGTAAGGGATACGCACCACGATCGGGAGCCCCACCCGCCCCCGGGTCCGGTTGCGCATCTTGGCCATGTGGGAGGCGATCTGCTCGAAGGCGGGGTAGGCGAACGCGTCGAACTGCATCTCCACCACGGGCCGGAAGCCCGCCATCGCCAGCCCGATCGCGAGGCCCGCGATACCGGCCTCGCTGACCGGTGTGTCGAAGCAGCGCCGGTCGCCGAAGGCGTCCGCGAGCCCGTCGGTGATGCGGAAGACCCCGCCGAGACGGCCGACGTCCTCTCCGAAGACCAGGACACGCTCGTCCGCGGCGAGTGCGTCGCGCAGCGCGGTGTTGAGGGCCTGCGCCATCGAGGTCGGTTCCAGGGCCTGTGTCATCTCAGCGCCTTTCCAACTCGCGGTGCAGCTCCTCGCGTTGGGCGAGCAGTTGGGGGGTGGGGGTGGCGAAGACGTGGTCGAACAGGGCGGAGGAGTCGGTTTCGGGATCCTGCGCCAGCCGTTCGCGCAGCCGGGTCGCCTGAGCCTCGGCCTCTTCCGACACGGCGACGATGTCCGCGTCGCTCAGCAGTCCCCGCTCGCGCAGCGCGGACTCCAGCCGGGCGAGCGGATCCCGGGCCCGCCAGTGCTCCTCCTCCGCGGCCGTGCGGTAGCGGGACGGGTCGTCGGCGCTGGTGTGCGGTCCGACCCGGTAGGTGTGGGCCTCCACCAGCCAGGGCCCGCCGCCCCTGCGCGCGTCCTCCACGGCGGCGGTCAGCACCGCGAGCACGGCGGCCGCGTCGTTGCCGTCCACCTGCTCCGCACGGACGCCGTAACCGATGCCCTTGTAGGCCAGGCCGGGCGCGGCGGTCTGCGCGGACAGCGGCACGGAGATGGCGTACCGATTGTTCTGCACGAGGAAGACGACCGGCGCTCGCAGCACCCCCGCCAGGTTCACGGCCTCGTGGAAGTCGCCCTCGCTGGTGGCGCCGTCGCCGACCAGGGCCAGGGCGACCGTGTCGGAGCCCTTGAGGCGCTCGCCGTGGGCCAGTCCGACGGCGTGCGCGGCGTGTGTGGCCAGCGGGGTGCACTGCGGCGCCGTGCGGTGACGCGTGGGGTCGTAGCCGCAGTGGGCGTCGCCGCGCAGCAGGGTGAGCGTCTCGACGGGGTCGATGCCGCGGCTGACCAGCGCGACGCAGTCACGGTAGGTGGGAAACAGCCAGTCGGTCTCGCGCAGCGCGAGGGCCGCACCCACCTGACAGGCCTCCTGGCCGAGGCTCGACGGATAGACCGCGAGCCGCCCCTGGCGGGCGAGCGCCGTCGCCTGCCGGTCGAACCGGCGACCGAGAACCATCCGGCGCCAGGCCTCCAGGAGGAGTTCGGCCGGACCCCCTTTTTCCAATTCTGGCAAAAAGGAAACCGGAACCTGGGAGGGGAGCCAGAAGGACGGTTCTTCCCATTCCGTGTCCTCCTTGTGCAGCGACGCATCTCCCATGTTCCGCAGTCCCTTCGTCGAGGCGTATGCGAAAGGGATGCTGTCCGCTTTCCCAACTGCGGTGCAGGGGCGGCCGGGTGAAGTGCCGTTGAACATCGATCACCCTGTTCAGCGGGGCGAACACGAGCCGGTGCGCGTCAGGCAGGCGTCGCCAAAGGGTCATGTGCGTGTCACCCCTGCTTTCCGTAGCCCGGGGTCCAATTGACCGGCCAGACACGGCACTTCGGAAAGCGAGCGAAAATGTTCCGAGCGCTCCCGGGAACACGTCACTACACGGTTTTCTGTTCCTCATGCGGAACCCGCTACGAGGACGACGGAATCATGCTCGACTGCCGTGCCTGCCGGGAACCGGCGTTCCTGCGCACCGAGTACCACGGGACGCACACCGCTAGCGCGACCGGACTGTTTCGCCACGCCCCGCTGCTGCCCGTGGTGCGGACCTTCCCCGGGGTGCCGGGACCGGTGGTGTACCCGGCGGAGCGGCTCGGCCGGCTGCTCGGTCTGGACCGGCTGTGGGTGGCGTTCAACGGCCACTGGCCCGAGCGCGGGGCGCAGTTGCCCACCTGTACGTTCAAGGATCTGGAGGCCTACACCGTCCTGGGGCGGCTGCCCGCCGACCCGCCGCTCCTGGTGATCCCCTCGGCCGGGAACACCGCCGCCGCCTTCGCCTGGGCCGCCACCCGGCACCGGATCCCGTGTCTGCTCGTCGTGCCCGCCCCGGCCCTGGAGCGGATGCGCTTCCCCGCGCCGCTCGACCCCTGCGTCCGCATCGTCGCCCTCGACGGAGCCGCCACCTACAGCGACACCATCGCGTGCGCCGACCTGCTCGCCCGGATGCCCGGCCACCACGCCGAGGGCGGTGCGCGCAACGTCGGCCGCCGCGACGGACTGGGCACGGTCATGCTCGCCGCCGCCGAGGCCGTAGGACGCCTTCCGCAGGTCTATGTGCAGGCCGTGGGCAGTGGCACGGGAGCCATCGGTGCACACGAGGCGGCCCGCCGGATCCGCGCCGCCGGCGAGCCCCTGCCGCGGCTGCTGATGTGCCAGAACGAACCGTTCGCCGCGCTGTACGAGGCCTGGTGCCACGGCGGCCAGCCGCCCGCGAGCCGCGAACTCGAACCCCTGGCCCGTGAACTCACCAACCGTCGCCCGCCGTTCGCCGTCCGCGGCGGGGTGCGGGACGCGCTGGAGGAGAGCGGCGGCCAGGTCCGATGTACGGACAACGAAGCAGCGCTCACCGCCATGGCGCTCTTCGAGGAGACCGAGGGGATCGACATCGAACCCGGCGCAGGCGTGGCCGTGGCCGCTCTCGCGGAGGCCGTGCGCGACGGACAGGTGCGCCCCGACGAGCTCGTGCTCCTCAACATCACCGGCGGCGGCCGCGCCCGCCAGGCCCAGGACCTTCCCCTCGTGCCCGCCGAACCCTGGCTGCGCGTCACCTGGCCGGGCGGCGAGTCCGGGCCGCGCCGCGTCGCCGAGCAGGTCGAACGTCAGCTGGCGGGCGTCGTGACCGCGGGGGCCGCCCGATGACGGACCTTTCCGCGCCTGCCGACGTGCCGCCGATGACGGACCTTTCCGCGCCCGCCGACGTGCCGCCGATGACCGACGTGTCCGTACCCGCCCGGGCATTCGGCCTGTCCGCCGCCCAGCGCTCGATGTGGTTCGGCCAGCGTCTCGACTCCGCCGCCCGATCCGCGTACAACGTCGGCGAGTACACCGAGATCCACGGCTGCCTCGACGTCGACCGCTTTCGCACCGCCCTGTGCCAGATCGTCGCGGCGACCGAGACCCTGCGGGCCCGATTCACGGCCGACGGCGACGGCGTCCACCAGATCGTCGAGCCCGACCCCGCCTGGGAGTTGACCGTCGTCGACCTCAGGGACTCGACCGACCCCGGCGGCGCCGCCGACGCCTGGCGGGAGGCCGACTTCGCGGTGCCCATCGATCTCGAAGAGGCCCCGTTGTTCCGGTACGCGTTGCTCAGGCTCGGTGACGAGCACTGGGTCTGGTACCACTGCTACCACCACATCGCGGTCGACGGGTTCAGTTGCTCCCTCATCGCGGCCAGGGTCGCCGACGCCTACACGGCCCTCGTCACGGGCACCGCGCACACCCCGCCCGAGGCGCCTCTCGCCCCGCTGGTCGAGGCGGACGAGGCATACCGCACCGGCGACCGCCGCGCGGCCGACAGCCGCCACTGGGCCGGTGTCTGCGCCGACCGCCCGGACCCGGTCGGCCTCAGTGACCACCCCCCACGGGTGAGCGACGGCTTCCTGCGCCGAACCGGTCATCTCGCCGACAGCGCAGGCGACTTGGTCCACTCGGCCGCCGCGCACACGGGCACTCGCTGGTCCCGTGTCCTGATCGCCGCGGCCGCTGCCTATCTGCACCGGCTCACCGGAGCCCGGGACATCGTCCTCGGCCTCGCCGTCACCGCCCGCGAGAGCGACACCGAGCGCGCCACCCCGGGCATGGCCTCCAACGTCCTCCCGCTGCGGCTGTCCGTACGCCCCGACACCCGCGCCCACGACCTCGTACGCCAGGCAGCCGCCGCAACCCGGGAACTGCTCGCACACCAGCGGTACCGGGGCGAGGACCTGCGTCGCGAGCTGGACCAGTTCGGCGGTGACCGCAGGTTCTTCGGTCCCGTCGTCAACATCATGGCGTTCGGGACGGAGTTGAGGTTCGCCGGGCATCCGACCACCCGCCACAACCTCTCCACGGGCCCGGTCGAGGACCTCGCCGTCAACGTCTACGAGCGCTCCGACGGCAACGGCATCCGCATCGACCTCGACGCGAGCACCGCCTGCTACACGGACGCCGAACTCACCGCCTACCACCGCCGGTTCACCCACTTCGCGGAAGGTTTCGCGGCCGCCGTGCTTGCTCCCGGCACCGCTGTCGGCCGGGTCGAGGTGACGCTGCCCGAGGAGTCACAGGCGGCCCTGCTGGACGGCCCGGCGCCCCCGACGGCCACGGGAACCGTGCCCGGCCTCTTCGCGGCCCGGGCCGCCGCGACGCCCACGGCCACGGCTGTCGTGCACGGCGAACAGGTCCTCAGCTACGCCGAGTTGAACGCCCGCGCCAACCGTCTCGCACACCGCCTGCTGCGCCTCGGCGTCCGCCCCGAGGACCGCGTCGCCGTCCTGACGCGCCGCTCCGAACACCTGGTCGTCGCCCTCCTCGCGGTCCTCAAAGCAGGTGCCGCCTACGTCGGCCTCGACCCCCGCGCCCCGGCCGCCCGCACCCACCGGATCCTGGACGCAACATCGGCGGCGGCCCTCCTCGCGGACTCGACGACAGCCGCGGCCCTCCGGACGGACGGGACGTCACCGTCGTACGACTGCCAAGTGGTCCTGGTCGACGACCTGCCGTCACTCGCCACCGAACCCGACACCGACCCCGAACTCCCGCTGCAACCGGACCAGTTGGCCTACGTCAGTCACACCTCCGGTTCCACCGGCACCCCCAAGGGCGTGGCGGTCACCCACCGGGACGTCACGGCCCTCGCGACGGACAGTGCCTTCGCGGGCGGCGCGCACACGCGTGTCCTCGTCCACTCGCCCACAGCCTTCGACGCCTCCACCTACGAGCTGTGGGTCCCGCTGCTGGGGGGCGGTACCGCCGTGGTCGCGGGCCCGGAGGAGGACGTGGACGCGGCGGCGATCGGGCGGCTGACGCGTCGCCACGGGCTGACCGCGCTGTGGCTGACGGCGGGGCTGTTCCGGCTCGTCGCGGAGGAGGACCCGGGTTGTTTCACGGGGCTCCGACAGGTCTGGGCGGGTGGCGACACGGTGCCCGCCGCTGCCGTCCGCAGAGCACTGGACGCCTGCCCCGGGCTGACGGTCACCAACGGCTACGGCCCCACCGAGACCACCACCTTCGCCACCACCCGCCCCTGCCCCGGCACTGCACAGGTGCCGGATCCGCTGCCCATCGGCCGCCCGCTCGACGGAATGCGCGCCTACGTCCTCGACGGCGCCCTGCGACCGGCCCCGTCCGGCACGGTGGGGGAGTTGTACCTCGCCGGCCCCGGCGTGGCCCGCGGCTATCTGGACCGTCCGGGCGCCAGTGCGGAGCGGTTCGTCGCCGACCCGTTCGGGCCGCCCGGCGGGCGCATGTACCGCACGGGGGATCGCGTACGGCTGACCCCCGACCGTCAACTCGCCTTCCACGGGCGGGCGGACGACCAGGTCAAGCTGCGCGGCTTCCGTGTCGAACCGGCGGAGGTCGAGGCGGCCCTCGCCGGACACCCGGACGTCGAGCACGCCGTCGCCGTCGTCCGCGAGGACCGGCCAGGCGACCGCAGCCTCGTCGCCTACGCCACCGCCGCTGCGGGTGCGGAGCCGGATGTCCTGCGCGAGTACCTCGCCGGGCTCCTGCCCGCCTACCTGGTGCCCTCCGCCGTCGTCCTCCTGGACCGGCTGCCGCTGACCGCCAACGGCAAGGTGGACCGTGCGGCCCTGCCTGCCCCGGTGCGCACCGGCCGGGACGCCGGGCGGAGTGCGCGTACCGCCCACGAAGAGGTGCTGTGCGCGCTGATCGCCGATGTCCTCGGCCTTCCCGACGTCGGCCCCGACGACAGCTTCTTCGCTCTCGGCGGCCACTCCCTGCACGCACTGCGGCTCGTCCACCGCATCCGGACCGCACTGGGCACCGACCTCGCCCTGCGGGACGTCTTCGAGGCGCCGACCGCGGCTGCCCTGGCCCGGCTCCTCCCCGCCGCCGAACCGGCGCGCCCGGCGCCCCCGCTGGTCAGGAGTACGGAGGACGGCGAGGCGCCGCTGTCCTCCGCCCAGCGGCGTCTGTGGTTCCTGCACCGCGCCGAGCCGTCCGGAGCCGCCTACCACGTTCCCCTTGCCGTGCGGCTGACCGGCGCATCCCTGGACCAGGACGCCCTGCGAGCGGCCCTGGCCGACGTCAGCGACCGGCACGAGATCCTGCGCACCGTCTATCCGGACACCGACGGCACCCCGCATTCCAGGCTCTTGGCACACGTGTCCCCGGAGCTGTCCGTCCAGTCGGCAACCGAGTACGAACTCGCCTGCATGGCCGCTGAGTTGGCGTCCAAGGCGTTCGACCTCGCCACCGGCACACCGTTCCGCGCCCACCTCCTCGCACTGGGCCCCGAGGACCACGTTCTCCTGCTGGTGCTCCACCACATCGCCGCCGACGGCTGGTCCCTGCAGCCGCTCCTCCGTGACCTGGCCACCGCCTACCGGGCCCGGCTCACGGGCGAGGTCCCCGACTGGGCGCCGCCGCCCGTCCGGTACCAGGACTACGCGCGCCGGCAGCGTGAACTCCTCGCCGACGACCGTGACCGGCAACTCGCCCACTGGCGACAGACCCTCGCGGGGCTCCCCGACGAGCTCCCGCTCCCCGTCGACCGGCCCCGCCCGGCCCGGGCCACCCACCGGGGCGGCGACATCCCCGTCCACTGGGACGCCGACCTGCACCGGCGGTTGCGCGACCTCGCCGCCGACCGGGGCGCGACGGTGTTCATGGCCGTACAGGCCGGGCTCGCCGCCCTGCTGACCAGGCTGGGCGCGGGCACCGACATCCCGCTCGGCACACCGGTCGCGGGCCGCCCCGACGAGGCCCTGGACGATCTGGTCGGCTGCTTCGTGAACACCCTCGTGCTGCGCACCGACTCCTCGGGCGAGCCGACCTTCCGCGAACTCCTCGACCGGGTGCGCGAGACCGACCTTGCCGCCCACGCCCACCAGGACCTGCCGTTCGAGCAGCTTGTCGAGGCGCTCAATCCGTCCCGCTCACCGGCCCGTCACCCGCTGTTCCAGGTGATGCTCGCCTTCCGGCCGACCGCCTCATGGCGTCTTGAACTGCCCGGCCTGGACGACCGCACCCTCCCCGTGGAGACCGGCTCGACCAAGATCGACCTCACCTTCAACCTCGCCGAGCACCGGGCGTCCGACGGCACCCCGAACGGCATCGACGGCACACTCCAGTACAGCGCCGACCTCTTCGACCGCAGCACGGCCGAGGGACTGGCCGCACGTCTGGAACGGCTGCTGCGGGCCGCGCTCGCCACACCTGACCGGGGAATCGGGGATCTCGACGTCCTCGCACCGGACGAACGCCGACGTCTGCTGTCCGACCTGACCGACACCGCACGGGACATCCCGGACACCACGTTTCCCCGGATGTTCGCGCAGCAGGCGGCCGAAACGCCGGACGCGCTCGCCGTGACGGACGCGCGCACCTCATTGACCTACCGCCAACTCGACTCCCTCGCCGACGATTTGGCCCGCGTGCTGGTCGAGCGCGGCGCCGGTCCGGGCCGTGTCGTCGCCTTCGCGCTGCCCCGTTCCGTCGACCTCGCGGTCGCGGTCCTTGCTGTCCTCAAGGCGGGGGCCGCCTATCTCCCGCTCGACCCGGACCACCCCGCCGAGCGCACGGCGTACCTTCTGTCCGACGCGAACCCCGTCTGCGTCATCGCGCGGGAACCCGTCGACGCGGACCGCCCGCACGTGAACCCCGACGTGACACCGGCCGACCCCACGGCCGAACTCCCCGAGGCCGGGCCGGCCGATCCGGCCTACCTGATCTACACCTCAGGGACCACCGGCCGCCCCAAGGGCGTGGTCGTCGAACACCGCAACCTCACCACCTATATCGCCCGCTGTGCCGAGGCCTACCCGAGCCTGCGCGGCACCTCGCTGCTGCACGCCACGATGAGCTTCGACGCGACCGTGACCACCCTGCACGGAGCGCTCGCCGTGGGCGGCCGGGTGCACATCGCGGCCTTCCACGAGGCGGGCTCCACCGAACTGCCCGGCGGCTACAGCTTCCTCAAGGCCACCCCCAGCCACCTTCCCCTGCTGCCCGCGCTGCCGTACGACCTCTCGCCCGCCGAGGAGTTCATGCTGGGCGGGGAGGCCCTGGTCGGCGAGGCACTGCGCGCCTGGCGTCGCGATCATCCCGCTGTACGGCTGGTCAACCACTACGGCCCCACCGAACTCACCGTCGGCTGCACCGACCACCGCATCGAGCCGGGGGAGGAGCTGCCCTCCGGGCCGGTACCCGTCGGCCGCCCCATGTGGAACACCCGGGCGTATGTGCTCGACGCACGCCTGCACCTCGTACCGGCAGGTGTCGAGGGCGAGCTGTATGTGGCGGGCGACCATGTGGCCCGCGGCTACTGGCAGCGCCCGGACCTGACCTCCGAGCGCTTCGTCGCCGACCCCTTCGGCCCCCCGGGCGCACGCATGTACCGCACCGGAGACCTGGCCGTGCGGCGCGCCGACGGCGTGCTGGAACTGCGGGGCCGGGCCGACGGACAGCTGAAGATCAGGGGGCTGCGGATCGAGCCCGGCGAGGTCGAGGGCGCGCTGACCGGTCATCCCGCCGTCGCCCAGGCCGCGGTGGTGGTGCGCGAGGACACATCTGGCGTACGGCGCCTGGTGGGCTATGTCGTGGGGGCCGCCACCGGTGACCTCGACGAGATCCGTGCCCATGCCGCCCTTAACCTCCCCGCGCACATGGTCCCCGAGGCACTCGTGGCCCTCGACGCCCTGCCCATGACACCCAACGGCAAGCTCGACCGGGCCGCCCTGCCCGCCCCCGGTACCCGCTCCGCGGCGAGCAACAGGGAGCCGCGCACCCCGCAGGAGGAGACACTGCGCGCCCTCGTCGCCGAGGTGCTCGGGCTGCCCGTCGGCCAAGTCGGCCTGGACACCGGCTTCTTCGATGTCGGCGGCGACAGCATCACCTCCATCCACCTCGTCAGCCGGGCACTCGCTGAGGGACTGCGCCTGACACCCCGGGACGTGTTCGAACAGCGCACGGTCGCCGGCCTCGCCGCGGTGGCGGCCGCCGCGCAGCCCCTGACATCGGTGACACAGGACGCCCCGACGGGTGAACTGCCCCTCACACCGGCCCTGCGGCGACTCGTCGAACGCGGCGGCCCCATCGAGGCGTTCAGCCAGTCGATGCTGCTCGTCACCCCGGAAGACGCCGACGAGGAGAGCCTCCGCAAGGCGCTCCAGGCAGTGATCGACCACCACCACGCCCTGCGACTGCGCCTGGACGGCGACGGTACGGCCGTCATCCCACCACGCGGCTCCCTCGACGCCACCGGTCTGCTGGAGCGGGTCACCGTCCTGGACCTCCAGCGACCGGCACCTCGACTCGACCCGCACCGCGGCGACCTGGTGCGCGCGGTCTGGTTCGACGCGGGCCCCGGCCGTCGCGGACGGCTGCTGCTGACGATCCACCACCTCGCCGTGGACGCGGTGTCCTGGCACACCCTGCGCACCGACCTGGCGGCGGCCTGGCGAGGAGAGGAACTCACCCCGCAGGGCATGTCCTTCAGAGCCTGGGCCCATCTGCTGGAGCGCGAGAGCGTAGCGAGGTCCGCCGAACTCGACCTGTGGAGAGGGGTGTTGGGGGATCCCGATGCGTTGCCTGCCGTGCGGTCCACGGACCTCGTCGGTCAGATGCGCCACCTCACCCGGGAGCTCCCGACCGCCGGCCTGCTCACCACCGTCCCCGCGGCCTTCCACGCGGGCCCCGAAGACGTCCTGCTGGCCGCGCTCGCGACGGCCTTCGCCCGTGTGGGCCGCCCGGCGACGCTGCTCGACATCGAGCGGCACGGCCGCGAGGAGTTCGCGGACGGTGTCGACCCGACCCGGACGGTCGGCTGGTTCACCAGCGTCGTACCGGCCCGCCTCGATCTGCGCGGGCTCGACCTCGGCGACCCGGCGCAGATCCTCAAGGCCATGAAGGAACACCTGCGGGCCGCCCCCGACCACGGTCTCGGCCACGGACTGCTCCGCCACCTCAACCCCGAGACGCGCCCGCTCCTCGCCGAACTCCCCGTTCCGCAGGTCGGCTTCAACTACCTGGGCCGCAGCGTCTCCGGCGTGGGCACCCCCTGGTCGCAGGCGCCCGAGACCCTGCCCGGCACGGGACTCGGCGCCGCCCACGACCCAGCGCAGCCTGTCGCCCACGGCCTGGAGATCACGGCTGTGGCCGACGCCGACGGCACGCTCACCGCCACCTGGTCCTGGGTGCCGCGCCTCTGGAACGAGGACGAGGTGACCGCCCTGGCCGACGGGTGGTTCCAGGCTCTGGCCGCCTTCGAAGACACCGGCACGGACGGCGGGCACACCCCGTCCGACCTGCCCCTGGTGTCCCTGTCCCAAGCGGAGATCGACGAACTCGAAGCCGAGTTCGGAAGCGAGTGGAGGTAACCCACGGTGACCCGGTCCGGAATCGCCGACATCCTGCCCCTGTCGCCGTTGCAGGAAGGGCTGCTCTTCCACGCCCTGTACGACGACGACCAGGCACCCGACGTCTACGCCGCCCAGCAGATCCTCGAACTGACCGGTGACGTCGATCCCGCCGTTGTGCGCGCCGCGGGGCAGGCCCTGCTCGACCGGCACCCGAACCTGCGTGCCTGCTTCCGCCGCCGGGAGTCCGCGGCCCCTCTCCAGATCGTCCCCGCAGACGTCGAACTGCCATGGTCCCAAACGGACTTGAGCGATTCCGACGACGCCGAGCGGGAAACCGCCTGGCGGCGGATCCTGGACGAGGAACGCGCCCGCCGCTTCGACCTGTCCCGGCCCCCGCTGCTGCGCCACCTGCTCGTCCGCTGGACGGCCGACCGGTACCGCCTGGTGATCACCAACCATCACATCCTGCTCGACGGCTGGTCGAAACAGTTGCTGGTACGGGAGTTCACCGCCCTGTACGCGGGCGAGCACCCCACCGCCCTGACTCCGCCCCCGCCGTATCGCGACTACCTCGGCTGGCTCTCCCGACAGGACCGCGCCGCCGCTGAGACCACCTGGCAGAAGGCGATGGAAGGCGTCGAGGAGCCCACCCTCCTGGCCCCCGGGACGGCGGCCCGTACGGCGGTGCTGCCGCACGAGCTCGTCGTCGAACTCCCGGAGCCGGCGACGGCCGACGCCGAGAGCGCGGCACGCAATCTCGGCATCACCCTCAACACCCTGGTCCAGGGCGCCTGGGGCGTGCTGCTCGGCCGCCTCACCGGCCGCACCGACACGGTGTTCGGCCAGACCGTCACCGTCCGCCCGCCCGAACTGCGGAACGTGGCCTCGATGGTCGGTTTCTGCATCAACACCGTGCCCACACGCGTGCGTTGGGACGACTCCGACACCGTCAGCGCCTTCCTGAACGCTCTCCAGGAGCGACAGGCGGCCCTGCTCCCGCACCAACACCTCGGTCTCTCCGACATCCGGCGCACCACCGGCACCGGCGACCTCTTCGACACCCTGCTGGCCTTCGAGAGCCACCCCACGGCCATCGGGCCGGGCGAGGACCCCGTCACGCAGCTCACCGGCCGCGACGCCACCCACTACCCCCTCACCCTCGCCGTCCTGCCCGGCCGCCGCCTGGCCCTGCGTCTGTCCTACCGGCCCGGCCTGTACGACGAGACCGGCGCCCGCACCCTCCTGGACCGCTTCGCCACGGTCCTGGCTCAGCTGACCGCCGACCCGTCCTGCCGCCTCGGCGAGGTGGAGGCCCTGCTGCCGCAGGAGCGGGAGCAGCTCACGGGCGGCTCTGCGCGGGTCCCCGCGCACGAGTCGGCCGCTCCGTCCGGCGCCCTGACCGACCTCTTCGCCCGCCAGGCGGCCCGCACCCCCGACGCGACGGCGGTGGTCCACGGCGACACCCGTCTCACCTACGCCGAACTGAACGCCCGGGCCACGGAGCTGGCCGCCGTGATGGCCGCCCGGGGCGCCGCCCCCGAACGCCTGGTGGCCCTCGCGCTGCCCCGCTCCACGGACCTGGTCGTCGCGATCCTGGCGGTGTTGAAGACCGGCGCGGCCTACGTCCCGCTGGACCCGCAGTATCCGGCCGAGCGGCTCGCGTACATGCTCAGCGACTCGGCACCCGTCCTGCTCCTCACCACGCGGGACACGGCCCCGAGCCTGCCCGACACCGGCGTACCCGTACTGACCTTGGACGACCACGGCAGCTCCCCGTGCGTCGCGGATCTCCCGCAGCTGACGGGTGATCATCTCGCCTACGTCATCTACACCTCCGGCTCGACCGGACGACCGAAGGGCGTCGCCGTCCCGCACGGCAACGTGACCCGCCTCTTCGAGTCCACCCGCCACTTGTTCGGCTTCGGCCCCGACGACGTGTGGACCCTGTTCCACTCCTACGCCTTCGACTTCTCCGTCTGGGAACTGTGGGGAGCACTGCTGCACGGCGGCACGCTGGTCGTCGTACCGCACGAGGTCAGCCGGGATCCGCACGAGTTCCTGCGGCTGCTCGCCCGGGAGCGGGTGACCGTCCTCAACCAGACCCCCTCGGCCTTCGGCGAGTTGGTGCGGGCCGACGCCGAACTACCGCGGACTGACGCCGAACTGAGCCTGCGGCACGTCGTCTTCGGCGGGGAGGCGCTCGACGTCACGCCCGTCGCCGACTGGTTCACCCGGCACCCCGAGGATGCCCCCGCCCTGGTGAACATGTACGGCATCACCGAGACCACCGTCCACGTCACCGGCCTCCCGCTCACCCGGGAGCGGTGCGAGGGCATCGGCGAGCCCCTCCCCGATCTGCGCGCCCACGTCCTGGACGCGGGTCTGCGGCTGGTACCGCCGGGCGTGGCCGGTGAGCTGTACGTGGCCGGCGCGGGTTTGGCCCGTGGCTATCTGGGCCGCCCGGGACTGACGGCCGGCCGGTTCGTCGCGGACCCCTTCGGCGGGCCAGGCGAGCGGATGTACCGCACCGGCGACCTCGCACGCCGTACTACCGACGGGCAGCTGGAGTACGTCGGCCGGGCCGACGACCAGGTCAAGATCCGCGGCTTCCGGATCGAGCCGGGCGAGGTCGAGGCGGCACTGGCGGCCCATCCGGAGGTGTCCCGCGCGGTCGTCCTGGTCCGTCACGGGCGGCTGGTGGGGTACGCCGTGTCCGAAGGCACGCCCGACCCGGTGTCGCTGCGGGACCACCTCGCACGGACCCTGCCCGAGCACATGGTGCCCCACGCGGTCGTCGTCCTGGACCGGCTCCCGCTGACCGCCAACGGCAAACTGGACCGCGCGGCCCTCCCGATCCCGGCCGCGGCCACCATGGTCACCGGAGCCGGCCGCGCCCCGCGCACCCCGCAGGAGGAGATCCTCCGGGGCCTGTTCGCCGGAGTCCTCGGGCTCGACGCCCACCAGGTCGGCGCGGACGACGCCTTCTTCGACCTCGGCGGCGACTCCCTGCTCGCCATGCGCCTCACCGACCGGATCAGGACCGCTTTCGGCACCGCGCTGCCCGTACGGGCCGTCTTCGAGGCTCCCACCCCGGCGGCCCTCGCCGCCCGCCTGGGCGAGACGCGGGACGCACACCGGGGCGCCCTCCTCCCGCTGCCGGGCCGTCCCGACCCGATACCACTCTCCTACGGCCAGCAGCGGCTGTGGTTCATGAGCCGCCTGGACGGCGGCCACACCACCTACACCGTCCCCGCGGCCCTGCGCCTGACCGGCCCCCTGGACAGGCAGGCGCTCGCGGAGGCGCTCGCCGACGTCGTCGCCCGCCACGAGCCGCTGCGCACCCTCCAGCCCGACGTCCAGGGCACCCCGTACCAGCGGATCCTGGCCCCGGCGGAGGCCAGGCCACGCCTGGACGTCGTCCGCACCACCGAGGCCGAACTTCCCGGGCTGCTCAAGAGCGCCGCCGGCCGCCGCTTCGACCTCTCCGCGGAACCGCCCCTGCGGGTGACCCTGTACGACCTCGGCGACGACACCCACGTCCTCCTCCTGCTCGCCCACCACAGCGCGGTCGACGGCTGGTCCATGCGGCCGCTGGCCCGCGATCTGGAGAGCGCCTACACGGCCCGCCGCGAAGGGCGGGCGCCCGAGTGGCCGCCCCTGCCCGTCCAGTACGCCGACTTCGCGCACTGGCAGCGCGAGTCGCTCGGGGACGAGAACGACCCCGGCAGCATGATGGCCGATCAGATCGACTTCTGGCGTTCGGCGTTGGCCGGCATCCCCGAGGAACTCCCGCTGCCCGCCGACCACCCGAGGCCCGCCGAACCCAGCGGCCGGGGCGATCGCACGGCCGTCGCCCTGGACCCGGCCCTCCACGCCGGCCTCGCCGACCTGGCCGCCGCACAGCGGGTGACCCTCTTCATGGTGCTCCAGGCCGGACTCGCAGCCGTCCTGACCCGGCTCGGCTGCGGCACCGACGTGCCCATCGGCACCCCCGTCGCCGGCCGGAGCGACGAGCGGCTCGACGACCTCGTCGGGTTCTTCGTCAACAGCCTCACCCTGCGCACCGACACCTCGGGCAACCCCACCTTCCGCGAACTCCTCGCCCGCGTCCGGGACTTCGACCTCGCCGCCTACGCCCATCAGGACGTGCCGTTCGACCTCCTGGTGGACGCCGTCAGCCCCGAGCGGAGCCTCGCCCGCCATCCCCTCTTCCAGGTCATGCTGGCCTACACCGGCCATGGTGCGGACCTCGTCCCCACCCTGCCCGGCCTGAGCGTCGCCCGTGAACCGGTGGTGACGGGAGCGGCCCGTTTCGACCTCTCCCTGTACCTCACCGAGCACCGCAACGACGACGGCACCCCGGCGGGCATCGACGGCGTCGCCGAGTTCAGCACGGATCTCTTCGAGCCGGAGACCGCCCGCCGACTGGCCCACAGACTGATCCACTTCCTCGACGCCGTCGCCACCGACCCGGACCGGCGCATCGGCGACGTCGACCTCCTCGACGAGGACGAGCACGCCCGCCTCGACGCCTGGAACGCGAACCGGGGATCGGTACAGCCCGAGTCCCTGGCCGAGATGTTCACACGGCAGGTGCGGCAACGGCCCGACGCGCCCGCACTCAACGACCTGTCGTACGCCGAACTCGACGCCAAGGCGGGGAAGTTGGCCGGCGATCTCGCCGGGCGCGGCATCGGCCCCGGCGACCTCGTGGCCGTACGACTGCCCCGGTCCGTGGACCGAATCGTCGCCCTGCTCGCGGTCGCCCTGTCCGGCGCCGCGTTCCTCCCGGTCGACCCGGCACTCCCCGCCGACCGCATCGACGCCCTGCTGGCCGACGCCCGACCGGCACACGTCCTGACCGACCTCACGACGGACGGCACCCCCGGCGAACCGCCCACCGGCCACCACCCCTACCACGCCGCCTACGTCATCCACACCTCCGGCTCGACCGGCACGCCCAAGGGCGTGGTCGTCGAGAACCGAGGGCTCGCCGCCCTCGCGCGAACACAGATCGAGCGCTTCGGACTCGGTCCCGACAGCAGGGTCCTGCAGTTCTCGGCGCCCGGCTTCGACGCGTCCGTGATGGAGCTGCTGATGGCCTTCGCGGCGGGCGGGACCCTGGTGGTCCCGGACGTGCAGGGGCCGCTGCTGGGCGAGGAACTCGAACAGGAGCTGACCCGGAGGCGGATCACCCACGCCCTGATCCCGCCGACCGCCCTCGCCACGCTGCCGCCGAGTGAGCTGCCCGACCTGGAGACCCTCGTCGTCGGCGCCGAGGCATGCTCCGGCGAACTGGTGGCCCGCTGGGCGCCCGGCCGCCGTATGGCCAACGCCTACGGGCCCACCGAGTCCACGGTCTGCGCCACCATCGCCGTCCCGCTCACCGGCGACCAGGCCCCGCCCATCGGGCGCCCCGTCACCGGCACCCGCGCCCTCGTCCTGGACGCCTGGCTGCGCCCGGTGCCGCCCGGCACGGCCGGCGAGCTCCACCTCGCGGGAACCGGCGTGGCCCGCGGCTACCTCGGCCGCCCCGGCCTGACCGCCGCGCGCTTCGTCGCCGACCCGTACGGCGGCCCCGGCGACCGCATGTACCGCACCGGCGACCTGGCCCGCTGGTCGCCCGACAGACAGCTGGAGTATCTCGGCCGCGCCGACGAGCAGGTCAAGCTGCGCGGCTTCCGGATCGAACCCGGCGAGGTCGAGGCCGCGTTGGCCCGCGACCCCGCGGTCGCACAGGCAGCCGTCGTGATGCGCGAGGACGAGCCGGGGGAGCGGCGCCTGATCGCCTACGTCACCACCCGCCCCGGACACCCGCCCGCCGACCCGGCCGCACTGCGCCGGGACGCCGACCGGCTGCTCCCGGAGTACATGGTCCCCTCGGCCGTCGTCGTCCTGGACGCCCTCCCGCTCACCCCCAACGGCAAGCTCGACCGCAGGGCCCTGCCCGCTCCCGAGACGCCGACGGCACTCGAAGCGGCCCGTGAGCCGAGGTCGCCCGCCGAGCGGGTGCTCGCCGAGCTCTTCCGCGACCTGCTGAAGCTTCCCGGGCTCACCCTCGACGAGGGCTTCTTCGCGCTCGGCGGCGACAGCATCTCCTCGATCCGGCTGGTGAGCCGGGCCGCCGAGGCCGGGGTGGTGATCAGCCCGCGCGATGTGTACGAGCACCAGACGGTGGCCGCCCTCGCGGCGGCGGCACGCGGTCCCGTGGGCGCCTCGAACGTCGGCGACGCCGACGAGGGCGTCGGGCCGGTGCCGTTCACGCCCGTGATGCACTGGCTGGTCGAGCGCGGCGGTCCGATCGGCCGGCTCAGCCAGTCGGTGCTGCTGACGGTGCCCGCGGACGCCGACGCGCCCCGGCTGACCCGCAGCCTCCAGGCGCTCGTGGACCACCACGACATGCTCCGGTCCCGGCTCACCGGGGAGCGTTCGATGGAGGTCGGCAAGGTGGGCTCGGTCGCCGTCGTCATGGACCAACGGGATGTCAGCGGTGAGGACGATCTCCATGCGGTCGTGGCCGAGGAGTTCGACCGTGCGCTCGGCACGCTCGACCCGTCGACCGGCGCGATGCTGCGGGCCGTATGGCTCGACGCGGGCCGGGACCGCCCCGGACGGCTGCTGCTGGTCGTCCACCACCTGGCCGTGGACGGTGTGTCCTGGCGGATCCTCGTGCCCGACCTGGAGGCGGCCTGGGAGGCGGTCGCACAGGGGCGCGAGCCTCACCTGCCGCCCGTCGGCACGTCGTTCCGTGCCTGGTCGTCCATGCTGCGTGAGCAGGCGTGCACACGAGGCGCGGAGGCCAAGCTGTGGCGGCGGCTGAACGACGCCCCGTGCGCCCCCTTCGGCGCCAGACCGCTCGACCCCGCGAAGGACACCGCGGCCACCTCCAGGTCACTGCGCCTGACCCTGGAAGCCGGCGTGACCGGCCCGCTGCTCGGCAGCGTGCCCGCCGCGTTCCGCGCCGGACCGCAGGACGTGCTGCTCGCCGGGCTCACCCTGGCGGTCGCCGCACGCCAGGACGTCCCGCACGTCCTCGTCGACGTCGAGGGACACGGCCGTGAGGAGATCGCACCCGGCCTCGAACTCTCGCGCACGGTCGGCTGGTTCACCTCCCTCTACCCGGTCCATGTCGACCTGGCGGGCCTCGACCTGCGGGACGCGCTGGCCGCAGGTCCCGCCGCCGACGGTGTGGTGCGCCGAGTCGCCGACCGGACCGGTGAACTGCCCGACCACGGTGTCGGGTTCGGCCTCCTGCGGTACCTGAACCCCGACACCGCGGGCGAGTTGGCCCAGCAGACCGCACCCCCGATCGGCTTCAACTACCTCGGCCGGTTCGCCACGGCCCCGGCCACCGACAGCCCGTGGTCGTTCGCCCCGGAGTCCCCGGCACTCGGCAGCGGCACCGACCCCGGCCTCGCCGCCGCCCACGCCCTCGAGCTCAACGCGGTCGTCCACGACACCCCGGCGGGCCCCCGGCTCGTCGCCGACTGGTCCTGGCCCGACGGGGTGCTCACCGAGTCCGAAGTACGGGAGCTGGCCGGGGCCTGGTTCGCCGCCCTCACCGCGCTGACCGACCGTGCCGCCCGTATGGCACCGCAGGCCCCGGGCGCCCTGCTGTCGGCAGAGCTCGACGCGGACGAACTCGACGAACTCGCCGCCGGCCTCGAGGGCTGACGCGCACGGAAGGAGACGATGCGATGACCCAGCCCGCGCTGGCCGACGTCCTGCCCCTGACCCCCCTCCAGGAGGGCCTCCTCTTCCACGCCGTGTACGAGCACGAGCGGGACGCCGCCGACGTGTACCTCGTGCAGCTGGTCTTCGACCTCGAAGGCCCGGTCGACCCCGGACGGCTGCGGGCCGCCTGGCAGGCCCTGCTGGACCGCCACCCCAACCTCCGCGCCGCCTTCCGGCGCCGCAAGGGGGGCGCGCCCGTGCAGGTCGTCCCGCACCGCGCGACCCTGCCGTGGACCGAGACCGACGTCGACTCCGAGGTCGGTTGGTCCCGGCTCCTCGACGCGGACCGCGACCGCGGTTTCGACCCGGCCACCCCACCCCTGATCCGCTGCACCCTGGCCCGCCGGCCGGACGGACGGCACCGGCTCCTCGTCACCCACCACCACATCCTGCTCGACGGCTGGTCGGTCTCCGTCCTGGTGCGCGAACTCCTCGCGCTCTACAAGTCGGACGCCGAACTCCCGCCCGCCCCCGCCTACCGCACCTTCCTGGAATGGCTCGGCCGCCAGGACCGCACCGCCGCGGAGACCGCCTGGCGGACGGCCCTGGAGGAAGTGACCGAACCGACCCGGCTGGCGCCGCCCGACCCCGGCCCCGGCCCACTGGCACAGGCCCGCGCCGAACTGCCGGAAATCACCGCGGCCGCCCTCACCGCCCTCGCCCGCAGGCTCGGCGTCACCGCCAACACCCTGGTGCAGACCGCCTGGTCGATCCTGCTCAGCCGGATGACCGGCCGGAACGACGTGGTGTTCGGCGCCACCGTCTCCGGACGCCCCGCCACCCTGCCCGGCGTCGAGTCGATGGTCGGGCTCTTCGTGAACACCGTGCCGGTTCGCGTACGGCTCCGGCCCGACCGCTCGCTGATCGAGCTGCTGGGGGACGTCCAGGACGGCTACGTCAGCCTCCTCGACCACCACCACCTCGGCCTCGCCGACATCCAGCGCACCACCGGCCTGCCCGAACTCTTCGACACCCTCGTCGTGTTCGAGAACTACCCGATGGACGACACGGCTCCCTCCGACAGCCTGCACATCACCGGCACGAGCGGCCGTGACGCCACGCACTATCCCGTGACCCTCGTCGCCTTCCCCGGACCACGCCTGCGCTTCCGCCTCGCCCACCGGTGCGACCTCTTCGAGGACGGCTGGGCCGACGCCCAACTCGCCCACCTCGTCCGCATCCTGGAGACCTTCGCCACCCACCCGGACCTCCCGCTCGGGCGCCTCGGCCTCCTCGATCCCAGCAGCGATCCCCGCCCCGACCCGGCCGCCGAACCGGCTCCCGCGCCCCGCACCCTCACCGACCTCTGGACGGCCCAGGCGACGGCCACACCCGACGCGGAGGCCGTACGAGCGGGCGGCACGAGTCTGTCGTACGGCGAACTCGACGCGCGGGCGGAGCGGTTGGCCCACCGGCTCACCGCGCTCGGCGCCGGTCCGGAACGGGTTGTCGGTATCGCCCTGCCCCGCACCCCCGACCTGGTCGTGGCCGTCCTGGGCGTACTGAAGTCGGGGGCCGCCTATCTGCCGCTCGACCCCGCGTACCCCAAGGACCGGCTCGCGTACATCGTCGAGGAAGCCCGGCCGGTGGCGGTACTGGCCACGGCCGACACAGCAGAAGTGCTTCCGGCGGGAACCCAACTTGTTCCGCCTGATAACGATATGACGGAATATCAGGAGTATCCGCCACAGCGTCCGCTTCCCGGCAACCTCGCCTACATCACCTACACCTCCGGCTCGACCGGGCGCCCCAAGGGAGTCCTCACCACCCACCGCAACGCCGTCGAGTTCGTGGAGTGGACCCACCGCGCCTTCGGCCGCGAGGCTCTGCGGAAGGTCCTCTTCTCCACCTCGCTCAACTTCGACGTCTCGGTGTTCGAGATCTTCGCCCCGCTGCTGTGCGGCGGACGCGTCGAACTCGTCGACGACCTGCTGTCCCTCACCGCCTCCGGCACCGACGCCGGGCTGATCAGCGGCGTACCGTCGGTCATGGCGGGCGTGATCGCCGAACGTCCCGACGCCGCACCGCACACCGTCACCCTGGGCGGTGAGCCCATCCCCGCACAGCTCCGCGAAGACCTCCGGGCCGCCTTCCCCGCAGCGCGGCTGGTCAACTTCTACGGGCCCACCGAGACGACGATCTACGCCACGGCCTGGCGCTCCGACGAGGACACCGTGGAAGGCTCACCGCCGCTCGGTGACCCGCTCGCCCGCAACCGCGTCCACCTTCTGGACCAGGCCCTGCGGCCGGTCCCCGACGGGATCGTCGGCGAGATCCATCTCGGTGGCGGCGGCCCCGCCCGCGGCTACCTCGGCCGCCCGGCACTCACCGCCGAGCGGTTCGTCGCCGACCCCTTCGGAGCGCCGGGGGAGCGGATGTACCGGACCGGGGACCTCGCGGTCCGAGGCCGTGACGGACGGCTGCGGTTCGTCGGACGCGCCGACCACCAGGTGAAGATCCGCGGCTTCCGCGTCGAACTAGGCGAGATCGAGGCCGTGCTCACCGCACACCCCGCGGTGACCCAGGCCGCGGTGGCGGTTCGTCAGGACGGTCGCGATGACCAGCAGTTGGTGGCCTACGTCGTGGGGGACACTGTGGGTGATGCCGCCCCCGATCGTCTGCGCGAGCACCTGGCCGGCACGCTCCCCGCGCACATGGTCCCGGCCACCGTCGTGCCGCTCATCGCTCTCCCGCGCACCGCCAGCGGCAAGACCGACCGCACGGCCCTGCCGGACCCGTCCGCACCTGCCGAGACCACCAGCGTCCCGCGCACCCCGCACGAGGAACGGCTGCGCGCGATCGTCGCCGACGTCCTCGGACTGGAGCCCTCCCGCGTCGGCATCCACGACAGCTTCTTCGACCTCGGCGGCCACTCCCTGCTGACCCCCCGCCTCACCGCCCGCATCCGCACCGACCTCGGCGCCGAACTGCCCCTGCGCGCGGTGTTCGACACCCCCACGGTCGCCGGACTGACCCAGCGACTGCGGGGTGGCACGTCGGGCGCGGCGCCCCTGGAGGCCGTACTGCCCCTGCGCACCAGGGGCGACAAGGAACCCCTCTTCTGTCTGCCCCCCGCCTCCGGTCTCGCCTGGGGCTTCGCCGGACTCGCCCGCCACCTCGACCCCGAACGCCCGCTGTACGGCCTCCAGTCGCGGGGACTGATCCCCGGCCGCCCGCGTACGGACACCCTTCGGGCCACGGTCGCCGACCATCTCGCCCGCATCCGCGAGATCCAGCCCGAGGGCCCCTACCACCTGCTCGGCTACTCCATGGGCGGCCTGGTGGCGTACGACGTCGCCGCCACCCTCCAGAAGGAAGGCCACGAAGTCGCCCTCCTGGCGATGCTCGACGCCTTCCCCGGGATCTGGATCGACCGGGGCGCCCGCGCGACGGACCGGCCCGCGCTGCTGCGCAGCCTGCTCGGCATCCTGGGCCGCCCCCGACCCGACGACACGGAGCCCCTCACCGACACCCGCTTCGCCGAACTCGTGCGCCGCGTCCCCGACATGACCGCGAGCCTCGACGACGCCGAACTCGCCGCCCTGGTCGAGGTCACCGCCGGAAACCGACGGCTGATGGAGGAGTTCGCCCCCACGTCGTACCGCGGTGACCTGCTGTTCTTCACGGCCGCACAGGATCCGGACACACACCCGGAGCGCCACCGTGCCTGGCAGCCGTACGTCGACGGACGCGTCGACAACCACGACATCCCGTGCGTCCACGGGGAGATGACCCGGCCGGGCCCGCTGGAGCGGATCGGCCCCGTACTGAACACCGCAACCCACGGAAGGAACCCCGCATGAGCGCCAACCCGTTCGACGACGACACCCTCGAGCACTTCGTGCTGGTCAACGACGAGGGCCAGCACTCCCTGTGGCCCGCCTTCGCGGAGGTGCCGGCCGGCTGGACGGTCGTCCACGGCCGGGCGCCCCGCCAGGAGTGCCTGGAGTACGTCGAACAGCACTGGACCGATATGCGGCCCAAGAGCCTGATCCGGGCCATGGGCGAATAGAGCAGGGGGAGCCGAACGATGACCACGCGGCGGACGATCGGTCCGGAAGACCTCGACACGCTGAACCTGGCGGATCCGCGGCTGCACGCCGAGGACGAACTGTCCGCCGTGTGGCGCCACTTGAGAGACCATGAGCCGGTCCACTGGAACCCGGCCACCGAAACGGCTCCCGGCTTCTGGGTGGTGACCCGGCACACCGACGTGACCTCGGTGTACCGCGACAACACCACCTTCACCTCCGAGGGCGGCAACGTCCTGGAAACCCTGCTCGCGGGCGGCGACTCGGCGGCCGGCCGCATGCTCGCGATCACCGACGGGGACCGGCACCGGGAACTGCGCCGCGTCCTGATGTCCGCGTTCACCCCGAGCGCCCTCCAGCCGGTCGTGGCGAGCGTGCGCCGCACGGTCGACCGGCTGCTGCGCGAGGCCATCGACAAGGGGAACTGCGACTTCGCCGACGACGTGGCCGCCGGCATCCCCCTCGGGGCGATCTGCGACCTGCTCGGCGTGCCCGAGGGCGACCGCGCCCATGTCCTGAGCCTGACCTCCTCGGCCCTCGGCTCCCACGACGCCGACGGCACCGCCGCCGACGCCTGGATCGCCAAGAGCGAGATCCTGCTCTATTTCGCGAACCTCGCCCGCGACCGCCGTGACAGCGGCCACGCGGACGTCATCGCGCTGCTCGCCGGAAGCAAGGTGAACGGGTTTCCGCTGGACGACGACGAGATCATGCTCAACTGCTACAGCCTGATCCTCGGCGGTGACGAGACGGCCCGGCTGTCCATGGTCGGCGCCGCTCTGGCCCTGGTGGAGCACCCCGACCAATGGCAGGCACTCAAGCAGGGCGATGCCGGTGTCGACACGGCCGTCGAGGAGATCCTGCGCTGGACGACCCCGGCACTGCACTCGGGCCGCACGGCCACGACCGACACCGAGATCGCCGGCCGTCCGGTCCGCGCCGGAGACATCGTGACGGTGTGGAACGCCTCCGCCAACCACGACGAGCGGGTCTTCCACGACCCCGGACGGCTGCGCCTCGACCGCACCCCCAACAAGCACTGCACCTTCGCCTACGGCCCGCACTTCTGCCTGGGCGCCTACCTGGCCCGCGCGGAGATCGGAGCGGTCCTGGAGGGGCTGCGCGACCTGGTGGAGGACATGGAACGGACCGGCCCCTCCAAGCCGGTCTACTCCAACTTCCTCAGCGGCCTCGGTTCGCTACCGCTGGCCCTGAAGTGAGGCTCCGGAACCCCGGGAAGAGCAGGAGGAGGGCGAGCGCCGCCACGACGGTCAGGACACCGCCGCCCGTGACGGTCCACGTGACGCCGAGAGCGGCGCCGACCGTGCCGTGCAGGAGGTCGCCCAGCCGTGGTCCTCCGACGGCCACCACGGTGTCGATCCCCTGGAGCCGGCCGCGCATCCCGTCGGGAACGGCGCTCTGCAGCACCGTCTTCCGGAAGACCCCCAGCGCGAGGAGCGCACCGCCGGCCGGCAGCAGCCAGGCCACGGCGGAGACGAGCGAGTGGGCCAGCCCGAACCCCGCGACCGCCAGGCCCCACACACCGACCGACACGGCCACCGCGACACCGTGGCGGCCGACGCGCGTGAAGGCCCCCGAGAACAACCCCGCCAGTACGCCGCCGGCCGAGACGGCGGCGTACAGCACCCCGATGTCCGAAGGGCGGAAGGTCTCCGCCGCCAGTTGCGGGAACAGTGCCGTGGGCAGACCGAGGGACAGCGCGGCGAAGTCGGCGAGATAGACCACCAGCAGAACCTGACGCCGCGTCACGAACCGTACGCCGTCCGCGATCAGCCGCAGAACCGCGCTCTGTCGCCGCTCACCGGCGCCGTCCGGGGGAAGAGCCGGCAGTCGCCACACGGCCCACACCGTCGCGCAGACGGCGACCGCGTCCGCCAGATACAGCGTCCGGCTGCCCACGACCGGCAGCAGACCACCGGCCAGCAGCGGCCCGGTGATCCCGGCGGACAGGAGCACCGTCGACTGCAGCGCGTTGGCGGCCGCAAGCAACTCGGGCCGCACCAGACGCGGTGTCACGGCCCTGCTCACCGTGGAGTTGGCGCCGAACAGGGCCTGCTGCACGGCCACCAGCACGAGCAGCACGGCGACCGACCGCAGATTCGCCCACGCCTGGACCCACAGCAGCAACGACGTCACCCCGATGCCGATCGTGGTCGTCAGCAGCACCCGCCGCCGGTCGCGTACGTCGGCGAGTACCCCTCCCCACAGCGCCGCCGCGGCCATCGGGGCGAGGCTCACCAGACCGGCCAGCCCCACGTAGGCCGACGAGCCGGAGAACTCGTAGATCTGCAACGGCACGACGACCGCGGTGAGTTGAGATCCCAGGGCGGTCACGATCCCGGCCGCCCACAATCGCCGGAACTCGCCCGCCCGCAGGGGCCGTACGTCGACCAGCAGCCGTCTGCCTCGCACCATGGAGCGATGCTGCGGGCTCCCCTTGGGGCAAGGTCAACCGACGCGGGCGAGCACCTGGTCGGCCAGTGCCGCCGGGGTCGACTCGCCGTCGAGGAACACCGTGTCGCCGGGCAGGGTGTCGACCGCGGCCGTACACACCTCGATGCGGGCCTTGCACCATGCCCGCACCCGTTCCTCCCGGGCGGGATCGTCGGGGAAGAAGCTCCGCGCGTCGATCCGCCGCACCAGGACCTCCGGCGCGACCTTGAGGAAGAAGTGGTGGACCACGATGTCCGCGGCCTTCAGGGCGCCGAAGATCTCGCCCAGGTAGCGGGGTTCCACCAGCGTCATGGGGACCAGGAGCGGGCGCCGGTACTCCTCGACGAGACCGACGGCCAGGTCGGCGACCTGTCGTCGCCACAGCGGAAGGTCCTGGAAATCACCGGTCGGCACGTCCACGATCTCCTGCAGCACGGCGCCGACCATCTCCGGGTCGAAGACCAGCGCGTCGGGCCGTCGCGGACGCAGTTCCTCCACGAGCGTGCTCTTCCCGCCGCCGAACGGGCCGTTTATCCAGACGATCACAGCCGCTTCCCCCAGTTCCCAAGAACTCCGAACGAGTGACAGTAGCGTCAGTTCCGAGGCGCCGCGCTGCTCCCCCTCACCACCAGACGCGTCGGGACGAGATCGGTACCGGGCTGTCCGCCCCCGTGTGAGCGGATCTGCTGGAGCACCTTCTGGACGCAGCGATGGCCCACCTCCGCGAAGTCCTGGTGGACGGTGGTGAGCGGCGGCACGAAGAACGCCGCGTCGGGGATGTCGTCGAAACCGACCACGCTGACGTCGTGCGGCACGGACAGCCCGCGCTCGTGGAACGCGCGCAGCAGTCCCAGCGCCATCTGGTCGTTGGCGGCGAACACGGCCGTGCAGTCCGGCTTCTCGGCGAGCTCGAGCCCGGCCGCGTAACCGGACTCGGCCGACCAGTCCCCGTACAGCGCGGGCGGCACCGGCCGCCCGGCCTCCTCGAGGACCGCACGCCAGGCCTGGGCCCGTCGCTGTCCCGAGAAGGAGGCCTGCGGACCGGTCACATGCCAGACGGTCCGATGCCCCAGCTCCAGCAGATGCTGTACGGCCTGACGCGCGCCGTCCGCCTGATCGGTGTCGACCACGCTGTAGCGGTCGCCGGCGTCGGAGTCCACGACGACGACATGCACGCCGGGAGGCAGCTGGACGGTCCCGGTGTCGAGGAGATGGATCTCCATGATGACGATGACCGCGTCCACGGCCAGCTCGCCCATCCGCGTGAAGGCCCCCAGGACGTTGTCCTGCGTCGGGACGTCGATGGGGATCAGGGTGATCGCGTACCCCTCGGCCGCCGCGTGCGTGGCGATCGCCTCCACCGTGCGGCTGTTGCCGGTAGAGGACAGGCTGAACAGGATCACGCCGATGGTGTTGAACTGGCCGTACCGCAGCGCCCGCGCGGCACTGTTGGGGCGGTAACCCAGTTCCCGCATCGCCGCCAGGACCTGCTCGCGCGTGGCAGGGATCACCCCCGGGTGACCGTTGGAGACCCGCGAGACCGTCTGCGAGGAGACGCCCGCGAGCTTGGCGACGTCGGCCATGGACACACGCTGCTTGCGCCGCCCCCCGGGAACACCGGAACCTCCCCGCTCCACCACTGCTGCCTCCTCCGTCCGCACACGAACGTGTTGCGTGTCGCACCGGATGTTACGTGTGGGAAACCTTGACGGTCGCCGGAGCGGATGCCACGATTCCGGCGCCGTCATGTTTACGTAAACATGCTGTCATTCCGAAAGGGTTTGGTCGATGCGCAAGACCCCCGTCAGCACCCGTCGCGCCCCGAGGCTGCGTGCCTCGCTCGTCGCCGTCGCGATCGCCGCGATCACCGGCGCCACCCTCACCGGCAGCCCCGCCTCCGCCTCCGCCGCCGCGCCGACCACCGACACGACCCAGTTCAAGGGTGTCAACTGGGCCGACCCGCGCGACAACTTCGCCGACGACGAGCTTCAGCTGTCGGGCCTGTCGACCTCCGACACCTACGCCCAGACGTACACCAAGGCGAGCCGCATCATCTCGGCGTTCCGGGCGAACCTCGGCGCCAACACCGTCCGGCTGCCGATCAACCCGTACACCGTCAACGGCTCCTACTGGAAGTCGTACCGGGGCGTCATAGACGCCGCGACGGCCCACGGCTTCAAGGTCATCGTGTCCTACTGGGAGGGCACGGGCGACCGCAAGGACGGCTTCATCGACGACGAGGCCACCTACTGGCCGATGTGGAACACCGTGGTCAAGGCCTACAAGGGCAACTCCCGGGTCTACTTCGAGCCGATGAACGAGCCGCACGGCTACACCGACACCGAGTGGGCCGACATCGCCGCGAAGTGGCTGGACACCTACAAGTCCGTGCCGCGCAACCGGGTCTTCGTCAGCGGCGCCGGCTACAACGACCACGTCACGACCGTGTGTGCCGACCCGCGCCTGAAGGGCACCTACCTGTCGCTGCACCACTACGGCTTCTGGAAGTCGTACGCCACCTACGACGAGTGGGTGGCCGACCTCAAGGTGCGCATCGGCGACTGCGCGAACCGGACCGTGGCGGACGAGTTCGGCGCGCCGATGACGACCGGTCTGAACTACAACGTGAAGACCCCGGACGACAACTTCGTCAACTTCATCCAGGCCGTCACCGACACCTTCCGCGAGCTGAAGATGGGCTCGGTGTACTGGCCGGGCCTGCGCACCGACGACATCTACTCGGTGCAGAAGCTCGTCGGACCGGCCAACCGGCCGTGGCTGGAGACCACCAACCAGTCGGGCGCCGACCGCCTCGCCTGGGCCTGGGGCCGCGGAACGCCCGTCAAGGGCTGACGTCTTTCCCCGTTTCGGCCGCGGTGCCTTCAGGTACCGCGGCCGACCGGCGTTCACGGCGGTCTTCGGACGTGGCCGACTCGCGCCCTTCTCACGCCCTCTTGAGCTGCCCAGACTCCTTGGCAGGGACACAGGGGGGAGAGTGCTGTGGCCGGGCGTCGACGGAGTGCGGCCGCTCGCGGACGGCGGGAGCGGCAATGGTGGTTGGGCGGCGCGGTGGTGCTGGTTCTCGTGGTGCTGTTCCGGGCGAGCGTGTGGCCGTATCTCCTGGGCGTGCTGTCGGCCGCCGCCGCCGCGGCGATCGCATGGCGGCTGTGGCACACGGACCGGCTTCTCCGGGGCAGGGACCGTCGCTGGCGGCACGAGGAGGCGGTGAAGGCGGGTCGCAGGACCCTCGCCGAGGTGGACGCCATGACGGGCACCGAGTTCGAGGAACTGGTCGCGGGACTGTGCCGGCGGGACGGGTGTACGGAGGTCCGGCGGGTGGGCGGCGCGGGCGACAACGGCGCCGACGTCCTGGGCCGGCTGCCGGACGGCCGCACGATGGTCGTCCAGTGCAAGCGGTACGCACCGAGCAGGGCGATCCCGAATCGCGAGCTGCGTGATCTCCTGGGCGCCCGGGTGCACTTCCGCGCCGACGTGGCCGTCTTCGTGACGACCTCACGCTTCACCGGCCCCTCCGAGAAGTTCGCGCTGGAGCACGACATCCTCGCCGTGCACCGCGACCTCCTCGGCCTGTGGAACAACGGGGCCTCCCTCGTGTCGCTGGGCGAGGTGAACGGCCGGGGTCAGGGGGACGCACGGCATCGGGCCCGCTGGAAGAAGGCGTACGGCGGCTAGGGGCCCCGCCCCAGGGAGACGCAGGTCACATCCAGGCCTGTCACAATCCGCCGGGCCATTCAGTCGTATGTGTGTAGCCATCGACAACGGCAGAAGGAGCACACCATGGAAGCCCGACTCAACGTCTTCACCAGCCCGTTGGCCGGCAAGCTGCTGAAGCACTTCGCCATGGCGGGCAAGGTGGTCACCGACTCGGGACTGCCGATGACGACCCAGGAACTGGTGAAGATCCGCGCGAGCCAGATCAACGGCTGCGGGTTCTGCCTCGACATGCACACCAAGGAGGCCGCCGCCGCGGGCGAGACCGCGCAGCGCCTCCACATGGTCGCCGCGTGGCGTGAGGCCAAGGTCTTCACCGAGGCCGAGCGCGCCGCGCTGGAGCTGACGGAGCAGGGCAGTCGCCTCGCCGACGGGACCGGCGTCTCGGACGAGGTCTGGGAGAACGCCGCCAAGCACTACGACGAGGAGGAGCTCCTCGCCCTGGTCTCCCTGATCGCCGTCATCAACGCCTTCAACCGGCTGAACGTCATGACCCAGCAGCCGGCCGGCGACTACGTGGTCGGTCAGTTCGGTTGAACCTGAGGACCTGCTTGACGAACGGGTGACCGGCCCGGGGGCTGCAGACCCCGGGCGCGACCCGGAACCTCAGCCGGCCAGCGGGTAGTGACAGGCCACCTGACGGCCGGAGGCATTCGGCGCGAGCCGCGGGCGTTCCACCGCACACAGATCCCGGGCGTAGGGGCAACGCGTGCGGAACGGGCACCCCGTCGGCTTGTCCGCCGGACTGGGCACCTCACCGGTCAGCACGATGCGCTCCCGGGGCGGGCCGTCCTCCGCGAACGTCCCGTCGTCGATGTCCGGTACCGCCGACAGCAGGGCCTGCGTGTACGGATGGGCCGGGTCCGAGTACAACGCCTCCGTGCCGGCGAGTTCGACGATCTCACCGAGATACATCACGGCGATCCGGTCCGACACATGACGGACCACCCCGAGATCGTGCGCGATGAAGACGTACGTGAGACCGAACTCCTCCTGGAGATCGGCGAAGAGGTTCAGCACCTGCGCCTGGATCGACACATCCAGCGCGGACACCGGCTCGTCGGCCACGATCAGCTTCGGATTCGTCGCCAAGGCGCGTGCGATGCCGATGCGTTGGCGCTGACCGCCGGAGAACTCGTGCGGATAGCGGTCCAGATGTGCCGCCGCCAGTCCTACGACGTCGAAGAGTTCCCGGACCCTGCGGCGGACCGCGGACGCGTCGCCGTACCGGTGCACGAGCAGCGGCTCGGCCACGATGTCCCCGGCACGACGGCGGGGGTTGAGCGAGGCCTGCGGGTCCTGGAAGACCAGTTGCATGCCAGGCCGTACCGGACGCAGCCGGCGCGCGGACAGCGTGGAGATGTCCTGCCCGTCGAACTCGACCCGCCCGCCCGTGAGTTCGGTGAGCCGGACCAGGCACCGGCCGAGCGTGGACTTGCCGCAGCCGGACTCCCCGACGACACCGAGGGTTTCGCCCCCGCGCACCGCCAGGGAGACTCCGTCGACGGCACGCAGCACCTGGTGTCTTCCGCGCACGGGGTAGTGCTTGGTGACGTCCGTGGCCCTCAGGAGGACCTCTCCGGCGGGCGGTGCGTCCGGGACCACCGCCGCGATGTCCTGTGCCGTCACGACGCCGCCTCCGTGTCTCTCGCGCTCACTCTCAGTCCCGCCCGGTCGTCGGGAGGCAGCCAGCAGGCGTCGAGGTGGGCATCACCCGACAGGACGGGCCGCTCCTCGCACCGGTCGTGCCGCAGCCGGCAACGCGGCGCGAACGCGCACCCCTCCGGCACGCCACCCGGTGCGACCGGCACGCCCGCGATGGTGGGCAGCCGCCGCAGCCGGGGACCGCCCACCCGGGGCACCGAGTCGAGCAGACCCCAGGTGTACGGGTGTCGCGGACCGTGGAACACCGCCCGCCGCGGGCCCTCCTCGGCCGCCCGGCCGCCGTACATGACCAGGACCCGGTCGGCGATCTGGGAGACCACACCCATGTCGTGAGTGATGAGCACCATCGCGGAGCCCCCTCTGTTCAGTTCCCGCATCAGATCGAGGATCTGCGCCTGGACCGTGACGTCCAGTGCGGTCGTCGGCTCGTCGGCGATCAGCAGGGAGGGGCTGCAGGAGAGCGCCATCGCGATGACCGCGCGCTGCCGCATCCCGCCGGAGAACTCGTGCGGATAGGCGTTCACCCGCGAGGCCGCGTCGGGGATGCCGACGTCCGAGAGCAGCCGGACGGCACGCGCGTGTGCCACCTTGCGGGAGATCTGTTCATGCGCCCGGATCGCTTCGGCGATCTGCCAGCCAACGGTGTACACCGGGGTCAGGGCGGTCATGGGGTCCTGGAAGACCATCGCGATCTCCCGGCCGCGCACCGCACGCATCTCCTTGTCGGGCAGGGTGAGCAGGTCACGCCCCCGGAAGAGGACCTCACCCGACACGGTCACGTTCGGGTTGGTGAGCAGCCGCAGCACGGCAAGCATCGACACACTCTTGCCGGAGCCCGACTCGCCCACCACGCCCAGGACTTCGCCGGGAGCGACCGAGAAGGAGAGACCGTCGACGGCCGTGACGAGGCCCTGGCGGGTGCGGAAGCGCACTCGCAGGTCACGTACGTCCAGCAGTGGTTCAGGCATGGCGGGCCCTCGGATCGAGTCGCGCGTACAGGATGTCCACCAGGGCGTTGGCGAGGACCACGAAGAACGCCGCGTACAGGACCGTGCCCATGATCACGGGCAGGTCCAGGTTCTGCAGGGCGTCGAAGGTGAGCTTGCCGATGCCGGGCAGGCCGAAGACCACCTCGGTGAGGAGCGCGGCCCCGCCGACGAGCGCGCCGAAGTCCAGGCCGAACAGCGACACGATCGGGATCAGCGAGCAGCGCAGGGCGTGCCGGAGCAGGATCCGCCGCTCGGACAGACCCTTGGCGCGGGCCGTACGGACGTAGTCCTCGTTCAGTGCGGTGACGACCTCGCCGCGCAGCAGCCGGGCGTAGATCCCGGCGTACAGCAGGGCGAGCGTCAGCCAGGGGAAGAGCATGTGCAGCGCCCACTGGCCGGGGTCCTGGCCGAGACCGACGTAGCCGGGCGGGGGCACCCAGGAGAAGAGCGAGTCGTGCAGCTGCTTCTGGGTGAGGAGGTTGACGACCTCGCCGAGCCAGTAGGCCGGCAGCGAGACACCGACCACGCCCACCAGCATGATGAGCGGGTCGGCGGCCCTGCCGCGCAGGGTCGCCGCGGCCGTGCCCATGAGGATGCCGGCCGTCATCCAGATCAGGGCCGCGCCGATGACCAGGGACAGGGTCACGGGAGTGGCCTGGATGATCTGCGGGATGACCCGGGAGCCGCGGTTGACGAACGACTCCAGATCCCGGTCGATCAGCAGGTGACGCATCATCAGCAGATAGCGGATCGGCATCGGCCGGTCCAGGCCGAAGGAGTGCCGCACCTGGGCGAGGGTGGCCGGGTCGGCGTTGCGGCCCGCGATGCGTGCCGCCGGGTCGACTCCCGGGGTGGCGAAGAAGATCAGGAACACCAGCACGCTGATCGCGAACATCACCAGCAGGGCCGAGGCGAAGCGCTTGAGGGCGAAGACGAGCATGGTCACACCCCTCCGCGCAGCCGGGCGCTCGGGTCGAGCGCGTCGCGCACCCCGTCACCGAGGACGTTGAGCGCGGCCGTGGTCAGGGCGATCAGCAGACCGGGCGCGATCGTCACGGCGGGCCGGGTGTAGAGGAGCCCCAGACCGTCCTCGATGATCGTGCCCCAGCTGGCGTCGGGTGGCTGGACGCCGACGGACAGGAAGGACAGCGCCGACTCGGTGAGCATGGCGAGCGCGGTCATCAGGGGGACGAACACGATCGCCGTCGGCACCACGTTCGGCAGCACCTCCCGGCGCAGGATGCGCGGGGTGGGCGCGCCGGAGCCGACGGCCGCCTGGATGTACTCCTTGTTGCGCAGCACCAGCACCTGACCGCGCAACGGCCGTGCGACGTACGGCACATAGATCGCCGCGATGATCGTGACGGGCAGCCAGAGACTTCCCGCGTCGACGGTGACGGGGCCCAGCTGGAGACCGTTGGTGAGCAGCACCACCGACAGACAGATGGCCAGCAGATAGACCGGGAACGCCCAGACGACGTCCAGGACCCGCGAGATGACGGCGTCCACGACCCCGCCCGTGTACCCGGCGACGACCCCCACGGCCGTACCGGCGACGCAGGTCAGCAGCGCCGCCGTGAACCCGATGAACAGGCTCGTACGGCCGCCGTACAGCAGACGGGCCAGCACGTCCCGGCCCTGGTTGTCGGCGCCGAGGAAGTAGTGGGCGGGGTCCCAGGTCGGGCCGATCGGGGTGACGCCGAGGCCGAGGCCGGTGCTGCTCGGGGTGAGCACCGGCACGGTCTTTCCGTCCACGACGGTGGTGCCGGAGACATGGGACTGGAAGGGGTCGGTGTGGGCGATGTGGTCCGCGTAGAGCGGGGCGCACAGGGTCGCCAGCACGACGAGGAGCAGGACCGCGGCGGCGGCCAGCGCCGTCCTGTTGCGCAGCAGGTCGCCGACGGCGGTCCGCCAGGGGCCCGGCGAGCGCCGGGCCCCGGCCGACGGGGGCAGGGTCACTTCACCCACAACTGCCCGACCAGCATGTAGAACTGCTTGCTGAACCGGTAATTGCCGACCCGCTTCGACGTGAAGTCGATCATCTTCGGGTTGATCAGCGGCACCAGCGGGGACTGGGCCATGACCGCCTGGTCCACGGCACCCCACTGCTTGTCCGCGCTCGCCTTGTCGGTCTGCGAGGTCTTCAGCGCCGCCTGCATCTTCGCGTCGACGCCCTTGTCGCAGAACCCTGAGATGTTGATGCTGGAGTCGCTGCCGGGGTGGTAACTCGCGCAGGAGAGCAGCACGTTGAGGAAGTCGGAGGCCGCCGGATAGTCCTGGTACCAGGAGGTGAGGGCCAACTGCACCTTGTTCTTGGTGTTCTGGATGTAGGTGAACTGGATGTTCCCCGACAGCGGCTTGAGCGTCGCCTTGTAGCCGAGCTGGGTGAGCAGGCTCTGCAGGTACTGCCCGATCGATTTGTTGACGTCGTCGTCCTGCGTGACGATGCCGACCTCCTGACCCGCCGTACCGGACTGCTTCACCAGTTCCTTGGCCTTGGCGAGGTCCGCGGCCTTCCAGGTCGCACCGCCGCCCTTGGTGTAGTCGCACGACTCGACGTGCCCGGGGAAGCCGGGCGGCAGGACCGTGCAGGCGGGGGAGGCGAGGTTGGTACCGCCGTACAGCCGCACCACGGCGGACCGGTCAACGGCCCAGTTGATCGCCTGACGCGCCAACTTGTTGTTGAAGGGAGCCATGTTGACGTTGAGCGTCGCGTACCAGAACGCCGTCAGCGGGTTCACATGCGCCTGCGAGGCGTACTTGGTGCCGATCTCGTTGAGGCGGTCGGCGGGCGGCGCGTCGTACATCCAGTCCGCCTGGCCGTTCTCGATGGCGGTCACCTCGGACTCGACGGTCTGGCCGAAGGTGTAGTCGATGGCGTCGGGATAGCCCTGCGGCTCCGCCTCCCGCGACCACTCCTTGAAGTGCGGGTTACGGACCAGCTTGAGCGCCCGGTTGGGGTCGTACGACGCCGCCATGTACGGCCCGGTCGACGGCAGCGGCTTGGTACCGGCGTCCTTCGTCGGCGAGTCCTTCGGTACGACGACGGCGTGCGGGACGGCCAGCTTGTACTCGAACTCCGGATCGGCAGCCGTCAGGTTGATGGTGACCGTGTTCGCCTTGGCGTCACCGATCACGCCCTTGGACAGGGTGCAGGAGGCCGGCGTCTTGAGACAGGCGTCGGCGCCGACGATGCCGTTGTAGAAGGTGCCCGCGGTGGGGCTGGAGACCTTGAAGATGCGCTGGAAGGACGCCACGACGTCGTCGGTGGTCAGGGCCTTGCCGTTGGAGAAGGTGATGCCCTTGCGGAGCGTGAAGGTGTAGGTCTTGCCGCCGTTGGTCACCTTCGGCATGGCCGTGGCCAGGTCGGGGACGACGGTGAAGGACTCCTGACCGTTGACCTTCTTGAAGGCGAGCAGCCCGTCGTACATCGACTGGAACAACTGCCAGTACTGGAGCGTGTAGTTGACCTGCGGGTCGAAGCTGCCCGCGGCCGCGTGGGCGACGAGCTTCAGGGTGCCGCCCTTGTGCTGGGCCTGGAAGGCGGAGGAGCCGGACGAGGAGGCGCCCGGGCCGGAGGAGGAGCCCGGGTCGGAGGAGGACGAACAGGCGGCCGCGGTGAGCGTGAGGGCGACGGTGGCGGCGGCGAGCGCGCCCCGTCTGGCATTGCGGGACATGGCTGGGAACTCCCGGAGTCAGTCGGTGGAGTCGAGGAACTCGCCGACGACCCGGAGGTAGAGCTGCTCCTCCTCGACGTGCGGCATGTGGCTCGAATGCTCGAACATGTGCCAGCGCACATCGGGGATGCGGTCGGCGAAGGGGCGGACGGTCTCGGGGGTCGCCTCGTCGAAGCGCCCGGACACCAGCAGGGTCGGCACCTCGATCAGATGCAGCCGGTCGATGACCGACCAGTCCTTGAGGGTGCCGACGACATGGAACTCATTGGGGCCGTTCATCGAGTGGTACACGGTCGGATCGGCCGCGATGTTGTCCCAAGTGGCCTGCACCTCGGGCGGGTTGGGCGTCATTCGGCACACATGGCGCTCGTTGAAGACCTGTTCGGCCGCCCGGTAGTCGGGGTGGTCCGTGGTCCCGGCCGCCTCGTGGGCGTGCAGGGTGTGCTGGACCTCCTCGGGGAGTCCGGCGCGCAGTTCGGCCGCCGCCTCGAGCCACAGCCCCATGGACGCGGGGGAGTTGGCGATGACCAGTCCGCGCAGCCCGGGCGGGCGGCGTACCGCGTGCTCGGCGGCGAGCATGCCGCCCCAGGACTGGCCGAGGAGGTGGTAGCCGTCGGCGATGCCCAACTCCTTGAGCAGGTGGTCCAGCTCGTCGAGGAAGAGCTGGACGGTCCAGAAGTCGGCGCCCTTGCCGGGCAGATGGGTGGAGAAACCGGTGCCGAGCTGGTCGTAGTGGATCACGGGGCGGCCCTGCTCGGAGATGCCCGCGATGCTGAGCGTGTAGTGGTGGCCGGCGCCGGGCCCGCCGTGCAGGACCACCAGGGGTGTCCTGCCCGGTTCGCCCGTGATCCGGTACCAGGTGGAATGGCCGTTGAAGTCGACGGTTCCGGTGTGGTTCGGTTCGGGGATCGCCACGGGGAAGCCTCCCAGACCAGTCGGAACCAGCCGACCGCTGTCTGAAAATAGTTGGGATGTGACGGATGGATGCGATAGTGAGGGGGCAAAAGGTCAGTCCACAAGACCTTTTAGCGTGGTGAGGGAAAGAAGTAACAGCGGGTTCACGTGGCCCGTGCGCGTTTACAGAGGCGACTCACAGGAGGACAACTGACATCCGCACCTGAACCCGGTGACGAGTTCTCCCGCGTCCTCGACCGTGTCCTGCTCGGCGACAGTCCGTCGTCCTCGCTGCGTCCGGTCCGGGTGAACTCGGCGGTCGACGAGGTCGCCGACCGGCTGCTCACCGCGATCGCCGTCGGAGACTTCCTGCCCGGCGAGCGGCTGCCCGCAGAACGCGAGCTCACCGCACTGCTGCACGTCAGCCGCCCCACCGTGCGCGAGGCGGTCGCACGCCTGCTGGCGTTGGGCGTCATCGAGATCCGCAGGGGCCGCAACGGCGGAGCGTTCGTCCGCGACAGCTGGACCGAGTCCTCGGGCGCCGCGGTCCGCCGTACGCTGCTGCCCCGCTGGGAGGAGTTCGAGCAACTCTTCGATCTGCGCGGGCTGGTGGAGGGCATGGTGGCCGCGACGGCCGCCCGGCGCCGACGCCCCGAGGACCTGGAGCCGATGCGCGAGGCGCTGGACGCGCACCTCTCCGCGAGCACACCCCGTGAGGAGCAGGCCGCCGACAGCGCGTTCCACCGGGCGATCTGCGCGGCCACCCACAATCCGCAGATCGCCCAGCTCAGCCGGGACCTGCTGACCCGGATCAGCCTGGGCTTCCCGATCGAACCCTGGGGGAAGGGCGAGCGCTCCCACCACGAACGGGCCGGTCACGGACACACGGCGCTCTACGAGGCCGTCGCGGCGGGCGATCCGGAGCGCGCGGAGGGGACAGCCCGGGAGCATTTCATGATCAGCGCCGAGATGATCAGGGAGGTCCTGGCCCGGGTCCGGGCGGCCGAGGCTCCCTGACCGGGGCTACACCTCCCGGTGATCGATCCCCAGCAGACTCGCCGCGGCCCCGAAATCAGCGCCGTGGTGCCCCACGGCCAGCGACCAGTGATGCCCCACCCCCGTGGCGCTCCACGCGTCGACCCACTCACCGGGATCACGGCCGAAGTCGACCCTGCTGGTGGTGTTGCCGATCTCCAGCAGCGGACCGGGCACGACCGTGCCCTCGGAGGTGATGAACGACAGGCTGCCGTCGGCGTCCTGACCGAGACCGAGCAGCGTGACCGGCCCCTGCCGGACGTCGAACTCCACGCTGACACCCCAGCCGCGCTTGCCGTGATAGACACCGAGGCCGCGCAGCAGCGGGTCCCGGGCGCTGAGCGCGAGGTGGGCCGGCCCGTCGTGGCCCATCTCCACCACGCCGTCCTCGAAGTTCAGCGCCTGGATCTCGGTGAAGGAACCTCCGGCACCGACACTCTGCGAGGCCAACTGGGCGAGACTGGTGCGCAGTTCGAACTCACCGGCCGCGGGCACTCCGCGGGCGGTGAGCAGGGAGGCGCCCAGGATCATCCCGGCGCCGAGCCGCTCGTGCAGCTCTCCGTCGAGGCCCCGGTGGTAGTACGCGAGGGTGTCGAGGCCGAAGTCCTCCACCAGCCGGTCGAGAGCCACCGACACCGTCGCGCCCCACGCGAAGTCCTCGTCGACCACGCTGTCGTCGACGGTGAAGATCCGCCGGGCGAGCTCCACCCGCTCCCGGGTCTCCGCCTCGGTCACCTTCTCCACCCGGTGCCGCAGATCGTCGAACTCCAGCACCTCGACGTGCGAGCCGAACGTCGCCGACAGCAGCGTCGGATCGGTCTGCACATCGAGCATCCCGGGATACACGTGCCCCATCAGTCCGTGCCGGGCGTGCCGGAGCGCCGCCCGGACGTGCGCGGCCCGCACCCACCGCTCGACGCGCCGCCACGCCGACTCCTGCCGCAGCCAGCCCGACACCGAACGGAAGGGGACACCGGCCCGGCGGAAGACGTTGCCGACCTCCGGCACGGAGCACTGCGAGCAGTACGCCAGCCAGTCGCCCGTGTCGAAGGAGGCGTGGTCCATCCGCTCGGACGGCTGGAGGTCGACGACCAGCACCGGGGTGTGGGTGCGCTGCGCGATCGGCAGCACCATCGACGAGGTCAGATAGGTCGTCAGGAACAGCACGATCAGATCGCAGTCGGCCCGCCGCAGTTGCTCGGCGGCGGCCGCGCCCTCCTGCGCGTCGGAGACGAACCCGGCGTCCGTCACCTCCGCGTCCAACCGGCCCAGCCGGTCGGCGACATACGCGGCCGACTCCTTCAACTGGGGCAGCAGTCCCGGGAACTGCGGCCAGTAGGTGCCGAGCCCGCCGGAGACCAGCCCGATCCGTGGTCGGCGGCGCGTCACGGGCGGGAGCAACTCGCCCAGCACGGCTTCTCGTGCACCGGCACGCGTCGTGGTGGATTCGGTCGTCGCCATGGTCGGCGCTCCTTCGGGGGTCGGTTCAGGTCCGCGCGACCTTGACGTCCGCCGGGGCGGTGGCGACCGGGGACACGCGCGGAATGAGGACGCGGACGATGTACAGACCCGCGAGGGCCGACAGCGCCATGCAGCCGGTGATCACCCAGAGCAGCAGGCTGGGGCTCCGGTCGAGCAGGGCGGGCGTGACGAACGCGACGCCCGCGAACACCCCGCGCGAGACGGCGTAGGTGATCCCCTGTGTGGTGCCCCGGGTGTCCGCGGGCAGTGTCAGCTGCGACCACACCTTGTAGTTCGCCTCGCCGGCGAAGGGATACGACAGCTGGTAGAGGACGTAGAAGACGAGGAAGCCGACGATGGCGCCCAGGGTGAGCGTGCCGATCGCGAAGGCCGCGATCTGCACGAGCGTGGCGACGTAGAACATCCGGTCGCGCCGCGGGCCGTCGGCGATCCGGACGAAGGCGAGCGTCAGCAGCAGGCCGATCGGGAGACAGGCCAGGTTGATGCCGGTGGCCACGCTCTGCGAGGCACCGCTGACGGTGACCAGCAGATACGTCGTGAACTGCCCCATGGTGTTGGCGCCCAGGCCCCAGGTGACGTAGAAGGCGAAGGTCGCGAGCATGGGCACCAGCGCGGCACGGGTCCAGACGTTCCTGAGCGCGACGCCCTGCTGCTCGGCCGGCTTCTCCGTCGGGACCTGGTCCTGTGCCGGGTCCGGTCCGGTGGCCAGCTCCAGCCGCGAGCGCAGATGCCAGGTGACCAGAGCGGCGACCGCCAGATGGCCGGTGATGAGCCGTGCGCCGAGCATGCCCGTGTCCGACAGGGCGAAGCCGACGAAGACCACGACGATGATGCCCAGCATCCACATGACCTGCGTGAACGCGATGAGCCTGCCCCGGGCGTGGTCGGGGGACGCGTCCGAGACCACGGCCAGGGACGTCGGCAGGTCGGCGCCGGCCGCGAGACCGGCGAGCAGGACACCCACCAGAAGGGTGATGTCGTCGGGCGCGAGGGTGATGATGACCGCCCCGAGGGCGTAGCAGAGGATGTCCAGGTTGTAGAGACGGCGTCGGCCGAACACGTCGGCGAGCCGTCCGCCGACCAGGGAGCCGACGGCGATGCAGATGGTGACGATCGCGCTGATCGCACCGGCCATCCAGACGCCCATGTCGTAGGCGTCGCGGTAGATGGCCAGGTTGACGCCGATGCTGACGATGAGTGCGGCGTCGAGGTAGGACGCCATGCCGGAGAGGGTCGCGACCTTCCACAGGCGCTTCTCGATGGGCGGTTCCGGCTGGTTCGGGGCAGGCGAGGTTCGGGCCATGATGCGGCTCCGTCTGGGGAGAGGGGTTCCGAGCGGAGGGGGACGTCGCTGTTCTCGGCCGATGTCCAGCGACTATAGGAGCGTAAAAACGTTCCAACAAGACGTCATGCGGCCATCCGTGGCAACGACCTGACGGCCCCGCAGCTCTGGTGGGTGCCGCGGGGGTGTCCTACGGTGAGGCTGATGTAAAACGTTTTTGATCCGTGAGAGTGTCCAGGCCGTCGTCGGAAGGACCTATCCGTGATCTCTCCAGCCCTGCAACAGTTGTTCGACAACCCGCCCCGGGACTTCGGACCCACCCCGCTGTGGTGGTGGTCGGGCGCGAAGGTCACCCGTGACCGCCTGGCCTGGCAGCTGCGCCGGTTCGCGGACGGCGGCGTCCACAACCTCGTGGTGATCAACCTGGCCCCGGCCGGCCCGACCTTCGGCGCCCGCACCGACGACCCGGTGTGGTTCGGCGAGGAGTGGTGGGCCCGCTTCACGGACGCCTGTGAGATCGCCGGGGACCTGGGCATGCGCCTGTGGTTCTACGACCAGATCGGCTTCTCCGGCGCCAACGTGCAGGGCGGCATCACCCGGGAGCACCCCGACGCGGCAGGCCGCGCACTGCGGTCACGCCTGGCCGTCGTCTCCGACGGCACGGTCGCGCTGCAAGGCGCGGAGACACTGCTGGGGGCGTACGACAGCGGTGGCGCGCGGGTGCCGGTCTCCGGGCGGCCCGACCCTGTAGGTCGCCAAGGACCGCCACGGCTCGAGGTCGCCGACGGCACCCAGGTGCGCCTGGTCCTCGCCGTCCCCACCGCCTTCGACTACCTGAACCCGGCGTCTGTCGATCTCCTGTTCGACGCCATCCATCGCGAGTACGACCGGCGCGTGCCCGAGTACCTGGGCAACGTCATCGCCGGCAGCTTCCAGGACGAGCTTCCCGCCACCAACTCCTGGACCGGCCGCTTCCCCGAGGAGTTCCGGGCCCGACGCGGCTACGACCTCCTCGACCACCTCCCCGCCCTCTTCACGGGCGACGACACCACCCGGGCCCGGAAGATCCGCGCCGACTACTACGCCGTCCGTGCCGAGCTCACCGAAGAGGCGCTGTTCCGTCCCCTCGCCGCCTGGCACGACGAGCGCGGCCTGCTCCTGGGCTGCGACCAGAGCCACCCCGCCCGCTCCGGCTTCCCGGCCCAGTCGACGCAGCTCTACACGGACTACTTCCGCACCCACCGCTGGTACAGCGCCGCCGGCAGCGACCACCACGGCGACGCCAAGGTCCACTCCTCCATGGCCCACCTCTACGGCCACGAGCGCGTCTGGATCGAGTCGTTCCACTCCTCCGGCTGGGGCGGCACCCTGGAGGAGACCTACGACTGGCTGCTGCCGTTCCTGCGCAGCGGCGCCAACCTCTACAACCCGCACGCCAGTTACTTCGGCACCGCGGGCGGCTGGTTCGAGTGGGCGCCGCCGTCCACCGACTGGCGCCAGCCCTACTGGCGGCAGTACCCCGCCTTCTCCCGGGCCGTCGCCCGGATCTGCTCGATCCTGTCCTGGGGCACCTACAGCGCCGACGTGGCGGTCCTGCATCCGACCGCCACCATGCAGGCCCTCATCCCCCTGGACGCCCCCGTCCAGCACTTCGGCGACGGCCGCCTGGGCGCGGCCCACGCCGACGTCGACGAGACCCAGCGCCACTACCTGGAACTGTGCGGCACCAACAACTGGCTCAGGCCCGCCGTCGGCGCCCTCGACCGCCACCGCGTCTCCTTCGACGTCATCGACGACGCCTCCGTCCAGGGGGCCAAGGCCGGCGACGGGGCCCTGCGCATCAGGGACCTGGCGTACACCGCGGTCCTGCTGCCCTCGGCGAGCGTCCTGGAGCACGAGACGGCCCGCCGACTGGCCGAACTCCTCGACGCCGGCGGACGGGTCGTGGTCGTCGGCCGCCCGCCGACGCAGGCGGCCGGGCTCGGCGGTGACGACTCCGTCGTGGCCGCACTTCTGGATCACCCCCGCCTGGAGCGGGTGACCGACGCCGAGGCCGGTGCGGCCGCGGTCGCCGAAGCCGCCGGATACGCGACGGGCGAGGTGCCGCTGCTCGTCAGGAGGAAGGGCGACGCGGCGGTCGCGCTGGTCACGGGGGCGTTCCCCGACGCCCGTACGCATCCGCCGCGGGACCACCACGAGATCGACCCCGCCCGCTACGCCCGCACCTCCTCCGTCACCGTACGGGCCACGGTCGCCGAGGCCGAGATCTGGAACCCGGCGACCGGCACCCGCCGCACCGGACGCGTCACCGTCACCGACGGCGTCTCGACCATCGAGGTACCCCTGGAGGGCGCCCCCGCCGCCCTCGTCGTATGGCGCGAAGGCCCTCTGGTGGACGCTGTTCCCCCGTCGCCCACGGAGCCGCCGGAGACGACCGACCTGTCGACCGGCTGGGAGGGCCGCCTTGCTCCCACCATGGACAACACCTGGGGCGACCTGGCCCTGCCCGCCGGAGCCTCCGTCACCGAACCGCAGATCTGGACCATGCGGTGGACCGAGACCGAAGGCTCGTGGGAGCAGACGAGGGTGACATACGGCAACCGGGTCCGCGTCCTGGCGCCCGTGCCCTCCGCACAGGCTCCGGCTCCGTTGGACCGTGCCGCCGTCGAGCAAGTCCTGTCAGGGGAGCGCGAGTTGGCGTCCCCGGACTGGGCCGTCTCGCTGTACTCGTCGAGTCGCGGCATCCCGGACCCGTACGGTCTGCTCGGCAACAAGGGACTGGTACCGGAGGAGTTCGTGCGGGTGCCGGTACCCGGGAGCGGGACCGTCGCCCGGGTCAGGGCCGTCGTGGAGACCGACCACCGGGGACCCGCCGATCTGCATGTCGGTGCGGCGGCGGTCAAACGCCTGTGGTGGAACGGCAGCCGGCTGGAGACGGGCGGCGGCCATCTGGCGTCCGCCCGGGTCGAGGTCGAACGGGCCCGCAATGTGCTCGAGTACGAACTGTCCGACGCCCAGGACCGGCCGCAGACCATCTCGGCCGCCGCCGACACCCCGCTGGGCAGCTACTTCTGTCTGTCCCGTCCGGACGGGTTCGCGCCGCGCCCGCTGTTCATGCGCCTGCCCGACGGCGTACGACCGGACGGCAGCGTGACCTATCGCGGCCGTATCAGCGCCCCGGGGCAGGGTACGGACGCGGTCCTCGTCGTGGGTGCCGCGGTCGGCGTGACCGTCCTCCTCGACGGAGCCGTCGTGGCACGGCAGGAGAAGGTCGAGTACTACGAGTCCGACTGGGGCGCGGTGCCGATGTTCTTCCGGCACGAACTGACGCTGAGCGGCGGCGATCACGTCCTCGACGTCGTGGCCGACAGCGTCGACGCGCGGGACGGTGTCTTCGTCGACCTCGTGGCGGACACGACCGCCCTGGTCAGCGGCCCGGGTTGGGCGGCCGGGACGGGGGAGTGGAGCGGGCTGACCATCGAACACACGGGCCGGTGGGGAGAGTTGCAGCACTGTGGCGCGGCGGTACGGCCGCACCCCCTGCCCGACGCCGAGTGGCTGGCCGGTGCTCCGGTGCTCGGGTCCGCCGTACTGCCGCTGCGGTCCACCGACGACCTCCGGGAGGTCGAGCAGCGCTTCCGGTTCACCGTGCCGGCGGGGACCGTGTCGCTCGACCTGCCACTGGAGCTTCCCGCCCGGGTGACGATCGGCGACGGCCCTGAACTCGACTTCCTGGGCGGTGTACTGACGCTGGATCAACCGCTCGACGAGGCGGCCGAGTGCCAAGTGGTCACCGCTCCCACGGCCGTTCTGCGCGGTGGCTCCGCCTGGCGGGGACCGGTACGCGTCCGCACGGTACCGGCACCCATGCCGCTGGGCGAGTGGGGTGAGATGGGACTGGGCGGTTGGAGCGGAGGCGTGACCTATGCCCGGACACCGGAGGTGCCGGCCGGGCCGGACCCGGTGCTGGATCTGGGGCGGGTGCGTGGCAGTGTCGCGGTGTGCGTCGACGGTGAAATCGTCGGGGAGGCGTTCTGCGCGCCGTACCGCTTCGAACTGCGTGGGACCGCCGGGCGCACCGTCCGCCTCGAAGTGACCGTCCACAACACTTTGGCGCCGTATCTGTCCGAAGCCACGCCCACCGCCTGGGCCTTCCCCTCCCAGCTCCCCTCCGGCCTGCTGGGGCCGGTGACGCTAGAAAGGCGCGTCTGACGAAGCCCGGGTGGAGTCCCGCAGGACCAGGCCCGGTGCGAACACCCGTGCCTCGTGGGCGTGCTCCGCGCGGGCCTCCACCTCGTCCAGGAGCATCTCCACGGCCGCCCGGCCGAGCTCCTCGACCGGCTGGCGGACCGTGGTCAGTGTCGTGCCCACGAAGCTGGCAATGTCCAGGTCGCCGTAACCGACCACCTGGACGTCCTCCGGGACCTTCACACCGCGCTCGCCCAGCGCCCGGCACAGCCCCGCCGCGAGGAAGTCGTTGGTGCAGAACACGCCGTCGGGCAACTCGTCGAGGCTGTGGGCTATTTCGCTGCCGAACGCCACCGTCATCTCCTCGGCGACCACCTGGTCGAGGCGGGCCTCGCGCCGGGTGCGCACGGCCTGCCGGGCGCCCTGGTAGCGGTCGGCGCACTGACGGATCGTGCGCTCGCCGTTCACGACGAGGACGTCGCGCGCCCCGCGGTCCAGCAGGTGCTGCACGGCGATGCGGCCCCCGGCGATGTCGTCGACGGAGACCGAACAGCCCTCCTGGGCGGGCATCGCACGGTCCGCCAGCACCAGCGGGATACCGCGCTCGCGCAGCCGCGACAGCCGGGTGGGGTCGGCACTGAGCGGCACCACCACCGCGCCGACCGCCCGCTGTTCGATGAGCATGGTGAAGTAGCCCTGCTCCCGCTCCGGCGCGTCCCCGCTGTCGCACAGGACGAGGGAGTAGCCGTGTTCGTAGGCTGCGTCCGCGGCGCCGCGCGCGATGCGCGAGTAGAAGGAGTTGGCCACGTCCGGCAGCACCAGGCCGATCGACGAGGAATGCCCGGTGCGCAGCCCGGCGGCTCCCGGATGGGGGACGTAGTCGAGGGCGGCGACCGCGTCGCGGACCCGCTCGGCGGTGCGCGCATTGACCCGCTCGGGCCTATTCAGGACGTTCGACACCGTGGAGACCGAGACCCCGGCGGCGGCCGCGACGTCCTGGATACGGGCGGGGCGAACCGAAATGGCGTCCACCCCCTCGCTGTTCCACATGGGCGACGCAAGTCTACCCCGGCCGCGGATAAAACGTTTTCCGCACCGCTCTTCGGTGGTGGAGCGTTCGCCTGCGGAACGGCACAGCGAGGGAGGATCGGTCCCTGCGGCAGCAAATTCTGTGAAGGAACCGACGGATTGGGTGACCATGTTGCGATCGGTGAAGCCGGGACGGGAACGTCCTGTGGAGGGTGTCCGGCTGACTGGCCGTGTTCATGCCCGGCGTGCTTCCATCCGGTGTCCCTCCTCCTCGAGGATTGCTCATGCGAAAGGAACCGCGCGTCATGAACGTCGCCCCCCACCTCGTAGCGGCCGAGCTCAACGATGCCGACCTGGACAACGTCTCCGGTGGTGTCGCCGCCGCGACCACCGCCGGCCTGCACCTCCAGCTGGCGCACCTCGAGGTCTGCGCCGACGTCGACGCCCTCGTCTCCACCCAGGGTGTCGCGGCGAGCGTCAACGCCCACGTCGGCGTCAACTGACCTGACACCTGCACTACCTGCCGACGGGCCCCGGATCGGACGATCCGGGGCCCGTCGTGCCGGGGCCTCGACCGGACGGTCGGTGACATGCTGTCGGCCTCGGAGTGTTTCAGGAGGCCCTCATGCACGAGCAGCCGTCCCTTCTCGCCGCGCTGGTGTCCGCCCTGCGGGCCGGTTCGATCGAAGTCGTCGATCTCACCTCGCCGTTGTCGTCGTCCACACCCGTGATCCAGCTTCCGCCGGAGTTCGGCCAGACGGCCGTGTTCGAGCTGGAGGAGATCAGCCGGTACGACGACCGCGGCCCCGCCTGGTACTGGAACAACTTCCGCAGCGGCGAGCACACCGGCACGCACTTCGACGCCCCGAACCACTGGGTGACCGGAAGGGAACTCGCCGACGTGGCGTCCGTCCCGGCTCAGCGGCTGATCGCCCCCGCCGCCGTACTGGACTTCACCGCCGAGGCGGCCAAGGATCCGGACTTCCTCGTGGAGGTGGACCACGTCAAGGCCTGGGAGGAACACAACGGGCCGCTGCCGGACGGCGGCTGGCTGCTGTTGCGCACCGGCTGGGACGCCCGCTCGCACTCCCAGGAGGCGTTCCTGAACGCCGACGAGAACGGTCCCCACACGCCCGGTCTGTCCCCGGAATGCGCCCGCTGGGTGGCCGAGCAGTCGCCCGTGATCGGCCTCGGTGTCGAGACGGTCGGCACGGACGCCGGGCGCGGGCACTCCTTCGATCCGGCCTTCCCCTGCCACTCCTATCTGATGGGCAGCGACAAGTACGGCCTCACCCAGCTCCAGAACCTGGCCGCGCTGCCCGCGACCGGCAGCGTCGTCGTCGCGGGCCCCCTGCCCATCGTCGCGGGCTCCGGCTCGCCCGCGCGCGTGCTGGCCCTCGTGGAGCGGTCGTGAAGGTCGCGGAGGCCGTCGGACGGGCCCTGTACGCGGCCGGGGTCGAGCAGGTCTTCGGCGTCGTGGGGTCCGGCAACTTCCACCTGACCAACGCCATGGTCGCGGCCGGCGCCCGCTTCGTCGCCGCCCGCCACGAGGGCGGCGCGGCGACGATGGCCGACGCGTACGCGCGCGTGAGCGGCACGGTGGCCGCCGTGAGCGTCCACCAGGGACCCGGGCTCACCAACGCGATGACGGGGATCGCCGAGGCGGCCAAGAGCCGCACACCGCTCGTCGTGGTGGCGGCCGAGGTGACCCGGCCGACCTCCAACTTCTATGTCGACCAGGAGGCGTTGGGGACGGCGGTGGGCGCGGTCCCGATGCGGGTCGCGTCGCCCGAGGACGCCGTAGGACAGGCGTGCGCGGCGGTACGACGGGCTCTGCACGAACGACGCACCGTGCTTCTCAACCTCCCCCTGGACGTACAGGCGTCCGACGCCCCCGACGATGCCCTCGCCCAGGCCGCACCGCCACCGCTGCGAACGGCGGTCGAACCGTCCGCTGACGAAGTGGCGGCTCTGGCCCAGGTGCTGGAGCAGTCCCGGCGGCCGGTCTTCGTGGCCGGACGCGGTGCGCGCTCACCCGGGGCCCGGGACGCCCTCGAAGCCCTCGCCGAGCGCTGCGGGGCCCTGCTGGCGACCTCGGCCGTGGCGCGTGGGCTGTTCCACGACAACCCCTGGTCGCTCGACGTGTCCGGCGGCTTCGCCTCGCCCTTGGCGGCCGAACTCATCGGCGGCGCCGACGTGATCGTCGGCTGGGGCTGTGCACTGAACATGTGGACCATGCGGCACGGCGCCCTCATCGGTGCGGACACGACCGTGGTGCAGGTCGACGACGACCCCTCGGCACTCGGCGCCCACCGGACGCTGCGTCTCGGGGTCACCGGCGATGTCGAACTCACCGCGCGGCACGTCCTGGCGGCCCCCGGCGGGAAACGGCAGGGCCTGCGGACGCCCGTCATCGCCGAGGCCGTGGCCACGCGGGTGCGCTGGCGTGACGTGCCGTACGACGACACGAGCACCCGTGACCGGATCGACCCCCGCACGCTCAGCATCGCGCTCGACGACATCCTCCCCGCGGAGCGGGTGATCGGCGTCGACTCCGGCAACTTCATGGGCCACCCGAGCATGTTCCTGTCGGTGCCCGACCAGGACGGCTTCTGCTTCACGCAGGCCTACCAGTCGATCGGCCTCGGCCTCGCCACCGCGATCGGCGCGGCCCTGGCCCGCCCGGACCGGCTGCCGGTGGCCGCACTCGGCGACGGCGGCGCGCTGATGGGCGCCGCCGACCTGGACACCGTACGACGGCTCGGGCTTCCCATGGTCGTCGTCGTGTACAACGACGACGCCTACGGAGCGGAGGTGCACCACTTCGGCCCCGACGGACACCCGCTCGACACGGTCGAGTTCCCGCCGACCGACATCGCGGCCGTGGCCCGCGGTTACGGCTTCGAGGCGGTGACCGTGCACACCCGGACGGATCTCAAGGCCGTGGAGGACTGGGTCGCCGGGCCGCGGTCCGCCCCGCTGCTGATCGACGCCAAGGTGGTCCGGGACCGTGGGGCGTGGTGGCTGGAGGAGGCGTTCCGGGGGCACTAGGCCTGAAAAAAGAAGGAGCGGGACTCCCCTTGCTGTGCCAGCCTGGCGGACCGGACCGTCCAGGGGAGCACCGATGACCGCAGGACCTCGCCTCACCCCCCTGCTGGACCAGTTCGACTGGTCCTGCGAGCGCCTGGCCGGCCGGCTCAACGGGCCGGTCATGGACAGCGGCGACGGCTCGCGGACCCCGGTCGGGGCGATGACCGACGACGAGTACCTCTGGGAGCCGGCGGCGGGCTGCTGGTCGGTCCGTAGGCGTACGGACCGACCAGCAGCCCGAGCGACCTTCCTGGCCGGGACCGGCGACTGGGGCCGGGACGCCGCGCCCCACCCGCACCCCGTTCCGCCGCCGTTCACGACCCTCGCATGGCGCCTGAGCCACCTCAGCGAGATGCTCTTCCTGCGCGCCGACCACACGTCGGGCACCCACACCCTCACCCGCGACGACTACCGTGTCAGCGGCACCGCGGCGGACGCGATCGCCGCCTTCGAGGCGGCCGCCGACGCCTGGCGCACGGCGCTGCGCGACACCGACGACACCGACCTCGACACCGTCGGCCGCTGCACCTACCCGCACGGCAGCGACGCCGAGGAACCGTTCCTGGACATCGTGTGGTGGGTCAACCAGGAAGTCCTGCACCACGGCGCCGAGATCGCCCTGCTGCGCGACCTGTACCGGGAACGACGGCACTGACCGGCCCGGTGCGGGGCCGACGTCCCTCGCCGGCCCGTCCGAACGGCCGAATCAGACCGCGGGCGCCGGATAGGTCGGGTACTCCACGCCGGTCACGTGCTGCACGACCCGGACCACCTGGCAGGAGTAGCCGAACTCGTTGTCGTACCAGAGGTAGAGGATCGCGTTGTCGCCGTCGACCTTGGTGGCACCGGCGTCGACGATCGAGGAGTGGCGCGAGCCGATGAAGTCGCTTGAGACCGCGTCGGGGGCCGTGGTGAAGTCGATCTGGCGCTTGAGCGGGGAGGTCAGGGAGACGTCCCGCAGGTGGTCGAGAACCTCCTCGCGGGTGGTCTCACGGCCCAGGCGCAGGCTCAGGATCGCGATGGAGACGTCCGGCACCGGGACCCGGATCGAGCTGCCGGTGATCGGCGCCTTGAGGTCGGGCAGCGCCTTGGCGACGGCGGAAGCGGCGCCCGTCTCCGTGATGACCATGTTGAGCGGCGCCGAACGGCCCCGGCGGTCGGCCTTGTGGTAGTTGTCCAGCAGGTTCTGGTCGTTCGTGAACGAGTGGACCGTCTCCACGTGGCCGCGCAGCACGCCGTACTCGTCGGCCATCGCCTTCAGCGGCGGCACGATCGCGTTGGTGGTGCAGGACGCGCAGGACAGGATCTGCTCGTCCGGCTTGATCGTGTCGTGGTTGACGCCGTGCACGATGTTGGGGACGTCACCCTTGCCCGGCGCGGTCAGGACGACCTTGTCGATGCCGGGGCGCAGATGCTGCGAGAGGCCCTCGCGGTCGCGCCACTTGCCGGTGTTGTCGATGAGGATGGCGTTGTTGATGCCGTACGCCGTGTAGTCGACCTCGGAGGGGTCGTTCGCGTAGATCACCTTGATGGTGTTGCCGTTGGCGATGATCGCGCTCTCGGCCTCGTCGACGGTGATCGTGCCCTGGAACTGGCCGTGGATGGAGTCCCGGCGCAGCAGCGAGGCGCGCTTGATGATGTCCTGGTCGCCGCCCCCGCGGACCACGATCGCGCGCAGCCTGAGGCCGTTGCCGGAGCCCGCCTTCTCGATCAGCAGCCGGGCCACCAGGCGGCCGATGCGGCCGAAGCCGTAGAGGACGACGTCCCGCGGCTCACGGCGGTCGATCTTGTTGCCGCCCGTCGCGCCGGCCACGGCCTCGGCGGTGAACTCGGCCACCGACAGCCCGCGGTCGTCGGCCTGGTGGATCTCGGCGAGCCGGCCGATGTCGATCTGCGAGGGGCCGAGGTCCAGCGCCGTGAGCGCCTGGACGAAGGGCAGGGTGTCGGTGACGGAGAGCTCCTCACCGGCGATCTGCCGGGCGAACCGGTGGGTCTTGAGGATGCTGACCACCGACTTGTTCACCAGGGAACGGCTGTGCAGCAGAACCGTTACGTCCCGCTCCCTGTGCAGCCTCCCGATCATCGGGATCATCGATTCCGCGATCTCCTCGCGGTTCTTCCAGTCGGTGAACGAGTCGTCCTTGACAGTCACAGAATTCTCTTTCGAGCTAGGCGGCGCTCATATGCTAACCCCCTGATGTTTTGATCGATCGTCGGGGTGTCGCAGTTCACTGGCCCAGCAACCGCGGCGGTGTGACGTCCCGAACCGGCCGCAGCAGCGAGGGGTGCGCGTCGGCCACCCGTTCCTTCGTGAACGCGCCCACGATCCTGCGGGCCAGCAGCGGATCGGCGGGGAGCGTGTGCGCGGCGAACCAGCGGGCCGGCGCCGGATCGGGGGAGGGTTCGACGAACTCCGCGCCCGCGTAGTCGTCCAGCGGCGGGTCGTAGATGTAGCCGCAGACCACGTCGTGCCGCACCAGCCGCTGGACGAGCAAGTCCCGGTCGTGGACCAGGAGCGGCACCCGGAAGAGGGGGAGGGGCCCCTCGTGCGCCGTCCGGTCGCGCAGCGCAGGCGAGGCCCACGGTGTGCCCGCCAGCAGGGCGACCCCGGCCCTGCGCCGGGCCAGGTCCTCGTCGAGCCGGGCCATCCGCAGCGTCAGCTGGCCGCGGACCAGCGAGCCGTGCCGGGAACGGTAGCCGTGCAGATCGACACGGACCCACCGCTCGTACGCGGTCAGGCTCGGTGCCTCCCGCGCGGAGGCGCTGAGCCGTGGTGCGCGCAGGTCCATCCGGAACGCGTCGCGCTCCAGCAGCCCCAGACGCTCCATGGTCCGCCACACCGGGCGCACCAGATGGAGCGACCGGACGGCGGACCGGGCCAGCGGGCGCAGGGTCGTGGCCAGGTCCTCGCGCAGCCGCCCGGGGGTCAGCAGATCGTCCCGCAGCAGCTCCAGTTCCCGGCGCGTGCGCGCGTCCTCGACGGCGAGGAAACCGCCCGCCATCCCGGCCACGTGCTTGGACAGGCTGAACGCCGCCGCCTTCCCGAAGGTCCCGACCGGCTGTCCGGCCACATGGCTGCCGATCGCGTGCGCCGCGTCCTCGAACAGCGGGATCCCCAACTGCTCGCAGCGGCGCCGCAGTTCGAGGACCCGGTCGGGCACGCCGTACAGGTTGGTGGTCAGGACCGCGTCCACATTGCGCCAGGTCGACTCCGGTACGGCGGCCGGGTCGATGTTGCCGTCCCACACGGACACGGGGGCCTGCACGGGGCGCAGCCCGGCCGCGAGGACCACGAACAGGATCACGTCGTCGTTCACCGGTGACATCAGCACCCGCGCGCCCGGCCGGCACCAGCGCCTGAGCGCCAGGTACAGGGCCAGCCGGGCCGAGGGCGTGTAGACGCACTCGCGTCCCAGTCGCCGGGTCATCGTCGCGGACAGCCGCGAGCCATAGGGCATCGGCACCCCTTGTGTCGATGGGCCACGGAAGGACCGTGGAGGAGAACACACGTCGGCGCCACCTCCCGCGGGAACCGGAGGTGAGCGGGTTCGTCAGCTCGCCAGCGGTCCCGCGCTGTCGGAGTCCGAACGGTGCCCGGAGGTGCGCAGGGTGCCGACGGTCTTCAGGAGTCGGTCGGCGGGCTCGCGCAGGGCCGGGTGGGCGTTGACCGTGTTGCGCAGACCCCGCACGGGCCGGCGCCACAGACGGTGTGCCGTCGCGACCGGGTGGGGACGGGTGGCGAACCCTTCCGCCACCCGCAGCTCACGGGTCTTGAGCCAGTCCTTCCACTCCTTGTCGCCGCGTCCCATGTCCATGAGCCGCGCCCCGCGCCGGCCCGCCGCCTCGGCCATCCGCAGATGCATGATCAGACCGGGGGAGTAGTAGCGCAGCTCGGGGTCGTACGCGGTGAACCAGGGCGCGAACACCGTGCGCGAGGTGGGCCCGAAGTGCGCGGCCACCGGCCGGTCACCGGCGTACACGACCGAAAGGATCCCGGTGAAGTGCTCCTCGCGGACCTGGAAGAGGTCCTCCACCAGGTTCACGATCCACGGCCGCGCGAACCGGTCCATCCGGCCCGTGCGGCGGTACTGGGCGGACTTCCACTGCATCAGTGTGCGCAGTGCCCTCGGGTCGCGCTCGTCGAACACGAACCGCATCTCACCCAGGTCGCGCGTGAGCCGGCGCTCCTTCTTGAGGGTCGTCTTGGCGAGCCCCGGGTACGCGCCGCGCAGCCACTCCGGGTAACTGTCGCTGCCGACCTTGAGATCGATCACCGGGGAGGCGAACGTCCCGGTGACATAGGGGGCGAAGGGCGCCTGCTCCTCGACGAGGTGGTCGAACTCGAACACCGAGAGCCGGCACGCCTTCAGCAGTGCCCGGGCGTCCCAGGTGAACCCGGGGCGGTGCACGAGGCCCTGGCAGTCGGAGAGTCCGAGTCCGATGGCACGGCCGACGCCGAAGGAACCCCGTTCGTACGGGAGGAAGCCCACGGCCTCTCCGCGCTGGTGCAGCACCGCCACCCGGGCGCCGCCGCGGCGGTGTCTGCCGATCCCGGCCGCGAACTCCGGTGCCAGGAACGGGTTGGCGTACTCGGGCGACTCGTCCATCGCCCGGTGCCAGGCCTTGCGGAGCGAGGTGCCGAGCTCTTCGGGTCTGTGGATCGTTATGTCCGTGTCACTGCTCATGGATCGCATGGGCGACCGTTCCCCCCAATTCCCCCCACGACGCGGCGTCCGCGTCCCGCCGATCGAAATGTCGGCAAGGACCAAACGTCGCCAAACAGTACGCATGCTGTCAAGGGTGTCTGCCGTAACGGAAGAGTGCGGATCGGATACTCCTGGTTCCCGAAACCGGTCAAGGCAGCAGCCGTCGTTCCTTGGCGACGGCCACCGCGCCCGCCCGGGTCTCGACGCCCAACTTGCCGTAGATCCGACCCAGATGGGTCTTGACCGTCGCCTCGCTGATGAACAGGGCGCGGGCGATCTCCCGATTGCCGAGGCCACGGGCGAGCTGCGCGAGGATCTCGTGCTCCCGCGCGGACAGGGCGGGGCGCGGGCTGCGCAGCCGGGTCAGCAGCCGGTCGGCCACCGGGGCGGACAGCGTGCTGCGTCCGGACGCGGCGTCGCGGATCGCCGTGAACAACTCCTCGGGCTGCTCGGCCTTGAGGAGATAGCCCGTGGCGCCCGCCTCGATGGCCCGGGTGATGTCGGCGTCCGTGTCGAACATGGTGAGCACCAGCACGCGGGGACCTCGAGCGCCTCCCGCCGTCAGCTGCCGGATGGCCGTCACCCCGTCCATGCCGTCGTCCAGTTGAAGATCCATCAGTACGACATCGGGGCCCAGGTGGGCCGCCATGGCGAGCGCCTCCTCACCGGTGGCCGCCTCCCCGACCACGTCGATGCCGTCCGCGCTGGCGAGCAGGGCCCGCAGTCCGGCGCGTACGACGGCATGGTCGTCGCAGAGCAGGAGCCGGACGGGGGACGAGGGCGGCGACGTACTCACAGGGTGGTCTCCTTGACAGCGGGCGGGACAGCGAGCGGGACGGCGACCGAGACCACGGTGCCCTCTCCCGGCGTGGACTCCACGGTGAGCCCGCCACCGGCCTGGCGGGCCCGGATCCGCATGGCGGGAAGCCCGTGCCCACGCGTCGACGACCCGGACCCCCGGGCCTCGGTGCGCTCGAACCCCCGCCCGTTGTCCGCGACATCCAGCGAGACCTGATCGTCCAGCCACGTGAGCGTGAGCGCGGCCCGGGTCGCCGCCGCATGCTCCCGTACGTTGGCCAGCGCGCCCTGGGCGATCCGCAGCAGCGCCCCCGCCACCCGCTCCGGCAGCGGACCCGGATCCCCCTCGAGCCGGAACTCCACGGTCAGCCCCGGGCCGCTCTCGCGCCGGGCGAGTGCGCCGAGGGCCTCGGCGAGGGAACGCTCCGCGAGGTCCGCGGGAGCCAGGTCGTGCACGAAGCGGCGGGCCTCGGCGAGGCTGTGCGAGGTGATCTCCGCCGCCGCCCGGACATGTTCCCGGGCCGCGTCCCGGTCCGAGCCCCACACCCGCTCCGCGGCCTGGAGCAGCATCCGCTGACTGGAAAGCCCCTGCGCGAGGGTGTCGTGGATCTCCGCGGACAGCCGCTGGCGCTCCGCCAGGACACCGGCCCGCCGTTCGGTGGCGGCGAGTTCGTGCCGGGTGCGCACCAGGTCCTCGATCAGAACGCGCTGCCGGGCCCCCTGCCGTTGCAGATGTACCAGTACGGCGGTGGCGACCGCGGCGACGGCCGGCGGGGCCACCACCATGTTCGGGTTGAGCGGCCCGTCGGCCACCCGTATCTCCGAGACCACGACCAGAGCCGTGAGCACGGCCGCCGCGGGCACCGCGATCCTCGGCGGCAGGGCGTGCAGTCCGGCGAACAACAGGGGCATCACACACCAGGTGGCGCTCGGCGCGAGGACCAGCAGGACGACCCAGACGGCGGTGGCCGAGCCCAGCCAGACCAGATGGCGCCGGGTGGGCGGCAGTCCCGGGCGGGGCGGCGGGGCCACCAGATGCCCGAGGACGTACAGCACACAGAAGAAGGCGAACAACGCCACCACCCAGCCGGTGCGCGCTCCGCCCTGGTCGCGGGTCAGGAAGCGGGCGAACGACGAGCCGAGCAGCAGGAAGAACGCGCCGTGCACGATCGCGCCAAGCCAGCGCTCGTCCGGATCGGAGTGGTTCATGCTCCGTGTCTAACGTGCCGGACGGAGGATCGCATCAACCGATCGGCTGACATGCCGGTCGCCCGAAACTCTCCGCGGCGGGAGCTCGTTGGCCGAGCCGGAGGCCCGGCTTCCGCACTGAGGCTGGGAGCAGAGCGACGACCTGCGAAAGGCCTCACGATGCCCGCCAAGAACCTCACCGCCAACCGCGCCGCCCTCGGCCACCGCGTCGGCTACGCCCTGCGTCACCCCGACCGCGTGCCCCGCCATGTGGCCCGCGCCGCCCGCGACCTGTGGCTGCGCCGCCGGTACCCGGACCACATCTCCTACTACCGCGCCGTGATGCGCTCCGACACCCGGGCCGATCCGGACGCGGCCGTCGGCAGCCGCAACCGGGAGCGCTGGCTGGCGCTCGGGGCGATGCAGTTCGACTACCTCCTCGGCCACGGGCTGCGCCCCGAGCACCGCATGCTGGAGATCGGCTGCGGCAACCTGCGCGGCGGCTGGCGGTTCATCCGACACCTGGAGCCCGGGCACTACCACGGCATCGACATCTCGCCCGACATCCTCTTCGCCGCGCAGGACACGATCGTCGACATGTCGCTTCAGAAGCGGCTGCCGAACCTGACCCCGGTGCGCGACCTGACGCTGCGGTTCCTGCCGGACGCCCACTTCGACGTCGTCCACGCGCACAGCGTCTTCTCGCACTCGCCGCTCCCGGTGATCGAGGAGTGTCTGGCCAACGTCGGCCGGGTGCTCGCCCCGGGCGGCTGGTTCGACTTCACCTTCGACCGCACCGAGGGCGAGGAGCACCACGTGCTCCGGGAGGACTTCTACTACCGCGTCGAGACGCTCGTCGAGCTGGCCGGGAAGCATGGCCTGCGGGCCCGGTTCATGGAGGACTGGGAGGAACTCCCGCACGGCCAGTCCAAGATCCGGGTGACCCACGGGGAGGCGAGCCGGTGAGGCCGGCGGAAATTGCCTGTCGCCGGGGCCGGTGAGGGCACAGACTCCTCCCATGGCTGACATGGGGGAGTTCCGGGACGCGGTCACGGCGTGGGCGGCCGGTGGCCCCGGCGACCCGGCACGCGAGCTGGCCGCACGGCTGTCCGTCCGGACCGTCGTCCTGCTCGAAGGGCCGAGCGACGTGGCGGCGGTCGACGCGCTGGCCGCGAGCCGTGGCCGGAACCTGGCCGCCGAGGGGCTCTGCGTCCTGGCGATGGGCGGGGCGATGAGCGTCGGCCGCTTCGCGGGTCTTCTCGGCCCTTCCGGCCTGGGCCTGCGCCTGACGGGACTGTGCGACGAGCGGGAACGGCCCTTCTACGCCCGGGGCTGGGAGCGGGCAGGCGCGGCACCGGACGGGTACTTCGTCTGCGCGGCGGACCTGGAGGACGAGCTGATCCGCGCGCTGGGTGTGCCGCGGGTGAAGGAACTCGTGCGCGAGGAGGGCGACCTGCGGCCCCTTACGACGTTCCTGTCCCAGCCCGCGCAGCGGGGCCGCACCGCTGAGCAGCAGTTGCGGCGCTTCCTCGGTACGAAGAAGGGGCGCAAGATCCACTACGGCCGCGTCCTCGTCGAGGCTCTCGACCCCGACGGCGTACCCGCCCCGCTCGACGACCTGTTCGCGGCTCTCTGACCTGGGCTCCCCCGCACACCCCGAGCACCGGAAGGCGTGTGCGGAGGCGAGCGCGCCGAATCACTTGCGTCAGGCAAGTGAATGAGCCGTGTGCGTGGCGTGTTCACCGATATCACCGCCCGGGGTCTTGTTAGGACAATCGCCGGGGATCTAGGGTCGACTCCGGGAGAGCAAGCGCTTTCCCCCGCATGTCAGCGTCCCCTTGCCGGACGTCCGAGGAGGACCGTATGCCCCGTCCAGCCCGCCGCCGCGTAGCCGTGGTCGGCACCGGCGCCATCGTCAGCGGCAGCCATCTGTCCGCGCTCAGGGCCCACGCCGAGCGCACAGAACTGGTCGCCGCCGTCGACGTGGACCAGGGCAGACTCGACGCCTTCCGGGAACTCGCGGGCGGCGAGGTCGCCGGGTACACCTCCATGGCCGCGATGCTGGACGCCGCTCGCCCCGACCTGGTCCTCATCGGCACCCCGCCGTCGCTGCACCGGGAGCAGACGGTGGCCGCCCTCAAGGCGGGTGCCTGGGTGCTGTGCGAGAAGCCGCTGACACTGTCGCTCGCCGAGTACGACGAGATCGCGGCGGCCGAGGAGGCGTCCGGCGCCTACGCCTCCGTGGTCTTCCAGCACCGCTACGGCTCCGGCGCCGTCCACGCGCGCGGGCTGATCACGAGCGGCGAGCTGGGCGCCCCCCGGGTCGCGCACTGCCAGACCACCTGGTACCGGGACGCCGCCTACTACGCCGTACCGTGGCGCGGCACCTGGGCCAGTGAGGGCGGCGGCCCCACCATGGGCCACGGCATCCACCAGTACGACCTTCTCCTGCACCTGCTCGGCCCGTGGGCGGAGATCCGCGCGATGGCGGCCCGGCTGGTCCACGACACCGAGAGCGAGGACGTCTCCACGGCCCTCGTCCGGTTCGAGAACGGCGCCCTCGCCACCGTCGTCAACAGTGTGCTGTCACCCGACGAGGTGAGCCGCATCCGCATCGACTGCGCCGACGCGACCGTCGAACTCACCCACCTGTACGGGCACCGCAACCAGGACTGGACCTACACACCCGCCCCCCACGTGGCCGCCGACCGCGTCGACGCCTGGCGTACGCCCGCCGCCGACGTGCCCAGCTCGCACGCGGCCCAGCTCGGCGCGCTCCTCGACGCGTACGACAACGGTGTCAGGCCTCCCGGCAGCGGCGCCGACGCCCGTGCCACCCTCGAGTTCGCCGCCGCGCTCTACAAGTCCGCGTTCACGGGCCGGCCCGTGAACGCCGGCGAGATCACACCGGGCGACCCCTTCTACCCGGCCATGCACGGCGACCACCCCCACTGGGCCCCCAAGGAGCGCGCATGAGCATCCGCGTCAGCCACGTCCACGGCGAGCACATCGCCGTCGAGGCGGCGAACGGCACGGAGATCCTCCGCTACGTCTACCGACCCGACCCCGAGGACTTCGAGGCCAAGAAGCCCTACGCCCACCCGGTGCGCACCCTCGGCGGCCGCACGGTGACCGGCTACCGTCCCAACGACCACCGCTGGCACAAGGGTCTGCAGATGACCGCGAGCCATCTGTCGGGGCAGAACTTCTGGGGCGGCAACTGCTATGTCCACGGACAGGGCTATCTGCCCCTGCCGGAGCGCGTCGGCTCCATGCGGCATGACGGCTTCCCGCAGCTGACCGTCGAGGACGACCGGCTCACCTTCGCCGAGGAGCTCACCTGGGTGGAGAACGGCGGCAGCGAGTGGGCGCGCGAGCTCCGCGGCATCACCGTCCACTCGGTCGACGAGGAGGCCGGCTCCTGGGCGCTGGACTGGTCGATCCGCCTCACCAACACCCGCGACCAGCCGCTGGCCTTCGGTTCCCCCACCACCGCGGGCCGTGAGATGGCGGGTTACACGGGACTCCAGTGGCGCGGCCCCCGCGACTTCACCGGTGGATCGGTCCTCGCCCCGGACACGGACGGCGACGCGGACAAGCTGATGGGCAGCCAGAGCCCCTGGCTCGCCTTCACCACCGAGCACGACGACGTGGACGCCCACTCCACGCTCGTCTTCGCACACGCCCCCGAGAACCTCGACCCGCGGAGGGCGATCCACGAGTCGCACTGGTTCGTGCGCTCCGAGCCCTTCCCGACGGTCGCGTTCTCCTGGGCGTTCTTCGAGGAGTTCGAGCTGCCGCCGGGGGAGTCCTTCGAGTACCGCTACCGGCTGGTCGTGGCCGACGGTGCCTGGGACGAGGAACGCGTGTCCTCGTGTCTGGAAGGCCTGTCCTGGTGAAGCCCGGCCTTCCGCACCCGCTGCCGGGCGCCGTGGGCCTGTCCCACCTGAGCGCCTACGACTGGGAGGCCGCCGACGGCGTCTGCGGCGGCAGCCCGCATCTGCACCTGGTGTGCACGGAGGCCTACGTCGTCACCGGCGGCCGGGGCGCGGTGCAGACGCTGAGCCCCGACGGCTACCGGGAGATCCCCCTGGAGCCGGGCTCGATCGCCTGGTTCGCACCGGGCACCGTGCACCGCATGGTCCAGGGCGGCGATCTGCGCATCACCGTGCTGATGCAGAACAGCGGTCTGCCCGAGGCCGGGGACGCCGTCTTCACCTTCCCGCCGGAGGTGCTCGCCGACCCCTCGCGGTATGCCGAGGCCGCCGGGCTCCCGCCCGGCACGGGACCGGAGACGGCCGCGGCCGCCCGCCGGCGCCGGGACCTCGCCGTCGAGGGCTACCTCGGCCTGCGCGAGGCACTGGTCGCCGGAGACAACGGCCCGTATCTGGAGTTCCAGCGGGCCGCCGCCCGCCTGGTACGGGACAAGGTGCCCACCTGGCGCGAACTGTGGCGGACCGGCGCCCTGGCCACCGCCGAGCGCACCGGCGCCCAGCTCGACGCGCTGGCGGCCGGTGAACCGTCGTACCTCGTCGAGGCGACCGCCCATGAGGCCGCGCCGACCCGGCTCGGCGGCTTCGGGATGTGCGGCCGACGGGACGAGTACAACCTGCCGGGGACGACGCTGCCGTACGGCAGCGAGTAACACCGCTTGTTCTGGGGGGAGTTGCGAGGGGGGCCGTAGAAAGTCCGAGGAAGGGATGAGGTGACCTCGGCATGCCCGGACACAGGACAAAGGGGTTCTGCGCTTCGGCCGTCGCACTCGCGCTCTGCGCGCTGGCGGCCGGCTGCGGGGGATCCGGGGAATCGGTCGGCGGCGGCAAGGTCGTGCTCCGCTACACGTGGTGGGGCAACCCCGACCGCGCGGAGCGCACCGAGCAGGCCGTCGCCCTGTTCGAGAAACAGCACCCGAACGTACAGGTGCAGACGTCGTTCTCGGGTTACGACGCCTACAAACAGAAGCTCGCCGTCCAGGCCACGGGCGGCGACGCACCCGACGTGATGCAGCTCGACTACCGCCAGATCGACCAGTACGCCTCCGGCGGGGTCCTGCTCGACCTGGCGAAGCAGAAGGCCGTACTGCGCACCTCCGAGATCGACTCCGGGCTGCTCGCCACCGGCCGCGTGGACGGCACCCAGTACGCGATCCCGCAGGGCCGGGGCACCGAGACCGTCGTCTACGACGTCAAGACCTGGAAGGCCTCCGGGGTGCCGCTCCCGAAACAGGGATGGACCTGGGACGACTGGGCCGACGCCATGCGCGCCCTCAAGAAGAAGACCGGCCAACCCGGCGCCACCGACCCCGGGCAGAACGAGGACGCCTTCGAGGTCTGGCTGCGCGGACAGGGAAAGGCCCTCTACACGAAGAGCGGCGGACTGGGCTTCACCGCCGACGACCTCACCAAGTGGTGGACGTTCACCGACCAGTTGCGGCGCGAGGAGTCCGTCTCCCCGGCCGAGCAGACCACCCAGCTCGACGGCTCTGTCGAGAACACCCCGCTCGGCCGCGGCAAGGCCACCGCGGACAACAACTGGGATGCTCCGTCGAGCGGTTACCTCGCGATCATCCCGACCGGGATCGCACTGGCACCCATGCCGTCCGGCTCCGACGGCACGCCCGGCCAGTACTTCAAGCCGTCGATGTTCCTTGGCGTCTCCGCCAACACCGGCCACGCCAAGGAGGCGGCGCAGCTCGTCGACTTCCTCCTCAACGACCAGGACGCGGCGAAGATCCTCGGCGCCACCCGCGGCATCCCCGTCAACGAGACCATCCGCAAGGAGACAGCACCCCTGCTCAAGGACTTCGACAAGACGGTCGCCGACTACCAGGCGTCCCTGGAAGGGAAGTTGAAGGATCCGCCACAGGCCCCGCCCTCCGGCGACAACGCCCTGCAGACCACCTTCCAGCGTGACTACGACCAGGTTTCCTACCAGCGCATGACGCCCCGCGAGGCGGCCGAGAACTACGTCACCGAGGCGAAGGCGGAGCTGAGGTCATGACCACCACCGCGATCCCGACGGGGGAGAGGCGCGCCACCGCCCCCACCACGAAGCGCCGCCCCAGGCGCGAACGCCACGGCGCCGCCTGGGTGTTCCTCTCCCCGTGGGTCCTCGGCGCGAGCGTTCTCACCCTGCTGCCGATGGCCGTCTCGCTGTACCTGTCCTTCACCGACTACAACCTCTTCGACCCGCCCCACTGGGTGGGCCTGCGCAACTACACGCAGATGTTCACCGAGGACCCGCGCTACTGGCGTTCCGTCACGACGACCCTGATGTACGTCGTCATAGCCGTGCCGCTCCAACTGGCCCTCGCGCTGCTCGTCGCGCTCGCCCTGAAGTCCATGAAGCGCGGCAAGGCCTTCTACCGGTCCGCCTTCTACGCCCCCTCGCTGCTCGGCGCCTCCATGTCCATCGCCCTCGTCTGGCGAGCCGTCTTCAACGACGGCGGCACCGTGGACAACCTCTTCGGCACCGGCGGCTGGGTCAACAGGCCCGGCTGGGCGCTGCTGGCCGTCGCGCTGCTGACGGTGTGGCAGTTCGGGGCGCCGATGGTCATCTTCCTCGCGGGGCTGCAGCAGATACCCGTCGAGCTCTACGAGGCGGCGGCCGTCGACGGGGCCGGAAAATGGCGGCAGTTCCTGTCCGTCACCGTGCCCATGCTGTCCCCGGTGCTCTTCTTCAACCTGGTCCTCCAGACCATCCAGGCCTTCCAGGTCTTCACACCCGCCTTCGCGGTGAGCGCGGGCAAGGGCGGCCCCGCCGACTCCACGCTCGTCTACACGATGTACCTCTACGACCGCGGCTTCGTCGCCTCCCACATGGGCTACGCCTCCGCCATGGCCTGGGTGCTGCTGCTGGTCATCGGCGTCGTCACGGCGGTGCTGTTCCGCACCTCGCGTTCCTGGGTCTTCTACGCGTCCGAGGGGGAGCGATGACCTCCGTATCAACTGCCGCCGCCCGCAAGCCCGTTCGCTGGGGGCGGGTCGCCCTGCACCTCGGCTGTCTGGCCGCCCTGCTCGTGATGCTGTACCCGCTGGCCTGGCTGCTCGCCACCTCGCTCAAGCCGGCCGACGAGGTGATCGCCAGCCTCGACCTGCTGCCCGGCCACCTGGAGTGGTCGAACTACGAGACCGCCTTCGAGGGCGTCAACGACGTCTCCATCTGGCGGCTGCTGTCCAACTCGCTGCTGATCGCGGGTGGCGCGGTCCTCGGCAACGTGATCAGCTGCTCGCTCGCGGCCTACGCCTTCGCCCGACTGCGCTTCCGCTTCCGCGGCCCGATGTTCGCCTTCATGATCGCCACGATCATGCTGCCGCACCACGCGATCCTGATCCCGCAGTACATCATCTTCAACAAGCTCGGCATGGTGAACACCTACTGGCCGCTGATCCTGCCCAAGTTCCTGGCCACGGAGGCGTTCTTCGTCTTCCTCATCGTGCAGTTCATGCGGGGTCTGCCACGTGAGCTGGAGGAGGCCGCCCGCATCGACGGCTGCGGGCCCTTCCGCAGCTTCTTCCAGATCGTGCTGCCGCTGACCAGGCCCGCGCTGATCACCACGGCGATCTTCACCTTCATCTGGACCTGGAACGACTTCTTCACCCAGCTCATCTACCTCTTCGACCCGGACAAGTTCACGCTCACGCTCGCCCTCAGGTCGTTCGTGGACGCCTCCAGCCAGTCGGCGTTCGGCCCGATGTTCGCGATGTCGGTGATCGCGCTGCTGCCGATCGTGCTGTTCTTCCTCGCCTTCCAGCGGTTCCTGGTGGAGGGCATGGCGAGCTCGGGACTCAAGGGATGAGCGGGATGCGTGCTCGTGACCCGGGCGAGGTCTTCGGGCCCAGGATGACCCTGTTCGCCGACATGCTGAGCGTCGGCCTGGCGACGGCCCTGGTCTGCCTGCCCGTGGTGACGGCCCCGGCCGCGCTGTCGGCCGCGTGCGCGGTCCTGCGGGGTGCGGGGGAGGGGCAACCGGCCACCGCGGGCCGGTACTTCGCGGTGCTGGGGCGTCGGCTGCGGGCCGGTGACCTGGGGGCGGGCGCCGTCGCCCTGGCCGGTTCGCTGCTGTTCCTGGCGGACCTGGCGCTCGCCGGGGCCGGGCTGCCGGGAGCCCCGCTGTTCGCGGTGGTGGCCGCCGGTATCGGTGCGGTCGCCCTGGTGGTGGGCCTGCGGGCCTGCGCCCGCCCCGAGTCGCTCACCGACTGGCCGGCCGCCGTGCGGGAGGCCGCCCGGGACGCCGTACGGGATGTCGGCGGGAGCGCCCTGGTGCTGCTGGCCGTGGCCACGGCGGCCCTGTGCGCCTGGATGCTGGTGCCGCTGGCCTTCCTGGTGCCCGGACCGCTGGCACTCGCGCTCACCGCTGTACATGTCCGGCTGGCGGCCGGGCGGTGAAGGCGTTCGGTTGAGGGGCGGGTGGGCGGGGGCTTGTGGTTCGGGAGTGCCTGTTCGTCCGGTCGGCTGGGTCAGGTGGCTCGGAAGGACGGCGGCCGCAGGGAGGTGCGGTGTGCCTGGACCGTTGGCGCTCGCGCTTACCGCTGTGAATGTTCGGCTCGCGGCCGGGCGGGCAGAGGCTCCCGGTCTCGGAGTCCCTGCCCGCCCGGCCGGCCGGATCAGGCGGCCCGGAACGACCGCAGCCGCAGCGAGTTGCCGACCACGAACACCGACGAGAACGCCATCGCCGCCCCCGCGAGCATCGGGTTGAGCAGTCCGGCCGCCGCCAGCGGCAGAGCGGCCACGTTGTAGGCGAAGGCCCAGAAGAGGTTGGACCGGATCGTCCCCAGGGTGCGGCGGGCGAGGCGGATGGCGTCCGCCGCGGCCCGCAGGTCACCCCGGACGAGGGTCAGATCGCCCGCCTCGATCGCGGCGTCCGTGCCGGTGCCCATCGCCAGACCCAGGTCGGCCTGAGCCAGCGCCGCCGCGTCGTTGACGCCGTCACCGACCATCGCGACCGAACGGCCCTCTGCCTGAAGCCGCTTGACGACGTCGACCTTGTCCTGCGGCAGCACCTCGGCGATCACGTGCTCCGGGTCGATGCCGACCTCCCGGGCCACGGACTCGGCCACGGCCCGGTTGTCACCGGTCAGCAGGACGGGCGTCAGGCCCAGCGCGCGCAGGCGGACGATCGCCTCACGGCTGGTGTCCTTGACCGCGTCGGCGACTTCGAGCACGGCCCGCGCCTCGCCGTCCCAGGCGACCGCGATCGCCGTACGACCGAGAGCTTCCGCCTCCGACTTGACCCGGCGGAGCTCCGCGGGCAGCTCCAAGGACCAGTCGGCCAGCAGGCGCTCGCGGCCGACGAGCACGGCATGCCCGTCGACGATGCCCTGCACCCCGAGCCCCGGCACGTTCGCGAAGTCCTCCGGTGCGGGGAGAGAACTCAGCTTCTCCATCGCCCCGTCGGCGACCGCGCGGGCGACCGGGTGCTCCGACGCGTGCTCCAACGCGCCCGCCAGCCGCAGGACTTCGGCCTCGTCGGTGCCGTCCGCCGGGTGCACGGCCAGGAGGGTCATCCGGCCCGTGGTGACGGTGCCGGTCTTGTCCAGGACGACGGTGTCGACCCTGCGCGTGGACTCCAGGACCTCGGGGCCCTTGATGAGGATGCCGAGTTGGGCGCCGCGCCCGGTTCCGACCAGCAGAGCGGTCGGCGTGGCGAGTCCGAGGGCGCAGGGGCAGGCGATGATCAGTACGGCGACGGCGGCGGTGAACGCGGCGGCCGTACCGGCGCCGTTGCCGAGCCAGAAGCCCAGGGTGCCGAGGGCGAGCGCGATGACGACCGGCACGAACACCGCTGAGATCCGGTCCGCGAGCCGCTGAGCGGCCGCCTTGCCGTTCTGGGCGTCCTCGACCAGCTTGGCCATCCTGGCCAGTTGGGTGTCGGAGCCGACCCGGGTCGCCTCGACGACGAGCCGTCCGCCCGCGTTGAGGGTGGCGCCGGTGACGGAATCTCCGGGAGTGACCTCCACCGGCACGGACTCACCCGTGAGCATCGAGGCGTCCACGGCGGAGGAGCCCTCGACGACGATCCCGTCGGTCGCGATCTTCTCGCCGGGACGGACGAGGAAGCGGTCGCCGGCCTTCAACTCCGCGATCGGGACGGTCCGTTCGTGGCCGCCCGAATGCAGCACGGTGACGTCCTTCGCGCCCAGTTCCAGCAGCGCCTTCAGAGCCGCGCCCGCCTTGCGCTTGGAGCGGGCCTCGAAGTACCGCCCGGCCAGGATGAACGCGGTGACCCCGGCCGCGGCCTCCAGATACAGGTTCCCAGTGCCGTCGCCGCGGGCGATCGTCAGCTCGAAGGGGTGCTTCATACCCGGCGTGCCCGCGGTCCCGAAGAACAGCGCCCACAGCGACCAGCCGAAGGCGGCCGTCGTACCGACCGAGATCAGCGTGTCCATGGTGGCCGCGCCGTGCCGGGCATTGGTGAACGCCGCCTTGTGGAAGGGCCATCCGGCATACGTCACCACGGGCGCCGCCAACGTCAGGGACAGCCACTGCCAGTACTCGAACTGCAGCGCCGGGATCATCGCCATCGCGACGACGGGCACCGCCAGCAGTACGGCGGTCACCAACCGCTCGCGCAGGGAACGCAGTTCGTCCGGCTCTTCCTCGTCGGGAGCGGACGGCTCGGGTGGTGCCGGTTCCCGGGCCGAGTACCCGGTCTTCTCGACGGTCGCTATCAGGTCCTGGACCGAGACGCCGACGGCGTGGGTGACCTTGGCCTTCTCGGTGGCGTAGTTGACGGTGGCGGTGACCCCGTCCATCCGGTTGAGCTTCTTCTCGATGCGCGCCGCGCACGAGGCGCAGGTCATGCCGCCGATGGCCAGCTCGGTCTCGGCTGCTGCGGTGGTGGTCATGGTGGTGGTCATGACTACTCCTCGTGGATACCAGGCGGGGGTATGGTGGGTCGCAACCCATGTATACCCCCAGAGGGTATCTGAGGCAAGCCGATCGAGGGGTTGACTTGATACCCCCCAGGGGTATGGTGAAGTGCATCGAGAGCCACATACCGACGTGGAGGAGCCGGCCATGCACGCTGGACTGAAGATCACCGCATTCGCCGCCGCACTGGCCGCGACGTTCGGCACCGCCTACGGCGTGGGCCAGGGCGTCGGCCCCGTGACCGACGACGAGACGCCCGCCCGCCATGACACACACACGAAAGACAACGAGTCAGGGCACCCGGAGAGCTCCGGGCACTCGGGCCATGAGTCGCCCCCGGCCGGTGGACTCCAGATCTCCGAGAACGGCTACACCCTCGACCTGCGAACCCCTCGCCTCGCGGCCGGACGCACCGCCGACCTCCGCTTCGCCATCCGGGGCGAGGACGGGCCGCGCGGTCACCGCCTTCCGCCGGGAGCACGACAAGGAACTCCACCTCATCGTCGCCTCACGCGACCTGAACACCTACCGCCATCTGCACCCCACCCGGGCCGCCGACGGAACCTGGAGCATCCCCGTGTCGCTGCCCCGCGCGGGCGGCTACCGGGTCCTCGCCGACTTCACCCCCGAGACGAAGGGCGCCGAGAACCTCACCCTCGGCGCGGATCTGGCCGTGTCGGGCACCTATGCACCGCAGAACCTGCCGGCGCCGGACACCATCGCCACGACCGAGGGCTACGAGGTGAAGCTGGGCGGAGCCCTGCGGCCCGGCGCCGCCCGCGAGCTGAAGCTGACGGTCTCCCGCAACGGCAGGCCCGTCACCGATCTCCAGCCCTATCTCGGCGCCTACGGCCACCTGGTCGCCCTGCGTTCCGGCGACCTCGCCTACCTCCACGTCCACCCGGGCGGTGAACCCGGCGACGGCTCGACCGAGCCAGGGCCGGACATCTCCTTCACGGCCACGGCGCCCAGCAGCGGCACCTACCGGCTCTTTCTCGACTTCAAGCACGAGGGCAAGGTGCACACCGCCGCGTTCACGGTCCGGGCGGGCACGGCGGCGACAGGGGAAGAGGCCTCCGAAGAGGCCCCCCATGAGTCGTCGGGCGAGCACGGCCACTGACGCTCAGCTACGAGCCCGCCCAGCAGCTCACCGGCCGATGAGAGCCCCCGCGCCCCCGACCCGGACACGGGGGTCGCCGGCGCGCAGGGTCACCGTGAGTTCGCCGGGACGGCCCAGGTCCTCGCCCTGGTGCAGGGTGAGGACGGCGTCCTCCGGGACCAGGCCGAGGTCACGGACGTACGCACCGAACGCGGCGGCCGCGGCGCCGGTCGCCGGGTCCTCGACCACTCCGCCGACCGGGAACGGGTCACGGGCGTGAAACACGGTGGCCGACTCCCGCCACACCAGCTGGACGGTGGTCAGGTCCAGTCGGTGCATCAGGGTTTCGAGGCGCGGGAAGTCGTACGCCAGATCCGCGAGCCGTGCGCGCGTCGCCGCCGCGAGGACGAGATGGCGGGCACCGGCGAACGCGATCCGGGGCGGAAACGCCGGGTCGAGATCGGTGGCCGGCCAGTCGAGCGCGGCGAGCGCCTCGGTGAGGTCGGCCTCGGCGACCTCCTCGACGTGCGGCTCGACACTGGTGAGCGTGGCCCTGACCGTCCCGGCCTCCTCGGCCACCGACACGGGCACGGTGCCGGCGGGCGTGGCGAACACCAGCTCGCCCGGACCGATCCGCTCGGCCAGCGCGACGGCGGTCGCGACGGTGGCGTGCCCGCAGAACGGTACCTCGGCCTTGGGGCTGAAGTAACGGATGGTGAACGTCCGTCCTTCCGGCCCCTCGAGCCCCTCCGGGGGCGCGGTCAGGAACGCCGACTCCGAGTAACCGAGCTCGGCGGCGATGGCCAGCATGGCGTCGTCGTCCAGGGCCGTGGCGTCCAGGACGACACCGGCGGGGTTGCCGCCCTCGGGAGTGCTGGAGAAGGCGGTGTATCGCAGGACCTCGGGCCGCGGTGCGTTCGTCGTCATGCCGGCTGCAACGTGGGACCGGCCGACGGCTATTCCTCAGCCGAGGGCCCGGTCCAGGTTGAAGGCCGCGCTGATCAGGGCGAGATGGGTGAACGCCTGCGGGAAGTTGCCCTGTTGCTCGCCGGTGTTGCTGATCTCCTCGGCGTACAGGCCCAGATGGTTGGCGTAGGTGAGCATCTTCTCGAAGGCCAACCGTGCTTCGTCGATCCGGCCGGCGTGCACCATCGCCTCGACGTACCAGAACGAGCAGATGGAGAAGGTGCCCTCGTCCCCGCGCAGTCCGTCGGGGCTCGCCGTCGGGTCGTAGCGGTAGACGAGGGAGTCCGACACCAGCTCCTCGGTCAGCGCGTCCAGCGTGGACAGCCACTTGGGGTCGGTAGGCGCGATGAACTTGGTCAGCGGCATCATCAGCACGGCCGCGTCGAGCACATCGCCGTCCTCGTGCTGGACGAACGCCTGCCGGGTCTCCGACCAGCCGCGCTTCATGATCCGCCGGTAGATCGTGTCGCGGCACTCCCGCCAGCGGTTCAGGTCGGCGGGCAGCCCGCGCCGGTTGGCCATGCGGATCGCCCGCTCGATCGCCACCCAGCACATCAGCCGCGAGTACAGGAAGTTCTTGCGGCCGCCGCGGGTCTCCCAGATCCCCTCGTCGGGCTGGTCCCAGTTCTCGCACACCCAGTCCACCAGCGCGGACACGTCGTCCCACTGATCGCTGGAGATCGGCTTGGCCCACTTGTCGTAGAGGTAGATCGAGTCGATCAGGGCGCCGTAGATGTCGAGTTGGAGCTGGTCGGCGGCGGCGTTGCCGACCCGGACCGGCGCGGAGCCCTGATGCCCTTCCAGATGGCCGAGTTCACGCTCCGTCAGATCGGTACGGCCGTCGATGCCGTACATGATCTGGAGCGGCCCGGAGGGGCCGTGGCCGTCCGGGCTGACGTGCCGGATGAGGAAGTCCATGAACGCCTCGGCCTCGCTGGTGAAGCCGAGCCGCAGCAACGCGTACACACAGAAGGCGGCGTCCCGCACCCACACGTACCGGTAGTCCCAGTTGCGCTCGCCGCCGAGCTGCTCGGGCAGGCTCGTCGTCGGCGCGGCCACGATGGCGCCGGTGGGCGCGTAGGTGAGCAGCTTGAGGGTGAGGGCGGAGCGGTGCACCATCTCCCGCCAGCGGCCCCGGTACTTGGAGGCGGACAGCCAGTGCCGCCAGTAGGCGACCGTGCTGGTGAACTGCTCCTCGGCCTCGGTGTGCGCGCACCGGCGCGGGGTCACCTCGCCGCCGACCTGGTCCAGCGCGAACACCGCGGACTCGCCCTCGGAGAGCTTGAAGTCGGCGCGCACGTCCGGGCCTTCGGTCTCCAGCGGCACCGTCGCGGTCAGGCCGAGCGTCAGCTTGGGGGACTCGAAGACCGCGACGTCCCCGACCATGCGGAGGGTGTGCGGCTGGGCGCCGTAGTCGAAACGCGGCGCCACGCGTGTCCGGAACGGAATCGAGCCGCGCACGCACACCACCCGCCGGATCAGCCGGTGCCGCTCGGTCTCCACCGTGTCGCCGTCGACCGGCATGAAGTCCTGGACCTCGCCCACGCCGTCCTCGGTGTAGAACCGGGTGATCAGGACGTTGGTGTCGGGGAAGTAGAACTGCTTGGTCCGCGCCGGCACGGTCGCCGCGAGCTCGAAGCAGCCGCCGCGCTCCGCGTCCAGGATCGACGCGAAGACGCTCGGTGCGTCGAAGGCCGGGCAGCAGTACCAGTCGATGGTGCCGTCGGTCCCGACCAGTGCCACGCTGCGCAGGTCGCCGATCAGACCGTGCTCGGCGATCGGCAGGTAGCCCGTGTGATCCCTGGGTGATCCGCTCATCGCAGCCTCCTGGGGATCACCCTATGCAGGATCGGCGGCGGGTGTCACGGAAACAGCTCGCCCTGCGGGGGCGGACCACTCCTGCCCACGTATGCTTGATTGTGCTTGAAAGATGGCTATATCTTGCAAGAGCAATCAAAGTCACAGAGAGGTACGGCATGACTCATGTCGAGGACGAGCTGACCAGCCAGCCCGAGTGCTGGACCCGGGCGGCGGCGGAGGCCGCGGGCCACGCCCGCGCGCTTCCGGCGGCCGGGGAGCGGGTCGCGATCGTCGGATGCGGCACGTCGTACTTCATGGCGCAGGCGGTGGCGGTGCTGCGGGAGGGCTCGGGCCAGGGCGAGACCGACGCCTTCGCCGCGTCGGAGTTCCCGCAGGGCCGCTCGTACGACCGCGTCGTCGCCCTCACCCGCTCCGGCACGACGACCGAAGTCCTCGACCTGCTCGGGCAGTTGAAGGGCACCACCCGCACGACCGCCCTCACCGCCGACCCCGCCACCCCCGTCATGGCCGCCGCCGACGAGGTCGTCGTCCTCGACTTCGCCGACGAACGCTCCGTCGTCCAGACCAGGTTCGCGACCACCGCCCTCACCCTGCTCCGCGCCCACCTGGGCCTGCACACCGACGCCGTCGTCGCCGACGCCCGCACCGCACTCACGTCTCCCCTGCCCGAAGGCCTCGTCGAGTGCACGCAGTTCACCTTCCTCGGCCGGGGCTGGACGGTCGGGCTGGCCAACGAGGCCGGCCTGAAGATGCGCGAGGCCTCCCTCGCCTGGACCGAGGCCTACCCGGCGATGGAGTACCGGCACGGCCCCATCAGCATCACCACCCACGGCACCGCCACCTGGATGCTCGGCGCGGCACCCGAGGGGCTGGCCGAACAGGTCCGGCAGACCGGCGGGCTGTGGGTGGCGGGCACCCTCGACCCCCTCGCCGAACTGGTCCGCGTGCAGCGCCTCGCGGTCGCCGTCGCCGGGGCCCGCGGCCTCGACCCGGACCAGCCCCGCCACCTCACCCGCTCGGTGATCCTCGCCCGCCCCTAGGAGACGTCGTGCCCCTGGTCACCACCGGCGAGCTCGTCACCCGGGCCGCCACCACCCGCTCCGCCGTCGCCGCCTTCAACATCATCACCCTGGAACACGTCGAGGCCGTCATCGCCGGCGCCGAGTCCCTGGACGCGCCCGTCGTGCTCCAAGTCAGCGAGAACGCCGTCAAGTTCCGCCACGGCAGTCTCCTCCCGCTCGCTCGCGCCGCCGTCACCGCGGCCGAACGAGCCGCCGTACCCGTCGCGTTGCACCTCGACCACGTCCAGAGCGACGACCTGCTGCGCCAGACGGCCGACGCCGGCTTCGGGTCCGTGATGTACGACGCGGCCCATCTGCCCTACGCCGAGAACCTCGCCGCCACCCGGACGGCGGCCGACTGGGCGCACTCCCAAGGGCTCTGGATCGAAGCCGAGTTGGGGGAAGTGGGTGGGAAGCAGGGCCGGCCCCCGCTGGACGCCCACGCCCCCGGCGCCCGCACCGATCCCGCCGAGGCCCGCGCCTTCGTCACCGACTCCGGCGTGGACGCCCTCGCCGTGGCCATCGGCAGCGCCCACGCGATGACCGAACGCACCGCCACCCTCGACCACGACCTGCTCAAACGCCTCACCGCCACCCTCGACGTCCCCCTCGTCCTGCACGGCTCCTCCGGAGTCCGCGACGAGGAACTCACCGCGGCCGTCGCGGGCGGCATCGCCAAGGTCAACGTCGGCACCGCGCTGAACATCGCCATGACGGGCGCGATCCGGGAGTTCCTGGCGGCTCACCCCGAGGCGGTGGACTCCCGCACCTACCTGAGCGTCGGGCGGGACGCCATGGCCGAGGCGGCCCGGCGGATCATCCAGCTGCTCGCGCGGTGAGGACGGGCTGGTAGAACCCGCCGGCGGCCGGATCGTGCCAGCGCACGTCGACGAAACCGGCCCCGGCCACGAACTCCGTCAGCTGTGAACGGGTCAGGGCCCAGGAGGTCGTACGGCGGACGCGGACGGCCCAGTCGTCCCCGGCGCCGTCCGCGAGCTGGAAGTGCTCCAGGTCGTAGCGCTCGCCGTCATCGTGCCATTGCCACAGCTGGAAGGTGATCACCCGGCCGCCGGAGTCCTCGGAGACCTGCGGAGGCGGGGCGGCGGGCCTGGTCCGCCGGATCTCGTCGTAGTCCCGAAGGGTGAGCACCAGCAGACCGCCGTCCCGCAGAACCCTGCCCATGCCCGCGAGCGCGGCCTCGACGTCCGGGGCCGTCAGCAGATGCGCGAGCGAGTTGTCGGCGCAGACGACGACGTCGAAGACGGACGACGCGAACGGCAGCCGGCGCATGTCCGCGGCGGCGGTCGGCACCACTGCCCCGCGGGCCGCGGCCTCCTGGGCGGCCCGTGCGGCGGCCACCGGACTGATGTCGCTGCCGACGACCCGGTGCCCCGCGAGAGCCAGCCCGATCGCCTGGGTCCCGATGCCGCACGAGCAGTCCAGGACGCGGTGCGGCCCCGGCCCCAGGTCCTCCCGCACGAACGCTCCGAGCACAGCCGCCTGATGCGCCATGCTCGCGTCCCAGTCCGCGAAGATCCGGTGGTAGTCCGGGGCCAGCGCGTCGTAGAAGGCCCGCACCGAGAGATCAGACACCCGACTCCTTCACCGCCTTGAGCACCACGAACTTCGGCCCGCCGGCGACGAGTTCACTGTTGCCGAACAGCTTCCGCAGCTTCACGTGATAGCCGAGATGGCGGTTGCCGACAACCCACAGTTCGCCGCCGGGCCGTAGCGTCCTGCGGGCTCCGGTGAACATCCGCCAGGCCGTCGCGTCGGTCGTCGCCTGGTGGGAGTGGAAGGGCGGGTTGTTGAGGACGAGGTCGACGCTGCCCGCCGGGACCCCCGCCAGACCGTCCCCGACCCGGAACTCCGCATGCCCGGGCACGCCGTTCGCCTTGTACGTCCCCTCCGCCGAGGCCACGGCCTGGAAGGACTCGTCGACGAACAGCACCTCGGCCTCGGGGTTGGCCAGGGCCACAGCCGTTCCGACGACGCCGTTGCCGCAGCCCAGGTCCACGATCCGCTGGGAACCCCGGCTCTTCGGGAGGTGCTGGAGGAAGAACCGGGTGCCGATGTCGAGCCGGTCCGCGCAGAAGACGCCCGCGTGATTGACGACGGCACGCCCGGAGGCGGCACCGACGCCGTCCGGGAGGGTGTAGCCGTACGGCCAGGGATTGGCGGGCCGTTCGAGCGACGGTTCCGGTGTGCAGAAGATGAGCCGGGCCTTCTTCTCGGCCAGCGAGGTGCGGGTCGGCCCGAGGATCCGCTCGAACAGCTGGAGCGTCGAGGTGTGGATCTCCTTCACCATGCCGGTGCCGACGACGAGCGTGCCCTCGTGCACCGCGGGCGCCAGCCGCAGCAGCTGGTCCTCCAGCAGGGCCAGGCTCTTCGGCACCCGCACCAGCAGGACGTCGACGCGGCCGGGCGGCGGGTCCTGTGTGGTGAGCAGCCGGACGGTGCCGGGCTCGACGCCGGCGCGTTCGAGGTTGGCGCGGGTCGCTTCCTGGCTGAGGAAGGAGTCGGTGATCTGGATCGGGCGGTGCGGCGCCAGCGCGGTGGCCAGCGCACCCCAGCGGTCTCCGACCAACACGACCGTGCCGGACAGGGCCACGCCCTCCGCCGCGAGATGCCTCAGCAGATACTCGTCGGAGGCGTCCCAGGCGCGCAGCCGGTCACGCGGGTCCTCGGGGAAACGGGTGAGCGCGAACTCGCCCCAGGGGGTCGTCATACGGTCGTCCATCGTGCGTCCAGGCTATCCGAGGCGCAGCTCAGGCCCGCTCGGGCAGGATGGAACCCATGGATGCCGAGCTGTTCCCCCGACCCCGTGCGGAGGTCGCGCCGGGTGCGGTGCACGTCCCGGACTGGCTGGAGCCGGGGCGGCAGCGCGACCTGCTGGAGGCCTGCCGGGAGTGGGCGCGCCCGCCCGCCGGACTGCGCACGGTCCGCACCCCGGGCGGCGGCACGATGACCGCGCGGCAGGTGTGCCTCGGCTGGCACTGGTACCCGTACGCCTACGCCCGCACGGTCGCCGACGGCGACGGGGCACCGGTGAAGCCGTTCCCGCACTGGCTGGGCGAGCTGGGCCGGGAAGCGGTGCGCGACGCACTCGGTCCGCAGCAGGCGGCCTACGACATCGCGCTGATCAACTTCTATGACGGCGACGCCCGTATGGGCATGCACCGCGACAGCGACGAGAAGTCGGACGCGCCCGTGGTCTCCCTGAGCCTCGGCGACACCTGCGTCTTCCGCTTCGGCAACCCCGAAACCCGGACCCGGCCCTACACGGACGTCGAACTGCGCAGTGGTGACCTGTTCGTGTTCGGCGGCCCGTCGAGACTCGCGTACCACGGGGTCCCCCGTGTGCATCCGGGCACCGCGCCGCCCGAGTTGGGGCTGACGGGACGGCTGAACATCACGCTGCGGGTCAGCGGGCTCTGAGCTCCATCGCGAACGGATCATGGGAGACTCGCCCTCATGAGCGGCAAGGCGGACCCCCGGCCGGCGGGGGAAGGAACCACCTCGAGGACGCGGCTGGACCGGGGGCGCGGTGCGCTCGGGCCCGCGTTGGAGCTCGTGCACACCGGCCGCGCGCCCACCCGGGCCGTGCTCACCGCGGAACTCGGGGTGACGCGGGCGACGGCCGGCGCGGTCGCCGCCGAGCTGGAGGCGCTCGGGCTGATCCGCGTCGACGCCCGGCCCACCGCTGCCGCCGGTTCGCAGGGCCGGCCCTCGCATCGCCTCGCGGTCGCCGAGGACGGTCCCGTCGTGCTGGCCGCGCAGGTCCACGCCGACGGTTTCCGGGCCGCCCTGGTCGGTCTGGGCGGCCGTATCGTCGCCACCGCCCCCGGCTGCGAGACGGTCGACGCCGACCCGGCGAAGGTCCTCGGCTCCGTCGTCGAGGCGGGCGCCGACCTGCTGCGCACCACCGGCAGACGCTGTGTCGGCGCCGGACTCGCCGTGCCGTCCGCGGTCGCCGAACCCGAAGGCCTCGCCCTCAACCCCCTGCACCTCGCCTGGCCCGCGGGCGCCCCCGTCCGCCGTATCTTCGGCGAGTGCGTGCGTGCCGCAGGCATCACCGGACCGGCCTTCGCGGCCAACGACGTCAACCTCGCCGCGCTCGCCGAGCACCGGCACGGCGCGGGCCGCGGCGCCCGGGACCTGCTGTGCGTGGCGACCGGACACCGGGGCGTGGGCGGCGCGCTGGTGCTCGACGGGCGTCTGCACACGGGGAGTTCGGGCCTGGCTCTGGAGGTCGGCCACCTCACCGTGAACCCCGAGGGCCGACCCTGCCACTGCGGCAGCCGGGGCTGTCTGGACGTCGAGGCGGACCCGCTGGCGTTCCTCACGGCGGCCGGACTCGACCCCGGCCCCGAGCTCTCCCTGCTCCAGCAGGCCAACGACCTCGTCCGGCACCACTACGACGATCCCGCCGTCCGCACCGCCGCCGAGGCCCTCATCGACCGCCTGGGCCTCGGTCTCGCGGGCCTGGTGAACATCCTGAACCCGGACCGCATCATCCTCGGCGGCCTCCACCGCACCCTTCTGGACGCCGACCCCGCCCGTCTGCGCGCCGTCGTCGCCGACCGCAGTCTGTGGGGGCAGAGCGGCGGCGTTCCCATCCTGGCCTGCACCCTCGACCACAACAGCCTGGTCGGGGCGGCCGAGCTGGCGTGGCAGCCGGTGCTGGACGATCCGCTGGGTGCACTGACCCATGGCTGACCTGCTGGAGGCCGCGGGACTGCGCCTGGTCGAGGTGGCGCCCCCGGTGGTGCCGGCCGAGGTGCGGACGGCCATGGACCGTGAGTGGGGCGAGGCCGTCCTGGCCAACCCGGCCCTCTTCGACGGTCCGGTGGCGGTGTGCGCGGGGCTCTCACGGGAGGCCCAGGACGACCTGCTCGTCTCCTGGTCCCGGGTGACCTATCGGTACCTCGCCCTGCGCCGCGTCCCGGGTGCCGACGCCCTGGCGTCCCTCTTCGTCAGCGTGGTGCAGCCGACGGACGACGGACGCGTGCTGGTGGGCCGTATGTCCGCGTCCACCGCCGCGCCCGGCCGCTGGCAGTTCCCCGGCGGATCGGTGGAACCGCCCACCGGCGACGAGCCCCTGGACGAACCCGCACTGCGCCGCCACGCGGCCGTGGAACTGGCCGAGGAGACGGGCGTCGACGTCCCGGCCGCCGACCTCACCCGGTGTCTGGTGACGCACGGCGCGGACGGACAGGTCGGTGTCCACTACCTGGCACCGCCCCTGCCCGCGTCCTTCTTGCAGGAGAGCTTCACGGCGCTGACGGCCGCGGAGACGGTACGGGGACGGGCGCCGGAGTTCGACCGGCTCGCGCTCGTAGGCTCACCGGCCGAACTTCCGGACCTCGCCGGTCCGCACGTGGGCTACCTGGATCCCGTCGTCCGTTGGGTGAGCCGCCGAGTAGGCTCGTGACATGCGGATCTCCGTCTCCTCGGACATGGACGAACCAGTCGCGCGCACCCTCGTCGACGAACTGCGCGCGCGGGGCCACGAAGTCGTCGCGTACGGCGCCCTGAGCCCCGGCGCCGACCCGCAGTGGGCCGTCTGCTCGGCGGCCGCGGCCCGTGAGGTGGCCGCCGGGACGGCCGACCAGGCCGTCGTGTGCTGCTGGACCGGCACCGGCGCCTCCATCGCCGCCAACAAGGTCCCGGGCGTACGGGCCGCCCTGTGCACGGACGCCTACACGGCGGACGGCGCCCGCCGCTGGAACGACGCCAACGTCCTGGCCCTCAGCCTCCGCCTCACCTCCGAGCCACTCCTCAAGGAGATCCTCGACGCCTGGTTCACCGCCGGGGCGAGCGAGGACGCCGAGGACCGAGAGAACGTGGCCCGGGTGGGACGCCTGGACGCCGGCCGGGCCTGATCCCCGCCTGCCGCGCGACGCCCGGCACGCGCGCTCGCCGCGCTGCCGACCGCCGACACGGCTCCGCCACACGGCGCTCCGGCGCCTTGCGACCGCACGCTCGAAGCAAGCTCGCGCGGGAGGGGCCCCATCGCCGCCGCGCGGCCCGCCCTCCGGGCGGACGACGGGAATGTGACGACAGGGCCTAGAAGCGCGCGTCCGGTCAGACGCCGAGCGGGCCGGCCACCTTCAGTTCCTCGTGGTCGATCAGCCATCGCACCGACTCCAGTACGGCGGCCTCCGGTTCGTGGCGCGGCGCGTAGCCGAGGAGGGTCCTGGCCTTCTCGATGGTGAGGTACTGACTGCGGTAGAGGTGCTCCCAGCTCGCCTCGGCGTGTTCCGGGGCTGTGGTCCGGCGGAACTGTTCCCAGGTCACCGGCTCCAGCGACGCGGTCCGACCGAACCAGCCGGCCGCGATGCGGGCGTACCCGCGGACGTTCAGCGCGGTGGGGGCGACGACATTGAAGTCCTCTCCCGCCGCCGCGTCCCGGTGCTCGACCGCCCGTTCGAAGGCCTGGGCGACATCGTCGGCGTGCACATGGTGCATCAGCTCGGCACCGATCCCCGGGACCGGCAGCGGCCGTCCGGCCGAGAGGGCGTACCAGACCGCGGGGTCGAGGTTTCCCAGCGGACCGATCGGGTGCCAGCCCGGCCCGACGATGTGCCCGGGGTGCAGGGACGTGGTCACCAGGCCCCCGGAAGCGGTCTCCTCCTTCAGCATCCGGGCGATCCGGTCCTTCTGGATGCCGTACTCCCCGACGGGCGGGGTGCCCGTGGTCTCGGAGATCGGCAGCCTGTCGCTGGGGCCGAAACGCCACACGGTGCCGCAGTGCAGCAGGTGCCCGATCTCGCCGCGCAGCCGCTCGACCAGTGCCGTGGCCGCTTCCAGGGTGAAGCAGACCAGGTCGATCACGGCGTCCGGGGCCAGGCCGGCCACCCGGTCACCGAAGGTGCCCTCGTCGTCCTCCCGCTGCCGGTCGGCGACGACCTGGCGGACCTGCTGCCACTCGGGAGCCTCGGTGTAGGCCGTGCGGGTGCCACGGCTGATGTTGATCACTTCGTGGCCCGCCCGCACCAGGCGGGGGACGAGGAAGGTGCCGATGTGGCCGCTTCCGCCGATGACGACGACTCGCATACGTTTCCCATCAGTGTCGAGCAGGTCAGTGTCAGACAGGAGTATCCGGCGCCACCGTCAGGCTCCCGGCCGCGGCGGCGAAACTTGCGGCCCTCGGTGGACATCTCGGTGGCGTAGGGCCGTTGTCAGTGGCGGCGACTAGCCTGCCGGGCATGATCGAGACGACTGAGCGCGACCGCGCCTTTCCGCCCGCCCTGGCCGACGTGGCCCGCGTGGAGTTCGACTACGACGACGGCGAGGGCGTCGACTTCGAGCCGTACGACGCCTTCGACTCCGCCGAGGAGACCACCGACTGGCTGCGCCACTGGACCGGCAACCACCAACTGGACGGCGACGCCTACCGGGTCTTCGGACAGGACGGCACCGGTGGCCTCGCCGCCCTGTGGTGCGTGCGGCCGGGGCGGCCCCTCGTGGAGCAGCCCGTGGTGTTCCTGGGATCGGAGGGCGAGCGCGGTGTGGTGGCGGCGAACCTGTCCGACTTCCTGTGGGTGCTCGCCGATGGCCTCGGGCCTTTGGAGGTCGTGGATTTCGAGCAGTACGAGGGCCGTCCGAGCGCGACGCTGACCGCCCTCGCCGAACGCCACGCGAACACCCCGCGCCGCACCACCCGGGACATCGTCACCACCGCCCGGGCGGAGTTCCCGACCTTCTCCGAGGACATCGACGCACTCTGCCGGTGAGCGGCGTCATGGCCGACTCCACTCCACGGCCAGGGCTCGACCAGGGTTGTCGGTGAGGATGCGCCGCACCAGTTCCTCACCCAGGTCGGCCGTGAGCCGCGGCCGCACCCGGCGCAGCAGATACGGCATCCCCGGGCCGCCGTTGACCGAGCGGGCCGCCGCGGTCGTGGTGTCGCCGCCGAGCAGCAGCCGGTCGCCGTGCCCCGCGTCCGCGAGCTCCCGCACCGCGTCGGGCATGCGCCAGTCCGTGGCGTGGTGGGCGCGCGAGGGCCCGTCGAAGGCGAGATAGCAGCCCGACCCCGCGGCCTCGCGGTGCACCGTGAAGTCGGGGGAGCGGTTGAGGTGCCCGAGGATCACTCGCCGCGGCGGCACCCCCAACTCCCCGCACAGCAGATCCAGTACGTCCAGCGCACCGGTCCCCAGCTCCAGGTGGACGGCGATCGGCGCCCCCGTAGCGTGATGGGCCTCGGCCGCCGCGGTCATCGTCCAGCGGGCGTGCGCGTCCAGCGCGTGGAAGCCGCCCGCCACCTTGATCAGCCCCGCGCGGACCCCCGACCGCCCGATGCCCTCGGTCAGTTCGGCGACGAACACGTCAGCCAGCCGGCCGCGCAGCCCGGCGAGCGTGGCGTCGTCGTAGTGGGCGGCCTGGTGCAGCCCGGTCGCGGTGACGATCCGCACCCCGGTCTCCCGTGCCAGCGTCGGCAGCGCGTCGGCCCGCCGCCCCAGCCCGTACGGCGTCCACTGCATCACGGCGCCACCGCCCTGCGCGGCGAACGCCGTCAGCTCGGTCCGCGCCGCCGAGACGCTCCGCAGCTCCTGCCCCGGCAGTTGGGGGCTGCCGAAGAACAGGTGGTCGTGCGCGTCGCACACGCCGAGCTCCTCGGCGGGGACGTCCCCGGCCACGGTACGGACCGCGACCGCGCTCACCACTGACGCCCCCGAGGCAGCCGCTCCCGTCCCGGCGCCGACACGTGCAGTACCTCGAACAGATCACCGTCCGCCTTCGGCGCTTCGTGCGCCCACAGAGAGAAGTGCACGAGTTCCCAGCGGGCCGTGTCCACGGCGGCCGCCGCGAACAGCGCGCCGTCCTCCCCGGCCAGCCGCCCCGTCTCGTCCACGGCCTCCGCCATCACCTCTGCCAACTCCACTCCCTCCGGCACCGGTTGACGCCTGCGGACCGCCGACCGGGCGGGGGAGCCGACGGCGCCGCCCTCCTCGTACGACAGACCTGTCCACTGCCGCACCGACGGCCGCCCGAAGTCGTTGCTGAGCCCCTGGAAGGCGCCTCCCCAGAGGAAGGAGTTCATGCCCTCCACGGTGTCCCAGAGGTAGAAGGGGGCGTACTGGTTGACGGGCGAGCCGTTCACCCCGCGCTCGCGCATCAGGTACGTCTTGAAGCCGAGCCCGTCCCAGTCGTCCAGCAGATGCCCGATCCGGAACACCCGGGCGCGGATGACGGCCATGTCGTAGTCGGCGGGCAGGGTGAGCTCGTACTGCATGGCGTGCATCGGATGCCTCCTCAGGCGGGGTAGTCCTCGGGGGCGACGTGCGCGTCCCAGTCGGCGGTCGTGCCGTCCTCGGCGGCCTCGACGACCGCGAGATGCGTCATGAAGGTGCGCGGCCCCGCCCCGTGCCAGTGCCACTCGCCCGGCTCGATCCACACGCTGTCACCCGCGCGGATCGGCTCGACGGCACCGCCCCTGCGCTGCACCAGCCCCTCGCCCTCCAGGACGTGCAGCACCTGGCCGTGCGGATGGCGGTGCCACGCGGTGTGCGCGCCGGGCGCGAAATGGACGTTGAACATCCGCAGCCGGGACGGGGAGGCGGGCGCGGCGATCTCGTCGAGCCACACCGTCCCCGTGAAGTTCTCGGCCGGACCCTGCCGGGTCTCCGGGCGCTGTCGGGTGATCTGCACGTGGGTCGACTCCCTTACGGCGATGGTGGTGTGAGCAGTGAGAGCAGACCCCGCACGCCCGTGTCGAACGCGGCGGGCGAGCCGGACGCGCGGGCGAGGACATAGCCGCCCTGGACCGTCGCGAGAACGGTCGCCGCGATCTCCTCGCCGTCCAGGGAGGACGCGAACTGGCCCTGTTCCTTGCCCTCTTCGACGATCCCGGCGATGCGCTCACGGATCCAGTCGATCGTCTCGTCGACGGGCGCACGCAGTTCGTCGCTGGCGATGACGTCCGGGTCCATCGTGAGCCGGCCGATCGGACACCCGCGCAGCACGTCCCGCTCGCGCCGCAGATACGCCTCGATCCGCTCGTACGGCGTGCCGGGCCCGCCGAGTACTTCCTCCGCGGTGGCCCGCAGGTCCTCGGCGGTCCGCCGGATCGCGGCCAGGGCGAGATCGGGCTTGCCCTTGAAGTGGTGGTACATGCTGCCCTGTCCGGCCCCCGCGCGCTCCAGGATCGCCTTGGGGCTGGTCCCCACATAGCCGCGCTCCCACAGCAGCTCACGGGTGGACTCGATCAGTCGGTCCGAGGTGCTCATGCGCTCACTGTACATACTAGTAGTTACAGAAGTCGAGGCCCTCTCGTACTCCCCGGGAGGTATCCGCACTGCCGCTGTCCGTACGACGACCCGGCCCCCTCTCCCGAGCCAGTCTCGAGTCATCACGACAAGACCCACCAAGGAGATGACTCAAGATGCAGACACTCGCGCACTGGGACGGCGGCCCCGGCCCGTGGATCCTCTTCTTCCCGCTGATCTGGGCGGCCGTCGTGCTCGGCGTCGTCACCGTCCTGCGCCGCACCGTGTGGCGCGGCCGCCGCGGACCCTGGCGCGCCATGGCCGACGCCCGCCCCTCCGGCGACTCACCGATCGCCATGCTCGGCCGCCGCTTCGCCTCGGGTGAGATCGACGAGGACGAGTACTGGCGCCGGCTGTCCGTCCTGGACGAGCAGTTCGGCCCTGCGGCGGGCAAGGGCGGTGCGGCATGACCGCCACGACCACCTCGACGAGGACGCTGCCGGCCGCCCGGGTGGTCGACGCCGTGAAGGTGTACGGCAGCGGCGACACCGGGGTGCGGGCCCTGGACGGGGTGAGCGTCGACTTCCCGGCCGGCCGCTTCACCGCGATCATGGGGCCCTCGGGCTCCGGCAAGTCCACCCTCATGCACTGCGCGGCCGGCCTCGACACGCTCACCGAGGGCGCCTCCTACATCGGCGCCACCGACCTCGGCTCGCTCGACGACCGCCGTCTGACCCTGCTGCGCCGGGACCGCGTCGGCTTCGTCTTCCAGGCGTTCAACCTGGTGCCGACGCTGACCGTCGAGGAGAACATCAGGCTGCCGCTGGACCTCGCGGGAGGCAAGGGCGACGCGGAGTGGATCGACGCGCTGATCGAGGTCGTCGGCCTGCGCGACCGCCTCCGGCACCGGCCCGCCGAGCTGTCCGGCGGACAGCAGCAACGTGTCGCCGTGGCCCGGGCGTTCGCCGGCCGACCGGACGTCGTCTTCGCCGACGAGCCCACCGGGAACCTCGACTCCCGCTCCGGCGGCGAGGTCCTCGGCCTCCTCTCCAGGACCGTGCGCCGGACGGCCCGCACGGTCGTCATGGTCACCCACGACCCGGTCGCCGCCGCCCACGCCGACGAGGTCGTCTTCCTCGCCGACGGGCGCCTGGTGGACCGTATGGAATCCCCCACCGCCGACCGGGTCCTTGACCGCCTGAAGGCCTTCGAGGTGCCCTCATGAACGCCTCCGTACGGCTGAGCATGTCCTCCCTGCGCGCCCACAAGCGGCGCTTCGCCGGGACCTTCCTCGCGGTGTTCCTCGGCGTGGCGTTCCTCGCCGGGACGCTCGTCATGGGCGACACGCTCCGCGCCGGCTTCGACACCATGTTCGGCAACGCGACCGGCGGCACCGACGCCGTGGTCCGCAGTGCCGAGGCCATCACCACGCCGGGGGAGAGCGAGGGGGTGCGCGAGCCGGTCGACACCGACCTGGTCAAGACCGTCGAGCAGGTTCCCGGTGTCGCGGCGGCCGCCCCCGACATCCAGGGAGCGGGCCAGTTGATCGGCGCCGACGGCAAGCCCATCGGCGGCCAGGGCCCACCCACCGTGGCCGGCAACTGGATCGACGACCCCGAGCTCAACCCGTACCGACTCGCCGAAGGCCGTGCACCGAAGAGGTCCGGCGAGGTCGTCGTCAACCGCGGCACCGCCGACCGGGGCGACCTGAAGATCGGCGACACGACGGTCCTGCGTACGCCCGACCCCGTCGAGGTGACGATCGTCGGCCTCGCGACCTTCGGCGGCGAGGACGGCATGGCCCAGGTGACCTTCACCGGCATGACTCAGTCCGACGCCGAGAAGTACCTCACGGCCGGGCCCGGGGAGGCGTCGAGCATCCAGGTGCGCGCGGGTCCGGGCGTCGGTCAGCAGGAGCTCGTCGACCGGTTGACTCCCGTGCTGCCCAGGGGCGTTGAGGCGATCACCGGTCAGGAGTCGACCGAAGAGAACACCGACATGATCTCCAGCCAGTTCCTGGCCGTCTTCACGACCTTCCTGCTGGTCTTCTCGGGCGTGGCCCTCCTGGTCGCCACCTTCTCCATCCACAACACCTTCGCGATCGTCGTGGCCCAACGCACCCGTGAGAACGCCCTGTTGCGGGCTCTCGGTGCCTCCCGCCGGCAGGTCACGGCATCCACCCTGACCGAGGCGAGCGTGGTCGCGGTGACCGCGTCGGCCGCCGGCCTCGCGGGCGGCATCGGCATCGCCGCCGGGCTCCAGACGCTGTTCCCGGCGATCGGATTCCCCTTCCCGGAGGGCGACCTGGTGGTCAGTGTGCTGTCGATGGTGCTGCCGCTGGCGGTCGGCATCGTCGTCTGCCTGGGCTCCGCGCTGCTGCCCGCCGTGCGCGCGGGCCGCACCGCACCGCTCGCCGCCCTGCGCGAGACGGCCGTCGACCAGTCGGGCGCATCCCGGGTCCGAGCGGTCATCGGCGGGGGACTGGCGGCACTCGCGGTGGCCGTGACGCTCACCGGCGTCCTGGTCTCACCGTCCATCTGGCTCGCGGGAGCCGGTTCCGTAACGGCCCTGGCGGCGTTCGTGGTCCTCGGCCCGGTCGCCTCCACGACAGCCGTACGGGTCATCGGTGGCCCCCTCGACCGGCTCCGCGGAGTCACCGGCTCCCTCGCCCGCCGCAACGCCCTGCGCAGCCCCAGGCGAACGGCCGCCACCGCGAGCGCGCTGATGATCGGCGTGGCCGTGGTCTCCCTGTTCACCGTGTTCGGAGCGTCCCTGAAGGCCACCATGGACCAGACGGTGTCACGGTCCTTCGCGGGCGATGTCGCCGTCAGCACCCCGTCGTTCGGCGCGGGCGGCAGCGGCCTCAGCCCGCGTCTCGGCGGAGCGGTCCAGCAACTGCCCGAGGTGGACACGGCGGTGGGCCTCGGTCGCGGTGTCGCCGAAGTCGACGGCAAGGGGCGGGCGTTGACCGTCACCGACCCGCTCGCACTGGAGCGCACCTTCGACCTCGGCAAGGTGCGGGGTTCCCTGAGCGACCTCGGCACCGACGGCATCGCCATCACCGAGAAGGAAGCGGAGAAGCAGGGCCTCACGACCGGCGACAAGGCCCGGCTCACCTTCACCGACGGCGCGAAGGACACCTTCACGGTCCGCGCGGTCTACGGGCAGTCCGAGCTGGCCGGTGACTACGTCATCACCCGCGCGGCCTGGGCCCCGCACCGCACGCAGGACTCCGACACCCTCGTCGCGGTCTCCTTCAAGGACGGTGTGAGCACCGGCGCGGGCAAGGCGGCGGTGGAGAAGGTGGCGGCGCGGTACGGCGACCCCGAGGTGCAGACCCGCGACGAGTACGCGCAGTCCTCGGCCGGCGGCATCGACATGATGCTCACCCTGGTCTACGCGCTGCTCGCCCTCGCGGTCCTCATCGCCCTGCTGGGCATCGCCAACACACTGACCCTGGCGATCCACGAGCGCACCCGGGAACTGGGTCTGCTGAGGGCCGTGGGCCAGGCCCGGTCCCAGCTCCGCGCCATGGTCCGCTGGGAGTCGGTCCTGGTCGCCGCGTTCGGCACGGTCGGCGGACTCGCCCTCGGCGCCTTCCTCGGCTGGGTCCTGGTCGAGGCCTCGGACGGCGCGAGCGACAGCACCTTCGCCTTCGCGATGCCACCCGTGCAACTCGCGGTGGTGGCCCTGGTGGGCGTCGCCGCGGGAGCCCTCGCAGGCCTGCGCCCGGCCAGGCGCGCCGCCCGTCTGGACGTACTGCGGGCGATCGCCACCGAGTGACGGGCAAGGGTGCAGCCACGCCGACTGCGCCGGCGCAGTCGGCGTGGCTGAGCCGGAGGGGCGCGCACCGGTTGAAAGCGCCCCGCGGGCGACCAAGCGAAAAGAGGAGTCGTCACCGCCCGGTCAGCCGGCAACGGCGGACCGGGCGGGAGCGTGTTCGGGCCTACGGCCGTCGACCCGCACCTCGGCGTACCTGAGCGCGGTCTTGTCAAGGACGGTGCGCCGCTGTGGCCGCGCGGCGGAGGGCGTCGGCAGTGTGAACCACACGGCTTTCCCCGACTCGCCGTCCGGCCGGACGCCCCAGCTCTCGCTGACCGCGGCGACCATCGCGAGCCCTCGCCCGCACGTGGCGAGCGGCTCGGTGTCCTTGATGTCGGCCACGACCGGCAGACGCGGGTCGTGGTCGTGCACCGAGACCGTGAGCCGATCGAGCAGCAGCTCGATCTCCACGGTGCACGTCTTGTCGGGCTGGGCATGGCGGTGGACGTTGGTCAAAAGCTCCGTCACACCGAGCACGGCCCGGTCTATGAGGGGATCCATGTGCCAGTAGCGCAACTGCGCTGAAAGGATTCTGCGGACCTGGCCGATCCGCGACGGCAGGGCTTGAAGCTCCACCGTGCAGTGCCTGCTTGGATAACTGATCACGGCTGCGACTCCCCGACGTGAGGTCCGGAAGAACACGGAGTTCGGATCGATCCAGCAGGTGCCTGCGTGAAACGGCCGCCTGCTGTCGTGCCCGGCGGGCTGGTTCGCAGCGTGATCGCCGGTTAACCCAGAGTGATGTGAGATCAGCGTGACTCAGGAGGTGTGATACCGCAACTCGCGGTGACTCAGCCGCTACGACCAGCAGCCCTGCGTACGGCCTCGATGAACCGGCGTGCGGCGGGCGGCCCCGGCTCGCCGGGAGCGGGGTCGTGATCGCCCAGGGTCAGCAGGTACCTGTTGCCGTTGAGGTCCGCGAGGGCCCGGTCGTCCGCCGCGAACCAGGGCTTGGAGGCGCGCACCGCCTGCACGGGCGCACTGTCGATCTCGCTGCCGTAACTGGTGAGCAGTTCCAGTCGGCCGTCGTTGATCCGGACCTGACCGGCCCGGGTGAGCGAACGCAACCTCTTCCCGATCCGCACGCCCGTAGCCGTGAACTCCGGCTCCGCCATGCCGCCCCGCCCCCTTGTGAGCGTCGGTGTGCCGGCCCGTCGCTCCCGCGTGGGCCGAGAGCCGGCTCCTGTCGTGATCCAGTGTGCGCCCCCGTCCGAGACATCCGTCCCGTCCGGTGCAGTCTGCCCGCCACGGGCGTCCAGCACCAGTGCGCATGACATCTCGCCGGGGGCGCCCGGAGCACTCGTCGAATGCGCCCCCGTGGTCGCGTTCCGTTGTGACCCCAGGGGTGTCTTTGGGGCTCTCAAAGGTGTGTTTATGCAGGTGAGAAGCGTGCGGAAGGTGTCTATGATCGAACCATCGGCCGCGCGACGCGCCGTCGGCGCGAAGTGTTAGGAGCCCCGCCGTGAGCACCCCTCAGCAGACCCGGACCGGCGACACCCTCGATGTCGACCGCACCGACACCACCTATCGCGGCTGGCTGAAAGAAGCCGTCCGCAAGGTCCAGGCCGACGCCAACCGCTCGGCCGACACGCATCTGTTGCGCTTCCCGCTCCCGGAGATGTGGGGCATCGACCTGTACCTCAAGGACGAGTCGACCCACCCGACCGGCAGCCTCAAGCACCGGCTCGCCCGTTCGCTCTTCCTCTACGGCCTGTGCAATGGCTGGATCCGGCCCAGCCGCCCGGTGATCGAGGCGTCCAGCGGCTCCACCGCCGTGTCCGAGGCGTACTTCGCGAAGCTGATCGGTGTGCCCTTCGTCGCGGTCATGCCGCGCACGACGAGCGCCGAGAAGATCCGCCTCATCGAGTTCCACGGCGGCCGGTGTCACTTCGTCGACGACCCGCGCACGATGTACGAGGAGTCCGCCCGCCTCGCGGTGGAGACCGGCGGCCACTACATGGACCAGTTCACCTACGCGGAACGGGCCACGGACTGGCGCGGCAACAACAACATCGCCGAATCCATCTTCCGCCAGCTGGAGTTGGAGCGTTTCCCGGAGCCCGCTTGGATCGTCGCCACGGCCGGCACCGGAGGCACCTCGGCGACCATCGCCCGGTACGTCCACTACATGCAGCACGACACCCGCATCTGTGTGGCCGATCCGGAGAACTCCTGTTTCTTCGAGGGCTGGACCACCGGCGATCCGGACGTCACGTGCGACTGCGGCTCGCGCATCGAGGGCATCGGCCGGCCGCGCATGGAGCCGAGCTTCGTGCCCGGGGCGATCGACCGCATGATGAAGGTCCCGGACGCGGCCAGCGTGGCCGCCGTCCGTGCCCTGGAGCGGACCATCGGCCGCAGGGCGGGCGGCTCGACCGGCACCGGACTGTGGAGCGCGCTGAAGATCATCGCCGAGATGGTGGCCGAAGGACGCCGGGGGAGCGTCGTCACCCTGCTCTGTGACCCCGGCGACCGATACCTGGACAAGTACTACTCGGACGCGTGGCTGGCCGAGCAGGGCCTGGACATCGAGCCGTACACGGCGGCGATCGCCTCACTGCTGGAGACGGGGATCTGGCCGGGCCACGTCTCTCCCGGCAGGTCCCAGTCGGACTGACCCGCAGGATTGTTCACACGGCTGATCGGTGGCCGGCCGCCTGGTCAGGCGCAGGCGGTTCCCGATGACCTTGCGGTCCGTCACCGGCAGGCGACCGGGCCAGGGCCCTGGGGGACGCCCCGGCTAGGATCCCTGCGCAGCGAGGCGTCGGTCCAGCGTGCGGACCGCGTCCCGGAAGGCCCGCCCCAGCCCGGCGCGCCCCAGCTTGGCGACGACGCGGAACGCCGCCGTGCCGTCCACGGCGAACGTCCAGCGCACATGGGTGCCCGCCCCGGCGGGAGTGAGTCTCCACTCCTCGACGATGGCGCGGGCACCGGGAGCGTTGGCCACGTCGACACGGTAGGCGTACAGCTCGGGGGCCTTCGCCGCGAGGACCGTCTCCTGGAAGCGCCCGCCGCCCTTGAGGTGGATCTCCCGGGTCGAGCCGTCCCCGGTCGAACGGGCCAGAGTCACCGCGGAGAACCATTCCTCCCAGCCCGGTACGTCCTCGGCGAGCGCCCGGTGAACCGCCTCCGGCGGGGCGGCCATCTGCTGGGCGAACACCAGCCGTACCGGCGCGGTCCCGATGAAGTCGAGCCCCACCTCACGCAGTTGGTGAACCACGGACACACCCCCCTGGCGTCGAACGGGAAGTGTCACCCTAACTGACGCTCAGTCAGCTGTCTGTACCGTCAACGGACTCACCGGCCACGACCAGCCGTCGCAGATGCTCGGAGACCTCCGCGCGCGCCCCGGCCGGCAGCCCCGCGTCCGTGACCAGCGTGTCGACCTGCTCCAGCGAGGCGAACGAACTCAGGCCCACCGTGCCCCACTTGGTGTGGTCGGCCACCACCACGACCCGCCGCGCCGACTGTACGAGACGCCGGTTGGTCTCGGCCTCCGCGAGGTTCGGCGTCGACAGTCCGGCCTCGACCGATATGCCGTGCACACCGAGGAAGAGCACGTCGAAGTGGAGCGCCCCGATCGCCTGGTCGGCCACCGGGCCCACCAGCGAGTCGGACGGGGTGCGCACACCGCCGGTCAGCACGACGGTGGCCGCGCCCTGGCGGGGGCCCGTGGTGCGCTGCGCCGCGTGGAACACGTCGGCGACCCGCACCGAGTTCGTGACGACGGTCAGATCGGGCACATCGAGCAGATGGTGGGCCAGCGCGTACGTCGTCGTACCGCCCGACAGCGCGATCGCGGTGCCCGGGGCGACGAGCTCCGCCGCCGACCGTGCGATGTCCTCCTTGGCGGTCAGCTCCAGACCCGACTTCGCCTCGAAGCCAGGCTCGTGGGTGCTCGCCTCGACCACCGGGACGGCGCCGCCGTGCACCTTCTCCAGCACACCCTGGCGGGCCAGCGCGTCCAGATCGCGCCGCACCGTCATGTCCGACACGCCGAGCTTGCGGGTCAGCTCGTTGACGCGCACCCCGCCTCGGCGCCGGACCTCGTCCAGGATCAGGGCGCGCCGCTGCTCCGCGAGGAGGTTCTGATTCTCACTCACGTACGCTCCGGTCCTTTCGCCTGGGGCCGTCCGACATGCCCTGCGCACCCTCTCCCACAAGCACATTTTGCCCGACCCTGGTGCGCGGGACGTCCCATACTCGCACGGGCCCCGGCGGGGAGTGCCACCGACCGCCCCGTCACCCTCTTGCCACCGGGGTGACACCCGGGCTTTGGCTGTCACCCGGATCGGGGAGATTCCGTGACGAGGGGTGTGCGCACTGCGCAGACCGGAGATCCTTGTGCCCGCACGGACAGATGCCGACAGCGCGTCACGGGGGAAGTGCGAAGACAGTGGAACGTGTCACGACCATGGGCGGGGACGGCTCGGCCGCCCGGCCCGAAGAATCCGGAACCGCCCTGGAACTCCTGGTCCACGGGGTGGGCGGCACCACGCCGGAGAAGATGCTCGACGATCCGCGCACGGTGCGGATCACCGGCGACGACATCGCGGCCGTCTTCCGGCGCGCCGACGACGTCGATGCCGAGAAGAGACCGCGCGAGGGCCGCACCGGCCCGGTGCCCGAGGCGTACGTCTGGTGCAACCTCACCTCCGGCAACGGCACCCGCGCCCTGTGGCTGCTGTTGCTGCCGTTCATGGTGGTCAACCTCGCCCACTGGATGCGCCCCACCGCACGCGGCCGCAAAAGGACCGTGCGCCTCTACGGCCTGCTGGTACGACTCGCCGGTCTGACCCTGACCGTTCTGCTGGTCGCCGCCGCCTGCGAGGTCGCCCTGGACCTCGCGGCCTGGCAGTGCGCGGGCACACGCGCGTGTGCCGAGTCGCACTCCTGGCTGGGCTTCCTGTCGCCCGACGTGTCGGACGGCGGCTGGTGGAGCAGGCCGGGCCGCCGCCTCGCCCTCGCGGCCCTGGTCCCGGCCGCGCTCACCGGCCTCCTCTGGTACCTGTCCCACCGCACCTGGAGCGCCTACGAGTCCCAGCAGCCCATGTCCCGCGAGGGCGATCCGGAGGAGGACAACGGCCGCACCGCACTCGGCCGGCCCGGCTTCTGGTACGGCCGCCGTCTGGTCGCCCGCCTGCGGGCCGCGCACACCGCCGCGGGCCTGCTGACGATCGCCGCGGCGGTCAGCTCGACGGCGGCCCGTTTCGACCGCGCACCGGGCGGCTCCGCACTGCTCGACACGCTCGGCCGGGTCCTGGAGGCCGGTCTCGTCGCCGGTGGGGTCGCCGTCGTCTGGGTGGTGTGCCGCCGCGGCCGCAGCGAGAAGCATCTCGACCGGCAGCTCGACGAGCACCTCGTACGACGTCTGCCGCTCGCCGCGCTCGTCCTGCTCGCCCTCGCCGCGGTGTACGCCGGGTGGGCACGGCCCGGGTGGGAGTCGCACGGCAGGCTGTCGGGGGACGCCACCTTCGGCGGCATCGCCTTCGTGCAGGGCCTGCTGATCATCGCCCTGGCCGCGGTCGCCCACCTGCTGTACCGCACGCATCCCGACCCCCGCTCCGCGATGCGGGGCCTCGGCGGACCCGCCGTGGCGATGCTGGCCTGCGCCCTCGGCGGTGTGATGTCCGGCGGCGTGTCGCAGCGCGTGGCGGACTGGCTGGACGGCACCGGCGCGACCATCCTCGGACCGCCGGTCCTGCTGACCTGGCAGGCCTCCGTGATCCCGCTGGTCCTCGTCGTGCTGCTGGGGCACTGCGCCTGGCTCGGCCTGCGCACCTGGCGCTCCGGGCGGGCCCAACTGGGCGCGGTGGAGAGCGAGTACCCCGCGGAGCCCAAGGACGCGCAACGAACCCGCCGCATCGCCCGCACCCGCGCGATGGCCGCGCTGACGGACCGGGGGCCCCGTCTGATCGGGGTGACCTCGGCCAGCACCCTGCTCCTGGGCGCCGGAGCGCTCGTGGGCGCCCTGACCTCCCACAAGACACCCGGCAAGGCCGCCGAGGGGGCGTACGCCTTCGTCGAGAGCGCCGCGGAGACCGCGCAGGCGCTCGGTTCCTGGCTGATCGGACTCGGCTTCATCCTGTTCGTCACCTGGGGCCGCCGCGCCTACAAGGACCCCTCCGCGCGCCGGACCATCGGCATCCTCTGGGACGTGGGCACCTTCTGGCCGCGCGCCGCCCACCCCTTCGCTCCGCCCTGCTACGCCGAGCGCGCCGTACCGGACCTGACCTGGCGGATCGCGACCTGGACCCGCACCACCCGCGGCCGGCTGGTCATCTCCGGCCACTCCCAGGGCAGCGTGCTCGCCGCCGCCGCGGCCTGGCAGCTGGAGCCGTCGGTCCGCAAGCGGGTCGCCCTGCTGACCTACGGCTCCCCGCTGGAGCGTCTCTACGGCCGCTGGTTCCCGGCCCACTTCGGTCCGGCCGCGCTCACCGCCCTGCACCACGACGTGGACTGCTGGCGCAACCTCTACCGGCTCACCGACCCCATCGGCGGCCCGGTCCGGCTGCCCGGCGACTGCGGCCCCGAAGTGGACCGGGAACCCCTGAAGGACCCGCTCGCCTACGGCCGTACCGACCTGCACCCGCTGCCCTCACAGATCCTGGGCCACTCCGACTACCAGGCCGACCCGGTCTTCGCCGAGGAGCGGGCGAAACTGCTGGGCCGTTTGCAGCCGGACGTACCGGGCCCGCGGGCTCAGGACGACTCGGGCAGATCCTCGGCGTAGAGCAGGGTCAGATCGTCCGTGGTCGGGTCGTCCACCTGGGCGACCCGGCTCGCGTGCCGCTCCACCATCGCCTCGAAGGTCTGGCGCGCGGTCCGGCCGTTGCCGAAGGCGGGGCCCTTGGGCAGCACCGTGAAGTACTTCAGCAGAGCCTCCGCGGCGCCCGGCGCCAGCCGGTACTCGTGCTCCTCGGCCTGCTGCTCCACGATGCTGAGCAGTTCCTCGGGGTTGTAGTCGCTGAAGGTGATGGTCCGTGAGAAGCGGGAGGCCACACCCGGGTTGACCGACAGGAACCGCTCCATCTCGGCGGTGTAGCCCGCGACGATCACCACGACCGCGTCCCGGTGGTCCTCCATCAGCTTCACCAGCGTGTCGATGGCCTCCTTGCCGAAGTCCCGGCCCGAGTCCTCCGGTGACAGCGCGTACGCCTCGTCGATGAACAGCACTCCGCCGCGCGCCTTGTCGAAGGCCTCCTGGGTGCGGATCGCGGTGGAACCGATGTGCTCGCCGACCAGGTCGACGCGGGACACCTCGACCAGATGGCCCTTCTCCAGGACACCGAGGGAGGCGAGGATCTCGCCGTAGAGCCGGGCGACCGTCGTCTTGCCGGTGCCGGGGGAACCGGTGAAGACCAGATGGCGCTTGACGGACGCCGCCTTGAGGCCCGCCTCCTGGCGGCGCCGGCCCACCTCGATCATGTCGGTGAGCGCTCGCACCTCGCGCTTGACGCTGTCCAGGCCCACCAGCGCGTCGAGTTCGCCGAGAACGGCCTTCGAGGTGCGCGAGGGCTTCTCCGGCGCCGCGGGGACGACCAGCGGCTCCTGCTCGGTGATCCGCTGGCCGGGGATCGCACCCAGCAGGCCGGGCGCGCGGGAGTCGTTCTGTACGGCGGTCTCGCGGGCCGCGGGCGGGGTCAGGCCCCCGCTCTCGTCGCTGGTGCAGTCCTCGACGACGGGACCCGCACCGGCGGCCGCGTCCGGGGCGTCCGCGAACTCATAGCCCCCGCGCGCGCAGCGCTCGGTGCGGCACTTCTTCAGCGTCGTACGGCAGCCGTCTATCACATGGAAGCCGTACCCGCCGCTGCCCGTCACTCGGCAGTTCAGGAAGCTGCCGCGGCCGCCCGCCGACACGTAGAAGCCCGCCTCGGCGGGGGAGTCGACTGTGCAGCGCTCGATCGTCGGGTCGGCGCCCTTGGTGACGATCACGCCGGTCTGGGTGGCGTCCACGGTGCAGTTGTTGAGGTTGCCGCCGCTGCCGTGGTCGCGGAACCAGGCGCCGGTCGCCGCGTCCCTGATCCGGCAGTCGTCGAGCTGCGCGGTGGCCCCGTCGCTCACCGACACGGCCGTGTTGCGGACCTGGGAGATGTCGCTGTCGACGACGTCCGCGCGGGAGCCGCGGTCCAGGACGAACAGGGCGTCCGGCACGTCGTGCACCCGGCAGGAGTCCAGTACGGCGGTGGCACCGTCGCTGACCCAGACGGCCGGGTAGTCGCCGGTGCTGTCGAAGATCTCGCACTGGTTGGCGTCCACGCGCGTGCCCGGATCCCACACCGACAGGCCGTTGCGCCCGAACTGACGGACCGTCGTGCGGGTCAGGGTGAGCACCGAACGGGAGCGCAGGTCGACCGCGTTCTCAGGGATGTCGTGGATACGGCAGTCGGCGAGGGTCAGCACCGCGTCGGTGTCGAGCGTGACGCCGTCGCCGGTGGTGCGGTGCACATCGCAGTCGGTGAGGTGGGCGGTGGCCCGGCCTGTGATCTGCACACCGCTGCCGCGGACCTCGTAGATCTCGCAACCCACGGCCTCCAGCGCGGAGTTCTCGCCGGTGGCCGCAAGTCCCGCACCGGAGGTGTGGTGGACCCGGCAGCGCTCCAGGCGGGGATGGGCACCGCCGCGCACCGCGATGCCGGACTGGCCGGCCGCCACGATCTCGCACTCCTCGAAGACCCCGCCCGCGCCGTCCAGTACGGCGATGCCGATGCCGGCCGGGTTGTCGACGGTGCAGCGCCGCACGGTCGGGCGGGCTCCGCCGCGGACCTCGATGCCGGCCGCGGACCGGGTGACGACCCGGATGTCGGAGAGCTCCGGGGTGCCCTCCTCGACGAGCAGGGCGGGCGCGGCGGCGTCCTGGCCCTCCACGTGCAGATCCTGCACCACGGCGGAGGCGCGCACCGTCAACGGCACCCCGTCCAGGGGCGCGATGCGCACGGAACCGGGCGAACCCTCGGGGCCGCGCAGGGTCACCGCCCGCTGCACGACGAGGTTCTCCCGGTAGGTGCCGGGCGCGACCGTGAGCACGTCGCCGTCGGCCGCGGCCTCCAGGGCGGCGGCGAGGGACGCGTACTCACCCGTGCGGCGCCGCCACCGCGATGTACCGGTGTGCGTCACCTGGACCGTGCCCTGTGCCATGGCGTTGCTGTGCCCCCACCTCGACGTACGCGGGTTTGTGCTGCCGAAGAACCTCGGCCGGTCCACCGTAGCGTGCGCGCGGGTGGTGGGTTGACCAGAGCCGTAAGGCCGTCAACTGCCGGTGCCGGTCCGGCCCCAGTCCGGGCCCGCGCGGTCCCAGGCCTGGTCCCAACGGGCGTACCGGCGGCGGACCATGCGCCAGACGGCGAGCCGCCTGCCGCCCTCGATCAGGCCCGCGGTCAGCAGGGCCGCCCCGGTGCCCGCGAGGACGGCATGGGTGCTGGCGGTCGCGGAGTCCAGCGGCCGGGCCGCTATCCGTCCGTGGAGGTCCGTCCACAGACTGAAGTGGTCGCCGCGGTGCGGGGTCTGGAGGGCGGCCGTCACCGTGCCCTTGTGCGTGGTGCCGTCCGGCGCGGTCCAGTCGGCCACCACCCGGCTGCGCACATCCCGCCCCGAGGCGGCCTCGGGGTCGGCGTCCAGCGGTGAGCGGTCCAGTTTGCGGATCACGGTCGCCGTCACCAGCCGGCGGGATTCCTGCTGCTCACGGACCGACCGCTGCAGCGCGTCCTGGGCCACGCCCCCGGTGACGGACCCGACCACCGGTCCGACGACCAGGATCAGCAGCAGGGCCAGCAGGCCCACCCAGGCCTCGGCCAGGTCGGTCCCGCGGCGCAGCGGGTTGCGCCGCCAACGCCAGAGTCCACTGATCGCTCGCACCGTCCGCACCCCCTTCCCCGCTCCGTGATAACCCCCGACGGAGTCGTTCACGCGAGGGACCGGCCGAAGAGAGAGCGAAATCACCTGCGGCCGGGTCCTCTCATGAACTCCTCATGAAGGTCCCAACGTGCAGGCACCCGGGCGGTGTTCCCGCGGCCGAGGCCCGGGTTGATCTTTGGCGGAACTTTGTCCACCGCCGCCGCGTCGACCCGCCGCTCGCTATTCGAGAATCCTCACCGTGTCGCCGACCCGGATGGTGCCGCGGGACCGGGGCACCAGATTCTGTCCGAAGACCAGTTTGCTGCCGAAGCGGCGGTGCCGGCCCAGGGTGTGCAGGGGCTCCTTGCCGCGGACGGCGGCGGCCTGGTCGGTCGTGGTCACCACGCAGCGCCCGCACATCTTGGCCACCCGGAAGGTCACGTCCCCGATCGCGAGGAGCGACCAGTCGTCCTCGGCCCAGGCGTCGGTGCCGCCCACGACGACGTTCGGCCGGAAACGGTTCATGGGCAGGGGGCCCTCGGCCGCGTGCCGGCCTTCGGCGATGAGGGAGTTGAGGGCGTCCAGGGAGGCCGCGGAGACGAGCAGAAGCGGATATCCGTCGGCGAAGGTGACGGTCTCGCCCGGCAGCGCGTACTCGGGTTCGACCGGGCGGCGGTTGGCGGGGTCGTCCATGTGGACGAGGCGGGTCCCGGCGCCGAGGTACTCGCTGCACCACGCGTGCGCGGCCGTGTCGGCGGCGGGTACCCCTTCGACCTTGTCCCCGAAGAGATCCAGCGTGACGGTCTCGGCCGACTCGGGGACCGGCACGGTCAGCGGATCCATGCCGGGCGCGGACAGAACGACGCCGCCGCCGGGGAGCAGCTCGGCGGCGGCCAGCGCGAGGCGCGGCTGCTGTCGCTGTGTGACGACCTTTCCCCCGTCGTCGACCAGCGCCCAGCGCCGGTCTCCGGCCAGCCCCCAGGGCTCCACCTCGGCCTCCCGCGGTGCCAGACCCCGGAACGCCTTGACCGGATGGACGTGAATCGACAGCAGCTGCGCATTCCCCATGAGGCCATCGTGCCAGGTGGCACCGACAGCCCGGGAGGGGAATCAGTACCCGCGGTACTGCTGGTTGTTGTACGGATCCTGGTAGGGAGCCGCCGGAGCGGGCCGGGGAGCCGCGGGGCGCATCGCCTCGTAGCCCGTGCCCATGCCCTGGCCGGCCGGACGCGGCTGCTGCTGTTGCGGCCCGGGATAACCGCGAGGCGCGGCCGCCTGCTGCGGGATGTACGCCCCGGGCGCCTGCTGCAGCGGAGAGGGCTGCTGCGCCTGCGGGTAGCCGTAGGAGGAGTAGGAGGGACCCGCGGGAAGAGCGGGCAGCCCGGACGGAAGCGCCGGCAGGTTGCTCGCCGGGACGTCGTACGCGGCAGGGACCCGGATCGGGGCGATCTGCGGGGTGCCCCGCTCGGCCACGAGCGAGTCGTAGATCGGAGTGTCCGGGAAGGAGGCGGAGTAGTAGCCGCCGCCATAAGTGGAGCGGGGGGAGGTCATGGCACATAAGTTAAGCCCACGATGTGCTGGTTGGGGAGACCGATAAGAGGGTTGTTTTCCGTGTCCGCAGTGACGTGGGATCCCCAATGCGAGCGAACTCGGCAAAAAAGGACGCCAATCCAGGCCCGATCCGTGTAAAGGCCGAGTTCCCGGCGGGTTACCGACGGTTGACCGGCGATCTTCCTGTCCGTGGGATGGGAGTTCGCTGTCCCTGGGGAATAGGTTGTGCGGGTAGAACCCGAAGGACCGCCGGGGCGAGTCCTGGCCTGCCGACACCTGATGGGGGCGGACATGTCAATGTCGAAAGGGTCGAACGCTCCGGTGCCCACGACGGCACTGCGCGTCGAATTGGGCTGGCGCTCCGGACCCGGAGTCCCCGACGCGGATGCCTCGGCCCTGCTGCTCGTCGGCGGAAAGGTCCGCTCCGACGCCGACTTCGTCTTCTACAACCAGCCGCAGCACTCCTCCGGAGCGGTCCGCCACGAGGGCAAACGGACCGACGACGGCCGGGTGACCGACACACTGCTCGTCGACCTCGCGCGCGTGGAGCCGTCGGTGGAGACGGTCGTACTCGCCGCCTCCGCGGACGGCGGGACCTTCGCCCAGATCCCGGATCTCTACATCGAGGTACAGGACGCCGCTCAGGGCACGGTGGCGGCGCGATTCGACAGTGCGGGTGCGACCGTGGAAACCGCTTTCGTGCTCGGAGAGTTCTATCGCCGTCAAGGCGCTTGGAAGTTCCGCGCCGTGGGTCAGGGCTACGACAGCGGACTGGAAGGTCTGGCAACGGATTTCGGTATCACCGTGGACGAACCCCAGCAGGCAGCCCCCACGGCCCCGGCGCCCGCCCCGGCCTCGCAACCGGTCCGCCTCTCCAAGGTCACGCTGACCAAGTCGGCGCCTTCGGTCTCCCTCGCCAAACAGGGCGGCACGTCGGGCGCGATGCGCGTGAACCTCAACTGGCAGGTACGCAAACAGTTCTCGGGCTGGGGCAGCAAGCGCGGTCGCGCGGTGGCCATGCACGCCGACCTCGACCTCGATCTGTGCGCCCTCTACGAACTCGCCGACGGCCGCAAGGGGGTCGTACAGGCGCTGGGCAACGCCTATGGAGCCCTGCACCAGCCGCCGTACATCCACCTCGACGGCGACGACCGCACCGGTGCCCTCGCGAGCGGCGAGAACCTCACCGTGAACCTCGACCACAAGCGGGACTTCCGGCGCATCCTGGTCTTCGTGACCATCTACGAGGGGGCGCGTTCCTTCGCCGACCTGCACGCCACGGTCACCCTCCAGCCGCAGTACGGCGCCCCGATCGACTTCTCCCTCGACGAGTGCACGGTGCCCTCGACGGTGTGCGCGCTGGCCCTGATCACCAGCACCGGCGACGACCTGGTCGTCCAGCGCGAGGCCCGCTATCTGGTGCCCGACCGCGGGGTGAGCCCGCAGCGGACGGTGGACCACGTCTACGGCTGGGGCATGAACTGGACACCGGGCCGCAAGTGAGGCCTCACCCCTCCTCGCCAGCGACGGCGTCCGGGCGCGCGTAGGTGCGGCCCTTCCAGGCCGCGCCGCGCCCCCTGTAGTGCTGCACCGCCGAGTCGACCGTCATCAGGAGATAGAGGAACGCGGTGAACGGCAGCAGGGGTGCGAGCCACAACGGCTGCCGGTAGTAGCGGAGCATCGGGACGTACGTCCCCGTCATGACCAGCCACGCGAGAGCACCGGTCACCACGGTCGCCGTACTCCCCGTGGCCAGACCGGTGAGGACGGCGACGGGCGGCACCAGATAGACGAGCGCGAGCCCGGCCACCGTTCCGAGCAGCACCAGGGGGTTGTGGCGGAGCTGGGCGTAGGCGCTGCGCGACACCATCCGCCACAGGTCGTGCAGCCGGGGATAGGGACGCACGCTGTCCACCCGCTCGGCGAGGCCCAGCCAGATGTGGCCGCCCCCGCCCTTGACGGCCCGCGCGAGGGCCACGTCGTCGATGACGGCCTGCCGGATGGCGTCCGGGATCCGCGCCCGCTCGGCGGTTTCGGCGCGCAGCAGGACGCAGCCGCCCGCCGCGGCCGCCGTCCGAGCCCCCTCTTCTTGCCGATCCGGCGGAACGGATACAGCTGCGCGAAGAAGTAGACGAACGCCGGCACCACGAGCCGCTCCCACAGGCTCTCCACCCGCAGCCGGGCCATCTGCGAGACGACGTCGAAGCCCCCGGCGTGCGCGGCGGCCACCAGCCGCCGCAGGCTGTCCGGCTCGTGGGCGATGTCGGCGTCCGTCAGCAGCAGGTACTCGGGGCCACGCGCGCGTGCCAGGCCGATACCGTGGCGCACCGCCCAGAGCTTGCCGGTCCACCCGGCCGGCGGTTCGCCCGGCGAGGACACGGTCAACGGCAGCCCGCCCCGCAGGCGCGCCAGCTCGCGGGCCAGCTCCCCGGTGCCGTCCGTGCTGCCGTCGTCGACGAGGAAGACCTCCGCCCGGCCCGGATAGTCCTGGGCCAGGAGAGAAGGAAGGCTCGCGGGCAGCACCTCGGCCTCGTCGCGCGCCGGCACCACCACACCCACCGGGGGCCAGGCCTGCGGGTCCCGCTCCGGCGGGAGCCGCACATCCGTACGCCAGAAGAAGCCCTGGCAGAGCAGCAGCCACAGCCAGGCGGCGAGGGATACGGCGGCGGTCCACGCGATGGCGCTCACGCGCGCAGTCTGCCCCACGGGACCGGCGCTCAAGGGCATATCGTCTATCGTGGCCGGGTGAAGATCGCGCTCCTGGACTCCGGAATCGGCCTGCTGGCGGCCACCGCCGCGGTACGGCGGCTGCGCCCCGACGCCGATCTCGTGCTCTCCCTCGACCCCGACGGCATGCCGTGGGGCCCGCGGACGCCGGACGACATCATCGGGCGCGCTCTGGCCCTCGCCGAGGCCGCCGCCGCCCATGGTCCCCAAGCCCTGATCATCGGCTGCAACACCGCCACCGTGCACGCCCTGACCGCCCTGCGCG